>JAGASE010000022.1 GCA_017621875.1 Clostridia bacterium
TCCGAAGCAGTCTTCAAGCTACTCAAGCTTCAATGCTGAAAGCTTCAAGGACGGCTCAACATATAAGTTCGCAGCTTGGAAGTCAGGCACATATACAACACTTGTAGTGTTGACAGCTGTTGGCGACAAGTTCAACGACGAGTCAAGATTTGCAGTTGTTAGAAAGGCTGCTAACGCAACAGAAACTGATGACGGTGACGAAGTTGATTCTGTAATCGTTCTTTACAACGGCGAAGCTGAAGCAGAGCTTCTCTTCAACAAGGATCTTTATGAAGATTCAGGTCTTGATGTAGGTGACGCATTCTTCTTCGAGACAGATAACGATGGTTTCGTAAGCGATGTATTCATCGTATATGACCACGATGCAGACAGCAAGTTCAAAACACTTGCAGCAGCAATCGAAGCTGAAGGCTATGATGCAGAAGACTACCTTGCACAGGATTCAGAAGGATGGGCATATGACCTTGTTAACGAAACAAACAAAGACATCCAGCTTGTTGAAGGTTATGTAATTCCTGGTGCTGACGGTGTTCTGACATTTGCTCCGATTAAGGATGCTCTTACAAAGGTTGACACAACTGTAGACCTTAAGCTTTATGATCACGATGATGATGCTGATACACCTAAGGTTCTGAATGATGGTGTTGCAATCTTCAGCGTAGCAAGTGATTGCCAGAGCTATCTGTATGATACAAAGAACACAAACGTAACCAAGACTTATGACAGATTCAAGAAGGCTGCTGATGCATCAGTTCTTGCTTCAACAGGTCTTGCTAAGTACGAAGAAGACGACGTTTATAGCAGCGAATCAGACATGTCTGGTGATGCAAACTATGCAATCGCTATGATCGTTGACGAAGCGGTAGTTGCAGTTTACGCAATTAAATAATCATACGATTATAACATAAAAGAGTTGAACATTTAGTTCAACTCTTTTTTTGTGCAAAAAATTATGCCTGCACTGCACAGGCATAATCTAAATAATGCATATATATTGTAGGACCGGAGTCCGCGACAGCCCGAAAGACGGGGCGTTCGGGAGGCTGTTCTCTACAAAAACTATTTAATCAGTATTTACTTAAGGGAAATCCTACGAACTATGCTGTTGAATAATATCCATAGCGGTATCAACAATATTATCGCTGTATTTAAGCCAATGAATTTCCTTATTCCGCTTAAACCACGTAATTTGTCTTTTTGCATATCGGCGTGAGTTCATTTTAATTTGCTCTAACGCCTCATCGAGAGACTGTTTTCCGTCAAAATAATCGCAAAGCTCCTTGTATCCGATGCTCTGCATTGCTGTACAGTCCTTGCTGTAGCCGGATAAAAGCATACGTGCCTCGTCAATCAGTCCGTCCGCCGCCATAATATCCACGCGGCGGTTTATTCTGTCATATAAAACCTCTCTGTCCCAATCAATACAAAACCAAACTGCGTCATAGCGTGACTGTTTTTCCTCTTCGGCGTGCTCGGAAATTGTCTGCCCCGTCACTCGGTAAAATTCAATAGCACGAATAATACGCCGCACGTTATTCGGGTGATATTTCGCCGCGGTTTCGGGGTCAATTTCGGCAAGCATTTGATGCACCGCCTCGTTGCCGCATCGCTTTGCAACCTCCTCAAGCTCTGCACGTATTTCATGGCTTGTGTCCGTTTCGCCAAAATCCACATTATTAACCAGCGAATCAATATAAAGTCCCGTTCCGCCGACTATAATCGGCATTTTTTTTCGTGCATGGATATCGGCAATTACGCCATGTGCCATCTCACAGTAATCTGCCACTGAAAAATTCACCGACGGCTCAAGAAAATCCATCATGTGGTGGGGGATTCCCTCTTTTTCCTCGTCCGTCGGCTTTGCTGTTCCGATATTCATATATTTATAAATCTGCATACTGTCCGCCGAAACAATTTCCCCGTCCAAACGCTTGGCAAGCTGAATGGAAAGCGAGGTTTTGCCTGATGCGGTCGGTCCTGCAATAACAATCAAAGGTATCTTTTTCATACAATCCTCTTAAATTCCTTTTCAAGCTCTTTTTTTGTCATTGTTATTATTATCGGCCGTCCGTGCGGACAGGTATTTATGTTTTCAAGGTCCAAAACTGCGTTCAAAAGCACCTCCAGCTGCTTTAAATCAAAGCTGTGATTTGCTTTTACCGCCGCCTTGCACGCGATTGTGTATAGTGCACGTTCCATTTTTGATGATATTATCTCGCGGCTGTTTTCCGCAAAGCGGTCAATCAGCTCTATCACCAAATCCTTAAGCTCGTCCTCATCAAGAGCCTCCGGCGTTGCACGAACTAATAACGTGTTGCTGCCAAAATCCTCAATTTCAAAGCCCATTTCCGCAAAACGAACCGCATTCTCGCAATATGTCACGTATTCTCCGGCGGATAAATCCACTGTAACAGGAACGAGCAGCATCTGCGAGGTGACTTCACGCTCGGCAAGCTCACGCTTTAATTCTTCATATTTTAACCGCTCGTGTGCCGCGTGCTGGTCGGCAATAATCATCGTATCGCCTGACTGTGCAAGGATATATGTTCCGAAAATCTGACCTATAATCCGCACATTTTCGCGGTCAAAGCCCCATTTGTCGGAGCTTTCGCTGCTGCGTGCAGAGGGAGTCTCGGCAGATAAAGCCTCTGCCGCTGTGACCTTTGCAGACGATGTTGTTTCGGGCAGCACTGCATCTGCCGCATCTTCTGCAGGTGCTGTCGGCTGACTTGGCATATCCTGTGGAGCTTGCGTGAGGTAGCTGATTTTTCTGCTGCTCGCAAAATCCTCTGCAACCTTTTGCTCCAATAAAATTTCCTCCGCCTTGCCGGAGCTGATAAGCTCTGCCTGTTTTTTTGTAAAATACTCATTTGTGGCGTCGAGTGCATAGCTTGTCATTTCTTCGGTCTTTGCATCGACTGCTTTGGGAGCAGGAGCAGGCGGCGTGCTGATGCTTTTTGCCTCCTGCCATGAAATTCCGCTTGGCGGAGCTTTCGGCATCTCAGTCGGCATCGAAACCTGTGCGGAGGTATCTGCCTTGTCACGTGTAAACGTGGTCTTAACCGGTGTTTTATGCTCTATCTGCGGCACATTCGGAAGTGCATACAAAGCATTTTCCACCGCGTGGTAAATTGAGGAGATAACCTCCTCCTCGCGTGAAAACTTCACCTCAAGCTTTGTCGGATGCACGTTTATATTTACGTGCCGCGGATTTATTTCAATGTTCAGCACCGCCATCGGGTGCTTGCCAATCATTATCTGATTTTTGTAGGCATTTTCAAGGGCGGCGGAAATACGCAGGCTTTTAATATACCGCTTATTCACAAAAAAGCTCTGATAACCCCTGTTCGGACGTGCCGCGTCGCCTTTACCAATCACACCTGTAATTTTAAGCAGCTCGGTCTGATAATCTATCGGAATGACCGATTTTGCGTAATTTTTGCCGTAAACGGTGTAAATGCAGTTAACGAGGCTATTATCGCCCGATGTAAAATATTTTTCCTTGCCGTCCACTGTGTAGCGGAAGGAAATTTCGGGGTGAGACAGGATAAAACGTTCCATCATGTCGGTTACGGCGGCTGCCTCTGTCGCGTCCTTTTTCAAAAAATTCATGCGTGCAGGGGTGTTATAGAACAGATTATGCACCAAAAACGCAGTGCCGTTCGGAGCACCCGCGTCCTCGCAGGATTCTATCTCGCCGCCGTTGCACACAACGCGTGTGCCGCTGTCATCGTCCTTGCGTTTGGTATACATTTCGGTCTGTGAAACCGCACCGATACTCGAAAGAGCCTCTCCGCGAAAGCCCATTGTGTAGATTGCGTCAAGGTCATTTTCTGTGCGGATTTTGCTGGTTGCATGACGAAGAAAGGCGATTGCCGCATCTTCGCGTGTCATGCCGCAGCCGTTATCCGAAACGCTTATAAGAGTAATTCCGCCCTTGCGTATTTCGACATTGATAACACTTGCACCGGCGTCAATTGCGTTTTCCACAAGCTCCTTAACTACCGACGCCGGACGCTCTACAACCTCGCCTGCCGCTATTTTATTTGATATGTCTGTTGGAAGTACATTAATATTTCCCATACCGTTTTCCGTAACCTTTCTGCCACAAGTTATTAAAGGACTGCCTTATTGGGCGAATAAGACAGCTAGTTTTTTGCCTTTTCCGAAAGCTCGTAAAGCTTGTTAAGTGCCTCGATGGACGTGTAGGTAGTAACGTCCATGTTTTTAAGCTCCTCAAAAATCTCGGCGGCGATGTTGTCCTCAAAGCCTATTTGCGGAGAGGTTTCCTGCGGCTTTTTGGCTTTATACGCACCTTCTATATCATCGCTTTCAATCTTTCCTAAAATCTCCTTTGCCCGGCGGATAACCGACTTGGGAACGCCGGCAAGTGCGGCAACCTCGATACCGTAGCTGTCGTCTGCACCACCGCGGATAATTCGTCTTAGGAAGGTTATGTCATCGCCATGCTTTTTAACGGCGATAGAGTAGTTTTTGACACCGTCAAGGGTGTCCTCGAGCTGTGTAAGCTCGTGGTAATGAGTTGCAAACAGCGTTTTTGCACCGATTTTGGATTGCATATGCTCTGCCACCGCCCATGCGATGGAAAGCCCGTCAAAGGTAGAGGTACCCCTGCCGATTTCGTCAAGGATAACAAGTGATTTTTCAGTAGCGTTCTTTAAAATATTTGCCACCTCGACCATTTCGAGCATAAATGTACTTTGTCCTTGGGCGATGTCGTCCGAAGCACCTACACGCGTGAAAATGCGGTCAACAACGCCGATTTTTGCATAGCTTGCCGGAACAAAGCTGCCGACCTGTGCCATAAGCGTTATTAACGCAACCTGACGCATATATGTTGATTTACCCGCCATGTTTGGACCGGTGATAATCAGCTCGCGGTTTTCGCCGCGGTCAAGAGTAGTGTCGTTTGGCACGAAAATACTGCTTTTCAGCGTTTTTTCCACTACCGGGTGCCGTCCGTCCTTTATAATAAGCTCTCCGCCCTCTGTAACCTCCGGCATCGTGTAGCCTGATTTGAAAGCGGCGGAAGCAAAGGAACAAAGCACGTCTGTAACCGCGATGGTTTCACACACCGCCTTTAAGCGGTCGATTTCTGCGGCGACTTTCTTTCTGATATCCTCAAAAAGCTGAGCTTCGAGTGCAAGAAACCGCTCGGAAGCACTGAGCACGCTGTTTTCCATTTCCTTAAGCTGCGGCGTGATATAACGCTCGGCATTTACAAGGGTTTGCTTGCGTATATAGTAGTCGGGAACCATGTCTATATTGGATTTTGTTATTTCGATATAGTAGCCGAAAACCTTGTTGTAGCTGATTTTCAGATTTTTAATTCCTGTTCGCTCGCGTTCCTCAGCCTCGGCTGCCAAAATCCATGCTCTGCCGTCCTTGGTGAGCCTTCTCAGCTCGTCCAGCTCATTGTTATAGCCTGCTTTGATAACTCCGCCGTCCTTTAATACTATCGGTGGATCGTCTGCAATGCTGTTCTCCAAAAGCTCGGTAATATCCGACATTAAATCAAAGCCCTTGCTCATTGCCGACAAAATCGGCGAGGTGGTCTTTGAAAGCAGATAGTCAAGCTCGGGCAGCTTTAAGAGCGAGTTTTTGAGTGCGAGCATATCACGCGGCGTTGCGGTGTTAAGCGAAATCCTGCTCACGATACGCGAAATGTCGTAAATGCCCGAAAGCAGCTCGCATAAATCATCGCACAGCATCACGTTTTTCACAAGCTCGTCTACAGAATAAAGACGCTTGTTAATTTCTATTGAGTTTATCAGCGGCTTTTCAAGCCACTGCTTTAATTTTCTTGCTCCCATTGAGGTTTTTGTGCGGTCAAGCACCCACAAAAGCGAGCCGCGTTTGGCTTTGTCACGCATTGTTTCGGTGATTTCGAGATTGCGTCTTGTGGCGATATCAATATCCATAAATTCCGCCGCACTGTAGACGGTAAGTGTGTTTATATAGCTCACCTGACTTTTTTGCGTGTGCTCTAAATATCTGAGCATCGCACATACCGCGTTTTTCATAGCCTCGGAGGATAGCCCTAAAGCTTCGGGTGATGCGGCACCGAATTGCTGTGCGATTTTTTCGCTGTCGGCAATAAAGTAGTCCTCGTCAAAATCGGTGATATCGGTTGATATCCTGCCCGAAATATCTTTTTCAAAGGTATCCATTGCCGAGGTATTCATGATTATTTCACTCGGAGCGTAGCGTGCGACCTCGTTTATTACGGATTTTTCGTCAACAATCCTTGTTACAAAAACCTCGCCTGTTGATACATCGCAAAAAGCCAGTCCGCATTCTGCGGATTTATAAAGTATGCACAGATAGTTGTTTTTCTTGTCATCGAGCATATTCTCATCGGTGAGCGTGCCGGGAGTGATAACCCGGATAACGCCGCGGTCAACCAGTCCCTTTGCTTCCTTTGCATCTTCAAGCTGCTCGCAGATTGCCACCTTGTAGCCTTTGGCAACTAACCTCTGAATATAAACGGAGGCACTGTGAAAAGGCACGCCGCACATCGGTGCGTCCTGCTCAAGACCGCATTTTTTTCTTGTCAGCGTAAGCTCCAGCTCACGGGACGCCGTAAGAGCGTCATCAAAAAACATTTCATAAAAGTCGCCCAGCCTGTAAAACAGAATACAATCGCAGTATTCCTCTTTGGTTTGCAGGTATTTGCTCATCATGGGCGACAGTGTTTTTTCTGCCATTTTTTATCTCCTGTTCTTTTGTTTTAGCACGTGCCGATATTTTGTCAGCGATGCTGTCAATCGAAAGTTATTTTAAAAACCACGCAAGAAAGAATCAAATTCCTGCGTGGCTGATTGCGTATCTGCGAAAAATCTGCCGCAGTCCTGCTTTTGAAGGTATCAGTGGCAGCCGCCGCAGGAATGGCAGTCGTGAGTGCAGCCGCCCTGCTCGCCCATGATATAGAGGTTGATAGTGCTGTTTACGCCTGTTACAAGCTTGTCAAACGCTTTTTTTGCCTCAACGTAGTTCTTAATAATCTCCGACGCCTCAACCATTTCTGCAAATGCATCGTTGTTCTGCTTGATAGCCTCTTCCTGCGTAAGCTTACCCTCCTGCATATCGCGTGCAAGGTTCATTCTTTTAAGATTGAATGCCTCAACAAGCTTTTGTGCATCTTCATCGTTTGCCTGAGCCTGCTCTGCTGCGTGCAGTGCTTTCATTTCGTCGCTTTCCTTAATAAGCTGTCCCAGTTCGTGTGCTTTTTCTATAATTTTCATTTTGATTACTTCCTTTCGGTTTTAATTTTATATTTTATAGATAATATCTATTTGATATCTATATGCCTTCTTCTGCAAGTTCACCGTTTAAGCTCCAAGTGTGTGCCTCGGTGACCTTTACTCTTACGTATTTCCCTTTAAGTGCTGCGTCGCCCTTAAAGTTGACGATTTTTGAAGTATCGGTTCTGCCGGAGAGCATTTCATCGTTGTTTTTGCTCACTCCGTCCACCAAAACCGTAAATGTTTTGCCTACGTAAGCATCATTTTTGCGTTTTGAGATTTCGTTCTGAACCTCCAAAAGCTTGTTAAAGTTGGTGTGAATTTCCTCCTCGGAGAGCACGAAATCCAGCTTTGCCGCCGGCGTTCCTTCACGCTTGGAATAAATGAAGGAGAAAACGCTGTCAAATTCCACCTTGCGAAGAACGTCCAGTGTATCGAGGAAATCCTCGTTTGTTTCGGTAGGGAAGCCGACTATTATATCGGTCGAAAGAGAAATCCCGGGGATTTTTTCTTTCACCCTGCGGATTTTTTCGAGGTATTCCTCTTTTGTGTAGCCTCTGTTCATTTCCCGAAGAACGCGGTTGTTGCCTGCCTGAAACGGCAGATGAAGCTGCGGACAAACCTTGTCGCAGGCTGCCATTGTGTCAATCAGCTTATCGCCAAAATCCTTTGGATGCGAGGTCATAAACCTTATTCGCTGCACACCGGGGATATCATTTACCATGCAAAGGAGGTCGGAGAAGTCAATATCCTGTTCCAAATCCTTGCCGTAGGAGTTTACGTTCTGCCCTAAAAGACAGATTTCGGTAACGCCGTCCGAAACCAGCTCTTTGATTTCCTCAAGAATTTTTTCGGGAGCTCTGCTGCGTTCTCTGCCGCGGACGTATGGCACTATGCAGTAGGAACAGAAGTTGTTGCAGCCGTACATTATGCTGACCCACGCCTTGTCGGAGGAATCACGCAGAATGGGCATATCCTCAAAGATTTTTCCGTCACAGTTTTCGATGTCAATAACCGTTTCGCGTTCCTTCAAGGTGTTGTATAAAAGCTCCGGCAGCCTATACAGTGCGTGCGTACCAAAAATCAAGTCCACATGCTTGTGTATTTTCTTGATTTTTTCTACGATATGCTCCTGCTGCACCATGCAGCCGCAAAGCCCGATAATAAGCTCGGGGCGGCTTTCTTTTAAGTGCTTTAAGATGCCAAGTCTGCCGTAAACCCTGTCCTCGGCATTTTCGCGGACGGCACAGGTGTTGTATATAACCAGGTCGGCGTCCTCGGCTTTTTCACAGAAATCGTAGCCTGCCTCATAAAGCATGCCGCGAATACGCTCGGTATCGTTTTCGTTTTGCTGACAGCCGTAGGTTTCGGTGTTGGCAAGCGGCTTTCTACCGTTTTTAACGTAAAAATTATTATTTATTTCTTTTATCCTGTTAAGAAAGTCTTTCTGCCGCGTGATTTCGGCAGGCTCTATATAGTGTGACATAGTATCTCCGTAAAATTGATATATTTGTATGATGAAGATTTGCAAAAAGCAGAACTGATGCCTGATAAATGCAAATTGTATCATAAGCCCTTTTATTTTATCATATTTTTGCGAAAAATACAATATATATTTGCCTTTTATCGTAAAAAATGATACAATAATAAATAGCATAAATTCAATTTGAAGGGAGTGCTTTTACATGAACGTGCCGAGATGTTATGCGGGGCATGTACAGGAGACGGCATACCGCGTCAGGTCTTTAAAAATACCGTCTGCATTTGACGGATTTAAAATTGCACATATTTCCGATCTTCATTCAAGACCGGCAGAAGGGGCTGCAGAGATAATCGCATCGGCAAAGCCTGACATAACGGTGATAACGGGTGATTTGATGCAGGATGACGATAAGCCTATTGGCGAAATTACCGCACTGCTTAAAGAACTTCTGAGCGTTTCGCCGGTGTATATGGTTACGGGAAACCATGACCTTTGGCGTATGGGGCATGAGCAGGATCTTTGTGAGCTTAAAAAAATGGGTGTGCGTATTTTGGATAATGAGCATGCCGAAATTGAAAAAAACGGAGAGAAGCTTGCCATATACGGCGTAGGAGATCCGTTTTCGCGAGTGCCTTATATAATTACAAAAAATTTAAAAAAATCATTTTCCGAGCTTTCGGATTATGACGGATATAAAATACTTTTATTTCATCGTGCAAATTTGTTTGATGAGATAAAGGATTACGGGTTTGACCTGATTCTGTCGGGACATATGCATGGCGGACAGATTGCTTTACCGTATCTGGGCGGCATGCTTGCACCGTCCTCGGCATGCTTGTCGGGAAAGAGAATGTTTTTTCCTAAATATTGCAGCGGAGTGGTAGAAGATGGAAAGACAACCATGATTATAAACCGCGGAATGGGGAATACACTTCCGCTGCCGCGGTGGGGGAATCGCCCGGAGGTAGGGATTGTGACACTTTTGAGGTGTGAAAAGCAGTAAGCTGTTGTAAAAAACGGCTTATGCGGAAATATAAAAAAATATCAGATATATTCGGAGGAAAATATGAGCAGAGAAAAATTTGGTTCGAGATTGGGATTTATTCTTATTTCAGCGGGGTGTGCAATAGGCTTGGGAAACGTTTATCGCTTTCCGATTATAACAGGAAGCTATGGCGGAGCGATGTTTGTGCTTATTTACATTGCGTTTTTGATTTTGCTGGGGATTCCGGCAATGACGGCAGAGCTTGCGGTAGGGCGTGCGAGTGGGAAAAGCATTGCGTCCTCCTTTGATGTTTTGGAAAAGCCGGGACAGAAGTGGCACTTGATGAAATATTTAGGAATTGCCGGAAACTATCTTTTAATGATGTTCTACACAACCATTTCCGGGTGGATGATAGTGTATTTTCTGAAATATTTAAACGGCTCAATTTTAGGTCTTAATGCAAAGGAGGCAGGTGCGTTTTTCGGAACAATGACGGCAGATTTGCAAACAACAATTCCTGCAACTGTGGCAGTTATTTTGATATGCTTTGGGATTTGTTCGCTGGGACTTCAAAAGGGAGTTGAGCGGATTACAAAGGTAATGATGATAGCACTTTTGACGCTGATGATAGGTCTTGCGGTGTATTGCTGTACGCTGTCGGGAGCAGGTGAGGGACTTAAATTTTATCTTGTTCCGTCGCTTGAAAATCTCAAAAATGCAGGTGTGTGGACGGTTATCTCCGCCGCTATGGGACAGGCATTTTTTACGCTCAGCGTCGGCATGGGCTCGATTGCGATTTTCGGAAGCTATATCGGCAAGGACAGGCGTCTTGCAGGCGAGACTGTTACCATTATCAGTTTGGATACCTTTGTGGCACTTATGTCGGGACTTATAATTTTCCCTGCGTGCTTTACTTATAATAATGGGGTTACTGCCGATGCGGGAACTGTCGGGGCAAGCTTTTTGTTCACGACGCTTACGGGCATTTTCAACTCTATGCCGGGCGGAAGAATTATAGGAACTCTGTTTTTCTTGTTTATGATTTTTGCGGCGTTTTCAACGGTTATAGCGGTTTTTGAAAATATAATATCCTTCTGGCTTGACCTGACAAAGCTGAGCCGCAAAAAGGTCGCGGCTATCAATATTGTGCTGATGATAGTGCTTTCACTGCCGTGCGTTCTGGGATTCAACGTGCTGTCGTGGGTGTCGGTCGGCGGCAAGGGCATTATGGATATTGAGGATTTTATTATAAGCAATAATATCCTGCCGCTCGGCTCGCTGCTTTATGTGGTGTTCTGCACCTATAATAAGCATGGCTGGGGCTGGAGCAATTTTATAAACGAGGCAAATGCCGGAAAGGGGCTTGTCTTCCCAAAATGGGTGCGTCTGTATGTAAAGTATGTTTTGCCTCTGATAATTCTTGTAGTGTGGATACAGGGGTATGTTTCGATGATAGCATAATTCACAGATAATATGTAAAGTGTCTGTAAGAATAATAAAAATACCAAGCGAAAAATTTGCTTGGTATTTTTTGTGCATCATTTAAACATTTTTCTGTAAGCAAGAGGCGGAATCCCGAAATATTTTTTGAATGCCGAATTAAAATAAAATTCGTTATTGTACGAAAACAGCTCACTGATTTGCTTTAGTGACAAGGTGCTGTTTTTTATATATTCACTTATTTTTTTCATTTTTTCACGGCTTATATATTTTGCAGGTGGAATACCTTCTGCATTAACAAAAATTCTGGTCAGTTGCCTTGTGCTGAGATAACAATAGGACGCAACGTCCGCAACCGATAAATTCTGTTCGATGTTATCCAAAATAAATTTTTTTGCTAATTTGAGATGGTCGTTTTCCAAATGCGGTTCATGGTTGACCGTCTGTTCTTTATATCCGCTGAGTCGGAGCAGTAAAATCAATATCTCAAAAACACGGTTTTCTATGAGTGCAGATGAAGAAAGCGTTTTGTGTTCAAACTCACTCAAAATGAACTCCACGCCGTTTGTGACAGCCTCCGTCATTTTTCCACAATGCGGTGAGGCAGCAAGCATAACGTCGGAATTGAACGTTATTGAGCATTTTGTCATATTTTTCGTAGCAAACACACTGCGGTGCTTTATTTTAGGAGGAATGATGATAAATTCATTTTTATGCAAGTCGTATGTTCTGCCGTCTATCTCGTAGCTTTGCTTGCCGCAAAAAACCATGTGGATTTCATATTCGGTATGTGAATGTGGTTTGAGTGTCGTTATTTTATAATCACTCTCATATCGTATTTCCTTAAGATAGCAGCTCGTGATATTTAACCTTGATAAAGCGTTATTATCGCCGGTTGCAGAGCTTTGCTTATATAAAATTTTCATATTATCACCCATTTTCGATTTTAACATATTTTTATGGATAAATCAATCGGTGTCTTAAAATTATAAAACATTGTCCCGTTTTTTGATTTACATAACAATAAAAATACTATATAATTATTCTGAAAAGCTTACATATAGGAGGTACTATGTCATGGAAATATTTACAACCATGATAACGCCGTATAAAAAAGATGGCAGCATAGATTATGAAACAGCAGAAAAATATGTTGATTGGTATTTTGAAAACGGTCTTGACGGAATATTTGCAATATGTCAGTCCAGTGAGATATTTTATCTTTCCTTGGAGGAAAGAGTAACGCTTAACAAGCTGGTTTATGCACGAGCAAAGCGATTAGAAAAAGAAAGCGGAAGAAAATTCACGGTTGTTTCGTCGGGACATGTTTCGGACACAATAGAAAAGCAGGCAGAGGAGCTTAATGCAGTTTTGGAATCCGGCACCGACGCACTGATATTAATTACAAACCGCATGGATATTAATAATGAGGGCGATGATGTATTTATCCAAAATGCGGAAAAGCTGTTAAAGCTTTTGCCGGAAAATGCAAAGCTCGGCTTGTATGAATGTCCACATCCCTATAAGCGGCTTGTAACCCCGAAAATTTTGGATTGGTGTCTTTCAACGGGCAGATTTTTCTACATGAAGGACACCTGCTGCGATGCTGAAATCATAAAAGAAAGATGCAGGCAGCTTGAAGGCAGTGAATTTAAGCTTTTGAACGCAAACTGCCAGACCTTGCTTGAAAGTATGCAGGGCGGAGGAGACGGATATTGCGGAATAATGTGTAATTTTCACCCTAAGCTGTATTCGTGGCTGGGACAAAATTTTGAAAAAGACCCTGAAAAGGCAAAGCTTGTGCAATCGGTAATAGGAACGTTTGGCTTTACCGAAATCGGCTTGCCGTATCCGCTGACTGCGAAATATCATATGAATTTATGCGGTTTAGCTACCGAAAACATTGCAAGAAACCGCAAAAGCGAGGAATTAACCGAGTATAGTAAAGACTGTATGAAGCAGATGAAATTTGCAACGGATTGTCTTGAAAAATACCTGGAAATATAGGAGGACGCAATGAAAGGCTATAATTATTGGAGCTATGCACCATACAAGCCGTTTTTCGCAGAGGTTGGTGATATTTATATCTGCCGAATTGCTCCGGGCGAGGATAATATACACTTTGAATGGCTTGAGACCGAGAGTGAATATGAGGTTTTTTATCGCAGGAGAGGGGAAGAAGACTTTGCTTCTTGCGGAACAACCGATAAAAATGAATATGATTTGTTAAACCTTGAAACAGAAACAGACTATGAGTTTTATGTATGTTCAGGCGAAAAGAAAAGCCGAATCCGCCTGGCAAGAACGGGTAAGACTGTGGGAACGGTTGTGAATTATCTTCATCCCGACGATGAGGCATACAGCTTTTCGGGGAAATATTTGTGTTCTCCGTCTTTAGTCAGGCACCCGGAGGGCTTTCTTCTTGCGTCCATGGACGTTTTTTGCGGAGAATGTCCGCAGAATTTAACGCTGATTTTCCGCTCTGATGATAACGGCGAAACCTGGCATTACGTAAGTGAGCTTATGCCATGCTTTTGGGGTAAAATGTTTATTCATAAGGGTGAGCTTTATATGCTTTCCTGCTCTACCGAGTATGGAGATTTGCTTATCGGCAAATCCACCGACGGCGGAAAAACCTTCTCTGCTCCCGTAACGCTGCTTCGCGGGTCGAACGGCAAAAACGGGAATAGCGGTTTTCATAAAAATCCTCAGAATGTTATGGCTTGGGGCGGCAGGATTTATGAAACTCTTGAGTGGGGTACATGGAAAAATACAGAATACGGTCATGCTGCTATGGTGATGTCCTGTGATGTTAATGACGACTTGCTTGTGCCGGAAAACTGGAGCTTTACAGAGCCGGTGAAGTTTGATTATTTTGTGCCGGAGCTGGAGGCTTTGCAAAAGCCGGTTATGACAATAGAGGGAACGCTTGCTGTTTCACCCGAAGGGGAGCTTTTGAATATAATGCGTTTCGGAAAACGCAATAACGTACTTGCGTATAAGGTTAATACAGAGAATCCTGAGGCACCGCTTGAGTTTAACAGCCTCATACATTTTGAGGCAAATTTCTCAAAATTCATGATAAAATATGATGCGGTATCAAAAAAATATTACTCGGTTGCCACAAGGCTTTACGAGAATTCATCGGAATGGGCAAGAAATCTGCTGTCGCTGATGTCCTCTGCCGATTTGAAAAATTGGGAGGTGGTATGCGACTTAATGGATTATCGTCATTGCGACTGCGAAGAAATCGGATTTCAGTATGTGGATTTTGAATTTGAGGGCAATGATATTATTTACCTTTGCCGCACTGCTATGAATAATCCGCACAATTTCCATGACGCTAATTATTCGACGTTCCACAGAATAAAGAACTTTAGGGATTTATAAAAAAGGCTGAGAAAAGGGAGAACGGTTTCGTTCTCCCTTTTAAGCTGCAATAAAGACCGCTCGCTCTGCGGAGAGTTTTGCGTTTGCTGAGGCGAGGGGACTATTAAATTCCGCATCTGTCAGATGTGTAGGTCGCTATTTTTGGGTGTTAATTCCCATAACGCCGCCGAGCATGCCTGCCGCAAGAGCCGCCACAAGTCGCATAAGATTTTGCGTTTCTAAGGCAACTGAGCCGTTAATGCAGAGCGAAAGCAGTGCAAGTACTGCAAAATATCCAAGCCCCAAAACAAGACCGTTTAAGAGTCCGCGTGAGGATATGTTTTTTGCGACAATTAATGCTCCTAAAAAGACGGACAGTGCAGAAAGTATAAAAATCAGCAAGGAAACGGTTCTGTCCGAAATATTGGTAAAGAACACAATCACCGATAATATGCCCATTGTAAGGATGCTGAAAACGAGCGAAAAAAGAACGCCCTTTAATATTTTTTTGAAATCTAAAGCCTTTGCCTCCAAATAAAAAACCTCCCGAACATGCATTTAGTAATGTATATTCGGGAGCTTGATTCATTATACCTGATCGTCGTGAATTGTCTGAACTGTCTTGATAGCGGCACGCTCTATTTTAAGAGTTGAACGCTCGCTAGGGTTTCCTACAAAGCCTGTTTCAAGGTAAACAACATCGTCCTTGAGCTTTGTGATTTTTCCGCAGATACCGCCGACGGTTACAACCTTATCGCCGATTTGCAGTGCTGCAAGCATTGCTTTTGTTTTCTTTTCCTGCTTTTTCTGTGGTCTTATCAGCATGAAATAGAAAATAGCAATCATGGCTACAATCCAAATTAGTGAGAAAAGACCGCCGCCTGCTGCCATTGCAGGGTCTGTAGCTGCGGTAGTCGCCGCTGTACCCTGGTCAGGGTTAGCCAAAACAACAGTAGTAAATAAATCTAACATAGTATTTTTGCTCCTTTTCCATATAATAGTATTATTCTAACATATCCAAAGAGATTTTGCAATAGTTAATTCATCTTTTTTAGTCCCACCGCCATGCATGTGAGCTTGTAGCCCCCTGCAAGCAGCTTGCCGTATTCGGCAATAATGCTTTCCGAAAGCGGGGATTTGCGGCTTTTAAGGGAGTATTCATATATAATTGCAGGAATCCGCCGCTTTGGTACGGAAAGGAAAAACCTGTCTAAATAGGCGTAAAGCCGCATACTAATAAGATAAGCGGGTGTGGTGTTTTTAATCATATCCAACAGGTCGTCAAAGGTCAGAAACTCAAAAACGGCATTATCACCCTTTTTTGCACTGCGGAGAGTACGCACCTTAGGCTTATCGGCGGCTCTTGAGATTTTGGAAAGCGTCAGAACAAGACCACCTTCGTGCTGCGATGCCTCGATTATAACCTGCTCCTCCTTTGCCGCAAAGCCGGTTTCTGCCCGAACTGCGTCCAGAATGTTGCAGAGAAATCGGCTGAGGGTAGGGGAGCCCGGCGTAAGCGTCTGCACATCTATATTCATATCAATCAGGTCAACGTCCGACAGAATAACCCTTATTCTGTCCGTTTCAAGCCTTACGATTTTCATTAAAACCACTTCCATTCTATAGTTATTATACTATGGAGAATGGTTTTTGGGAATAGAAAAAACGTTTTTTCAATAAATTAACAAAGCGGGAAAAAGAAAGGGCATATCCGAAAAATCGGATATACCCGGAAATTTTAGTTAAGAGCACTTTTAGCTGTTTCAACAAGCTGTGCAAAAGCCTTAGGGTCAGCGATAGCGATTTCAGAAAGCATTTTTCTGTTCATTTCGATGCCGGACTTCTTAAGACCGTTCATGAAGGTTGAGTAGTTCATACCATTCATCTTGCATGCTGCAGAAATTCTTGCAATCCAAAGACGTCTGAAGTCTCTCTTTCTGCGTTTTCTGCCGATGTACGCATTCTGCATTGAACGCATAACAGCCTGGTTGGCAACTCTGTAAAGCTTTGACTCGCCGCCTCTGAAGCCTTTAGCAAGCTTCAAAACCTTCTTATGATGTTTTCTTGTATTTAAAGCACCTTTTACTCTAGCCATTTTATACTACCTCTCTTTCAATCTTACTTGTAAGGAATCAACTTCTTGATTACTGCAGCATTTGCCTTTGAGCAATAAGCTTGCTTTCTCAAGTGTCTCTTTCTCTTGGTTGTTTTCTTGTTCAGAATGTGTCTTCTGAACGCTCTGTTCATTTTTACCTTACCTTTTTTAGTAAGATTAAATCTTTTAGCAGCACCTCTATGTGTCTTAATTTTAGGCATAGTGATAATCTCCTTCCAAATTTTTTATTGTTATTGTGAAATAGGGGCTAAAAACATAGTCATATTTCTGCCCTCAAGCTTTGCCGGACGCTCTACAGTGCCGACTTCGCTCACGTTTTCGGCAAACCTTGCCAAAAGGACTTCACCTATCTCGGAATGGCTTACCTCACGACCGCGAAAACGAACTGTTACCTTTACCTTATCACCCTTTGACAAAAACTTGCAGGCATTTCTGCATTTTGTGTTAAAATCGTTCGTGTCAATAGAAGGCGACAGCTGAACCTCTTTGATATTAATAACCTTCTGGTTCTTTCTGTTTTCCTTTTCGCGTTTTTGAAGCTCAAATCTGTATTTGCCGTAATTCATAATCTTGCATACAGGCGGCTTTGCCGTAGGTGCGATATTAACCAGGTCAAGTCCTTTGGACTGTGCCAAAGCAAGAGCCTCCTGCGACGACATAACGCCGAGCTGCTCGCCGTCCTGATTAACTACGCGGACTTCTTTTTCGCGAATTTCCTCGTTTGCTTGCAATTCCTTGTTAGCTATGTGAATCCCTCCCAAAATTTTTTGCGTTTTTCTGTGATTGCAACAAAAAAACGGATGAAAATACATCCGAAAAAATGCACAGCACAACATTAGCACCGAAAACATTATTTACCGCAAAACCCTCGTCGTACGGTGAGAACGGATATATTCTACTTATTTTACTGTAATATTATACTATGCTTTTTTTGTTTTGTCAAGCATTTTTTGAAAAAATTATTTTTAAATACTGTTTTCCTCAATTTCGTCTGTTAATATATATTTATCTTCCCAAAATGAAAGTAACTCTTCTGTGGTTTTCAAGGTAAAATAAATATTATTTTTATCAAGATGCTCCTCGCGATAATGCGAACCGACATTACAATACGTTCTTGCCTCGTTAAGCTTTATATACAAATCATTGGTTAAGTAATATTGGGCGTCCTCAATTAAGCTATCCAAAGTCGGAATATCATGATAGCTAAAATAATATATATTTTCTCTTTTTGCTATATATGTAAGCATAAATTCTAATTGGATTCTGCATAGAGGCAACAGATTATCATATTTACAGAGTTTATATTTATCAAACAATTTTTTTAATTTTTCTTTTTGTTCGGATAAAATTTCCTGTCTGCCATCTTTGTCATATCCTATTCTGTCTACGCCTTTTTGATTTAGTCCTTTTTTGTCAAAACCATGCTCGTCATAACTGTTTTTATCAAATCCATCCTCATCGTATCCACTGCGGTCAAATCCATATCTGTTAAATCCGTCAATATTGAATCCATCTTGAAAATATCCATCCTTATCTTGACCGTATTTATTAAAACCATTTTTATCATATCCGTTTCTGTCATAACCCAATTTGTTGTATCCGTATTTATTATACTTTTTTTCTTTATATAGTTGGTACAAAATTCCTATGGAAACACCTGCTGCACCGATAACTAAAAGTGTTCTTATAACGCTGTTGTTATTGTTGGACATAAAATTCAACCCTCTTTTACTCTTATAGAATCGCAAATTGATTATAACACGTTTTATGACTTGTGTCAATAGACAAAACGCTTGTGTGACAAGGTTTATATAATTTGCTGTAATTGTTAAAATTATTATATGAGGTGATTTTATGGATAAGAGTTTTTTGCAGAAATACAAAAATCTTGGGTTGAATATAGCATTTTATAGAAAAATGCGAGGATACACGCAAATACAGCTTGCGGAGCTTGTGGATATTGACAGAAGTCATATTAGTGCAATAGAGCTTGCAAATGTAGGGGTGTCGTTAGATGTAGTATTTAAAATTTGTGAAGTTCTGAATATATCAGAAAAAGAACTGTTTGACTTTAGAAACTAATATTCAAATTGATTTAACAAGAAAATAACTGCCTGATACAGAAAAATGAGGGCAGTTATTTTTAGTTGCTATGATTTTTATAAATCAAATATACATTCCGCCGTTTACCGAAACAACCTGACCTGTGATATAGTCGGCGGACGGTGAGGCGAGGAAGAAGACGGTGTCGGCAACCTCTTTTGCAGAGCCGATTCGCGAAAGAGGAATTTCCTCTGAAAGCTCCGCCTTTGCTGCATCGTCAAGGCAAGCGTTCATGTCGGTGTCAATCACTCCGGGAGCAACGCAGTTTACACAGATTCCCGATAAGGACAACTCCTTTGCAAGTGCTTTTGTAAAGCCGATTAATGCCGCCTTTGATGCCGAATAATGCACCTCGCAGGAGCCGCCGGTTTCGCCCCAAACGGAGGATATGTTTATGATTTTTCCTGATTTTTTATTTATCATGTCGGAAAGAAACGCCTTTGTGACCAAAAACGCACCGCGGACATTTACGCCGAACATTCTGTCCCAATCGGCAGCGGTAATATCGGTGAAAAGCTTTATCTCGGCGATTGCCGCGTTGTTTATAACAACGTCAACCCCGCCGCAGAGAGAATGTATGATTTTTGCGGCATTTTCAACATCTGTTTCGCTTGATATATCCGCCTTTACGGCAACAGCTCCGGTTTTGCGTGCCGTCTCCTGTGCCTTTTCGTCATTTTTTTCGTATATAATAAAAACCTTGTCTCCGTTTTTTGCAAAGACCTCGGCACATGCCGCACCGATTCCGCGTGAGCCGCCTGTTATAACAATATTTCTCATAAAATCACCCAAATAATAGTATATCACAAAAATTCAAATTAGTAAAGAGTGCGAAAGCTATCCTATAACTTTATTTTCTGTGGAATAATTTTTTTCTTGTTATTCCAACGAAAAATGCAAATAATAACACCGCCTACTGTGTGTAAGCGGTGCTTATGTATAGAATACTATTATCTATTGGATAATTCTTGTTCTATAAAATCAATTTCATCTGCAGAATATAAATCCCGTTGGTCTTCAAGGATAAGTTGCAAATCTTCCGTACTAGTATTCTTGATTTCATCAACAAAATCTTTAGATAAGGTTTTTTGTTTTGAATTGTTCTTATTAACAGTTATTTTTTTATTTTCTTGATAACTTTTTGGCTTGTTAGTGGTTGGAACTTTTGCGTTTTGCACTAATTGGTCTGTGTTCTCTATTAACTGTCCAAATCCATAAAGAGTAAAAGAAGATACCCAAGAAACCAAAGAACCTATTATTATAATTACAAGCCCTAAAAATATCAAATCTTCATTAGTTCCTATCATTACAAACCCAGAGATAACTGAACAAATAATTCCTATCCAACACACAACTTGCGCTAAAGATTTTATTTTTCCACCAATATTATCAAACATAACAAACCTCCACCAATATTTCTATTTTCATTACATATTATAACAAAAAAGTACCCTAAAGTCAACAGCTTTGCCAATTTTCAGTAATGTGCCCTGTTATGGTTATCTCCGTCTGGTGGATATCCCCGAAGAATGAAAAAAACCAACACTTTTGACCATTTACCCCTTTTTACTTATTAATTTTTCTAAAAAACTATACTTTTTAGGGGTAAAATCAACAATAATAATAAGGTCGGAAAATCTTCTGCAATTTTCCGACACTTATAAATGACACTTTTGAGATCTAGTCAAGTTCTTTTGCTTGTTGTATCATTAGTTGTATATCTTCCATAAATTGAGAGTGCAAGTGGTCTGCGGCAACAAGTCCAAGAAAAATGTCATTGACTTGTGGTAATTCACAGATTAATTTTGCCAATCTCTCTTTACTGTCAATGGCAGTATAGCCTTTTATATGGTATTCCTTGCATATCTGCTTTAATTTTGTTATTCCGCAATTCCTGAAATATTTTCTCTTGTTAAATGTGAGTAATCTGTCATTTTCGTCAAAAGTAAATCCCATAATATTTGATTTTCTTCTCATTTCTTCTGTCAGTTCTTGCAGATTGTTTATATAATGAGTGGTAGGCTTTACATAATCAAGAATATTCCCACCCTTTATATCCTCACTTCGGTATGCTGTCCCCTTGCTTTGCAGTAAGTCAATCAGTATGTTTTCAGCGTCATGTCGGGAGGTGGGTTGTTGTTTGTTATGGCTGATACTCCAATTATGCTTGAATACATATAAAGCAAGGTATAAAGGCAAATACACAGTAGCAACACCAGTCAAGTTTTTGTTGATATGTCGCTTTAATTGAATGTGAAAACTGTCAATATTATTCAATGTCAAGTGTTTTTCGTCTTTTAATCTCTCAAACTCTGCAAAACTTAATCTTCCGTAATTTTCCACCCTGTCAAGTCCTTGTGTTTGGTAATATCTTTTAAGGATTGTTTCTTCTGCTAATTCTCTGCCATTATGTGTTTCTGCCCAGTCCTTTTGCTCTTTTCTAACTATTTTCTTCATATCAGAAGGTTGTATGTAGTGAGGAATAGCATTATTATCACAATACCGAGTATATGCGTCATAATCGTCACTACAAAGAAATGTTATATCTCCTAAATAATCACTAAAATAATCTTCAAGTATTTGGGAACTGCTTTTTCCCAAACCCGACAGAACTGCAACAACATAGCCATTACTGTCAATTCCCGTAACTACACAAGCAAACTCTGGTCCGAAAATCCCAAGTTCGGAAGGTATATGTGTGTTTTCAAGTCGGGGTTTTCTCTCATTTACTGCGGTTGGTGCAACATTGACTAATTCCATTGCACCCTTTTGATTTTCCCTGAAATATGTTTCGTCAACTTGAACTACACCCGATAATTTCGGCATTCCGTAGTGTTCTAAAAGGGCTTTTAAGAACTTATGTCTGTATAGCAAGATTGTGCCTTCTGAGGTATGCCACCCGTAGTCAACCTCTAAATTACGCCGACAAGCGGATAAGGATAATCCCATTAAAGTATAGTTGATTACTGCAATCTGCACAGGTAGGGGGAATGTAGATTTATCTGCAAAAGTACCTGTCATTATGGTATAAGTTTTCCCACATTTTCTGCACTTATATCGGGGTTTTCCATAATCGTCTAATCCGTGTGGGTGATATAATCGGCTTGTGCAATAAGGACACGCAGGTTTTAACCCATATTTGTCAATAAAGATTTCATAATCTGTTGGTGGTCGGGTTGGCTTTTTCTCGGGTGGTAAAAATCCCTTTAACACCCACGCCAAGTCTTCTTTTGACAAGGATTTCAATTCTTTTCTTAATTCTTTTAACCTTTTATCTATTTTAGGATATTGTTCCATTAATTTGCTCAAGTGCATACCTATACACCCCCTTTTTGATACTTATATTATATAAAAGTATGCAAATATTGTCAAATCGGCATTTCTAACAGTTTTTATAAAAGAATGGACATCTTTTATAAAACATCGGCAACTGTTTATAAAAGGGTAGAACAGAAATTATAAAACTCCGGAACTAAAATTATAAAAA
>JAGASE010000023.1 GCA_017621875.1 Clostridia bacterium
ATGACAGGATTTGAACCTGCGGCCTCTTGAACCCCATTCAAGCACTCTACCAAGCTGAGCCACATCCCGATTTTATTGCTACTCGAGTATTATAGCATAAAGGTTACCAAAAGTCAAACAAATATTATCTTTTTCTTTTAAAAATATCCCAAAGCAGCTTAAGTGCTTTGGGATATTTAGTATTACATATTATTAAATCCGCCGAAGGGATTATTCGGATTATAGCCAAAGCCGGGGTAATCCTTGCCCTGACCGCTGATTTCAAGATACATCTGTGCAAAGGTTGCCTCAATGTACGGATTTAAAAGAAGTGTTCCTATGCAGCAGGTAAAATTAGCTGCGAGATACCAACCGGTAAAGGAGAAAATCAGTTTTACAAGTGCCCATTTATTTCCGACCATCATTTCCTTGCTCTTTCCGATTGCCCTGCTTCTCGGCATATACGGGTCATCTGCAAGAATATATTCTACCAAAGAGTATTGCAACTCCTTTATAATAGCGGGGATTGTAAAAATAAAGGTTAAAAGTGAAACTACCACCATTATTGCCGAAAGTGAAAGTGCAGCTGATACGGAATCGTTCTGCATTGCCAGCACAAGCTCCTCAATTTTTTGATAAAGACCAAATTTCCACAATGCCACGATAATAGGTATAAATCCGATGAGAGACCAAAGGAAAATATAAAGCTTTTTCACAAACATAACCCATACAATGTTTTTATATCCGTTTTTGAAGGGATATAAAAGATTTTCAAGGTTTGTATCACCGTCTGCGGCACGCAGCATAAAATATTTAAGTCCTACCGAAAGCGGTGACGATACGAGCAGCAAAAATGCGATACCTGCCAAAAAAAGCAGACCGATTACCGCAAAAATCGCCGCAACCCGAATGTGCGACATGGTTGAAATATCCAGTGCCTGCAGTTGTCTTGCACCGATGCCGATGCCGCCGCTGCTTGCCAGCGTTACAACAAGACATGCGATAAAGCTCATAAAAAATGACCGTGCGAGCACAAATTTAGCACGTGTTTTAAGCGTTTTTCTGTCAAACATAGCTATGCCTCCGTTTCATATTTAAATAAGTATAACACTTTTTTTAAAAGTTTTCAATAGCATACAGGAAATTACAAAAAGTTTCTGCGAAGATTTTAAGGTCAAAAAGTAATGGTATTCATTGTGCAATTTTTATATACTGATTAATATATGTACATGCACATATTATGCTTGATTTGCGACGGTTTTAAAAATTTTATCTGTGTTGATTTGTGTCGCAAAGGGTAAATTTTTGTTAGAAATTTAACTTGACTAAATGATAAAAGTTTTCTATAATTAAAATGATATCGAGGTGACTTACAATGAAATTAAAAATGGGTGTGGACGTAGGCTCTACTACAGTTAAGGCTGTTGTTTTTGATGAGAACAACAATCTTAAATTTGCTGAGTATTTGCGTCACTATTCAGATATACAGAGTACAGTGCTGTCGCTTTTTGAAAAAATTATGGCAGAGCTGGGGGATATCGAGCCGAGCATAACGGTTACCGGCTCGGGCGGACTTTTGTTGTCAAAAATGCTGGAGCTTCCGTTTGTTCAGGAGGTTATTGCGACAAAGCAGGCGGTTAGCGAGCTTTTGCCGGAAACCGATGTTGTGATTGAGCTGGGCGGTGAGGATGCAAAAATTCTGTACTTATCGGGCGGACTTGAGCAGCGAATGAATGGCACCTGTGCCGGAGGTACGGGCTCTTTTATCGACCAGATGGCGATTCTTTTAAAAACCGACGCATCGGGGCTTAACGAGCTTGCCGAACAGCACGAAAATATATATCCGATTGCCGCAAGATGCGGTGTTTTCGCAAAATCCGATGTTCAGCCTCTTTTGAACGAGGGTGCAAAAAGAGAGGACATTGCGGCATCTATTCTGCAGGCAGTGGTAAATCAGACGATTTCGGGACTTGCACAGGGAAGACCTATTAAGGGGAACATAGTATTCTTAGGTGGACCTCTGCATTTTTTGCCGCAGCTGAGAAAACAGTTTGAAGAAACCCTGCGAGCTACTGCCGACAGCTTTTCCGCTCCGGAAAATGCACAGCTATACATAGCTATGGGGGCGGCACTTGTAAGAAATCCCGGCTCAAGCCGCCTTGGAGAGCTTATACAAAAGCTCAAAACAGCTCCTAACGTGGACGCGGAAATAACGCGTATGCGGCCGCTGTTTAAAAACGAGGACGAAAAAACGGAATTTTTTGACCGTCACAATCTTGCAAAGGCAAAACGCGGCGATATCAAAGAAGCATGCGGTGAAACCTTTTTGGGACTTGACATCGGCTCTACCACTATAAAGGCAGTACTTATAGATAAAGACGGAAAGGTTTTGTTTGAATATTATTCAAAAAATGAGGCAAGCCCGATCGTTATGGGACTTGCGATATTAAAGGAGCTGTATGAGAGGCTTCCTGAAAAAGCGTACATAGCAAACGCATGCTGTACAGGTTATGGCGAGGAGCTTATGAAAACCGCCTTCAGAATACCTGAGGGAGAGATAGAAACCATAGCACATTATAAGGCGGCAGATTTCTTCCTTCCGGGCGTGGATTTTATTATAGACATCGGCGGACAGGATATGAAGTGTATGAAGATACGCGACGGCGTAATCGATTCGATTATGCTTAATGAGGCGTGTTCATCGGGCTGCGGCTCGTTTATTCAGACCTTCGCAGAAAGCCTCGGATATTCTACCGAGGATTTTGCCCAAACTGCACTTGAAAGCGAAAGCCCTGTGGACTTGGGTACTCGCTGCACCGTTTTTATGAATTCACGCGTGAAACAGGCACAAAAGGAGGGTGCAACTGTCGGCGATATTTCGGCAGGACTGTCCTATTCTGTTGTGCGTAACGCTCTTTATAAAGTTATCAAGCTGCGTGACCCGGCTCTTATGGGAGAAAAGGTTGTTGTGCAGGGCGGAACTTTTAATAATAACGCAATTCTGCGTGCATTTGAGCTTGTGTCGGGAAAGCAGGTTGTGCGTCCCGATATCGCAGGTCTGATGGGTGCGTTCGGCTCGGCGATTATAGCAAAGGAAAGATATTCCGGCGAAAGAGCCGATATTCTGCGTGCTGATGAAATTGACAGCTTTAAATTCAGCGGAACTTTAGTGCGGTGCGGAAAATGCTCCAATCGCTGTCAGCTTACCGTTACTACCTTTGACGGCGGCAGAAAATTCATTTCGGGAAACCGCTGCGAAAAGGGTGCAGGAGAAAAACAGGTAAAAAATGACTATCCCGACCTTTTTGAATATAAATACGAGCGTGCGTTTGCGTATGTGCCGCTTGATGAGGAAAAAGCACCAAGAGGCGTTATCGGTATTCCAAGGGTACTCAATATGTATGAGAACTATCCGCTGTGGTTTACCTTCTTCACAAAACTGGGATTTTCGGTTAAAATTTCGCCGCGTTCAACGCACGAGGTTTATGAAAAGGGCATTGATTCAATTCCGTCCGAGTCAGCGTGCTATCCTGCAAAGCTGGTTCACGGACATATCAAGTGCCTTTTGGAAATGGGCGTGAAAAATATTTTCTATCCCTGCGTGCCATATGAGCAGATAGAATATGCCGGTGCGGGAAATCATTACAACTGCCCGATTGTTACCTCATACCCGGAGGTTATACGCAATAACGTTGACGAGCTGCGTCTTGACGGCATGAATTATATGTATCCGTTTATCAATCTTGCGGATAAGCCGTCGGTTGAAAAGCAGATGTACGGAGTGCTGAAGAGCTTCGGCGTAACCGAAAAGGAAATTCATGAGGCTGCCGAGGCGGCATTTGCAGAGCTTGACAGCTACAAAAACGATATACGCAAAAAAGGCGAGGAAACAATTTTGTGGCTTGAAGAAAACAACAAACGCGGAATTGTTCTTGCCGGCAGACCGTATCATGTCGATCCTGAAATAAATCACGGTATACCGCATCTTATAACCTCGCTCGGCTTTGCGGTTTTGAGCGAGGACTCGGTCGCACATTTAGGACAGCTTAAGCGTGATATCCGCGTTGTGGACCAGTGGGCGTACCATACAAGGCTTTATGAGTCGGCTGCCGAGGTTATCAAAAATAATCGGTTAGAGCTTGTTCAGCTCAACTCCTTCGGCTGCGGACTGGACGCGGTAACGACCGACCAGGTACAGGAAATCCTGCAGGCAAACCAGAGAATTTATACTACCTTAAAAATTGACGAGGTTTCGAATTTGGGTACGGCAAGAATCCGAATCCGCTCATTAAAGGCGGCAGTCAAGGAACGTGACGCAGGCAATTTTGTGCCGCAGGAGGTCGAGCCGTATACAATAAACAAGGTACCATTTACCAAGGATTACAAAAAGCGGCATACGCTTGTATTTCCGCAGATGAGCCCAGTGCATTTCCGACTTTTTGAGGCGGTGCTGAATGTGCATGGCTATAATGCTATTGTGTTAAATTCAGTGTCATCGTCCGACGTTGAGGCAGGACTTAAAAGCGTGAACAATGACGCCTGCTATCCGTCAATTCTTGTAGTGGGACAGCTGATAAATGCGTTTACAACGGGAAAATGCGATCCGGATAATACAACGCTTATGATAACTCAAACGGGAGGCGGCTGTCGTGCGACAAACTATATTGCGTTTTTAAGAAAAGCACTTAAGGAGGCAGGGTATGAAAATGTTCCTGTCCTGAGCCTTAATCTGTCGGGACTGGAAAACAATCCGGGCTTTAAGCTTACCCTGAGCCTTGTAAATGACCTTATAAAGGCGTGCGTTATAGGCGACCTGCTTCTTACAATGCTGCTTGCAACGCGTCCGTATGAGCTTAAAAAGGGGCAAACAAAGCGTTTGTACCGCAAATGGCTCGGCAGGGTGTATTCACAGATAGTGCAGGGTAAAAAATTCAGCTACAGAAAGACGATTGACAGGATTGTTGCCGATTTTGATGCAGTTTTAGTGGACAGAGGAGAAAGAAAGCCGCAGGTTGGCGTCGTGGGCGAGATTTTGGTGAAATTCCACCCGGGTGCTAACAATAACATTGTTGAGGTTATAGAAAAAGAGGGCGGAGAAGCGGTTATGCCGGGACTTTTGGACTTTATGATGTACTGCTTCTACAACTCAAACTTCAAAAGCGAGCAGTTGGGACTTAAAAAATCCTCCGCAGCTATCTGCAATATGGGAATCTGGGCACTTGAAAAGTATCGCGGACATGTGAAAAAGGTGCTGCGTGCAAATCCTAAATATGCAAAGCGTGCACCGTCGCACATTTCAAAGATTGCAGAGGGTGCAAAGAATATCCTGCAGCTTGGTCATTCAACAGGAGAGGGCTGGTTCTTAACAGGTGAGATGATTGAGCTGATAGAAAACGGCGTTACAAATATTGCTTGTGTTCAGCCGTTTGCGTGCCTGCCGAATCATGTGACGGGCAAGGGCGTTATAAAGGAAATCCGACGTCAGTACCCACAGGCTAATATTGTTGCGGTGGACTATGACCCCGGTGCGAGTGAGGTTAATCAGCTCAACCGAATTAAGCTGATGATTGCGGTGGCGTTTGAGAATATGGAAAAAGAGCTTGCACGCGAGGAGGAAGAAGCAAGAAATGCCTTTCCGACGGCGAAAAGTCAGGAGGAGCTCACCAAGGCGTGATGGGACTTGAAAAAGTAAATATGTGACAGGAGCCGAACAGAAATTTTCTGTTCGGCTTTTGTGGTTTTAATTCTCTTTGTTTCGCTAATCTATTGACCTTTTGCATGTATTTATGATATAATTAAAATATCTATAACTGTATCATGGGGTGATAGTATGATAAGGAAGTCGCTGATTTCTCTGATTCATGTTGCGGCGTCCATTCAAAGATGGAATGACCATATTCGTCCGTGGAACGGATTTTCCGAGCTGGATAAGCAGGCACATAAAATGGTTTATGCCTATGTTCTTGCAAAATGCGAGGGTGAAGGAAATTATGACCCGTTAAAGCTTTTGGAGGGCGGAATATTTGAATTTCTGCACCGCATTGTCCTTACCGATATAAAGCCGCCCGTTTATCATTTGCTTATGAAGGAAAAGGGTGAGCAGATAAACGCATGGGTGCTTGATGAGTTAAAGGGCAGGCTGGAAGGCTTAAAGGGCGATTTCTATTCAAAAATGCGTCGGTATTTTTCGGAGGCTGAGTATGCCGAAAAGGAAAAACAGATTTTGAAGGCGGCACACTACTACGCGACCGACTGGGAGTTTGAGGTAATCTATCCGCAGAACAAGCACACATATGATATAGAGCAAGTAAAGCTTGAGGTGGAAAACGGGCTTGCACGCTGCAACACGTTTGACGGCTTCTCAAAATTTGCCGAAAATGATGACTTAAAAAAATTCTTATCGCTTATCGGAAAGCTGCGTTATCAGCAGAGGTGGTCAAGAGCTGTACGGACGCCGCAGACCTCGGTTATGGGGCATATGCTGGTGGTTGCGATAATGTCATATCTTGCGTCGCTTGAATGTGACGCGTGTGAAAAGCGTCTTATCAACAACTTTTTCGGCGGACTTTTTCACGATTTGCCCGAGGTGCTTACGCGTGATATTGTGTCGCCGGTAAAAAATTCGGTAAAGGGGCTTGACCATATCATCAAGGATATCGAAGATGAGCAGATGTGCCGCGTGATTTTTCCGCTTGTTACCGAGGAAATCCGAAAGGATTTGGAGTTCTACACACAGGACGAATTTATTTCTAAGGTGACGGTTTCGGGGAAAGTCGAAAGGGTGACATCGGACGAAATAAATGCAAGCTATAACAACAATGAATTTTTACCGATTGACGGAGAAATCATCAGAGGCTGCGACCATTTATCGGCATATCTTGAGACGTTTTTATCAATAAAATACGGAATAAATTCCGAGCAGATACAGGAGGGATATCATAACCTGTTCCAGCAATACGAAAACCGGGTTATCGGTTCGGTTGATTTTGGGCAGTTGTTTGATTATTTTAGAATATGATTAAGGAAAAAAAGGAGCTTACACCCGAGGCGGCAAAGGAAAAGGCACTGCGGCTTTTGGAGTATCGCTCTCATTCGGAAAAGGAGCTTTGCAGAAAGCTTATAACGGCAGGTGCAAAGCCTGAGGATTTGCCGCCAATAATGGATTTTTTAAAGGAATACGGTTTTTTGGACGACGGCGAGTATGCAAAGCGTTTGGCTAAAGATTTGCAGCACCTGAAAAAATTCGGCAAAAGACGTATTTCGCAGGAGCTTAAGCAGAGGGGAATCCGCGGCGAGGATTTAGAGGCAGCACTTTCAGAGCTTGACGATGAGGAAGAGGATGCACTGCTGCCGCTTTTGGAGCAAAAGCTTAAGGGTGATTTTGATAAAAAGAATGTTGACAGGGCTATACGGTATTTTTTATACCGCGGCTACGGCTTTGACGACATAAAGGCATGTATAGATAAGTTAAAATCAGATTTTTTTGAGGATTGAAAGGAAAGACGTAATGAAAATAGGAATGGTTTCGCTCGGGTGTCCGAAAAATCAGACCGACGCCGAGACGATGCTTGGAATACTTACAGAGTGTGGGCATACGCCGGTACAGTATCCCGAGGAGGCGGAGGTAATAATCGTTAATACCTGTGGTTTTATCGACCCGGCAAAGCAGGAGTCGATTGATGCAGTGCTTGAAATGGCGGAGTACAAAAAAAGCGGCTGCTGCAAGCTTTTGATTATGACGGGCTGCCTTGCGGAGCGGTATCACGATAGTATAAAGGAGGAGCTGCCGGAGGTTGACGCTGTTTTGGGAGCGGGAGACTACGACAAAATCGCAGAGGTTATAGAGCAGGCGGCAGAGGGAGAATATATTTGTCTTTGGGGACATCAGAACTGTGAAATCCCTGAAAATCTGCCGAGGATTATCACAACCGCATCGCACAGTGCATATTTAAAGATTGCCGACGGGTGCGACAATAATTGTACCTACTGTGCAATTCCGATGATAAGAGGGCATTTCAGAAGCAGAAAAATTGAAGATATTGCTGCTGAAGCGGAGGAGCTTAGCAAAAACGGCGTACGCGAGCTTATTGTAATCGCACAGGACACCACACGCTACGGAGTGGATTTGTACGGAGAATATTCGCTTGATAAGCTGCTGATGCGGCTTTGCGAAATTGAAGGAATACACTGGATTCGCGTCCATTATCTTTATGCGGAGGCGATTACAGATTCGCTGATTGAGGTTATGGCGGAGAATGAAAAAATTTGCCGCTATATAGATATGCCGATTCAGCATATAAACGACGATATTCTGCGTAGAATGGCACGCCGTACAAACCGCAGAGAGATTGAGCAAAAAATTGCAAAAATACGCTCGAAGATGCCGGACGCGGTTATCAGAACCTCGATTATAGCAGGCTTTCCGGGCGAGAGCGAGGAGCAGTTTTTGGAGCTTTACGATTTTGTACGGGATATAAAATTTGACAGAATGGGCGTTTTTGCATACTCGAAGGAGGAGGACACTCCTGCGGCAAGCTTTGAAGGTCAGCTTGACGAAGAGGTCAAGGAGGAAAGACGCGACAGGCTCATGGAGCTGCAGCAGGGGATTTCGCTCGAGAGGAACAACGCAAAAATCGGCGAGGTTATCGAGGTTTTGTGCGAGGGCTATGACGAGGACAATTTCATGTACTACGGCAGAAGTCGTGCCGACAGCATCGGGGTTGATTCTACGGTGTATTTTGCTGCAGAGGACGAGGTAGAAACAGGAAGCTTCGTTTGGGTGCAGATTCTGGACGCGGACGAATATGACCTGACGGGAAAAGAGATAAGAAAATAGTAGGGATTAACGATTTACGGAAATAACTTTATTAATAAATGTTGTGTATAACACAATCGCACACAAGGAGGAATAAATGTATGAATCTTGCAAATAAGCTTACAATTTTAAGAATTATTATGGTGCCGGTGTTTATGGCTTTTCTGATGCTTTTAGACCCGTCAAATCCGAATACGGCATATGTGACAATTTCGCTGGTGCTTTTTATTGCGGCGTCGCTTACCGACACGCTGGACGGCTATATCGCACGCCACTATAACATGATTACTGATTTCGGAAAGTTCATGGATCCGCTGGCGGATAAGATGCTGACAACTGCAGCATTTTTGGGACTGATGAGCTTTGGAAGGGCATCTGCGTGGGCGGTTATGCTCATTTTAACGAGAGAATTTATCGTTGCCGGCATAAGACAGGTTGCAGCGGGCGGCGGAAAGGTTATCGCTGCGTCAATCTGGGGAAAGATGAAAACTGTTTTCCAGATGGTTGCAATCGTTGCGGCGATTATTCTTCTCTACCCGATTTGCCCTGAGCCTACAGCGGTTTTGATAACCGATATATTGGTATGGCTGTCTGCGGCTGTCACAGTGATTTCGGGAGCGGACTATGTTATAAAAAACATCGCAATTATTAAGGAAGCAAAATAATGAAAAGAATTGTCAGCAGAGTGAGAAAGGCCGTTGAGGATTATGACATGATTTCCGACGGCCACAGAATCGGCGTCGGAGTTTCGGGCGGAAAGGACAGCCTTGTGCTTTTGGGAGCGTTGGCGAGCCTTTCAAGATATTATCCGAAAAAATTTACGGTAGTGGGACTTACCCTTGATATGGGGTATAACCCGGACTATTCAGGAATACGCAGCTATTGCGAGGAGCTGGGCGTCGAGTACATAGTTAAGCCGACAAATATAGCAGAGGTGGTGTTTGACTACCGCAAGGAGGAAAATCCCTGCTCGCTTTGTGCCAAGCTTCGCCGCGGAGCACTTAATGATTTGGCGATAGAAGCGGGCTGCAAAAGAGTGGCACTGGGGCATCATAACGATGATGTTCTGGAAACTTTCCTTTTAAGCCTCCTTTATGAAGGCAGAATAAACTGCTTTTCGCCCGTCACCTATCTTGACCGTACCGATTTGTATTCGATACGTCCGATGATTTATGTGCGTGAGGGCGATATAAAGGGCGTTGCAAAAAGACTGGAGCTGCCTGTTTTGAAAAGCTCCTGCCCTGCGGACGGAAACACCAAAAGAGAGGAAATCAAGAATATTCTTGCAGAGCTTGATAAATCGGTGAACGCGGGACTTAAAAAAAGACTTTTTACTGCAATTCAGACCGGCAAAATTGACGGCTGGAAGCGTGCAGGAACTTCCTGCAAGAAAAAACAGAGCTGAGAAGGTGAAAAAATGCTGTCAAAAGCGTATTCGGTCGGACTTTTGGGAATTGACGGATTTACCGTAACGGTTGAGGTGGATATTACCGGCGGACTTCCGGCGTTTGACATTGTAGGGCTTCCTGATGCTGCGGTTAAGGAATCGAAGGAGCGTATACGTTCGGGAATAAAAAATTCGGGATATGTTTTTCCGTCAAAAAAGCTGATTATAAATCTTGCACCGGCAAACCTGAGAAAGGAAGGTCCGGGATATGACCTGCCAATGGCGGTTGCGGTGCTGGCGGCGTCGGGACAGATTGCGATACCGCAGGAGGACGCGGTTTTTATAGGAGAGCTGTCTTTGGACGGCAGCGTGAACCACGTTTCGGGCGTGCTGCCGATGGTGATTGCGGCATACGGGAGAGGCTTTAAAAGCTTTTTCGTACCTGCTGCCGATGCTAAAGAGGCTGCAGTTATAGAGGACGTGAATATTTACCCGGTTTCAAGCCTCGGTGAGCTTTGCCGCCATTTGAAGGGCGAGGAAGAAATTGAAAAATATACGGTTAATGTAAACGAGCTGTTTGATTCAAAAACCGACACACTTTTGGACTTTTGTGATGTTAAAGGTCAGGAAAGTGCAAAAAGAGCATTGGAAATTGCTGCCGCAGGAAATCATAATGTTCTGCTAATCGGCTCGCCGGGAACGGGTAAGACGATGCTTGCACAGCGTATGCCGTCGATACTTCCGGATTTATCCTTTGAGGAGGCACTGGAGGTTTCAAAAATCCATTCGATTGCGGGAACTCTGCCTATGGATACGCCGCTGATAACGCATAGACCTTTCAGAAATCCGCATCATACAATTTCCTCGGCAGGTCTTTCGGGCGGAGGCAGCGTGCCTAAACCGGGAGAGCTTTCGCTTGCACATAACGGCGTTTTGTTTTTGGACGAGCTTCCGGAATTTAAAAGAGAGGTTTTAGAGGTTATGCGTCAGCCACTTGAGGACGGTCGCGTAACGATTTCGAGAGTGAATGCAACGCTTACATATCCGTGTAATATGATGCTCATTGCGAGCATGAACCCTTGCAAATGCGGATTTTTAGGCGATGCAAACAGAAAATGTACCTGCACTCCGGCACAGATAAATCAGTATCATTCAAGAATTTCGGGACCGCTTCTGGACAGAATTGATATTCAGGTTGAGGTCGCAAGTGTTGACTATAAGGATTTGAGCAGTATGGAAAAGGGCGAAACCTCTTCCGAAATCAAAAAACGGGTGAATGAAGCAAGGCAAATACAGCGAGAACGCTATAAGCAGTACGGAATTTATTCAAATGCACAGCTTACGGCAGGAATGCTCAGCGAGTTTTGCCGCCTGGGCGAAACGGAAAACAACATATTAAAAATGGCGTTTGACCGTTTGGGGCTTTCTGCAAGAGCACATTCGCGGATTTTGAAGGTTTCCAGAACCATTGCAGACATAGCCGGTGAGCGTGATATTTCGGCTGCTCATATTGCCGAAGCTATCCAATACAGAAACCTTGACAGAAAATTTTTTGGGTAATCATAAAAAAAACCACAAAAAACCACAAAAAAACAATTTACATATTGAGAAAAATATGTTATAATGGTTATAATATGTGAAAAATGCGAAAGGGGACATAAAAAGCCCTTTACAAATAGATGCAAATAGAATATAATTAAGAAAAACAAAGAAAAACCAAACAAAACAAAATTTTATGGAGGTATATACGATGTATAAATCAGATTTTGAAATCAAAAAAGAAATTTGTGAAATCGGAAGAAGAATTTACAATGACGGATTTGTTGCTGCAAACGACGGTAATATTTCAGTTAAGATTGACGATGACACATTTTTCGCAACACCTACAGGCGTATCGAAGGGCTACATGACACCTGATATGATTTGTAAGGTTGACGGACAGGGCAACTTAAAGGAGGCTAACAACTGGAAGCCGTCATCAGAGTTCAAGATGCACCTTAAGGTTTATCAGGAGAGACCGGACGTAAACGCAGTTGTTCACGCTCACCCTCCTATTGCAACCTCCTTTGCTATTGCAGGTATCGCTCTGGACAAGCTCATCATGCCGGAGGCTATTATATTCTTAGGTGCAGTGCCGATTGCTCAATACGGAACACCGTCAACAATGGAAATTCCGGAGTCACTTCAGCCGTACATACAGGATTATGATGCAATCCTTCTTGCAAACCATGGTGCTTTGTCCTTTGGCTGCGATTTGAATACTGCATTCTTCAGAATGGAATCAACAGAATTTTATGCAAAGCTTCTGTATTATTCGACAATGCTCGGCGGTGCTAAGGAAATTCCTTGCGGCGAGGTTAAGAAACTTATCGACCTTAGAAAGAAATTCGGCGTTCCGGGTAAGCACCCGATGGAAAAGCTTTGTCCGGGCTGCTATGAGGACGGAACCTGCGATTTGACTCCTGAGGAGGCAAACGCAAAATATCATACAGAAAGCTCTGCTGCATATCACGGCTTTAAGCCGCTTGAGTCTCAGGTTAAGTATTATAAGGAGCATGGCGAGTACGGCTCGGCAGGTGCAAATGATGCTGACATCGAGGCTATCGTTGCAGAGGTAACAAAGAGAGTTATGGAGAAGTACGGCAAGTAATGAGTAAGCTGTATACGGGCTGCGGCGACAAAGGATATACCCGGACCTTGAATAATAAGCACATTTCGAAGTGTGACGCACTGATTGAGCTTATCGGGACACTGGACGAGTTTTCCTCATGTCTCGGTGTTGCCAAGGTGCATATAAAGGACGAGGCTCTTATTTATGATATCGAGCTTCTGCAGAAAAAGCTTATCGGAATTATGGGTGAGCTTGCGGGAGGCGAGGTCAATGTTTTTGAGGAATGCATAAAAACGGTTGAGAAGATGACCGACCGCTACAGCAGCGGTTTTGACGGATTTTCTCTTCCCGGCAAAAATTCCGCGTCGGCATTTTTAGACCTTGCACGATGCGTTGTGCGGCGTGCCGAACGCATTGCCGTAAAGCTTTCGCAGCAGGGTAGAGTCAGAGACCTGACACTTGTGTATTTAAACAGGACGAGCGACCTCGTTTATGCCATGAGCCGTTATGCTGAAAATAAATAAAGCTTGGAAAGGAAATTATCTATGAATATAAATGAAAATGAAATTTCCGAAATTGTCAAAAACGTGCTTTCCGAAATGGGAACGGTTAAAGCTCCCAAAAGAAAGCAGCTTGGTGTTTTTGACACGATGGAGGAGGCACTTGCCGAGGTGAACAAGGCATATACGCTTTTCCGCCATTATAATAAGGAACAAAGAGAAAACATTATCAGAGAAATCAGGAAGCTTACACATGCTGAGGCGGAGATTATGTCCAAGATGGCAGTGGAAGAAACAAAGATGGGTAATGTGTACCATAAGATTTTAAAGCATCATCTGGTTGCGGACAAAACTCCGGGAACAGAGGACCTTGAATGCAAGGCTTTGTCGGGAGACAGAGGTCTGACGCTGGTTGAGATGGCACCTTACGGAGTCATCGGTGCGATTACACCGTCCACAAATCCTACCTGTACGGTTATTTGTAACAGTATAGGTATGCTGGCTGCGGGAAATGCTGTTGTATTCAACACACACCCTCATGCAAAGGAATGCTCCTGCTATGCGGTTGATTTGGTAAACCGTGCGGTGTTGGCGGCAGGTGGTCCTGAAAATATCGTTGTAACGGTTAAAAATCCGACAATGGATTCATCAAATATGATGGTAAATCACCCAACAGTTAAGATGTTGGTTGCAACTGGCGGACCGGGCGTTGTAAAAATGCTCCTGTCGAGCGGTAAAAAGGCAATCGGTGCCGGTGCAGGAAATCCGCCTGTTATCGTTGATGAAACTGCGGATATCGTAAAGGCAGGCAAGGATATTATCGACGGCTGTACCTTTGATAACAACCTGCCGTGTATCGCGGAGAAGGAATGCTTTGTTGTAAACAGCGTTGCAGATCAGCTAATCAGCGAGATGCAGAAAAACGGTGCATATCTTATAAACAGCAAGCAGGTTAAGGCGTTAGAGGACGTAGTGCTGGTAGATGTACCGCCGAAGAATCCGTCCGACGCACCTAAAAAGACAATCAACAAAAACTGGGTGGGACGTGACGCAAAGAAGATACTTGCTCAGATTGGTATAAATGTTGGCGATGATGTACGCTGCATTATCTGCGAAGTTGAATTTTCACAGAATTTTGTGCAGGAGGAGCTGATGATGCCGATTCTGCCGATTGTAAGATGCGATACCTTTGAACAGGCTCTCGATATGGCAGTTAAGGCAGAGCATGGAAACAGACATTCGGCACATCTTCATTCAAAGAATGTTGACCGCATGACAGCTTATGCAAAGGCAATCTGCACTACTATTTTTGTAAAGAATGCACCGAGCTATGCGGGCATCGGCTTTAACAGCGAAGGTCATACAACCTTCACCATTGCCGGACCTACAGGCGAGGGAATTACTTCTGCAAGAAGCTTTACCAGACAGAGAAGATGTGTGCTGGTTGACAGCCTGTCAATTATATAAGAAAGGATTGATTAGCCATGACAATAAATGAAAATGAAATTGCAAAACTGGTGCAGTCGGTTTTGGCAGAAATGAGCGGCGGAGCTGTGTCCAAGCCGCAGGCGGCACCTGCAAAGCCGGCGGGTGCAAATGCAGGAAATATCCCTGCTACTGCAAAAGTTGCGGTTTTAACCGGACTTGAAAAGGTTGAAATTAAGGAATATCCTATTCCGGAGCTTGGAGATGACGATATACTCGTTAAAGTTGAAGGCTGCGGTGTGTGTGGAACTGATGCTCATGAGTATAAGCGTGACCCGTTCGGACTTATTCCTGTAGTTTTAGGACATGAGGGTACCGGCGAAATCGTTAAAATGGGTAAAAACGTAAAGGTTGACAGTGCCGGAAAGCCTCTTGGCATCGGCGATAAGGTTGTTACATGTATGATATTCAAGGATAATCCGGATATTACAATGTTTGACCTTAATAAGCAGAATGTCGGCGGTGCAGACGTTTACGGACTGATTCCCGATGATGACGTTCACTTAAACGGCTGGTTCGCGGATTACATACTTGTAAGAGGCGGCTCAACGGTATTTAACGTAAGCGACTTAGATCTCGATTCACGAATTTTGATTGAGCCTTGTGCAGTTTTAATTCACGCAGTTGAGCGTGCAAAAACAACAGGCATACTGAAATTTAATTCAAGAGTGGTTGTTCAGGGCTGCGGACCTATCGGTCTTATCTGTATTGCAGTTCTGCGTACAATGGGTATAGAAAACATTGTTGCAGTTGACGGAAATGAGCAGAGACTTGCTTTTGCAAAGAGAATGGGTGCTGACAATACCGTTAATTACAACAACTTTAAGGGAATTGACGCTTTGGCAGGAGCAGTTAAAGACGCATTTGGCGGATATTTGTCAGACTTTGCTTTCCAGTGCACAGGCTCACCTGTTGCACACAGCAACATCTATAAGTTTATCCGCAGCGGCGGCGGTCTTTGCGAGCTGGGCTTCTTTATAAACGGCGGCGATGCGACCATCAATCCGCATTTTGATATTTGTGCCAAGGAAATCACAACGGTTGGTTCGTGGGTATATACTCTTCGTGATTATGCTACAACCTTCGATTTCTTAAAGAGAGCAAACGCAATAGGTCTTCCAATGAAGGAGCTTATAACACATAAGTACGGACTGGATGAGATAAACGAAGCATTCCAGACAAACCTCGCACAGGCAGGCTTAAAGATTGCAGTTGTTAATAAATAAGTTGCGAAAGGGGTTAAAGTAATATGCCGGACGCAATAGGTATAGTAGAAATGTTTGGATTTGTTGCGGCGATGGTTGCGGCAGATGCGGCGGCAAAGGCGGCAGATGTCAAGATTATCGCGATTGATACCAACAAGCCTGCAAATGCCGAAAAAGAGGAAGTTCCTTTGATTACGGTGGTAAAAATGCAAGGCTCGGTATCAGCGGTAACCGCAGGTGTTGAGGCGGCAGCGGCTGCTGCAGAGCGTGTAACACAGCTTATCCAGAAGCACATAATAGCTCGTCCGACCGATGATACGCAAAAAATGGCGGAACGCACAAGCGTCGGACGAGATATAGTTGGGCAAATAAAAAATAATGCCTGAAAACGGAATCAATTTTCACGTTAAGTATAGAAAGGAAAATTAAAATGGAAGCTTTAGGAATGATTGAAACAAGAGGCTTGACAGCTTCAATCGAAGCAGCAGATGCTATGACAAAGGCTGCAAATGTTACTTTGGTAGGAACAGAAAAAATCGGTTCAGGTCTTGTATCTGTTATCGTAAGAGGAGATGTCGGTGCTGTTAAGGCTGCTGTTGAGGCAGGTGCACAGGCTGCATCAAGATTGGGCGAGCTGGTTGCACAGCACGTAATTCCTCGTCCGCACGGCGATGTTGAAAAGATTTTGCCGACAATCTAAAATTTTACTGTAAGAGGGGACAAGAGTTATGGATTTTTCTCTTGGATTGGTTGAGGTATCTTCATTGGGCAATGCAATTATGATGCTTGATGAGATGCTCAAGGTAGCAGATGTTGAATTTATCGCTGTTGAAAGAAAGCTTGGCGGAAGGTTGGTAACAATCGTAGTCCGCGGCAGTATTTCATCGGTTACGGCATCGGTGGAAACCGGCAGACGGTTTGCCGAGAGTATCGGCTGCTTAAAGTCTGCAGAGGTTATTGCAAGACCGCATCCGGAAATACTTAAGTTCATACACCTGGATAAGGAAAATGAACCGGCTGAAAAACAGGAAAAGCCTGTTGCTGTTGAAGCTTTAGCCGCAGCAAAGACGCCAAAGGCTGAAAAGCCGACAGCGGCAAAAACATCAAAAACAACGAAATCTAAAGCCAAAAAGGCTTCAGATATAAAAAAACAGCCCAAAGAAAAGGGTAAAAAGTAGTTAAATAGAGCGAAAGGCTCAGAAAGTAGAGGTAATGTAAAATGGCAGTAGAAGCATTGGGAATGGTTGAAACAAGAGGTCTTGTAGCTGCAATCGAGGCTGCAGATGCAATGGTTAAGGCTGCAAACGTACAGCTTATCGGAACTGAGAGAATCGGTTCAGGTTTGGTAACTGTTATGGTTCGCGGCGACGTTGGTGCAGTTCAGGCTGCAACAGATGCAGGTGCAGCAGCAGGCTCAAAGCTGGGTGAACTGGTATCTGTTCACGTAATTCCTCGTCCACACGGTGATGTTGAGAAGATTTTACCGGCTTTAAAGTAATCAAAACCAAAGGAATATACGGGGAGTGCCCGATTTTGTAAATTGGCTCTGAAGTGGGCGGTTTTGACCGCCCCCTGTGGTTTTTGCGGCTTAATTTCGTATACTAACGGGTATTCCCATGATAATTCCATTATTAAGGAGTTTGTAAAATGCTTGACGAAAGATTGATTGATACAATTACAAAGAGTGTAATTGATGTTTTAAATAAGCAAGAGGATACCGGCATTAAGGTCGGTGTGTCTGCAAGGCATGTTCACCTGTCAAAGGCTGACCTTGAAACCCTGTTTGGAAAAGGTCATGAGCTTACGGTGAAGAAGTATCTTATGGGCGATCAGTTTGCGGCAGAGGAATGTGTCACACTGGTAAGTCCTTCTTTGCGTTCTATAGAGGGCGTAAGAGTATTAGGGCCTGTAAGAGATAAATCGCAGGTTGAAATCTCCAGAACAGATACCTTTAAGCTTAAGGTAAGTCCGCCGGTTCGTCCGTCGGGAAAGCTGGAGGGAAGCAGTCCGATGGCATTGGTAGGTCCGTGCGGCAGTGTGTTCTTGAATGAAGGCACAATTATAGCAAATCGGCATATCCATGTCAATCTGCCTGATGCAGAAAAGTACGGACTTAAGGATAACGATATTGTAGATGTTGAGATTGACAGCCCGAAACCGACGCGTTATTATAATGTTCAGGTTCGTGTGCATAAGGATTTTAATACCGAGATGCACATTGATACAGACGATGCAAATGCGGCGGGAATTAAGACGGGCGATAGGGTCACGATTATTTCAAAAGCTTAAAATTTGCATATTTTGACTTCTGTTTGCAAGGGCGGTACCAACGTACAGCACCTTACAAACATCAGCCAAACTGCACTAAATTTAAAGCTTTTAAGCGAAGGTTTTGGAATTTGCACATTTTGACTTTTGTTTTAAAAGGGTGTTACCAATGTGCAGCACCTTACAAGCATCAGCCAAGCTGCACTAAATCTAAAGCTTTTGAGAGAAAGCTCGAGAATTTGCATATTTCAAATCAGCCTGCAATATATAACTATGAAAACAACTTAAATTTATATATAAACGCTGTAGTAATTAGGAGAAACTGATATGATATTGGCGAGAATTAAGGGAAGCATTGTTTCCACAGTAAAAAATGAAAAGCTGGTCGGCTACAAGTTTATGATAGTCGAAACCATTGAAAACGGCAAATTAACAGGAAAGCACCTGCTTGCTGTTGACGGAGTCGGAGCCGGTATCGGTGAGGAGGTTCTGATTGCGACGGGCAGTGCGGCAAGGCTTGCACTTGACAGAACAGATGCACCTGTTGATGCCGCAATCGTGGGTATAGTTGACAAAAATCAGTAATCGGGAGGAAGACAAATGGAGTTTGAAAAGCTTCAGGAGGTTGTTTATGACGCCGGGATTGTCGGTGCCGGAGGTGCCGGATTTCCTACTCACAAAAAATTTTCCAAGGACGTTAAGCAGATTGTTGTAAACGCTGCGGAGTGTGAGCCACTGATGATGGTTGACCACCATATTTTGGCAAAGCATTTCGGAGCGATGGTTGAAACTCTTAAAATTCTTATAGAGGTTATGGGAGCCGAGGAGGCTATCATCGGAATTAAGGGTAAAAATCTGCATTTGCTTGATAAAAAGGTATGTGACGCTATTTCGGGAACTAATATAAAGATCTGCGAAATTCCTGATATTTACCCTGCCGGAGACGAGGTTGTGCTGGTTTATGAAACCACAGGCAAAATCATTCCGGAGGGAAGTATTCCTGTAATGGTCGGCGTTATGGTTATCAACGCCGAAACTGTGTATAACATACATAATGCAATTAAAAAGGGCGAGAAGATAACAACGAAATATGTTTCAATCGGCGGGGATGTTGAAAAGGATATCATAGTCCGTGCACCGATTGGCATGAAAATAAGCGAGCTTTTATCGGCTTGCGGCTACACAAATCTTGAAGGTAAGGCAGTTATAAACGGCGGACCTATGATGGGTAAGCTGGTTGATATGGAAACCGATGTTGTGACAAAAACAACCAAGGGTGTTCTGATTTTTCCGGAAACACATTCCATTATTCAGCGTAGAAAAATGCCCATGTCAATGACATTAAAGCGGGCATCATCTGCATGCTGCAACTGCCATATGTGCTCCGATATGTGTCCGAGATATCTGCTCGGATATAATCTGCGTGTTGACAAGACCTTGCGTGCTGCATCGCACAGCGAGGTAAAAAATGTCGAAAGCTTTACACAATCGGCACTGTGCTGTGGCTGCGGTATTTGCACAGTAATTGCCTGTCAGCAGATGCTCAATCCACAGGCAATCTCAATGGAGATTAAGGGCGAGCTTGGAAAACAGGGCTTCAGACGTCAGAATAATGCATCCCCTGCCGAGGTGCGTAAAGAGCGAGAGGGAAGACTTATTCCTTCATCGGTTTTAATTGACAGACTGGGAATCAGAAAATATGTTAAGGCAGAGGTTAAGCGTGAGAATGTGAAGCTTGAACCGAAAACTGTATATATTCCTTTCTCGCAGCATGTAGGAAAGCCTGCGTCGGCAACGGTAAAGGTTGGCGATAAGGTGAAGGTCGGTGATGTTGTTGCAAGAACCGAGCAGACGGCACTTGGAACAACAATGCATGCAAGCATCAGCGGCAGAGTAAAGGAAATTACCGATAGATTTGTCATAATTGAAAGGTAGAGATAAAGCATGAACGCAATAGGACTTGTAGAGGTTAAAAATGTATCAAAGGGCGTCAGAGTCACTGATGAAATGCTGAAAAGTGCGGGCGTTTTCCTTATTCAATCGGGTGCGGTATGCCCCGGAAAATTCGTTACGATTGTCGGCGGAAATCTTTCTGAAATTCAGGCTGCGGTGGATAGAGCCGTGCTTGTCAGCGAGGACGCATTGATTGATAAATTTGTAATAGGAAACTTGGGCGATAAGGTGTTCGAGGCAATGTGCGGGACAGCGAACACAACCGAGCGAAAGGCATTTGGAATAGTTGAAACCTTTACTGCAGCAAGTGCGATTTTAGCGGCAGATGCAGCAGTTAAGGCGGCGAATATTTCACTTATTGAGGTAAGAGTTGCCCGCGGTATGGGCGGCAAGTGCTTCACAACCATGACGGGTGAGGTTGCCGATGTAAAGGCGGCAGTTGAGGCAGGTGCAAAGCTTGCAGCGGACGAGGGTGTTTTGATTAATACCGAGGTTATTGCAAATCCGCATCCTGAGCTGTGGGAAGCCGTACTTTAAAGAAATAAAGCTGATGCTCTTAATGTTGTGTGGGTTTGCATGGCTCACTGTATCAACATGAATTTATGAAATTATATCGGGCTTTGTCGTAGCTCTATCGTTTTTTATAGATAAGCCCCTACAGAAGAGGTTAATGCAATCTATGCACGTGCAACAGTTGAGTCTGTAGATGATTAAAATACGGTTTTGATATTTTAAGGAGATTGGTATGAAAAAGAAAATTTTGTATTTTGCATCTATGCTGAGCATAATGGTGTGTTTGTTTGTGCTATCACCAAAGACAGCGTCTGCTCTTAACATATACTATAGTGGTACAGATGACGGCCTTACATATTCCTTCAACCTGTCATCGGGCACGCTTACCATTAGCGGTACAGGAGAGCTGGGCGATGGTCTGGATTGGTTTTCCGGTATGTGGGATATGAATGGATGGGTAGGAAATACGTATTATGATTATACAGAGATTGATGATCGGATTAAAACAGTTGTTATTAAATCGGGAGTTACAGGTATAGGTGATTATGCCTTCAGATTCTGCTCCAATCTGACCTCAGTGACAGTCCCGGACACGGTAACAAGAATCGGAGACTATGCCTTTTACGGCACTAAAATAACAAGCTTTAAAATGCCGGCGTATGTAACAAGCATCGGAGATTATGCCTTTGCCGACTGTGAAAGCCTGACAGGAACAGTGGCAATCAGAGCTACCTGTAAGTCTGTGGGTAAATATGCTTTTGAGAATTGTACAAATCTGACAACCGTATCCATAAAAAGCGGAGCACAGGCTCTTGGGGACTATTGCTTTTATAATTGCACTTCCTTGACAAGCGTTACAATTCCCGGCACATGTAAAACGGTTGGAATGTATGCGTTTGCCTACTGTGATAATATAACAACTGCAGAATTTAAAAGCGGAGTTCAAAGCATTGGTTCTTGTGCATTTGAGGGTTGCTATAAGCTGTCCTCTATAACTATTGCTGACAGTGTTACCTATATAGGAACGAGTATAGTGGATTCGATCAGTGCGTACGCAAAAAATTCTGCAAATTGGGACAATAATTGTCTTTATATAGGAAATCATCTGATAAGGGGATCACATCCGAACTGGACGGACGATGACTTTTTTACCGAATTTACCGTAAGGGACGGAACGCTTACAATTGCGGGATGTGCCTTCACCAGCCAGTGGGAGCTGACAAAGGTGACTATCCCGGACAGTGTTAAGAATATCTGCTATTCGGCGTTTTTGTTCTGCACGGAGCTTACAGAAGTAGAGTTCCCGGAGGGAATTACCGTAATAAATAACGGAACCTTTAATGGCTGCACGAGTCTTAAAAGCTTTAAGATTCCAAGCACTGTAACAAAGATTGATGACAGAGCTTTTATTGACTGCCAGGGCTTGGAAAGTATTGATATTCCTGACAGCGTTAGCGTTATAGGGGAAAGAGCGTTTGAGAACTGCTATGCATTAAATGAGATAGAGCTGCCTACAAATCTGGCGGTTATTAATGCAAATACTTTTTATGGTTGCAGAAATCTGACAGAAATAACAATTCCTGAGATTTGTCAAAGTATAGGGGAGAGTGCGTTTAGCGGCTGTAGATCTTTGACAGAGATAAATATACCCAATAATGTTCAATCTATAGGAAAGAGTGCATTCAGATATAACAGGAATTTGACAAAGGTAACTATAGGAGCAGGATTGTCAAAGCTTGGCAGCGATGCGTTTTATCCCTGTCCTGCCCTGGAAACAGTTACGGTAAATAAAACAAACACTGCTTTTTGTGCGGAGGACGGAATTTTATTTAATAAGGATAAGACTACGCTTGTATTATATCCGGCGGCTAAAACAGCAGCACACTATACTGTTGAGGAGGGTATTACCGCAATCGGATTACATTCTTTCAGTTATGCAGCAAATCTCGTTTCTGTAATGCTGCCCAAGAGCCTTACCTCCTGTAATAAGCTTGCGTTTGATGAGTGTACGGCGTTTACGGATATATATTATGCAGGAAGTGAAGAGGAATGGAACGGTCTTAAGTTCTATACTAATTCAGCCTACGCTACAAGTGAATATTATTATTTCGAAAATGCGACAAAGCATTTCAATTATGTAATTTTGGAAAGCATAGAGGCGGAGGAGACAGAGGTGTTCGTTGAAGAGGGCGGAGAAACCAAGATTAATGTGGTTATTACGCCGGAGAATGCTTCCGATGCAACGCTTATATGGACGTCCTCAGACGAAAGCATTGCAACCGTTGACGAGGACGGTACGGTTACGGCTGTTTCAACCGGTACGGTTACGATTACTGCAGCTACCGAGGACGGCAAGTTCAGCACCTCCTGCGAGGTAACGGTTTATGCAGAGCCTGAAATAACAGATATATCTGTGATGGATATGAGTCCCTACGGTGTTCCGCTTTTGGCAGTTGAGCTGAAGATGAACAATCCTGTTTCCTCATCAGATATTTTCGTTGCATCATATGATGAGAACGGAAAAATGCTTGATGTTAAAACGCTTACAGCGGACAGCTTAAAAACAAATCTGTCATCAGATGGTGTAGATAACATCAGAGCGTTTGTGTGGGGCAATATGAGGAGCTTATGTGATGATTATACACTTTTAAGCAGTGATTTTTAATAATTATCTGAACGTAATTTAAAGCTGAGGGTTATGGCAAGTAACCCCGGCTTTATTTTTTATTTCGGAAAAGTTTAAAGGGCGTGCAAATGAAATGAAAAACACTCATTTGCACGCCCTTTTGGAGCTTATCTTTTAATCTTTTTAGTTGTAGTTTTCTCAAATTCTGAGGCACGGAATTTAATCTTGCGTATCTGCTTATACGCTGCAACGGACGAATTAAGTGTAGTCTTAATGCTCTCTGTAATCGCGTCCTTTTTGGTCATGTCCTCGGCATAGATTTCTGCTGTGATATATCCGTCCTCGGCATATACCAAAACTTCGTCAACACCATCGATGTTGCCAATCAGATATTCAAGCTCCTCAGGATAAACGTTCTTGCCGTTTTCAAGAATGATGAGATTTTTCTTTCTGCCTGTGATATATACAAAGCCGTCCTCATCAACCTTGCCTATATCACCTGTTTTAAACCAGCCGTCTTCAAAGAAAACATCTGCGTTAGCTTCGGGATTGTTGTAGTAACCGAGCATAACGATATCGCCCTTAACGCAGATTTCACCTTCGCCGTCCTCGTTGTTGTTTATGGTTTTAACCTGAACTGTGTTGATATGCTGACCAACGCTGCCAAGCTTTATCCATTTGTCGCGGTTTATAGAAACGATAGGCGAACACTCGGAAATGCCGTAGCCGTTGATAATTTTGATGCCCAAATCGTCAAATGCCTTAATCATTTCGTTTGAAATAGGAGCACCGCCGGTGATAATCATTTCAAGATTGCCGCCGAAAGCGTCGATTACTGACTTAAACAGCTTTTTACGCATATCAATGCCTACCTTACGCATTGCATTGCTGGTCTTGATAAGTGCCTTGAGAGCTTTGTCCTTGCCGCTCTTTTTTGCATTTTTCCAGATTCCCTTGTAAAAGCTGTCAATGAACAGTGGAACAACCGAAATATGACTCGGCTTTGCGATATTAATATCGTGCAGCACGTATTTGAGCCCTGCATTGATGTAAACAGGTGAGCCGATGTGCATCTGACATAGTACGCACGCCATGAAGCCGAAGGTGTGGTTAAACGGAAGAACTGCAACTGTACCCTTGGGGATTCTTAGTGTTTCCAGTGAACGAATCATATCAGATATCAGATTTCTCTGACAAAGCATAACTCCCTTAGGTGTGCCTGTAGTACCTGATGTGTATATAATTGAGCATGGTGCTTCAACGTCAATTTCATTTTCTAAAATTCCGGTTTGGCAAAGCATTGCTTCGCCCTTTGCAGCTGCGTCGGCAAAGTTTGAAAGGCAAAGGCTGTGCTTTAGCTCACCTTCGGCAAATTCCTCGGTGAGTGCCGATTTTTTCTCTGAATATACAAGCATATCAGCATCGCAGGCACGATAAAGCGTTGCAGCTTCGGCAGGCTTTAACTCCTTATCCAGCGGAACAATAATGTTTGAGCCGATAACTGCAGCTAAATATGTTACAATCCATTCATAGCTGTTTTCAGAGTATAGTGCAATTTTTGCGTTTTTAACATCAATGCTGTAGAAATAGGAGGCAAGGGCAAAAACGTCCTTTTTTACCTGCTCATAATTTACGCTTATCTGCTTTCCGCCGATAGTGTACCAAAAAGCAGTTTCCTTAGCGTATTTTTCGCCGATATACTCCATCATTTCTTTAATATCACGTACATGCTTAACCTTGTTGTAAGGATAGTCTTTTCCCATTTTCTTATCTCCTTTTTTATTTTTAGAAAATTATAATTATAATTTTCGGAATAACAAAATTCAATCTGTTAATTTTGCTCTTCGCCCGACATTTTAGCAGCCTGGTCGGCAGTTATAAGAGCATCGATAAGCTCATCAAGCGAGCCGTTTAAAATTTGCTCCAGCTTATATAGAGTTAAGTTAATTCTGTGGTCGGTTACGCGGCTTTGCGGGAAATTATATGTGCGGATACGCTCACTGCGGTCACCCGAGCCGATTTGAGATTTACGCTCATCGGCAATCTGAGAATGACGCTGTGCCTCCATTTCCTCGTAAATACGTGAACGCAGAATTTTCATTGCCTTGTCCTTATTTTTGAACTGCGATTTTTCGTCCTGGCAGGAAACCACAATTCCTGTAGGAATATGAGTTATACGTACTGCGGAGTCGGTTGTGTTTACGCACTGACCTCCCGGTCCGCCTGCACGGAAAACGTCAATTCTGAGGTCGTTCTGATTGATGTCAACCTCAACCTCCTCAACCTCAGGCAGCACTGCAACGGTGGCGGCTGAGGTCTGGATTCTGCCCTGTGACTCGGTTGACGGCACTCTCTGAACGCGGTGAACTCCGCTTTCAAACTTGAATTTTGAATACGCACCCTGTCCTGCAACGGAGAAGGTTATTTCCTTGTAGCCGCCGATGTCGGTGGGGTTGGAGGACAAAATTTCAATACGCCATTGCTTGCTTTCAGCATACATCGTGTACATACGGAAAAGGTCTGCCGCAAAAAGTGCAGCCTCCTCGCCGCCCGTACCGCCGCGGATTTCAATGATAACGTTTTTGTCGTCATTGGGATCCTTTGGCAGGAGCAGAATTTTAAGCTCGCCGGTAACGGCTTCAAGGGTTTCCTCCGCCTCGGAAAGCTCCATTTTTGCAAGCTCCTCAAGCTCTTTGTCGCCGCCGGACAGGATTTCCTTACATTCTGCAATGGTAGCCTTGGCGGTCTTGTACTCACGGTATTTTTCGATAATAGGTGTGAGGTCGGAATTTTCCTTGCAGTATTTGCGAAATTCCTCCTGGTCGCTGATTATATCGGGATCGGAAAGCTTCTGCGTAACAAGCTCAAATCGCTCCTCAAGTGTCTCTAATTTGTCGAACATACTTATCTCCTTAAATTTTTAAAATACATATCCATAAAGTACAAGCCTTCTCTTATTTATGAAGGGAAGGCTTATGCTTAATATTATGCGAGTCTGATTGTTTTAATAATCTGTTTTTCGATAGGTGCATCGCTCAAATCGGTTTTACATTCCGCGATTTTGTCAACAGCCTCCATACCCTCTGTAACCTTGCCGAAGGCAGCATACTGACCGTCAAGATGCGGTGCGTCCTGATGCATGATAAAGAACTGGCTTGATGCTGAGTCGGGAAACATTGTTCTCGCCATAGAAAGAACGCCGCGAGTGTGCTTTAGGTCATTTTTAAAGCCGTTTGACGCAAATTCACCTTTGATTGTTGCTGCATCGATATGATTTCCTGCTGCGTCATAGCCGCCGCCCTGAATCATAAAGCCCTTTATAACTCTGTGGAAAATCAGTCCGTCAAAAAAGTTTCCCTTTATAAGTCTCACAAAATTTTCAACAGTATTGGGAGCGATGTCCGGGTAAAGCTCTGCCTTTATAATGTCACCGCAAAGCATTTCTATTTCAATGTTTATCATGTTAATTTCAATCCTTTCGCTGTAGTTTACTCAATAATGTCGATTGTCTTGATAACAACCGGCTCTTTCGGAACGTCTGACATATTCTGCTTATATACCTGACCCTCGTATGTCAGCTCGCCCGACAGGGTTGTAGTTTCGCTCTGTGCGATTTCGTCAACTATCTCTATACCTTCAGTAATTTCTCCAAAAGCAGCATACTCGCCGTCAAGATGAGGAGAGGTTTCGTGCATGATAAAGAACTGGCTTGAGCCGGAATCCGGCACCTGTGTTCTTGCCATAGAAAGCACGCCCTTTGTATGCTTTAGGTTGTTGGTGACGCCGTTTGATGAAAATTCGCCCTTAATAGGCTCTGCCTCTTTCTGATTAAAGTTACCCTCATAGAAGCTTTCGTCATAGCCGCCGCCCTGAATCATAAAGCCGTTAATAACTCTGTGGAAAATCAAGCCGTCGAAGAAGTCGTCTTCAATAAGACCTACAAAGTTTTCCACCGATTTTGGAGCGACGTTCGGATAAAGGTCGGCCTTCATTTCTCTGCCGTCTGTAAGCACAATTTTGATGTGAACAGGGTCGGATTTGTCAACAGTATCGCCTGCCGGCTTGCAGCCTGCTCCTGAAAATAATGATAGTGCAAGCATAAAGCTTAAAATGGTTTTCATAATAAATCTCCTATTCTGCATCTGTATTTTCACCGCTTTCTGTAGTTTCTTCTTCCTCAATATGAGGTGTTGCCGCAATGCTTACAGCCTTAACACCGTCTGCAAGTTTCATCACGCGTACTCCTTGAGTTTGTCTGCCGTAGGTGCTGATTTCGGCTGTGTGCGTTCTTATGATAACGCCGTCCGAGGTAATCATCATAACGTCGTCCTCGTCGGAAACAGAAGCCATACCGATAACTGCACCTGTTTTCTCGGTAAGCTTGTAGTTAAATAAGCCCTTGCCGCCTCTTGACTGCACCTTGTATTCGTCAAAAGAGGTTTTCTTTCCGTAGCCGTTTTCGGTTAAAGTAAGAAGCTGTGATCCTTCGGTAACGGTAACTGCAGCGACAACGTAATCATCGCCTTTTAATCGGATACCGCGGACACCATGTGCCGTTCTGCCCATAGGACGTGCATCGCTTTCGTGGAAGCGTATTGCCATACCCTTGTGAGTGCCTATCATAATTTCGCTGTTGCCGTTGGTGATTTTTACACTGATAAGCTCGTCACCCTCAGCGATATCGATTGCACGAAGACCGCTTGAACGGATTTTTGAATATGCCATAAGGTCAGTTTTCTTGATAGTACCGTCCTTTGTGATAAAGGTCAAATAATGGTTTTCTTCAAAATCGCTGACAGGAATCATTGCAGTTATCTTTTCGTCCTTTTCAAGAGGAAGAAGGTTTACGATAGCTGTACCCTTTGCTTGTCTGCCTGCCTCCGGAATCTGGTATGCCTTTAAGTGATATACAACCCCCCTGTTCGTAAAGAACAATACATGGTTATGCGTTGAGGTAGTGAACAGGTGCTCAACAAAGTCTTCTTCACGCGTTGTCATGCCCGAAATGCCTCTGCCGCCTCTGTGCTGCGACTTGTAGGTATCAACAGGAACACGCTTGGTATAGCCTGTGTGAGTGAGCGTAATAACAACGTCCTCCTCCTCGATTAAGTCCTCGTCCTCAAGGTCGATTGCAGACATTGAAATTTCGGTACGTCTTTCGTCGCCGTATTTTGCCTTTATTTTCAGAAGGTCCTCTTTAACAATTTCAAGCACCTTTTCCTCATGCTCCAAAATATCCCGAAGTGCTGCAATTTTTTCGACTGTCTGTGCATATTCGGTTTCAATCTTGTCACGCTCCATGCCGGATAAGCGTCCCAACTGCATCTGAACGATTGCGGTTGCCTGAATGTCCGAAAGCCCGAACTTTTCTGAAAGAGCCAGCTTTGCATCGCTGATTGATGAGGATTTTCTGATAATGCTTATAACCTCGTCAATGTTTTCAACAACGAGCTTGTAGCCCTCCAAAAGATGCAGACGCTCCTCTGCCTTTGTGAGGTCAAAGGTTGTGCGGCGTTTGATAACGTCCTCCTGGTGGTGAATATATGCGTCAATCATTTCGCGGAGATTAAGGATTTTCGGCTCCTTGTCAACCAGTGCAAGCATAATTGCACCGAAGGTCTCCTGCATTTGTGTGAATTTGAAAAGATTATTTAAAACAACATTTGCATTTGCATCACGCTTTAAGTCGATTATGAAATGCATATTTGCGTCTGATTCGTCGCGAGTTGAGGCGATGCCGTCAATCTTGCCGTCGCGAACCAGCTCGTTGATGTATTTTTCAAGCCTTGCCTTGTTTACCTGATACGGAAGCTCGGAAACAACGATACGCTGCTTTCCGTTTGGAAGCTCCTCAATTTCGGCCTTTGCACGTACGATAATTCTGCCGCGGCCTGTGGTGTACGCCTTGCGTATGCCGCTCTTGCCCATGATAACGCCGCCTGTAGGGAAGTCCGGACCCTTGATGTAATTCTGCATCAGCTCTTCAATGGTAATCATCGGGTCGTCTATTGTCGCAATGATACCGTCAATGGTTTCGGAGAGATTGTGCGGCGGAATATTTGTCGCCATACCAACCGCGATACCTGATGAGCCGTTTACCAAAAGGTTCGGAAAGCGTGAAGGCAAAACGTCAGGCTCTAAGAGCTTGTCGTCGTAGTTTGGTACAAAATCAACCGTCTGCTTTTCAATATCGGACAGCATTTCGGCTGACAGCTTGGACATTTTTGCCTCAGTGTAACGGTAAGCAGCAGGCGGGTCTCCGTCGATTGAACCAAAGTTACCCTTACCCTGAACGAGCGGATATCTGAGTGAGAAATCCTGACCCATTCGTACCATTGCATCATAAACCGATGCGTCACCATGCGGGTGATATTTACCGAGCACGTCACCGACGGTTGCTGCAGACTTCCTGAAATCTGCTTCGTAGAGCAGTCCCGATTCATACATATCGTATAAAATACGTCTGTGAACCGGCTTCATACCGTCACGAACGTCGGGCAATGCACGCGATACAATAACGCTCATCGCATAGTCGATATATGATTTTTTCATTTCTGAATTAAGCTCAACGTCTACTATTTTTTGGTTGGCAATAGCCTCCATGTCAAGCTCTTTTTCTTTGAATTTTTTAGCCACTTTAAACTTCCTCCCAATCGGAAAAATTAGGTCTGTTTCAACCATTTAATTATATCACAAAATCCAATAAAAAGCAAGCATTTCCGCTAAATATAACCGATTTTGACAGGATAAAGAAATATATCCGCTTTTATGGGAGAAAAAGCTGCATATCAAAAAAAACGGACGTACATTAGTACGTCCCTAATTGCGGATTTTATTTTGCCGCAAACACTATTCTCATATCATCCTTTTTCGGCTTGTCAAAGGACAGCGGCGAGTACGCGTCTACCTGCGAAAAGCCTGCCGCAAGGAAAATTCTGCGGATTTCCTCCTCGCAATACGCATGCTGCAGATGCCGTTCGCCAAAGCGTTTGTAACCACCGCCCGATTTAACAAAGAAATTCAAATACATATCGCACATTTTTGGCTTTTCATAGAACTTGTTTTCCCAGGTATAAAAAATGTCATCTCCGTCGTGGATAAAGGTATTGTCACCGATGAAAGTTTTCAGCTTGTATTCGCTGCTCAAATCAAAAATAAATATTCCGTCCGGCTCCAAAAAACAGGTTTTAATCCGCTTTGCAATTTTGTAGAGAGTATTTGGATTCAGAATGTAGTTAAATCCGTCAATCATGCACAAAAAGGCGTCACAGCTGCCGTAGAGGTCAAGCTGCTTTAAGTCCTGCTGCAAAAACATTATGTCGAGATTTTTTTCTGCCGCCTTTTCACGTGCAATCGATAGCATATCAAAGGATTTATCCACACCAATCATATCATAGCCGCGTGCGGAAAGCGGAAGCGTTATATTTCCCGTACCGCAGGCAAGGTCGCAAATAAGCTTGGGCGATTTGCAATAGCGGTCAAGCATGTTTTCGATATAATCCGCCCATTGTTCATAATTGATGTCGCTGTTCATAAGTGAGTCATAAAGGCGTGCAAATTTTGTATAGCTGTTCATAATATCACCGATTTTCGTATTTTTGTATAAATATTGTATCATTTTACGTGACGGAAGTAAAGAATAATATTACACAAATTTGTAAAAATACCAATAAGTGAGTTAATAAGGAGAAAAATATGCTTGTTTTAGTCATAAGAACATTAATTTTATATCTGGTAGTGGTGGCGTCGGTGCGGATAATGGGAAAAAGGCAGATAGGGGAGATGCAGCCGTCCGAGCTGGTGGTTGCGATAATGATTTCCGACCTTGCCTCTGTCCCGATGCAGTCGATAGACATACCGATTTTGTCCGGCGTTATTCCGGTGCTTTCACTGCTTGTATGTGAGGTGACAATGTCCTTTATAAGCCTTAAAAGTAAACGCTGCCGAAAATATATTACGGGTGAGCCGAGTATTGTGGTCTATAAGGGGCATATCAATGAGGGCGAGCTGGAGAGACTGCGTTTTAATCTGAACGACCTTTTGGAGCAGCTACGGTTGTCGGGCTGCCCGGACGTATCAAAGGTAGAGGTGGCGGTACTGGAGACAAACGGGCAGCTAAGCGTAATCGAAAAACAAAAGGACGGAATAACCGAACTGCCGTTTATGCTTATTGCAGACGGAGAGGTGAACGAAAATGAATTAAAGCGTGCGGGAAAGAGCAGAGAATGGCTTGATAAGCAAATTAAAGGACAGGAAAAAGAGATTTTTTCAGCAATGCTGGACGATAAGGGTAAGCTGCATATTCAAAGGAAGGGGGAGAAGGACAGAAAATGAAAACATTTTTGATTGCAATGGTAATTGCGGCAGTGCTGATAGGCGGCGGAGCGGCATTTAATTTTGGTATTGAGGGGATTTCGGAGCAGATGAGCGTCAGCTGCGGCAGGATTACGGAGTGTGTTGAGGCAAGGGATTTTGCTTCGGCACAAGAGCACACGCAGGAGCTTGCGGAATATATTGAGGAAAAGAAAATTATATTGGCGTCGGTAATCGAGCATAAGACCATTGACGACATCGAGCTTTGTCTGTCAGAGCTTGCAGGCTATACTGAGAGCGAAATGTTCTCAGATTCATTGGTACGCTGCAGAAAATTGGAGCATTTGATACGTCATCTTCCGGCAAATTACAGTGTAACTCCGCAAAATATTCTTTGAAATTACTTGCTTTTATTTCTGTTATATAATATAATTATTACAGATAATTTTGGAAAAAGGAGACGGGCAGATGAACAACACTTATGAATCACCGCTTAATTCGAGATATGCTTCAAAGGAGATGCAGTATATCTTTTCGCCGGATAAAAAATTCACAACCTGGAGAAGACTTTGGGTTGCACTTGCGGAGAGTGAAAAGGAGCTGGGACTGAATATAACCGACGAGCAGCTTGATGAGATGAAGCAGCATATTGACGATATAAATTATGACGTTGCAAGGGAACAGGAGAAGAAGGTACGCCATGACGTAATGAGTCATGTTTATGCATACGGAGTGCAGTGCCCGAAGGCAAAGCCGATTATACATCTTGGAGCAACAAGCTGTTATGTAGGCGATAATACCGATATAATTATTATGACTGAGGCGATGCGGCTTATACGTAAAAAACTGGTAAACGCTATTGCTCAGCTTTCAAAATTCGCCGAGGCGAATAAGGATTTGCCGACGCTTGCATTTACTCATTTTCAGCCGGCACAGCCCACAACGGTGGGAAAGAGGGCAACGCTTTGGCTGCAGGACCTTTTAATGGATTTGGAGGTTGTTGAAGAACAGCTTTCAAAGGCGAAGCTGTTAGGCTCAAAGGGTACGACGGGAACGCAGGCAAGCTTTTTGGAGCTGTTTGACGGCGACCATGAAAAGTGCAAGCTTTTGGATAAGAAGATTGCGGAAAAAATGGGTTATGAGACCTGCTTTGCGGTAAGCGGACAGACCTATCCGAGAAAGCTCGATTATCAGATGCTCAGCTGTCTTTCCGGGATTGCCCAGAGTGCTTATAAATTCTCAAACGATATCCGTCTGCTGCAGCATTTAAAGCAGATTGAGGAGCCGTTTGAAAAGTCACAGATAGGTTCATCGGCAATGGCGTATAAGCGGAACCCGATGAGGACAGAGCGTATAGGCTCGTTGGCAAGATACGTTATAGTGGACGCATTAAATCCTGCAATAACCGCATCAACACAGTGGTTTGAGAGAACGCTTGACGACTCGGCAAATAAGCGTATAAGCGTGCCGGAGGCATTTTTGGCGGTGGACGCAATTTTGTCGCTTTACATAAACGTGGTGGACGGACTTGTGGTTTATCCGAAGGTTATTCATCAGCAGTTTATGCGTGAAATTCCGTTTATGGCGACCGAGAACATTATGATGGACGCAGTTAAACGCGGCGGCGACAGACAGGAGCTGCACGAGAAAATCCGCGTTTATTCTATGGAGGCAGGATGCCGCGTTAAGCAGGAGGGAGAGGAGAATAACCTTCTTGAGCTAATTGCGGAGGACGAAGCGTTCGGCATGACTATCGGCGAGCTTCGTGAGCTGATGAAGCCGGAAAATTACGTCGGCAGAAGCAGCGAGCAGGTTGTTGATTTTATAAATGATGAGATTAAGCCTGTGCTTGAAAGATACAGGGACGAGCTGGGCGTGAACGTAGAGATAAGCGTTTGAGATAAACAAGTCAGATAAAATACCACTGAAAACAACAAAGTTTTCAGTGGTATTTCTTTTAGTCAATATTTATTGTCTGTTGATTGCAAAATAGTATCACGCACATTTTCATTCTTCTAAGTCTATAACTTTAGTTACAACTTTTTTGAATTCGCTAATTAAATACTTTACAAATTCTAACCCATTTTCCTTATCTAAATGGTATCTTATTCCATCTAAAACTATCGTATCACTGTCACAAGACAACAAATCATCTAAACTAAATCGTGCAATGAAAGAATACTTCTCTATGAAGGGCTGCATATATAATACTCCCTCTCGTGGATATTTAGCACACAAAAATGACAATGCCTGTGTCATTGAGAAATAAGGATAATTTCTCATGTGTATACACCAACAAGCTCTGGTGCTACAATTAAATACTTTACATAATATCTGCTCAATTTCGGTCTCCAAAGCCATTATTTGCATTTCCTGTTCTTTCGACTGTTCGTTACTCATTCCAACATCTCCTTATTCTTAAAATATTTTATGCTCAAAATATTCTAAATTAATACATTGAAACCCTAAAAACGTCTGATTGTGCGATTTTAAACTTTATTCCCACTCGATTGTAGCAGGAGCTTTAGGGCTAAGGTCATAAAGTACGCGGCCGGCACCGGGAACCTCTGCTAAAATTCTATCGGCAATCTTTTTAAGAAGAGCCCAGTCGATTTCAGGAACTGTTGCACTCATTGCATCTACTGTATTTACGGCACGAATGATTACAGGCCAGTCAAACACGCGTTTTCCGTCGCGGACACCTGTAGAGCGGAAGTCAGGTACAACAGTAAAGAACTGCCAAATCTGCTTTGTTAAGCCTGCCTTATCAAATTCCTCACGCAGGATTGCGTCCGACTCGCGAAGTGCTGCAAGGCGGTCACGTGTAATTGCTCCAAGGCAGCGTACGCCAAGTCCCGGACCGGGGAAGGGCTGACGTTCAACCATATTTTCCGGCAATCCAAGAGCCTTACCAACAACTCTTACCTCGTCCTTATAAAGCAGCTTTACAGGCTCAACCAGCTCAAACTGCATATCTTCCGGCAGTCCGCCTACGTTATGATGTGCCTTCACACCGTCACTTTCAATAATATCAGGATAGATTGTACCCTGTGCAAGGAAGGAGATACCCTCAAGCTTTCTTGCTTCCTCGTCAAACACCTTTATAAACTCGCCGCCTATAATTTTACGTTTTGTTTCAGGCTCATCAACACCTGCGAGTAAATCAAGGAAACGGTCTGTAGCATCAATATATATAAGATTGGCATCCAACTGATTCCTAAATACTTCTACAACGTTTTCACTTTCACCCTTACGCATCAAGCCGTGGTTTACATGCACGCACACCAGCTGCTTGCCTATAGCTTTAATAAGAAGTGCCGCAACAACAGAGCTGTCTACACCGCCGGAAAGTGCAAGAAGCACTTTTTTATCTCCTACCTGTGCTCTAACCTCTTCCACCTGCTGTGCTATAAATTCGTCTGCCTGCTCCTTTGTTGTAATACGAGCCATCGTATCAGGTCTTTTGTTTGAATCCATCTTTCGTCTCTCCTTTTCTTTGTAAATGAATTAATATATTACACTCTTCTCCGCTGGACCTAATAATATTATCCGAAAAGCGGAGTAGAGAAATATCTTTCGGCGGTATCCGGAAGAACTGTTACCACGGTTTTTCCACGACCGAGTTTTTTTGCAAGCTTTATTGCGGCGGCAACATTGGTACCGCCTGAAATACCGCACATTATTCCTTCCTTTGACGCAAGCTCCTTGGCGGTACTGATTGCCTCCTCATCCTTGATTATACAAATATCGTTATATATATTTTTGTTCAGAATCTTTGGGATTATACCATCGCCTATGCCCATCTGCAGATGTGTACCGATGGAGCCACCCGAAAGAATTGCCGCGTGCTCCGGCTCTACCGCCCATATTTCGATATCGGGATTTGCCGACTTTAATGTTTCTCCTATGCCGGAAATTGTTCCACCCGTACCTATGCCGGAACAGAATCCGTGAATAGGACCGTCAATCTGGGCGAGTATTTCCTTACCCGTACCGTCACGCTGTATCTCAAAATTTGCAGGATTTTCAAACTGCTGCGGCACGAATACATTTGGATTTTCGTCACGCATGCGAAGTGCAGTATTCAGACATTCCTCAATACAATCACCGATATTGCCTGCGTCGTGAACAAGAATTACCTCCGCACCGTAATGCTCTACCAGCTTTCTTCGTTCTTCACTCACAGAATCCGGCATTATTATCTTGGTTTTATATCCGCGAACAGCCCCGACAAGAGCAAGACCTATGCCCTGATTACCGCTTGTCGGCTCAACAATGACGGTGTCCTTGTTTATAAGTCCCGCCTTTTCCGCTTCGCATATCATATTATACGCCGTTCTCGTTTTTATTGAGCCGCCTACGTTAAGCCCCTCAAATTTCACAAGAATTTCCGCACCGTCCTTGGGCGCGAGCTGCGAAAGCCGTATAATCGGAGTATTTCCGATAGCCTCAAGTATATTGTTATAAATCATTATATGTAAATCCTTTCAGATATTATTTGTAAAGGAATTTTAAAAAATTTTCTTATAATTTTATCATATTTCTCCAAAAAATGCAAGATATTTTTATCACAATATGAGGGTGTTTTGATGTGAGATTATATAAATTTTCCACAAAAAATGAGCTGACTGTGAAATCAGCTCACTTTTGTGATTTATTTGATTGCGTAAACTGCAACTACTACTTCGTCAACAATCATGGCGATTGCATAGTTTGCATCACCTGACATGTCTGAGTCACTGCTGTAAATACCGTTTTCTTCATACTTGGCAAGACCTGTTGAAGCAAGAACTGATACGTTAGCTGTATTCTTGAACTTGTCATAGGTCTTAATTACAGTTGTGTTCTTTGTATCATACAGATATGCATGACAATCGCTGTCTACGATGAATGTTGCAACACCGCCGTCACCAACTTCTTTGTGCTCCTTAGTTGTATCAATGTTTGTAAGCGGAGAAACGACCTCAGCAAATGTCATTACATAATCAGCACCGGAAATAACATAACCTTCAACAAGCTGAATGTCTTTATATTCTTTGTTGCTTAGGTCATAAGCCCATCCTTCAAAATCTGAAGCGAGATAGTCGTCCACATTAAATCCGGATGCTGTGATTGCATCTGCAAGGGTTATAAATTTGCTGCCTGCATCTGCATCGTGGTCATATACGATGAATACATCGCTTACGAAACCGTCGTTATCTGTCTCGAAGAAGAATGCATCACCTACACCAAGACCTGAATCTGCATAAAGCTCCTTGTTGAAGAACAGTTCTGCTTCAGCTTCACCGTTGTAAAGAACGATTACAGAATCTACCTCGTCACCATCATAGGTTTCAGTTGCACTGGCAGCCTTTCTGACAACTGCGAATCTTGATTCGTCGTTGAACTTGTCGCCAACAGCTGTCAACACTACAAGTGTTGTATATGTGCCTGACTTCCAAGCTGCGAACTTATATGTTGAGCCGTCCTTGAAGCTTTCAGCATTGAAGCTTGAGTAGCTTGAAGACTGCTTCGGA
>JAGASE010000024.1 GCA_017621875.1 Clostridia bacterium
TATGGAAAATGCAGTAAAACTCTGCTTTTTCTGTTTTAAAGCCCTACCGTACCCACGTACGCCTACGTGCTTTAAAACAAAAAATTCTGCTTCCTTTTTCGGCATCTGCAAGCGTGCCGATAAGTTTATCGACACGCTCAACGGCACAGAAATGTGCCGTTTTGAATTTTGAGGAAAAAGAAAAGCAGTCTTCATATTGAAGACTGCTTTGGAGCGGAAGACGAGATTCGAACTCGCGACGTTCACCTTGGCAAGGTGACGCTCTACCACTGAGCCACTCCCGCATAAGACTTTACGATTATAACATATTTATATCTGTTTGTCAATACTTTTTTGCCTGTAAAATAAAAATATTTCACTTGAAAAAGAGTGCAAAACAGTATACAATATATAGGTAGAATAAATTTTAGAGAGGGATAATATGAAGCCTGTTATTGGTTCGGTTTTTCCGTACTCCTCCGGGTCGGAATTTGCCGATAAGCATATAGAAAAAATACGAATATCAAAGCATTTAAGGAAAATGCAGGTTATTGTTGCCGAGGATATCTCAGAGGACATAAAGCGGGTTGCAGAAAAAATGCTTGCGGAGCATATGCGTTTAAATCGCGTATCTATCAAAAAAGAGGAAAAAGCAGATTTAACTCCTTTGCCTGTGATTGAAGAGATTTCGGAAGGCTCGTCTGTGCCGAGGCAGGCTGCAGTAAAGCCTGCTGTCAGGGATTTGGGCAAGGCACACTCCGAGGGCGTTATTTACGGCAGTGTAATCCGTTCCGACCTCATGCCGATTTCTGCAATTTCGGAAAATACTTCGGCGGTTTGCTTTGAGGGAACAGTTTTCGGGTTTGATACAAAGGACATAAAAAGTAAAAAGACGGGTAAGGAGCTTCACCTTGTCATGCTTGATGTGACCGATTTTGAGGATTCTGTTTCGGTTCAGCTATTTATTGAAATGAAAGAGGAAAACGAGGAGAAAATAGCGGAAATAAAAAAGGCATTCGGTAAGGTCAATAAGAGTGTAGAAAATGGCGGACTGAAGGCAGGCGTTTATGTGGCGATAAAGGGAAAAGCACAGTATAACAAATATGCCAACGAGGTTATCGTTATGGCAAATTCGATTTGTTATGCCGAGCCTCCTGAAGAAAAGATGGATAATGCGGAGAAAAAGCGTGTAGAGCTGCACCTGCATACCCAGATGTCGCAGATGGACGCGGTTTCCTCTGCTGCAGGGCTTATCGACAGGGCTGTTTCCTGGGGACATACCGCGATTGCCATAACCGACCATGGTGTGGTGCAGTCCTATCCCGACGCATTAAAGGCTTCGGGCGATAACGAAAAAATAAAGATAATTTACGGTGTTGAGGGCTATTTGGTAGATGATGCGGCAAAGATAACCGATGGAATTACCGATGAAACTGCTGACGGCGGATTTGTAGTTTTCGACATAGAAACCACAGGACTTTCAAATGAGAAGGACGAAATTACTGAAATCGGTGCAGTCAAGGTGGAAAACGGCGTTATAACCGACCGCTGGAGCAGCTTTGTAAATCCCGGAAGACCTATTCCGCCGAAGATTGTGGAGCTTACCTCTATTACCGATGATATGGTGGCAGACGCACCGAAAATAAATGAAATTCTGCCCGACTTTTTTGAGTTCTGTAAGGGCTGTGTGCTGGTTGCTCATAACGCTAAGTTCGACATAGGCTTTATCAAGGTTGCCGCTAAAAAGTGCGGAATTGAATATAATTTTCCGCAGCTCGACACGCTGCAGCTTGCCAAATGCATGTATCCGGATATGGGAAATTATAAGCTGAATAATCTGGCAAAGCATTTAAGCGTTGTGCTGGAAAACCATCACAGAGCGGTGGACGATGCAAAGGCGACTGCAGATATTTTCGTAAAGATGCTTGAGCAGCTAAAAGAACAGGGCAAGGATAAAATCGGTGAGCTTAACAGCGTATTTGACATGCGTGGTGCGGCAAAGAGAAACCGTGCAAATCATATCATTCTGCTTGCGAAAAATCTGCAGGGAATACGGCATATTTATGAAATGGTTACCGAGTCGCATTTAAAATACTTTTTCAGAACACCAAGACTGCCCAGAAGCCTTATTGAAGAAAAACGTGAGGGGCTGATAATCGGCTCGGCGTGCGAGGCGGGCGAGCTTTTCCGTGCAGTGGTTGCGAAAGCACCCGAAAAGGAAATCGAGAAAATCGTTTCATTTTACGATTATTTGGAAATTCAACCTATAGGCAACAATGCGTATATGAAAACCTCATCGGAGTTTCCCGATGTTAATACCGATGAGGATTTGAAAAATTTAAACAGGCAGATTGTGGCGTTGGGTGAAAAATACAATAAACCTGTTGTGGCGACCTGCGACGTGCATTTTATGGACCCCGAGGGTGCAGACTACCGAAGGATACTTATGCATTATAAGGGATTTTCGGATGCAGATAATCAGGCACCGCTGTACTTTAGAACAACCGAGGAAATGCTGGAGGAATTTGAATATCTTGGTGAAGAAAAGGCGTATGAGGTGGTTGTTACAAACACTAATCTTATTGCGGATATGGTGGAAAAGGTGCGTCCTATCCCGACAACAAAGTGTCCGCCTGTGGTTGAGGGTGCAAAGGAGGGCATTGTAAACGACTCGCTCGCAAGAGCAAAGGAAATTTACGGCGACCCGCTTCCGGAGGTTGTGCAGAAAAGGCTTGATAAGGAGCTTTATTCCATTACCACCTACGGATTTTCGGTTATGTACAGAATTGCACAGGAGCTGGTGCGAAAATCCTTGGACGACGGATATCTTGTTGGCTCAAGAGGCTCGGTAGGCTCGTCCTTCGTGGCGTTTTTGTCCGATATAACCGAGGTTAATTCTCTGCCTGCCCACTATATCTGCCCGAACTGTAAGAGCTTTGAGCTTGTCGGCAGTGATACAGGTATTTCGGGCTGTGACCTTCCCGATAAGGTTTGCCCTAAGTGCGGCACGCTTTATAAAAAGGACGGACACGATATTCCATTTGAAACCTTCCTGGGCTTTAAGGGCGATAAGGAGCCGGATATTGACCTTAACTTTTCAGGTGAATATCAGCCGACCATACATAAATATACCGAAACTTTCTTTGGTGAGGGACACGTTTTTCGTGCAGGTACAATAGGTACGGTCGCAGAAAAGACCGCTTTTGGATATGTAAAAAAATATGCCGAGGAAAAGGGTATTCATATAAGAAATGCAGAAATGAAGCGTCTGGCAGCAGGCTGCGTAGGAGTAAAGCGAACATCGGGACAGCATCCGGGAGGAATAATTGTTGTTCCTTATACCAATGACATACACGAGTTCTGCCCGGTGCAGCACCCGGCAGATGATGTAAATTCTACGATTATAACAACACATTTTGATTATCACTCCATTGACCAGAATCTTTTAAAGCTGGACGAGCTTGGACACGACGACCCGACCGTTATCAGAATGCTTGAGGATTTGACGGGCGTTAACGCAAAGGAGATACCTTTGGGTGATGAAAAAACGCTGAGCTTGTTTACTTCAAATAAGGCACTGGAGCTTAAGGACGGCGAGGATATCGGAACAAAGCTTGGAACCTATGGCGTGCCGGAGTTTGGCACGAAATTCGTTCGTCAGATGCTTGAGGACACAGAGCCACGGAAGTTCTCCGAGCTTGTGAGAATATCGGGACTTTCACATGGTACCGACGTGTGGCTCGGAAATGCACAGGAGCTGATAAAGCAGGGGCTTTGTGATTTGTCACATTCCATCTGTGCCCGTGACGATATTATGATTTACCTGATTGCCTGCGGAGTTGAGGCAGGACATGCGTTTAAAATAATGGAGGCAGTAAGAAAGGGTAAGGGACTCAAGCCGGAGGACGAGGAGGCAATGCGAAACGCAGGCGTTCCCGAATGGTACATGGATTCCTGTAAAAAAATCAAGTACATGTTCCCGAAGGCTCATGCTGTTGCGTATGTCACCATGGCGTTCAGAATTGCATGGTTTAAGGTATATTATCCGGAAGCGTTTTATATCGCATATTTTTCGGTGCGTGCCGACGATTTTGACGCGTCTATAATGACGAAGGGCATCGGTGTCGCACGTCAGGCGATTGAGGATTTGAAGGAAAAGCGTAACAACGGCACAATTTCGCCCAAGGAGGAAAATCTTGTGCCGATTCTGGAAATATGCGTGGAAATGTATGCACGCGGAGTTGGATTTATTCCGATTGATTTGTATAAATCGGAGGCAACGCGGTTTTTGCCGACGCCGGAGGGGATTTTGCCGCCGCTTAATGCTCTCCCGGGAATGGGAGATAATGCCGCAAAGGCTATAGTTGAGGCTCGGCAGGAGGGCGAGTTTAAAACGATTGAGGAATTCAGAGTCCGCACAGGAGCAACAAAAACGATTATAGAAATGCTGGTTGAGGAGGGCTGTCTTAACATACCCGAAAAGGACCAGGTTTCGCTGTTTGATTAATTCGGAGGAAAGCAGGGAAAAATATTTTCTTCCTGCTTTCCATTCAAAAATGTCACTTAATGAACATTTGAAAAAATATTATGAGGCACATTTAAAGTTAAAGGAATTAACAAAACGAGTGAGAAAAAAGAATAAGAATTAAGCTGAAACGTAGTATTCTATGCAACGGAAAATTGACGCTTAAAAAGCCGCACAAAGGGGAGAGCAATTTAATTTGCCAAACCTTTCTGTGCGGCTTTTGTTGAAGTCGCTGCCGTAAGCGGATTGATGTATTTAAAATGTTGAACGCTTATTCCGGGGTGCGTGCGTCGGGAAAGTGCTGTCTGCCGCTTGCTTCGGATATGCGCCATACCGGGACAAGAACAGCGGATTTGTGATAAGACGTGCTTTCAGGGACGGTGTAGCCAAGCTCAAGACCGCTTATTTCGATAGCCTCGCCGCCGGCTTCGGGAATGAAGTCTATAAGTGCCGATGTCACGCTTTTAAGCTCATTGTCCTGACCTCGTGTGTCAAGAGCATTAAACCAAATTCCATAGGCTGCCGAAACAGAGTTTCCCGATATTTCAACCGATACATGAGAGTTAAAAACAGGCAGTGAATTTGCGTAATTCTCAAAGGTAATTAAAAATCCCGAAGAGATTTTTGATGTTTCGATTTTAGCGGAGGATAAATCAAACCCTTTATCCTTCAAAAACCTGATTGCGGTCTCCTGTGCATTTTTTTCGTCGGCGTCTGAGGAAATCGAGAAAGCGGCAGCTTTGTAATTGAAGCTGTCGCCTGAAAAGCTGATTGCCCCTGTCTTGCTTTCATAGCTGTAATCACCCGTTTTTGCCGCGTTATCGCCCAAAAATGCCACCGAAAAGGAGTCATAATCCGAAATTACATTTTCAGCCTCGGCATATGGAGCAGGAAGGCTTTTGTTTGGTATTGCCGAAACGTCGATTTTTATATTATTTGCATTTAGGATTTCGGCGGTTGACTTGATTATCTCGGTTGAAATTGTTGCAGATTTATATGTTGAAAGCATGTTTGCAAGAAGAAACAGGTCGGTAAAAAGGAATAGAAATATGAGAATAGTTTTTGCTCTGTTCCAGTTCATCGAATCCCTCCTTTACTTACTGTGCAATTACGTTGTCAATATCTATAAACCAATCGGGATATTTCTCGTCCATAGATAAATCGTCAAGATATGCAGGCTGCATTTTTGTAATACTGATTTCGCTCATAGAGTCCTGATAATCGGCAATAACATCGTCCAAGGCTTCGATATACAGAGGCGTTTGCTCTGTAGTGCCGGCATGTATATATTTTCTGAGAATTTGCGTGTACTCCGCAAGATACCCATTTTCTGTTTTTGCCGTAACGGCATTTTGACCGTCAAATTTAACGGGCAGACCGTTTGCGATATAGTCGAAAGTAAAGCTTTGCTCCATATCCGATATAAGAGGAGAAATCACACACATATCGGATTCAATACCTGTAGCTGCGTTTACCTTGTCGATAAATTCCGCAATAGCAGAAATGTTTGAGTGCGTGCTTTGAGAAACCACTCCCGAAAGCTTGATGCCGGTATCGCTTGCGGTAAAGGACAAAACACCCTGCGGCGAAATTTTAAGAATACCGTTGTTTTCAACAAAAACCAAGGAGCCGTCTGCCTCGGTGTAGCGACGTACAGTGTTTGGGTTTATCGAAAAGGCGGTGAGTATGCCGCCGATTGTTTTCTGGTTGATTTCCTCGTCCCGCATTATAGGATTTTGAGAAATCATGACCTCTGCCGCAACCGGTGCGGAATAAATAGGTATCATCGGCGAGAGAAAGGTTTTCTGGTCGCCGAAGTCCTTGTCGAAATTAAGGTCGAAGGAGTAGTTTATAACCGATTCCTCGTTTTGATACTCGTCCGAAACGACACCGATAATCGCTCCGATTTCGGAGGAGGATATGTCAATTCTGTAAAATGAATTGGTGATGTCGTCCTTTATGTAAACATTCCCGTTTTCGCTGATAACAATATCGGAAAAACCGGAAAAGCTCAGCTCTGTTGAGGTAAGACCGATAAGGCTTGCGAAATTTTGTGCGGAAAATCTGCATGGGTAGGAAAGATAAACCGATTTTGCTGTAAGAGCAGAATACCAGCTGTCAGAAGAGACAGAAGCTGCGTTTTTGAGCGGCTCGGAAAATGCTTTTTGCAAAATGATGTTTGCAGCGGCATAAATCTTGGTAAAGTCCTCGCTGTTCCTTAGGTATTCAAAGCGGCTGGACTGGTAACCTGTATTAACGAATATTTTTTCGGGTAGAGTAAGATGTCCGATGATGGAGTAATCGCTTTTATGTGAAGCCCTTATATTAAAAAAATTATAGCCGGAAGGCCATAATTTTTTATCAACCAATATTTTTTCGGCCAGCATGAGATTAAAGATTATGAGTAGGGCAAGAATAATACTCTTAACTCGTTCTTTGTTCATGGCGTAACCTCTTTTTATTTCAGGAAATTCAAAATATTTACGGTAACATTTTTCAGCTTATCAACAGTACTCTTTTTTACTTTTGATATCTCAATTTTCACAACCTGGTCCGCACCGCCGTTTTCGGCATAAACTATAAAGGTGTTGTTATTGTCCGGCAGGTCTACAACTGTGCTGTAGAGTCCGCTTGCACCGATTTGCTTTGCTGATTTAATCAGCTTGCAGATATTTTCGCTTTCGGAATATCTGTAAACGCGGATATTTGTACCCGATGCACCGACTGCAGATATTGTATAGGTTTTATCCGAGGTTGATGCAGAATGTGACTGCGGTCTTTTTATGTATATAAGATCTGTGGTGCTGCCCTGAGCTGTAAGTGGTATCGAGGTCTCGTAAGCCGCAAATGATACGCATTGAATTGCAAACAGCATCATCACCGCAAGCAGCATTGATATAATTCTTTTTGTCATTGAGAACATCCTTTCAAGATTTATGCAAATTACAATTTCTGTTTTAATACACATATTATAGCATAACAGTATTACAAAGCTGTTACACCGTATTTAAAATAACATAACATTTAAAGAGGCACTGAAATTATAACCTCGGTACCTTCTCCGGGAGTGCTGTTTATGGTTATATTTCCGCCAAGCTGCGTCATTATCTGCTTGGCGATGGCAAGCCCTAAGCCGGTTCCGCCTGTTTCACGGGAGCGAGCCTTGTCGACGCGGTAAAATCTTTCAAAAATTCTCGGAAGATTCTCTTTGGGAATACCGATTCCGTTATCGCGTACCTTAATGTATGCGTCCTTGTACAGCTTGCCGGAATATACCTCTATACTGCCGTTTTCCGGCGTATACTTGATTGCGTTTGAGATTATGTTTATAACCACCTGCTCCAGCTTGTCGCGGTCGCTCATAACGTATGACGCCGCGTCCTTGGGGGTATATCGGATTGTCTGATGCTTTTCCTTAGCGGAAAAGTACATACGCTCAACTATACCGGATAAAAATTCCGAAAGCTCAATCCGCTCAAACGGTCTTAATTCGTATTGACCTTCGTCAAGCCGCGACAGCGTCAGGAGGTCTTTGACAATTCTGGTCATTCTGTCTGCCTCTGCCGCAATGGTGGCGAGAAATCTGTTCTGCGTCTGCTTATCCATCTGCATATCCATAAGGGTTTCTGCATAGGATTTAACGGTTGTGAGCGGAGTACGAAGCTCGTGTGAAACATTTGCGACAAATTCGCGGCGTGAATGCTCCAGTTTTTGCTGGCTTGTGATGTCGTGCATTACCACAAGTATGCCGCCGATTTTATTTTCGATATTAAACGGTGCAAAGGAGAAGCGTATAACCTTATCTCCCACAGTCGTCTGCCGTTCTTCTGTTTCGTTGTTTGATATATAAATAAGACTGCCGATGTTGATATCGGCGTTAATTTCCTTAAAAAATGCGTCAAACTGCAAATCGTCGTAATATTGCCTGCCTATCATTTTTTTTGCTTCCGGGTTTATGTGAATGAGATTGCCGGAAAGATTGAAGGCGAGGATTCCGTCGGTCATGTTATTGAGGATTGTTTCCACCTTGTTTTTTTCCGAGTTAACCTCCTCAATTGTATCGTGGAGAGCCGATGCCATATATCCGAAGGTGCGTGACAGTATGCCTATTTCGTCGTCGGATTTTGCGGCAGCTGATGCCTCGGTATCAAATTCACCGGAGGCAATGCGTTCCGCACTTCGCGTGAGGTCGCGAATCGGCTTGGTTATGGTACGGCTGAAAAAAAAGCTTAAAATAACCGCAATCAAGACTGAAAAAGCCAGTGCTTCAATAAGAATGAAAAGCACGCTTCTCGTAATGGAATTGACCTCGTTTTTGGTATCCTTTACGTATACAATATATGTCGGAGTATTATCAATGCTTATCGGCAGGGCATAGTCCATATAGCTCTTTTCGGTGTTGGAAATATTGCCTGTCTTGCCGGTCATGGCAGTGATAATGTTATCACTCTTTTCAAGCCCCGAGCTTTTGCTTTGGTCGGAGGTTTTGATAATATTACCGGTTTTTGCGTCTAAAATGCCGTAAAAACGGTAGGTATCAATTCCGAGCGGACCAATGTAGGAGCTTACAATATCCCAAACTGCGTTAACTCCGCCCGATGCCGCACTTTTTTCAAGCTCGGAGGTGAGGCTCGGCGAAAAAACCTGCTCCATCATTACCGAAAACTCGTTGTTATAGAACTTTACGATATTTGTGGTAAGAAAAGAGCCGATTACAACAACAACCGAGAGTATTGTCAATATAAAAATAGCAACGATTTTTGTTTGTATGCTTTTAAACATTGTTTCACGCCTTGTTAAAATAGTAGCCCACGCCGCGCTTGGTTATTATGTAGCGAGGCATTCCGGGATCGTCTTCGATTTTTTCTCTGAGACGGCGTACAGTAACGTCAACTGTGCGAACATCGCCGTAATATTCATATCCCCATACGTTTTCCAAAAGACTCTCGCGTGAGAAAATCTTTTCGGGCTGCATTGCCAGGAATTTTAAAAGCTCAAATTCGCGGAGTGTGATGTCAATAACCTTGCCGTGCTTTGAAACCTCGTATCTTTCCACATTTATGGTAAGGTCGCCCGAAGAAATGGAATTGGAATTTTCCTGTGCTGACCGCTCGCGGTCAATAGAGGTTCTTCTGAGATTTGCCTTTACGCGTGCAGTAAGCTCGCGGATAGAGAAGGGCTTTGTCATATAATCGTCGGCACCAAGCTCTAAGCCTAAAACCTTATCAACCTCTTCCTCGCGTGCAGTGAGCATAATTATAGGAACGGAAGACTTTTCGCGAATTTTCTTGCATACCTCAAAGCCGTCCATTTTTGGCAGCATAACATCAAGAAGTATGAGGTCGGGATTTTCCGATAATGCAAGCTCAAGTCCGGTTTGTCCGTCCATTGCCTCCAAAACCTTGTAGCCCTCTTTTGTGAAGTTAAATTTAAGAATATCTACAATGGCCTGCTCGTCTTCTATTATAAGAACACATCTTTCGTCCATGATTACTACGTCCTTTCGATAAAAATATATAAAAATATACATTATTATTTTAACAGAATATGTGCAAATCTTCAATAGATAATTCAAAAAAAATTAAAAAATTCATTTTATATACAAAAAAAGTCATACTGCATTTTGCAGTATGACTGAGCGTGTCGATAAATTTATCGGCACGCTTACAGATGCCGAAAAAGGAAGCAGAATTTTTTGTTTTAAAGCACGTAGGCGTACGTGGGTACGGTAGGGCTTTAAAACGGAAAAAGCAGAGTTTTACTACATTTTACAAGAAAAATATAATAATTAAAAGTACTATTCTAAATACAAAACAGAGATAATAATTTTTCTTTTCTGCGGTTATGCGACTTTTTCGACAGCCTGAGTCATACTGCAAATGCAGTATGACCAATAATTTAGTTACATTCGGCAACCAACGGTCCTGCCAGCTCTTTAAGATAGAACAGCTTTCCCGGAAGTGTCGGCATATATGTAGAGGTGATATTCATATCCGGTCCGTAGTGCAGGGTTGTTAAGAAGCTCATCCCTTGCCAACCCATGCCGCGGCCAAGTGCTCCGTCGCAGCCGCCGATTATGTAATCAGCCTGAAGGAACAAGCCCGGTCCGATTGTGTTTGCGGTACATGGAACTAAGGTTGTGCGGCTTTTAAAGCTTGTGATAGCGTTCTGCTCAATAGTAAGTGGATGAAGCTTTGCACCTATTCTGTAGCACTGCTGCTTCCATTCTGCCTCAGATGCAAACTCTGCTGCAAACTGCGGCTCCCAGAACGCGATGTGGCACATTCTGCCGATGCCGAATACCAAAACGAGCTTTGCACCCTCTTTTTTGAGAGCGGCAATCTTTTCGGGGTAGGTAGGCAGATTTTCCTTGGTAGCAAAATTACGCTGAGCCGGCGGAACAGTGTTTTCGCCGAGCTTGTCAAAGAATGCCTGCTTCATGCTATATTCAAAGGACGCAGGATTGTCGTTCGGAAGGGTGTTTCCTTCGCTGTCTGCCCATTCGTCCATGTTAAAGGTGTATACGTGGTCGCATTTTACATTCCATTCGTTAAGAAAATAAACTGCCCAGCGGTACATTCCCATAGGTCCTACGGGAAGAATCATTGCAAGCTTTTGACCTGCATCGCGTGCATTTTTTATCTGCAGTGCGATTTCATGTCCCATAAAGGTATCAAATTCGTAAATATTTTCACATTCAATCGGGTTAAAATCCTTGTGCCAGAAATCCTCGCGTGCAACGCCCTTATCGCAGCACTCGTCAATTTTCTTCATATCCCAGCCTGCAGGGTAAAAGCCCTCCAAAAGGCTGCCTTTAACGGTAGTTAAAAAATCCATGATTAATTTCTCCTTTCCAATTTACAGGTTTACGGCAAAAGTCTTTTTGTAGTAACCTTTGGCCATACAAATTCCTGAGTAAATGCCTCGGCATAGCCTGTGTTTGCCTGAAGTCCGCGGTATCTTGAACAGGTGCGTACGAACTCAGCAAAATCTATTCCGTCATGGTCACGCATCCATTTGAGCTGACTTTGGTGGCATTCGAGCATCTGCATTTTAAGCTCTATCTCTTCTGTAATATCCACATATTCCGTAGGAATGAAGTTCATTCCGGCGGTGTTATCCATATAGTATATAGGTGTAAGCTCAGCTTTTCCGCTGTTGCCGTAATGCGGAACGCTTGCAACAAAGCATGCGTCAAATACAAGCTTTGAAACCGCACGGTGATCCGACATATAATCGGTAGGACTGTGAGTTATGATAAAATCAGGTTGAACTTTTCTGATAAGGTCTACGATTTTATCACGTTGAGTTATATCACTGCCGTTAACCAGCAAATCCCCAATGTCCAAATTCACCACATCAATTCCTGCAAGTGCCCCAGCATTTTCAGCCTCCTTGGTTCTTATTTCGCGTAATTCCTCCGGGGAGATGATTTCATGTCCCATATTGCCGTTTGCAACATGGCATGCAGTAACCTTGTCTCCGCGTTTTACGCACTTTATAAGCGTTCCCACGCAGGAAAGCTCAATATCGTCCGGGTGACAGCCTATTGCCAAAACATTCATTTAATACACAACCTTTCTAAAGCTTTTCTGTAATAGCGTTATATGTATCAGTTAGCTTTCGCTCTTGACTTTGATACAATCATATATTATAATATTGTTAATTTGAATTGAATACATTTTTATATCATAAACATATCTTTTTGTAAACTAAGCAGGAGTGAATGAAATTCATGAAGACAGACTATGTAAAATATAAAATTGCAAATATAATCAATATTCAGAAAATTGTAACGCTGCATTATTTTGAATTTGAGTGTACCTTTAATTATAAGAAGGAAAGCCATGATTTTTGGGAAATGGTATATGTGGACAAGGGAAAGCTGCAGGTAAAAGCGGGAAACAGGGAGCTTACGCTTTCCCAGGGAGAATGTTTTTTTCATAAGCCGAACGAATTTCATATGCATAGTGCGAACGGCGTGGTTGCACCGAATATAGTCATAATTTCGTTTGTGTGCAATTCGCAGAGCATGAAATTTTTTAAATCAAAGCATATAAAGGTTCCGGAAAAGCTACGTGGACTGATTTCTGAAATAATAAATGAAGGAAAAAAGACCTTTAATCTTCCATTTAACGACCCGGATTTAAAGCAGCTGCAATTAAGAAACGACAGCATCATCGGCGGACAGCAGATGGTGAGAATATACCTTGAGCAGTTTCTTATCATGCTCTTGCGGCATGAGTGCAATGAGGAAAATACAAACGTGTTTTCATCAAGAGAAACAATGATGGAGCATCTTGCTGTGCAGATGCAGAAAAAACTGGATACATATGTGTATAAGAGAATCAGCGTGGAGGAATTTTGCAGGGAAATGAAATACTCAAAGGCGTATCTTTCAAAAATTTTCCTGAAAAATTACGGTTGCTCAATCAGTACATATATTGCGATGGTAAAGGTAAGCGAGGCGAAAAAGCTTATCCGCGAGCATACCTATAATTTCAGTCAGATTTCCGATATGCTGTGCTTTTCAAACCCCTTTTATTTTTCCAGAGTATTCAGAAGGGTTACGGGAATGTCGCCTACAGAGTATAAGCAGTCGGTTAAAATTGATTAAGAAGGACGGCGTTTTTTTGTAACGGATTTCGTCTTTTAAACGAATTTTGAAAAAAATTAAAAAAATTATAAAAAAGTCTTGACAATCAGGTTGAGTTGTGGTATTATATAGAAGTTGTCAACAGAATAACAAATATGTGCCTTTAGCTCAGCTGGTAGAGCACCTGACTCTTAATCAGGGTGTCCAGGGTTCGAGCCCCTGAAGGCGCACCATAGAAAATCTCGTAACCATGCGGCTTGCGAGGTTTTTCTTTTGTACGGTAATAAAATCAAGTTATCTACTATACGGTAGTTGTACGGTAATGGTGAGAGTGTAGATATATAAAAATTAAAAAAATCCAAACCCTTTTCTAATTGTTTTCCTAAATTAACTGCTTTAATAATTGTATTTAATTTAATATTGAGCGGAACGTATGCAGTTAAGGCTAAGAAATATATATAATATTCGGAACTTATCCGCAGACCGAGGCTTTAGACTGCAATGTGGACTGGAACAAGGATGCCGGGATTGTTACAATAACCAAGTAAATTCAATCAGGAATATGCAAATAAAAAGTGTATATACAGCACAGCTTATGAATGTAAAATTTATTATAAGGCTACAGATTGGAGATAAATTATGAATATAGATAAAATTCTTGAAAGTCAGAAAGCATACTTTCAAAGCGGAGCTACAATTCCGATAGGCTTTCGTATTGAAATGCTTAAAAGGCTGTATAATACGGTTAAAAAATATGAAAAGGAGATAGGCTATGCCTTAAAGGCTGACCTTGGAAAGAGTGATTTTGAAGGGTTTATGTGCGAAGTCGGACTGGTGCTTAGCGAAATAAGCTATATGATAAGACATACGCGAAAATTTGCGTCAAAGCACAGGGTTCATACTCCACTTGCACAGTTTGCATCGTGCAGCTATCAAAAGCCGTCACCGTATGGAAACGTGCTTATTATGAGCCCGTGGAATTATCCTTTCCTTTTAACGATTGACCCTTTGGCAGACGCGATAGCTGCAGGAAATACCGCGATTGTAAAGCCGAGTGCATATTCTCCGGCGACAAGCAGAGTTATTGAGAAAATAATCGGTGAATGTTTTCCTTTGGAATATGTTGCGGTTGTTACCGGCGGAAGACGCGAAAATGCGGAGCTTTTAAATAAGAAATTTGACTTTATTTTCTTTACGGGAAGTCAGAATGTGGGCAAGGAGGTGCTTCGCCGGACAGCGGAAAACCTGACGCCGGTTGTTTTGGAGCTTGGCGGAAAAAGTCCATGCATTGTTGACAGCTCGGCAAAGCTGAAGATAGCGGCAAAGAGAATTGTTTTCGGAAAATATTTAAACTGCGGTCAGACCTGTGTCGCACCCGATTATATCCTTTGCGAGAAATCCGTTAAGGATAGGCTCATAGAGGAAATCTTAAAGCAGATAAAAAAGCAGTACGGTGAAAAACCGCTTGAAAATCCCGATTACGGAAAAATAGTAAATGAAAAGCACTTTGACCGTCTTTTGGGACTTATTGATAAGGATAAAATTGTTATCGGCGGAGAAAGCAACAGGGAAACACTTCAGATTGCACCGACCGTAATGGATAATGTGACCTTCAAAGACGGCGTAATGCAGGAGGAAATATTCGGACCTATTATGCCGATTCTCACATATGACAGCTTTGATGAGGTGTTTGAAATCCTGCGTGATAAGCCAAAGCCGCTGGCACAGTATATATTTTCGGAAAATAAAGAAAATATTAAAAGAGTTACCGAGCTTTGCTCATTCGGAGGCGGCTGTATAAATGATACAATCATTCATCTTGCAACAAGCGAAATGGGCTTTGGCGGAGTCGGCGAAAGCGGCATGGGAGCATACCACGGAAAGGTGGGCTTTGACGCTTTTTCGCACACAAAGAGCATTGTGGATAAAAAGACGTGGATAGATTTGCCTATGCGTTATCAGCCATACAAAAAAGGGCTTTACGGCAAGCTTTTACATATATTTTTAAGATAGAAGCTAAGCTATGAAGCTAAAAGGTCAATGTAACCTTTGCAACATGAGTATGCTTTGTTGATGAGTAAATTGACATGAACGGCTTAAATCTGTTTGCCCGATTTGTTGAAATTGTCGTATAGTGCTTGACATTTATTTACATTTAATGATATATTAAAGTTAAGACAATATGATAACAGGTGAAATAATATGAATCAGGAACGCAGAGATAAAATTGCAGAGATGCTTGAGAGACAGCATACAATAAAAAATACAGAGCTGATGGAGCGTTTCGGAATTTCTATTGAAACTGTACGCCGGGATTTGGCGTATTTGGAGGAACAGGGATTTCTGGAGCGTGTTTACGGAGGTGCCGTAAGGAAAAGATTTATGAATGCGGAACCCGGCTATACAAACCGCGAAAAGGAAAATTCGTCAGAAAAGCTGATGATTGCACATGAGGCAGAAAAGCTTATTCATCAGAATGATACGGTATTTTTCGATTTGGGAACAACTGTGCTGTCGCTTGCACGTAATATTGACAGCGGAAAGGATATAACGGCTTTTACAAATTCCTTGAGAACGGCAATAGTGCTGTCCGAAAAGGGCTGCGATGTGATTATTCCGGGAGGACAGCTGCGGGCGGGAGAATTTGCAGTTTCAGGAAGTCTTGCGGAAAGCGGTATGCAGCAATTTAATATTGATAAAGCTATTATCGGTGTGGCGGGCATTACGGAGAGCGGAATTACAGATTTTGTTTTAAAAGAAGCAAGTCTCCGCCGACAGGTTATTAAAAATGCCCGTAAGGTTATTGCATTGGCGGATTTCAGTAAGTTTGGAGTGCGGGCGATGTGCAATGTATGTCCGCTGGCGGATATCGACGTATTAATTACGGACGAAAAGGCACCGTCCGACATGCTTAAGGAATTTGAAAAAAAAGGAATAAAAATTATTGTGGCAAATTTGTAAATGTGGATTTTTGAGACTGCTTGCGGTATAACGCAGCAGTTTCTTTTTTTGTTATTTTGAAAATATGTTGACAGTTTCTTGAAAACATCTTGACAATGTTGTGTAAATGTATTATAATTTTGTTATCAAAAATAAATTAATATTTAATATTGATTTGTTCTGAAATTTATATCAATAGGAAGGTGCTTAAAATGCTTAAAACAGATGTTGTGGTTATCGGAGCAGGGGCTGTCGGCTGTGCGATTGCCCATGAACTGTCCAAGTATAAGATTGATGTTCTGGTTGTCGATATGAATGAGGACGTTGGCGGAGACGCGTCAAAGTCCAACAGTGCAATTATACACACAGGATATGACGCAGCTCCGGGTACGCTTGAATCGCAGCTGGTTGTAGCCGCAAATTCTATGTATGACGAGCTTACACAAAGCTTGGATGTGCCGTTTAAGCGAATCGGTGCAATTTTGCCTGCAATTACGCAGGAGCAGTTTGACAGGCTGCCGGAAATTAAGGAGAAGGCATTCCGAAATCACGTATATGATGTGGAGTTTAAAACAGGTGCAGAGCTTTTGGAAATGGAGCCGAATCTTAATCCTGAGGTTAAGGGAGGCTTGTATATTCCGCGTGAGAGCATTATTGATCCGTTTATTTTTGTTCAGGCACTTGCTGAAAATGCGAACACAAACGGCGTTGAATTTATGCTGGGTGCAAGGGTTAAGGATATCAAGACAGAAAACGGCAAAATCAAGAGCGTTGTTACCTCCTGTGGAGAGATTGAGACACGCTATGTGATTAACAGTGCAGGTCTTTACTGCGATGAGATAGCTGAAATGGTAGGAAAGGCTGAGTATAAGGTTGTTGCACGCAAGGGACAGTTTTACATATTGGATAAAAACACATCATGTAAGGTGGAGCATATCGTTCTGCCTATTCCTACGAAGGTTACGAAGGGCAAGCTGATGTGTCCGACTATGCATGGAAATATGCTGGTAGGTCCTACTGCTGAGGATCAGGAATCCAAGGTGGACAAATCCACTACCTCCGCAGGACTTGACAGCATTGCTGCCGATGTAAAAAATCTTGTACCCAATGTAAATATCCGAGACACCATCACTCAGTACAGCGGACTCAGACCAAACCGCAATCCTGAGGGACTTCACTTCGATATGTATGAGGATTTGGAGGGCTATATCAATCTGTCGGGTGTTCGTTCTACCGGCTTAACCTTGTCGGTTGCAATGGGTAAGTACGTTGTTCAGCAGATGATGTATCACGGTGAGGAGCTTGAGCTTAAGGATAATTTTATTTCCGAGCGTAAGGGAATTATCAAATTCAGTGAGCAGACACCTGAGGTTCAGGATAAATTGATAAAAGAAAATCCACTTTACGGTAATGTAATTTGCCGCTGCGAAACTATTACCGAGGCAGAAATTGTTGACGCAATCAACAGGCCGCTGGGTGCCAAAAGCGTTGATGCGGTAAAACGGCGTGTGCGTGCGGGAATGGGACGCTGTCAGGGCGGTTTCTGCGGACCTAAGGTTATTGAAATTCTGGCACGTGAAACCGGTCGCAGTACTACAGATATAAACAAGAATAATCCCGGCTCATATATGGTAACGGGAACAACTCGCTGATGCTTGAAGAAAGGAGTGCTTTTTATGTATTGTATAAAATGTGATGTAGCAATTATCGGCGGAGGTCCTGCCGGACTGGCGGCAGCTACGTCAGCCAAGGAAGAGGGAGCCGATAAGGTCCTTATAATAGAACGCGACAACGCACTGGGTGGAATTTTGCAGCAGTGTATTCATCCGGGATTTGGCTTAACTCGGTTTAATGAGGAATTGACAGGTCCTGAATATTACGGACGCTTTACAGATAAAATAGCAGAGCTTGGTGTGGAGGTTATGCTCAATTCCATGGTTTTGGAGGTTAATGATAAACGTAAAGAGGTAATTTGTACCAACAGCGAATACGGATTAACCTGTGTTCAGGCAGGAAGTATCGTTCTTGCAATGGGCTGCCGCGAAAGAACAAGAGCGAATATAGTTGTGCCGGGTACGCGTCCGGCAGGCCTTTATACAGCAGGTGCTGCTCAGCGTTTGGTTAATCGCCAGAATATCATGGTGGGGAAAAAGGTGGTTATTCTCGGTTCAGGCGATATCGGAATGATTATGGCACGCCGTATGACGCTGGAGGGTGCGAAGGTGGTTATGGTTGTTGAGCTGATGTCGTATCTTGCAGGGCTTACCAGGAATCGCGTGCAGTGTCTTGATGACTTTGGGATTCCGCTGAAGCTTGCTCATACAATTACAAGAATTGAAGGAAATGAACGTGTGACAGGTGTTTATGTAGCACCGGTTGATGAAAATAAAAAACCTATATTGGAAAAGGAGGAGCTTGTTGAATGTGATACAGTTCTGTTTTCGGTGGGCCTTATTCCGGAAAACGAGCTTACCTCTAAAGCGGGTATTGAAATAAACCGCGTAACTAACGGACCTTTGGTAAATCAGTATATGCAGACTTCATCTCCCGCCGTATTTGCATGCGGTAATGTTGTTCATGTAAATGACCTGGTTGATAACGTAAGCAGCGAAAGTGAGCAGGCAGGAAAATATGCTGCTCGTTTTGCGATGAATAAGCTTCCTGATGCTAAAAAGGAAATTAAGTGTACTGTCGGCAGGAATGTCAGATATGTATGTCCGCAAAAGCTTTTAATTTCCGATGAGGCAGAAAAGATAAGTATTTATTTCCGCGTACTTGAGCCGGAGCTTAATGTGACGCTTGCAGCACGCTGCGGTGACACGGTTATCGCACAGAAGAAGGAGTTTCGCGTAAATCCGGGTGAAATGAATCATATTGTGATTGATTCATCGAAGCTCACAGGAGATGAAGTTACTGTTGAGGTAGTAAAGGAGGACTGATACTGTGAAAAAGGAAATTATTTGTACTGTTTGCCCTCGCGGATGTCATATTCAGGTGGAGGGTGACGGAAAAAATGTTCAGAAAATAGAAGGCTATGCCTGCAAGAGGGGATTGGAGTATGGTACAGCCGAATATTCCCACCCCGTTCGTATCCTGACTACTACCGTCAAAATAGACGGAGCAGAGGGCGATTTGCTGCCTGTTCGCTCCGCACAGCCAATTCCAAAGGAAAAGCTGTTTGAATGTATGGAGGTTATTAGAAATACTGTGGTTAAACTGCCGATAAAACGATATGATGTTGCTGTTTCAGACATTTGCGGAACGGGTATAGATATCGTGGCGACAAAAACAGTTGGATAATCTATAAAGTCATATAATGAAATGAGGTGAATTGTCATGGAAAACACACAAAAGCGTATATTTGTATGCGAAATGCTACAGGAATCAAACTCATTTAATCCTGTGCTGAGCGGTTTTGAGGAATTTGAGATAAGGAAGCCTATGCGATTGAAGAAAGCCGGAGCAACGATTGACGGTATGATTGCGTGCGTGCAGGAGAATGGTATGATACCTGTTGTCGGATTATGTATGCGTGCAAAGAGCGGCGGTCCTGTGGACCATGCAGTTGTGGATAGCTTTGTTGAGAAAACCGCAAAAGAACTTAAAAATGCGGGAAGGATTGACGGCGTGCTGGTTTCAATGCACGGTGCAACCTTGTCCGATGTGTCGGACGACGTATGCGGCGACATACTGGAAAAAATCCGCGAAGAAGTCGGAGAAAATATGGTGGTTTCTATAGCCTGTGATTTACATGCTAATGTCACCGAAAAGATGATGCGTTATGCTGACTACATATGCGGATATCAGACATATCCTCATGTAGACCACTATCAGGTTGGTTACAGAGCAGCTATGCTGGCGATACGGCATATTCGGGGCGATAGGGCTAAAATGGCATACGTAAGCGTTCCGATTATGGCGTCTGCACACGGCTATACCACAGGAACAGGTGCACTTTCTAATCTGATGAGGCGTGCAGAGGCAATGGTAGAGGAGGGCAAAATTCTGGACTTTACTGTTTTTCAAGTACAGCCTTGGCTGGATATCAAAGAGATTGGCTCTGTTATAGTAGTAATAGCATGTGATGAAAATGCAGCAAAGGCCGCGGCTTGTGATTTGGCAATGGAGGAATTTGATATAAGGCGTGAGATTCAGGGAGAGAAGCTATATTCTGTCAGCGAGGTCATTAAAGAGGCACTTGATAACGATACGGATAAGCCTGTAATTTTAGTGGATTCTGCGGATTCTCCGAATGCCGGAGCAACGGGCGATAATGCCGCTGTTTTAGAGGCACTTCTGCCGTATTCCGATAAGCTTCATGCTGCGGTATCAATTACCGATCCGATTGCAGTTGAAAAGGCATTTTCGGTCGGCGTAGGAAACAAATGCGATTTTATGATAGGTGCGGCACTGGCACCTGGGCTGAGCAGACCTGTTTGCGTTAAAAATGCACTGGTAAAGAGCTTACATGATGGTGACTTTACTTTGTACGGACCCGCTGAACGAGGATGTGTGAGAAATATCGGCAAAACCGCGGTATTGAAGGTTGGGCAGCTCATGATTCATATTTCGTGTCTTACTCAGAATAACGGAGATTTGAATTTCTACCGAAATTTCGGTATTGAGCCGACGCTTTGCAGGCTGGTGTCACTTAAGGTGTGCACATCCTTCAGGGCAGGGTATGAGCCGATTTCAGCAAAAATTTGTAATGCAAGTACTCCGGGAGCAGCATGCCCCGATCTTATGGCATTGCCATATAAAAATTTGCCGACACCATTTTTTCCATTTAGTGAAATCAGTGAGGATATGATTTCTGAGCCGAAGTGCTTCAGATGATAAGAGATTAGCAAGCTCCCCGACATTTTGCCGAGGAGCTTGTAATTATTTTACGATAATTGCTTCAATTCCGAGTACATCTGCAATTTTCTTAATGGTTGCTGCATGATGCCCGATACCAAGTGCAAAATGATGCGTAGGTCCCTGCATTACCCATTTCTTAATAAATTCTTTTGTTGTTGGCTCAAAGAAACCGCGTGTATTTGTATTTCCCGTCGGCGGAATAGGACCTTTTTTGGAGATGCCTTCGCCGATGATGAATTTGAAGGAACCGTCTGCCTTTTGCGAAATACCGAGCATGGTTATTTCTCCCTCCTTCAGCTTAAACTCGACCGAAGCACCGCTGCCCGGCTTTCCGTGATATTTTGTCAGACTGCGAAGAATTGGCTTGCCCTCTGCAATTTTTAAATGATGCGGTCCGTCATGTCCTACAAGGATAAAGTCCTCCTTAAAGTCAAACGGATGCATTTCGGCAAAGCTTCCGCCGATATCGAGTCTGTCCATAATCAGCATAGCAATGCAGGTTTTAAGGTCATATTCGCCGCACATAGGGATTCCTTGTGCGTTGAGTATTGAGTTTCCTACGATAAGCGAGGTTGCGGCAAGACGGTTTTCGCTGCCTTCATTGCCCTCGTAATAGTATGCAAGACCTGTAAGCTCATGCTTTTCAATAAAGCTATCAAGTGCGACTGCCGATTTTGCCGCCTGGTAAAGATCACTATCGGTCAGCTTCATTGTAACAGGATCGGAAACAGGTACAGGCATATCAAATTCGTTTTTGATAAGCTCAATCTTTTCCGCAATCTTATCCTCCGGCACATTTTTCATTATTTCAGCAAGCTCATCTACCTCTAAAAGAGGTACATGGATTCCAAAAGCTGCAGATGCCGCAGTCGGGTCGGTGTGCATATCGTACATTGCTTCAAGCACGTGTCCCATAAGACCGATTCTTGCACCCTTTAAGCTGTTTAAAACTCTTGCGATATTGCACCACTCGGCGATTTCTGCCGTTGCCTCGGCGTCATCATAAAGAGTTCCTATAATAACATCTGAAATTTTCTTGCCGAGTCTTTCGGCAACACCGGTAAATTCCGGAACTGAACAGATATTGTCGTTTTCGAGCTGCATAAAGGTACATGCCTTTGTATAGTCCATTGCCTGCCTCGGTTGGAGAGCTGTAAGGATAACAGGTACGTCGCTTTGCTGCATAATCGGAGCAAAAACAGAGGAGGTGGCATATGTAACCATGTTGCAGAATAAAATGTCTACGTCTGCCTCGCGGATTTTGCGTGCTGCTTCAAAGCCTTTTTTGTTTGTATCAACCATACCGAAGTCAATTACAGTAACGCCCTGTGCCTCAACAAGCCTGCAAAAATCGTTATGGTATCCCATAATACTTTCATACAGTCCTTCAAACTGTGCCCAGTAGGTGTCGTGGGCAACCGCAAATATACCGATTACCGCATTTCTCGGATTTTTTCTTTCAATCATTGTATGTTCCTCCTTAGAAAATACTTATTATGTCTTGATTATATCACAATTTTCTGATATACTTTAGAACAGAAGGTATATAAAAATAGTACAAAATAAAGATTACGGAGGAAGCTATGAGGTTTTGCGAAATTCATCCGTTTGTTCGATTTTCACGCTATATGGCAGTGGAAAATCCGATGGAATATCCTGAATTTATACCGCTTGATTCAAGGCTTTTTTATACAATAAGCGGAGAGGGACAAATAAGGACCGAAAAGGAAGTATACACCATGACCCACGGCTCGATTTTGATAATCCCTGCCGGAAAAAATTATCACATTTTAACGCCGAAGGACAAGGTTGAATATCTTGTTCTTAATTTTGATTATACAAGCAGGGCAAGCGTCAGAAGTCTTCCGGAACATCCACACCCTGCACACATGCCGGATTGTCCGCCGCTTATTGATGCGGTGAGCTTTTCGGACGCGGAATGTCTTAATGGTATACTGTACTCAGAGTGTATGACGGGGATTGAAAATAAGCTGATAAAGCTCGAATTTGAGTATTCGGGGCGGCTTTTATACAGTGAAAACAAGACCTCGGCACTTCTTACCGAGGTTCTTACCGAGTGCGTCCGCGAGCAGGAGTTTAAGCACAGCTTTCCTGACGGCGGACACAACAGAATAAGCGATATAATATCCTATATTCATCAGAATTATATGCAGGATATTTCCAATATGACGCTTGCGGAGAAGTTTCACTTTCATCCCAATTACATAAGCGGACTGATAAAGCATTATACAGGTCTTCCGCTCCACCGTTATCTTTTGAGAGTACGCATAACAAACGCGGTCAATTTATTGGAAACAACAAACCTTTCGATAGGGGAAATAGCCGCGGAGGTTGGCTTTTACGACTGCAGCTATTTCACCAGATATTTTAAGCAGATAATCGGAAAAACACCGAATAAATTCCGCAACGGAAAATAATTACATAACGGAGGACACTATGAAAAAAATTTTATGTGCATTTTTCGCAGTATATATGCTTTTGGGCAGCACGTCGCTTGCCAAGGATGAAAATATCATGGAGTTTGAGCCGATGGGCGGCGGAAAATTCATTTACTGCAACAATCCTGAGGAGCTTGTTCGCGAGGACCTTGCCGACGATGGCGAAACGCCCGAATTTCTTATGAACAACAGCGATTTAGGGCCTGATAATTACAGACTTTATCTGACGCACTTTAACCGTGTTACAAAGACCGATGAAGAGGGGAATGTTTATCCGGGCGAAAATATTTATCTTGACGCCGTTTTTACGGCAAAGGAGGATTGTGAGCTGGAAATTCTGCGTACAGCATTTGAAATTCCGGCAAATATCACAACATACTTAAATTATGAAACCATAAAAACCGAGGATACATGGTCGGGAATTTATGCATGTGCGGATTTAATAGGTCAGCCGATTTACACTCTGCACAGCGATAAGGTATTCGAGACACGAAAGCAGAATACGCATACCGTAACGCTTAAGAGGGGCGAAAGCTTTTTCCTGAGTGAATATATTGATAATTACGAGGGTGTGCCATATCCAAAGCACGTTATGATGGCAGCAGATTTTGAAATTAAGTCTGGAAGTGCGGACGTTGATATTTTTGCCGCAAAAAAACGACGCGTTTACTCAGATGGCGGAGTCAGGTATCCCGACATTGATTTTGAAAACTGTGGCTTCGGAATATATAAAAGAGGGAGAACGCACAAGGGTATTGCCGACAGTCTGCCCGAGATGCAGGCTTTTGTGGAGTACGAGATTACCGATAAAACCGCCAAGGGAGCGTATATCCCCGTTAAGGTTTTCAATCAGTATTACCCGAAGGGGAGTCTTGTTACCGAGTGGACAACTAACTTAAATCCGCAGGACGATATCTACGCAAAAAATTTGATAGCAGAGAGCAATATTCTTCCGCTTGAATATGAGGACGAAAGCAAAAAAAGCTATTACGGCGAAAATGTTGCGGAGGAGGACAGGAATAGCGTTTGGATTTTTGACAATTACCACAGCGACACCATGGAATATCCGGGAGAGGGCTGCGGAATGGCCGAGGCAGACTATTCTCCGAACTATGAGCTTGCAACGGACAGAGATAATATCGGATATGCTTGCAGTATGGGTAATTACGGTGTAACGCTTTGGTATAATCTGAAAATAACGAATAGTGCGGCGGAGGACAAATACCTTGACTATACTGTGATGACAGCGGCGAATGTAATTGTTGAGGTGAAGGACAGCGAGGGTGAATATCTGCAGCCTGTTGTTTCAAAGGGGCAGACAAACGAGCTTACCGCCGACACAATGGCAAGCGTGCTGCTGCCAAAGGGAGAAACTACCGAATTTTCCATCGGAATGACGCTTCCTGTGCAGAATTACGGCGGTCAGCGGCAGTCCTTTCGCATATCCGATGTGAAAACCAAGCTTGAATTTAAGGAAAACAAGCAGGTAAAGCCTGTGGCGGCACAAAGCACAAAGCCGATTGATGCGGAAAATCTGATTAAGCACGCCGATGAGAAAACACGCAGTATTTTTGAGGGAAATGAAAATGATTTATGTATTGTCAAAACCGATAACGGCTATGCGGCTTATTATGACGTGGTTGAGGGAAATCCGTGGTACTACGGCTATTATTGGCAGATTACGGGTAAGGTTTTTGTGCTTGATGAGGATTTTAATATCGTAAAGGAGCTGTATCTGGGAAGTCAGCCTATCGAAATGACCTTTGCAGAGAGCAGGATTTATATTAAAACCATCGCAAACGGAAGCTTTTATCTTGATGAAGACTTAGAGCCGCAGCCCTTTGACAGCTATATTCTTCCGAGGGGAAGTGATGAGGCTGTCGTTATTGCGAGGGATAATAACCTGACGGTATCGCTTGACGGCGAGAATTATTACAACGTGGAGTTTCAGAGCATTACGCCGCCGTTTTCACAGATGTCGGGAAATGTCTTCTATTATGCAACAAAGGACAGTGCAGGGGTTTCACCCGACGGTATTTATTGGAAAACCGTTACCCCTTGCGAGGATATTACGGAGGTTCTGCTGTACGAGAATCATATAAAGGTTAATGGAAATCCGTTAGGGGGCTTTTCGGGAGCAAAAACTCCGAGAATCCTTTTGAACGACACCTATCTCGGCTTTGATTCGCCGCCTTATACCAAGGGCGAAAACGGCAGAATTTATGTCCCCATACGGTTCATTTTTGAAAAGCTGGGAATGAGAGTTATTTTTGACGGCAAAAATGAACAGATAATTGCATTTGGCGAAAATTCATTTATGAAATTCAAAACCGGCAGCTCCATAGCGGAGGTAAACGGCAGAGAGGTTTTAATGGACGCTGTTATAGAGCGGCATATGGACAGAACCTATGTTCCGCTGCGTTTTTTGCTTGAAAACTGCGGATTTGACGTAAGCTGGGACGAGGAAACCTTGACTGCCGTTATAATCGGAAAGACGGGAGAAATGCCGGGCGAGATTGAGCTTGAGGGTGATATCTCGGTGATTATTCTTGAAGATGACGAGAAAACAGAGGAAGCTTTAACCGAGCAGGCAGATGTGAAAAATGAGAGCAAGAGCGATGAAAAAGACTCTGATTCTTCAAAACGTATAAGTGAATAAAGTCGGGAGAATTGATAATATTACAAACTGTACAAATACGCAGCTTCTCGGCGGGGATTTATATTGACACCTTCCATTATTTGTGTTATTCTATACGTTAGGGAAGAGTACCGTTATGAAAGGGAAAACAGAATGAATAATAATGACAAAAACAGTAACAAAAATAATAAAAGTCCCAATAATATGAATAAATCGCCGATAATATATTTCATTATATTGTCGGTGGTTGCAACGATTGGGCTGAACTATCTTTTAAGCTTTTTGATGACTCCGCCGAAGCAGGAAATCTATTACAACGAATTTTTAGCGATGGTGGAAAACGGCGAGGTTGACAGCGTGGAAATACAAGCCGACCGTATTCTTATCTATCCGAAGGCGGAGGAAAACGTGAAAAACGGCTTTGCGTCCTTGTATATAGATACAATTTCTACGCAGCTGCAGACGCAGTATTATACGGGCAATATCAATGACCCGCAGCTTGTGGAAAAGCTCGAAGAAAATAATGTGAAGTTTAAGCGAAATCTCACGCAGAATAATATTTTCGTAGAATTTTTGCTCACATGGATTCTGCCGATTGCACTAATGTATCTGTTTTTTGGACTGGTTATGCGTTCGATGGGCAAAAAAATGGGCGGCGGAGGCATTATGGGAATCGGTCAGTCCAACGCGAAAATGTATATGGAAAATAAAACCGGCGTAACCTTTGCCGATGTTGCAGGACAAAGCGAGGCAAAGGAATCGCTTGATGAAATCGTAGATTTTTTGCACAATCCTGCAAAGTACATTGCGATAGGTGCAAAGCAGCCAAAGGGTGCTCTTTTGGTCGGACCTCCGGGAACGGGTAAAACGCTTTTGGCAAAGGCGGTTGCAGGCGAGGCAAATGTCCCGTTTTTCTCAATATCCGGCTCGGATTTTGTTGAGATGTTTGTCGGCGTGGGTGCATCGCGTGTGAGAGACCTGTTCAAGCAGGCGTCGGCAAAAGCACCGTGTATAATTTTCATTGACGAAATCGACGCTATAGGAAAAAGCCGCGACAGTCAGTACGGCGGCGGAAACGATGAACGTGAGCAGACGCTGAATCAGTTGCTTTCCGAGATGGACGGCTTTGATTCCTCAAGAGGTGTTGTAATTCTGGCTGCAACTAACCGCCCGGAAATTCTCGATAAGGCACTCCTTCGTCCGGGACGGTTTGACAGAAGAATTATAGTTGAAAAGCCTGACCTTAAGGGCAGAGAGGATATTTTAAAGGTTCATATAAAGAACGTAAAGGTATCAAGCGATATTGATTTGCACGAAATTGCCCTTGCCACAAGCGGTGCAGTGGGTGCAGACCTTGCAAATATGGTTAATGAAGCGGCACTGAGAGCAGTCCGCATGAAGCGTAACGTGGTAATCCAGGAGGATTTGATGGACGCCGTTGAAATCATTATTGCAGGTAAGGAGAAAAAAGACAGGATTCTCTCGGATAAAGAAAAGAAAATTGTTGCATATCACGAGGTCGGTCATGCTCTTGCTACGGCACTGCAAAAAAATACCGACCCTGTTCAGAAGATTACGATTGTGCCGAGAACAATGGGGGCACTTGGCTATACAATGCAGATGCCGGAGGAGGAGCGGTACTTGATGAGCAAGGATGAAATCCTTGACGAGCTTACCGTTCTGCTTGCCGGACGTGCATCGGAGGAGCTTGTGTTTAATACCAAGACAACAGGTGCTGCAAATGATATAGAGCGTGCAAACGACCTCGCACGTGCAATGATTGCACAATATGGCATGAGCGATAAATTCGGCATGGCGGCACTCGAAAAAATACAGAGCAAATACTTAGACGGCAGAAATGTTTCAAATTGCTCGGAGGAAACAAGAACGCAGCTTGATAATGAGATTATAAAGGTGCTTAAAGAGGCTTACGATAAAGCATGTATGCTTCTTTCGGAGAATATGGAGGCACTGCACAAAATTTCTGAGTTCCTTATTGAAAAGGAGACTATTACGGGTGAGCAGTTTATGACAATTCTTAATGAAATCCGCGATAAGGATAAGGCAAAAGAGACCGAGGAAGACGAGAAATCGGAGGCCGAGGAAACAGAAAACGAAAATGTAACTGAATAAGAATTTTGATGGGACTGTTGCGTTAAGCAGCAGTCCCCCTTTTTAGGGCTGCAGTAAACCGGATTTAAAGAATCGTTTTGCGACAGTACCTTTTGCTACGGTTAATCGTAGGTCTTGTTATTATTTTTAACTGTAATCCTGTATTTTGTTCCGTAATGCTTGCGAAGTGCCTCAAGCTCCTTTTCACGCCATTTTTTCTTAAATGTGCGGGAATGGGTGTCCGCTGCCGCACTTCCGTCTTCGAAAAACAGATTGAATTTCAAAAAAATCACTCCCTAATTTTAAATATATGCAAAAAAATATCTATATATATTTAGAGGGAGTGATGTTATGGACGAAAAATTTGCGGCGGCATACATAAGGGTTTCAACCGAGGACCAGGTGGAGTATTCGCCGCAGTCGCAGCTTGAAAAAATCAGGGACTATGCACAAAAAATCGGGTACAGTGTGCCGGAGGAGCTTGTGTTTATGGATGAGGGTATTTCGGGTAAAAGCACAAAAAAACGTGACGGCTTCAACCGTATGATTTGTGCCGCAAAGGAGAAACCAAGGCGGTTTGATACAATTTTAGTATGGAAATTCTCGCGTTTTGCACGAAACCGAGAGGATAGCATTGTTTATAAATCCATGCTTAGAAAAGAGCTTGGGATACGTGTTATTTCGGTATCGGAGGACGTGGGCGACGATAAAATGTCGGTGCTGTTTGAATCCATGATAGAGGCGATGGACGAATACTATTCGATAAATCTTGCAGAGGAAGTAAAGCGTGGTATGACCGAGCGTATACGCCGCGGTCAGGTCTGTGCAGTTGCACCCTTCGGATATTTTATGGAAAATAAAAAGCTTGTTGTTAAGGAAGATGAGGCAGAGATTATCCGCGGTGTGTTTGAAGCCTTTGCAGGCGGCGAAAGCATGGTCAGTATCGCAAGGCGGCTGAATAATATGGGAATTTGCACTCATCGTGGCGGCAAAATTGAAAATCGCACCGTAGAATACTGGCTGAACAATCCTGTGTACAGCGGAAAGGTGCGTTGGAATCCCAACGGAAAAACGCCGCGGTATCATTGGAATGACAGCGGAATTATCGTTACCGACGGCGAGCACGAGCCTATTGTGGAAAATGAGCTATGGGAGAGGGTGCAGCAAAGGATTTTAAGTGAAAAACGCCCCAAAAGACGGGTTTATGAGGGTAAAAGCCCGTCAGGATATCTGGTGGGGATTTTTAAATGCGGCATCTGCGGCGGTGCGATGGTAAACTGCGGCGGATATTTTTACTGCGGAAATAAAATAAAGGGGACATGTGCAGGAAACGGCGGCGTGAATGCGGAGCAGTTGGAGCAGGCGGTTGCAGAGGTTATAAAGAATATTGCATATCACGAAAATATCAATATACGTGCCTCAGGGAGCGGGAACGATTATTCGGTGCAGCTTGAAAAGGCACAAAAAAAGCTCTTGCGTATACGCACCGCGTATGAGGAGGGCATTGACACGCTGGAGGAATATCAAAAAAGCAAAAAACGCATTACAGAGCAGATAGAGCTTTTGAAAAAGGAAAGTACACAAGAAGCATGCGGTGAGGTGAAAGAGCGGTGCATAACCGACATTTTGTTATCGGAAAGCACCGATAACGCACAGAAAGCTGCGGCTGCCCGCTGCGTGATTTACCGCATTGTAAAGACGGGACGTGAGGATTATGATATTTTTCTTAATTTTCGGTGTATGGAGGACCAAACGGAGAATTAGGAGCATCGCTCAGATACCTGTCCCAAAGATATATTATGAAGGACGATATCAGCAAGGGACTTCTTACCGATATAGGTATGTCGGTAAGACTTTGACGCACAAAGGCTGAGGTCTTGCAAATATCGTCCTTTTAAGTTCTATTTTATTGTGTAGGCTCTGAGAAAGTGTTTTGTAGCTGTGTCTATCCGATTGCTTTCGATTGCCTTGCGGATTGCTTTGTTATGCGTCCATGCCTCAAGCCGCCTGTCCGTTATATAAGGAAGTGCCGCATCATACTGCTTTGCAAGTGCCGTCGCAAAGTACCATGCAATCATCATATTAACATAGTATTCTTCTGATTTTACCGAGGCGGCAAGCTCCAAAAATTCCTCGTTAAATTCCTCGTCAAGATAAAGCTTCATTAAAAGCCCGATTGCATAACGCACCGTGTACGGCTTGTCCGAACAAATCCATTCGCGGATTTTTGCAAGCAGCTTGTCAGTATTCTTTTTGAAAACCTTAGGCATAAACATATCGCAGGTTGCCCAGTTGTCAATATAAGGCAAAAATTCCTCGGTTTTTGCAAGTGCCTCATCAAAATCCTTTATTTCCTCTATCACAAAGGCGTGCACATTGTTTTCCTCATAAAACCGATGCGGAAGCGTGAGCAAAAAATCCTGTGCCTCCGCCGTTTTTGCAAATTCCTTTGAAAGCTTTCTGAGGAGTGGTACGCGTACTCCGATAATCAACTCGGGATTTACGGTGGGCATAAGACGCGAGTGAAAGCTTTTGTATTCTTCATCTTGGAGCTTAAAAAGCTCTTTTTGTATATCCATTGTTTTCTCCTTTTTATGCGGCTTATTTTGTAAGCAGCTTGCATGCAGGCTTTGTGAGTATTCTTGAAAACGCCTTGACCGCAATGCCTGTGCCGAACGCGGCAATCAGAGTGCCTTCTCTTGTTCCTACAATGGTAAAGTCGAAAAACAGCAGTGAGAGTATAATTGAAAAAACCACGCAGCTTACGTCGAAGACGATTTTAACATTTCCAAAGCTTTTATGGAGCGTGTCGGAAACTGCTTTAACAAATGCCTCGCCGGCGTTCATTATAACATTTGCAATGACCGAGAGCGAGATACCAAAGCCGAGAATGATAACGCCAACAATAACCAAAAGTATCCGCACAATATAGAGACTTGCCGGAACAAAGGAGGCAAGAAACATTCCGAAATCGGTAAAATAGCCGAACAGAAAGGAAAGTGGTACCTGCAAAAGCTGAATAGGCTGAAATTTTCTTCTTAAAATAACGATTTGTCCTATGATAAGTATACAGTTCCATACAATCAGCCAGTTCCCCATGGAAAGAAAGGTGAATTTGTAGCTAAGTACATTTGCCACCGATGAAATAGGCGATACGCCAAGCTCGCCGCGTTTGGTGAACGCAACTCCCAATGCTGAAAAAAATAAGCTGATAATGAACAGCGTATATCTTTTAAAAAGCTCCCGTTTTGTCATAATTATCCCCTTTTTTGTGCTGAATTTAGCATAAGTATATCATAATTTGTAAAATTATTCAAGATGAATAAAGACATGCGGTACAAAAATAGAATATATAAGAATTTGTTTTTGGGGGAGGTGAGGCTGTGCGTAGCATACAGATGCCGCAGCCGATTTTTGAGGATAATAAGGTTTATATAAAGCCTGAAGAAAATGCAGAGTTTTATCACGAGCTGCAGCTTGCAATCCTACTTTCACTGAAAAACAGCCGCATAATAAGCACAGTTCAGTATGAGCTTTGCACAAAACGGATGTTTGACTTAAAATACGGCCTATGACAGAGTCCGGGCGGCTTAAGGTCGCAACCTATTGCAGAGTATCGACCTCAAAGGAGGACCAGCTCAATTCCTTTGAGAGACAGCAACAGATGTATGATGAGGAAATCCGCAGACATTCCGATTGGGAGCTGTATCGTGCCTTTTCGGACAGGGGCTTAAGCGGTACCGATGTTTCAAATCGTCCCGGCTTTTTGGCAATGAAGGAGGCGGCACTGGACGGGAAATTTGATATTCTGATAACACGTGAGGTGAGCAGGCTGTCGCGTAATATTCTGCAGTTTTATGAATTTACAAGGACGCTTGCCAAAAAAGGGATTATAATATACTTTATTGATGATGAGCTGAAATCCAATGACGACGGCTTTGAAACCATTGCAGCAAGGCTAATAAGCTTTGCACAGGACGAAAGTAAAAAAACAAGCAGACGTGTAAAGCGTGGACAAAGCATTGCGATGGAAAACGGGAGTGTGTTCGGAAACAGTCTTTTGGGGTATGATTTAAAAAACGGTAGGCTTTTTGTAAATCGTGAGGGTGCAGAGGTTGTGAAAAAAATATACAGCATGTATCTTAATGAGAATATGGGAATACGCACTATAAAAAAGATGCTTGAGGCGGAAAAGATACCGACTGCGAAAAATAATGCCTGCTGGACATGTAAATCAATTTTAGGGATTTTGAGGAATGAAAAATACTGCGGAGACCTTGTTCAGGGAAAGACAATTACGCCGAATTATCTTGAACGCAGAAAAAAGATAAAAAATCGTCCTGAAAATCTGACGGTTATAAAGAATCACCATGAAGCTATTATCTGCCGAAAGGCATGGGAACTGGTGCAGAAAAAGCTTGAAAGCAAGCGTAATTCGTCAGGGGAGAATGCCGGCAGACACGCACTGTCGGGTAAGATTGTATGCGGCGAGTGCGGAAAAAGCTTTTACGCAAGATGCCGAAAAAATCGTGACGGGACAAAAATGCTTGTGTGGCGGTGCGGAAGAGCGGTCTCTGAAGGGAAAAAGCAAAGCAGTAGCTTTGGCTGCGATAACGGAAGACAGCTGCGTGACGATGCCGCAATGGATATGGTAAGGATAGCCTTGGCAGAAACTGTGCTTGATAATGAATACATAGTGCGAACTGTGCTGAGTGTGCTGAAAAGCTCGTTAAAAGGCGTGATTGAGCGAAATCCTGAAAATATAGAGTTTTATGAAAAGGAAATAGAGGCAATAAAAAAGCAGCAAGGGAAAATACTTGAAAAGGAGCTGGCAGGTGATTATCCTGCGGAGCTGATAAGGGATAAGCTCACACAGCTTGATGAAAGGCTGAAAAAAGCTGAGGAAAAAATAAATGAGCTGCGTGATGGCGATATGCAAACGGCGGCGTATGATGAGCTTGAGGCGGCGGCAAAAACGTATATATATGATTTACTGGAGGGAAAAAACTTCGAAAAGGAGTATCTGCGTGCGATGGTAAAAAGGATTACGATATATGAGACCAGGACGGCAAGGCTTGAGCTTGCATCTACTAAAAAAGCTTGGGAATTTAAGCTGTAATCGGAATTTGTGGTTGAAAACAGTTGTGTTTTGGTGTATAATGTTTTTGAAAAAGAATTGATTTTATGATGAAAAGGGTGATGTTGTTGTGATAAAGGTGATGTTTGTTTGCCATGGGAATATCTGCAGAAGCCCTATGGCGGAATTTGTGTTTAGGGATATGGTGAAAAAGGCGGGTCAGGATATTTTTGTCTGCTCATCCGCAACCAGCCGCGAGGAAATAGGAAGTCCTGTTCATAGAGGGACAAAGAAAAAACTTGCAGAGGTGGGAATTTCTACTGACGGAAAATATGCTGTGCAGCTTACAAAAGGAGATTATGAGAAGTATGACTATATAATCGGCATGGACTCTGCAAATATCCGAAATATTGAAAGAATCGTGGGAGCCGATACAAAAAATAAGGTGTATAAGCTTCTGGATTTTGCAGACGGCGGCGACATCGCCGACCCTTGGTATACCGGCAATTTTGATGAAACCTATGATGATGTGGTAAGAGGCTGTGAGGGGCTTTTGAAAAAACTTATGAATTAAAGATATCTGTTCTTTTGATATGCACGCCAAAGGTTGTACGCCTTTTTGGGAGTGCATATTTTTTTTTGCTGTGCGTCAAATGTTTCCCGATATAGGTACGGAGGAGCTGGGACACCTTGAAATGGTAGGAACATTGGTTTATCAGCTTTCGGACGGAGCGACCGGCAGCGATTGGCTTAGAGGTCATACTCCGGAGTACTATGCCGATAACGGCAACGGTGTGTTCCCACAAAATGCTCAGGGCTCACCGTTTAACGCGGCATCAATTGCAGTGACCGGCGATCCTATTACAAATCTGTTTGAGGATTTGGCTGCAGAGCAAAAGGCACGTGCGACTTACGATAATATTCTGCGGTTGTCAGATGACCCCGATGTAAATGAGGTTATTAAGTTCCTTCGCCAGAGAGAGGTTACACATTTTCAAAGATTCGGTGAAGCAAAGCTGACTAATTTAAACAGATTTTCCATAAACATCAAAGGTGCTGAAATCGAGTTTTCAGCACCTAAATAATGTTGTTTTAGTTAGATTTTCAATATAAGGATTCTTATCATAGATTTTTCTAACCTCCTTATATTCTTTATACGGAGCATTAAATAAAAATCATATTTTGCAGCAGTCAAACATTGAGCTATTATTTTGCTTTTGACTGCAGTAAATTGTATTTACACCTACCGTGCATGTTTATTCTTTCTGTATTCACTTGGAGTAACGTGCGTTACATTTTTAAAGGCACGAATAAATGTCTGCTTATTATTAAAGCCAACATCGTGGAAAATATCTTGTATAGGCTTATCTGTTTGAGTTAAAAGACGCTTAGCTTCGGTTATTCTAAGATTATTCAGGTAATCGTGAAAGCCTATGCTGAGAGTGTTTTTTAAAAGTACAGACAAATACGAGCTATTGATGTTAAAAACCTGTGCAATGCTTTCGAGGGAAAGCATGCTGTTTGAGTAATTGTCATCTATATAGCTGACAATGTCCTCAATAATTGTTTCTTTAGTATCCCGTACATTAAACAAGTCCAGAAGCGACAGTATATGCTGATATATTTCATCTACTGATTTTGAGAGAAGCTCATAGCAGATTTCAAAATCATACTTACCCTGCTCGCTGAAGGGTATTTTTTTTATTCTGATCGCCTTTAATATAGTGTTTAATATCTGAGAGTAAAGCTGCTTTAAAGAACGGTTATCAATATTTTCGTTCTTCTGCACCGAGTAGTTAATTATTTCCATTGCCTTTTTTGTGTTGTTGGCGATAAGTGCATTTAAAAGATTTGATTCATCATTATTTGAGAATATATATTTTATTGTTTTGTCAATCGAAAACAGAATGTTAGGTCTGGACTTTGGTGTTATCTGCAAGGAATTCAGGGCTTCATTATGCGAGGTCTTAAGACCTGAAAGCCCTTCATGTGTTTCTCCGAGACCTATAAACAGTTCTACATATTCCGAGTCATTATTAAGGCATACCTTTATTTTATTTAAGATACCATTAATCTCATCCAGCGGGTTTTGGTTGTCGGTATTTATGATGATATACAGAGTCTCTTTTTCGCTTGAGATTATAAATGTGTCAAATTTGGCTATAAAATATTCCTTTACTATATTATAAAAGCCGTTTTGGATATTGATATATTCTGCGTTAGTATAGCTGTCATACAAAAGATTTGTAGGATACAGCTGTATTATCACCGAACAGAAAAAGTTATGCTTAAAGGGAAGAGAAGCTGAAATTATCTCCTTTGTTGGGTTATCAATGGTGTAGTCAGTAGAATTAAGATAGTTGATCAGATATTTCTCCTGTGCATAGGGCAGAATGTTAGAAAGCTCTGAGTTGTTTTTGATCAGATATTTTGCAGAGGTCTGCAGATATTCAAAAAAGTCAGTACCTTCATAATCAAGGCTTTTATCGCTGTTAAAGGTTTTTGCAATCTGTTCAAGAGGGTGCAAAATTTTATTTGAGTTTTTTAGTGCCAAAATATATGCCAGCATCATAATAATTCCTACTGCTAAAAGGGTAAACAGGGTGTTGGGAAGCTGCATCCTTATAATATCCAGATAGGGAGTTTTTGCAAAGTAGGTATAGCCTAATAGACTATCCGTTGCAGAATACAAGCATATAATTGAAAGAATTCCATCCTCCGAAGTATATTTAAAGGAGGAGGATTCAGATAATAGTTTGCGATATAGTGGTGTATCATTAATATAATAACCTGAATCATCAGAATTTGTGCTGAAAATCTGACCGGTGTAATTATTTAGCACATAAAATATTGTATTTTCAGTGTATTTATCAGAATTGTAGCCTGCCAACAGGGTGTCAAGGGATAGATTTACAATCAAATAGCTGTTAATTTTCGTGCCGTTTAGCTGCCTGAAAACTACCGGTATTATGTTTTTTGTTTCGCCGCTTTCAGTAACAATTGAAGGAGACATAATACGGTACGGGGCAGCGTCGAGAAATTTAAAGCTGTTCCAGTAATCGTAATCATAGCTTGAATAGTTATATGTTTCGCTGAAGTATTCTGAAATAGGACTGTACTTGCCTTGACCTATAACCATTTTATTAATTCTGTCGATAATGCATATGCTGTCAATTGTATCGAAGGTTTCAGCAGCATTTTTTAGTGAAACCTGTATGTCTGTCAAATCGGATACGGTATAATCGCACATAAGTGCCGGAAGTACTACCGAATTGTTTTCAAACGCCTGGGTAAACTTAATGCACTTGCTGATTTCGTTTTCGCTTTTTTCGGAAAAATGCTTCAACGAAATGTTATAGCTTTTTTTTAATGCATTTATTTCCAGGGCGATATTGTATCCGGTAAATAATACCATAAATACAGATATAATTATGAGGGGTATTGTAATCAGAAATAATATCCGTATTTTTGTGTTGGAAATTTTTCTCTGAAACAATTGTAAAAGGTAACGCATTTTTTATCCTTTCAATAAAATTTTTACTTTATTATAGCATAAATCTCTTTGCAAAGCAACAGTATCAAAAGAATTACAACTTTTAAATTTTTATTACCTTTAAAAATAGTGTTTTTATTACCTTTAAAATTTTCTGTCTTGAAAAAGTGCAGGGAAGTCTCTATAATGAAACCAAGAAAAAGGCAGACGGTCTGCGTAGCAGTTTACTTTTTATGGAAAAGGCATAACGCATACTGAATTTGCTTAGTGCGAAACGCATGGAAAGGAAAGGTAAAAATTATGAAGAAAAGAAGAATTTTAGCAATGCTGTTAAGCTGTACTTTTATTGCATCTTGTATGGCAGGCTGCGGTAAGCAGGAGACAGTATCTGACGGCAAGGTTACTATTTCGGTAGGCAACTGGCCTAATGCTGAGGCTGATCCGGAGGGATATGCCAGAGAAATGGAAAAGCTGGAAAAATTTAATAAACTCTATCCGAATATTGAGGTAATTACGGATGAATGGTCATATGACGTAAAAACCTTTGTAGCAAAGGCAGAGGGCGGAACACTTCCTACTCTGTATACTGCTCACTTTACTGAGGCGGATAAAATAAAGAAGTTTGGATACGCATGTGATATCACTGATTACATGAAAAAACACGAGGTTTCAGATAAGATTAACGAGTACATAATGGATAGTATTTCATATGAAGGAAATATTTATTTGATACCGTTTAGTATTTATTCACTGGGTATTGTAATGAATCTTGATCTTTTCGAGCAGGCAGGATTGATTGCTGAGGATGGTACACCGGATGTACCGGAAACCTTTGCAGAGCTTGCAGAAACTGCAAAAATAATAAAGGAAAAGACAGGAAAGCCCGGATTTGTGCTTCCAACTACTCAGAATGCAGGCGGATGGATTTTCACATCTTTAGCATGGAACTTCGGTACTAAGTTTATGGAGCAGGGTGCTGATGGTAAGTGGAAGGCTACCTTTAATTCACCTGAATGTGAAGCTGCACTGCAGTATGTAAAGGATTTGAGATGGAAATATGATGTTCTTCCGTCAAACACATTGGTAAGCAATGCAGATGTTCAGAAATTTGTTGGCTCATCACAGGCCGCTATGGCAATAGCTGCACCGGACGTTGTAAACAGCCTGATAAAGAGCTATCAGCTTGATAAGGAGTTAATAGGCTTTGCAAAGATGCCTGCAGGAGAAAACGGTAGAATTTCACTTATGGGCGGTGGCTTTTATGCAATTGAGCCAAATGCTACCGAAGAGCAGGTTGACGCATGCTTTAAGTGGATGGAATTTAATGGTGTAACACCTAAGCTGACAGAAGAAAATAAGCAAACACTTCGTGAAGATATGGAAAGCGACAAGGAAAACGGCATTTTAATAGGTATTAAGGACATAAGTCTGTGGAATGGTAAGGCAGAGGTTCAGGCATATAGAGATTCTTTAATAGAAGAATACAGAAATGTTAATCCAAATCATATCAAATCATATAATGACCAGTCGGGAGTTGAGTATCAGGCAGAAGAGCCTGTATGTGCTCAGGAGCTTTACAGTCTTCTTGACGGCTGTGTGCAGGAGGTACTGATAAATGAAAATGCAGATTGCAAACAGCTGCTTGAAAAGGCTGCATCAGACTTCCAGCAGAACTTCTTGGATTACGAGTAATATTTGGCATAAGGAATGATAAATGATGTTTAATGTAAAAAAAGGAAAAAAGCGGTTTTCGCTTACTGTCCTGGGGAATGAGCTTTCGGCGTGGATGTTGATTCTGCCAGCTATATTCTGTGTTTATTTTTTGGTAGTAAGACCTCAGATTATGGGTTTTTACTGGTCGTTTTTCGATATGCACGGATACAGAGTGGAAGAGTTTGTGGGATTTGAAAACTACAGACGTGTTATATCGGATACGATGTTCTTGAAAACACTTATAAATACGTGCAAATACGTGATATTCTCATTGCTTATAGGATATCTTTGTCCGATAGTTCTGGCAATAATGCTGAATGAGATGGTTCATGTGAGAAATGCTCTGCGGGTAATGATTTACCTACCGAGCATTCTGCCCGCCGTTGCAGGAATTGCTCTTTGGTATATGATATATTATCCTGACCAAAGCGGACTTTTAAATATGGTGCTTGGCTGGTTTGGTGCTGAGCCGTATGGTTGGTTACAGGATTCGAGGAACACTATTTTATATATTGTAATAAGTATGACGTGGCAGGGAGCCGGAGGAACAGTTATTTATTACTTCAGTGCTTTGCAGGGTGTTAACCGAGAGCTTTATGAGGCGGCAATGATGGATGGTGCAGGCTTCTTCAGAAGAATAAGAATTGTAACCTTGCCGCATATTGCAGGTATTTCGCTGCTGTTTTTAGTAAGACAAATTATAAATGTATTTTCGGTTATGGAGCAGCCGCTGCAAATGACGGGTGGCGGTCCGAACGGAGCATCTACAACCTTGGGATTGCAGGTGTATAAGTACGGATTTGAAAGTATCAAGCCGCAGTTTGCTATGGCACTCGGTGTGATAATGTTCCTTATTTTAATGGCAGTAACCGTATTTTACTTCTATCTTAACAAAAAGATAGAAAGCAACAATGAGTAAGGGGTGATAACGGTGGCTGATAAACGTAATATGGATAAGGGTGTCTTAACAAATATTGATATGAAAAGACCGAGATACAAAGCCCTTTATTGGACAATGCTTGCAATACTTATTATATGGAGTGTTGGAATATGTGTTTTTCCTGTTGTATGGGTAATGCTTACGGGATTTAAGACACCTCAGGAAATGTATGCCATTCCTGCTACACTTTTTCCTGAAAATTTTGAGCTCTCCAAAATTGTCCGTGTGTGGAATGAAATGAAATTCTACAAATATTATCTGAGTACTTTTATTATGTCGGCAGGTGCGGTTGTATTTACTCTTGTAATCTGCGGACTCGGAGGGTATGTTCTTTCAAGACTGAAGCCTAGGGGAAGTAAAATTGTATTTGCTGTATTTTTCTGGCTGATGCTTATGCCGGGAACGATGCGGACTGTTCCGCTTTATATGACCTTTAAAGATTTTCCGTATTTACATATAAATATGCTGAATTCATATTTGCCGATATGGCTTATGGCGGCGGCAGATATATTTAACATTATTCTATTTAAAAACTTTTTTGACGGAATTTCAAATCAGATTTTAGAGGCTGCGAGGGTAGACGGTGCAAGTAATATAAGAATATTTTTCCAAATTATATTGCCGCTTTCGCTTCCTGTATTCTGGACGGTCGCAATTTTTACCTTTAATGGTAATTTCGGACAGTTCTTCTGGCCGTTCCTGCTTATAAGCGAAAAGGAAATGACAGTGCTTGGCGTTCAACTTTTCAATTTGAAAAATTCCACCTTCTCGATGGATTATCAAATGCTGGCTCTCCTTTTTGCAATGATACCTCAGCTGATTATTTTTGCGGTGTTCCAGAGGCAGATTATCGGCGGTGTAAATGTAGGCGGAGTTAAGGGTTAGAGAGGAGTAAATCAATGAAAAGAAGAATTTCTTAAAAAAAACATGAAAAACATTACTTTTAAAAAAGTGTCACCATTATAATAAAGAAAAAAGTTACCTGTAAAATAATGTTTCTTGAAATGTTTTAGAAATTTCTTTATCATAAGCACATAGGCTGAAAAAAGACAGGAGGACACAATGAAAATAAAAAGAAATTCATTTTTTCTTGCGGTAGCTATATCAGTACAAATGTTTTGTATTCCGATATACGCACAGGAAACGACGGAGTATGCTTCAATAAGTTTTGACAAGCATGGTAAAAGTGTTAATATGACGGTTACGGAAACTATGGAAGTGGTAGAACGTAACGGTAAGGCAGGACGCAGAACCAACATCAAATCAAATAACATTTATATTTATACTGACGTCAACAAAGACTTTTTGTATGATCTACCCAATAATTCCCCGGTAGAAATTGAGGTGGAATATTTTGATGAAGGAAGAGGTAAATTTGAGCTGGATTACGGCTCACACAATCCAACCGTTGAAGGGTCGGCTTGGGCAGGCGGCGAAAGTGTGACGCTTACCAATACAAATGAGTGGAAAACTCATACATTTTATGTTGAGGACATGACCTTTTTAAATCAATGTAACTATCAGTCTGACTTCCGTGTTGGAGTGTGGGGAATAAATATGGGGTGGTCAGGTGAAGATGTAATTTTTGGAAAAATTTCAGTCAGACGTACAAATCTTAGACAGCTTGCGGCGATGAAGGGCAGAATTAATTCCGAAAAAGTGGGTAATATTTTTGATATTGATGAGGAAGTATGCCTTGAAACAGATTATGAGAACAAAACAAATAAAAATGTAGGTATCAATATAGAAGCCGAGGTTCGTGACGAAAATGGCAAGCTTGCATGGACAGGAATTATATCGGACAACTTTTTGCCTAACGAATGTAAAAAAATTTACATAAAACCTCAGATAGAGAAAAAATGTGCTATCTATACAATATCACTTAAATCAGAAACATTCTATATTGATGAACCGGATGTAAAATACACAAGTACATCAAACGGTGCATTTTCTGTTGCATGGAAGGTAGCACCGGAAGATGCCAACCCCAGGTATGGTCAAAATCAGCAGGTAATAGCTTTAACTCGTGGAGGACCTGAAGAGGTACCAATACTTCTCAGTGAAGGCGGAATGGCATACTGCAGAGACTATATTCCGTGGATTTGGGTTGAAAAGGAAAAAGGCGTTTACAAGATTACAGATGATATATGGGATAAGATAAACAAATATCAAGAAAAGAATGTTAAGCCTGTAATTATGCTTGGATTTTGTAATCCATTCTATGACGACGGTATGACGCCGACTTCGGATGAGGCTATAGAAGCATATGCAAATTATTGTCGTTATATTGTAAGAGAGCTTAAAGATGTAACAGATACTTTTGAAATTTGGAACGAGTATAACGGCGGTACGAATTTTAACCCGAGTCAATCTCCGCCATCAGATTATGCCCGACTTGCAAAGGCGGCATATAAAGCAATAAAGGAAGAAAATCCGAACGCAAAGGTTATAGGAATTGTAACTGCAAGAGTGGAGCTTGATTGGATTGAAGATGCATTTAAAGCGGGAGCTCTTGAAGCAATGGATATAGTATGTACTCACCCATATGACTGGACAAATGGTACTTTCAGATGGTGGAAAATGCGTGAGGATTCTGAAAAGTTGAGACAGCTGATGATTAAATATGGCGGTGAAAAACCGGTATGGTGGACAGAAATAGGATTTTCAACATCGACATCAGAGTTCACGTATCATGAACAAGCTTGCAATACTGTAATGCTGTATGCATTGGCACAAGCAGAAAATCTTGCAGAATGTGTTGTTCAGTATTGTCTTTTAGACCAAGAGAATCCTGATGAACATGAGCATAACTGGGGATTGGTACGTAACTATAAAGATGACGAGCACCCGTACAGTGCAAAGCCGTCATACCTTGCTGTATGTGCTATGAACAATTTAATAGGAGGTATGTCGGAATATAGGGAAATGATATTTACCGAAGACAAATACCGAGCATTTCGTTTTTATAATAATAAACTTGCAAAAGATGTTATGTTACTTAATTCAGAGGATGTATCAAAATACCTAACATATAATTTGGGCTGCGATAGCGTAGAAGTTTATGACATGTACGGTAACAAGATTGATGAGCTGGTATCTGAAAGCGGAATTTATCGTTTTCACGTAGAGCAGGAGCCTAAGTATATCATAGGAAGCTTTACAAAATTCAGCCTTGCAGACGAAGCTCTTGCACAGGTAACTGCTGAAAATACAGAGATATCTATTGCAGCAAATGATTATACCGAATTTGTCTTTAATAAGAACATAGACAATGCTTTAACCATAACTGTTGAGGAAAATGAAAGTGTTGATGTTATTGAAAATAATGGATTTGTAGGTAATCGTGCAGTAGTAAAAATCCGAACCAAGCCAGAGGCAAAGGAAACGGTTAAATTTAATATAAAAATGACTGATGCAAAAGGCGGCGTTCGGTACAGTGACACACACACAATAAAAATTATTGACCGAATTTCCACAGAAATAACGACCGAACAATCGGTTCCGGGTGACAGTACACATTGGAGAGTGCGTATAAAAGTAAAGAATATGACAAATACGCAAACAGTCTCAGGAACAATGCGAATTGTATCGCCGGAGGAGGAACGTAAGTTTATGCCTGAGCGTCGGTTTGAAAATATGAAGCCGGGCGAGGAACAGACCATGTTAATCAATCTTCCATACCGGGTGGTAAAGCGTACAATATACTTAATAGCAGAAGCCGAGCTTGATGACGGAATTAGATATAGATATGGAAAAAAACTTGACTTCGGTACAGCGGCATATGCAACAACAAAACCTAAAATTGACGGAACTGTAGAAAGCGGTGAATGGAGAGGAAGTTGGATAGGAGCAGACGAAATGAAGGATGTACGCCATATTGTAGGTGAGGCGGGAGTAACTGTCGGAGGCGACTGGAGAGGCCCGGATGATTTATCTTTCAGTGGAACAATGATGTGGGACGAGGAAGCATTCTATATGCTGGCCATAGTGACCGATGACATTCATTCGGTAGACTATTCTCCAAAAGAACCGCACTATATGTATAGCGGAGACAGTATTCAGTTCTCTGTTGACGAAAGAGAAGAAATCGACTCGGCAAGACGTTCGGACTTTGAAGAAATCGGATTAGGATTTGTACCGAACTATGGCAGTGTGGCATATCGTTATAAAACTATGCACAGTCATCCGACAGGATGCGTAATTGACAAAGCCGAAATTGCAGTTAAGCGTTATGCGACATATACGGTATACGAGTGCAAAATACCGTGGAGTGAGTTGATGGATGAAACCTTTAAACCATATGCCGGAAGAACAATGTTATATTCTGCACTAGTGAATGATAACGATGCGGCAACACGAAGAGGCTGGATTGAATATAATTCAGGTATCGGCTATGGAAAGAGTGCATACGACTTCGGAACAATGGTTCTGACAAATTAAATGGACTTATGCTGAGTTTTATTGTATTGTAGAACGAAGCTTAAATCAATATATTAAATTTTAACGGAGGTATTGAAATGAAATTTTTCAAAAAACAAATTAGTTTAATTGCAGCAATATCAATGCTTGCAACAACGTTGGCAGTGACGACTGCAGGAGCTGCAACACCGAAGCTGATGCCGAATGATTATTCAGCATGGGACAATAAGGTCAATGTTAATTTTGATGATTATGCAGATTTAGAGGCAGCAAAGGCTGACGGATTAAAAATCCAGGCAGAAGAAAGCTGCATAGCAATTCAGGAAACAGAAAAGGGAAATTCAATTGGTCTTTTAAATTCCACAACTAAAAGCTCTGGTGTTTATTACACACTTGATGAAGCAGCAACAAGCGGTCAGGTTAAGATGACATTTTCAGCGAAAACAGAAACTTTGTGTACTCAGCCTATTTATATATTTGCAGATGCATCAACTCCGACTGTGGGTCAGGAAGTAATTACTTTCTCAAAAAACCTTGATACACTTGTATTTAATAATACAAACACAGGAAAACAATTTATTAAAGGAGAATGGATTGATGTAACAATCTTAGCAGACTTCGATACTGACACATTAAAAACCACCTTTTTTGGCCCCGGAATGAAGGTTTTATATTCAAGGGTTGATGCTTTGTCAGTAGATGCTGTTGCCGGTATCCTGTTCAGAAGCTGGTGGCAAGCTACAGGAGATGATACTACTTATGCATATTTTGATAATATTAAAATTGCAACAAGAAGCAAATTAAAAACTTCCACAAGCTTTGCAAAGGAAGATTTTGAAACACTTGACTATGCACATGAGCTTTTTGCTGACAACTGGGATGCTGTTGCAGGAAGCGGGCTAATCGGACCTACAGAAGCTGAAATTGTTGACGGCGGTACAGGTTATGGAAAGGCACTTCTTTTTAAACAGGCAAATAACGGTTTTAAAAGAGCTATTCTGACCAAGAACGGGGAGGCATTTTCAAAGGGCTTATTAAAAATTGACTTCTCAATATCTTCTGAAGATGCAACCAAAACGAAGATATTTGCATGTGTTGGTGACGGAACAACTGAGCAGCAGATTATATATTTTGCTCCGAATCTTATTCAGAAGGACAGCGGTACTGCTGCAAACTCTAAAAAATATGAAACTGATACATGGTATGATGTAAGTGTAATTATAAATTTGGCAGAGAGCAACTACACTGTTCAGGTTACATCAGGCGGAAACCTTGTAGATGAGTTTAGTAATAGCTTAAATTCCAATATTGAAACAATAAATACATTCCGTATACATAAATGGGATGCACCGGAATTTATGTTTGATAATTTCTGCGTTGCTGAGTATGAAGCTCCAAAGCCAAGTGCAAATATATTAACAGAGGATTTTGAAGGAACAAAAACTCTTACAGAGAGAGGCTGGGAAAGCTGTTCAGCAAGTAGTATTATCTCTATTGATACTGCCGACGGAAACAAGGGAAAACTGGAAATTAATGAAGAAGCCGGTACAAACGGTGGTATGAAAAAAACGTTTTCACAGGTTACCGAAGGAAAGATTAGAACAGTATTTACTGTAGATACAAATAACAATAAGTTCTATGTAAAGCTTTTGACAAAAAATAATTCAAACAACGATGCTACTATCGACTGTATTTATATCACAGGTCAGACGGATGGAAAATTAGTTTTACCCGGCACAGGTGCTGCATACGGAGATAATCTGTCTACAAATTACACACTCGGAACAGTTTATAAAATAGAAAACATTTATGATTTAGACAGCGATACCAGAACGCTAAATTTGTATGATGCAACAACAGACCAACTGATTAAAACAAAAGAATATAGTGCTACAGGAACAAGCAATGCAGATAAGCAGCTTGCTAATGTAAGTGCTGTAACAGGTATAGAAGTAATGAACTGGGGTTACGGAGTTAAGGGTAATACTGATAATCCAAGAGGCAGCAATCCGGCTTATATAGATAATATTGTTGTTGAATATGTAGTTGACAAGCCGGTACTTTCTGCATCAAGCGTACAGTTTATTGATTATGCAGGAAACGTTGTGGCAGATAAAACAGCTATGACAACTGCTCTTGACAAGATTGTTCTTGATTTTGGATGTAATGTAGATGAAACTACAATTGAAGATGCAGTTACAATAGAAACAAAGAATGGTACTCCGGTTCCGTTTACAGCAAGCTTTGATGCAGCAAATAGAATTTACACAATTATTCCAGACAATTATCTTACAAGCTCTACTGAATATGTATTAAATGTTGCAAATACGGTTGAAAATAAGTTCGGTTATGCGATGGATAACGCATTTGAAGTGGGCTTTAAAACTGCAGAAAACACTGTTGTTATAGGAGAAATTGATAGTGTAAAGGCTAATAATATTAATGACATAACTAAAGTAAGCGATATTTATGCAAATCAAAAGATAAATCTTACAGGAACATTTGTGAACTCTTCAAACGAAAGTAAAACACTTACATTTGTTATTGCATATTATTCGGGTAAAAAGCTTGTAAATATTGAAGCTTGTGGAAATGCACCACTTGCTGCAAATGATAAGTCACCGATTTCAGCTGAATTTACTGCACCGGCAGATATGACTGGTATAGACAGTGTAAGCATATATCTTTGGGATACACTTTTAAATATTATGCCATACGCTCCGGCAAAGGTAATAGGAAACAACTAATAAAGAGGCAATGTCCTGAAGCAATGCTCCGGGACATTGCACTTACTGCAAGGAGAAATTGAATGAATTTAAAACAAAAGGCATTTCTGCTTACTATATGTCTTATGACGCTTATTGCGTCACAAAATGTTTTTGCACAGCTCACATCTGAGGACTTAGTTATCAGTTTAGAGGGTGCGTCTAACAGAATATTTGTGAATACATCTCCGATTATTTCGGTTAATATTACAAATTCCGAAGACAGCAGTAAAAGCTTTAACCTTGATTATACTGTAACAAACCGTGAAGGAAATGCTACTGAAGAAAAAAGTGTTTCATTTGACATTCCGGCAAAAACGACTGTTGCAGAGCAGATAAATCCCATATCTGATTTTGGGTCATACGCTATTGAGGCAAAGCTTAGCTGTGACGGAACGACGGTTACGAAAAAGCAATACTATGCTGTTGTCCCTGAAATAACAAAAAAGAACGATTTTATGGGACTATGCACACACTTTAATGCAGGTACAAGAGAAAATGCGTACGAGGCTTTCCCACAGCTTGATAAGAGCGGTGCCGGTTGGATTCGTGAAGATCTTTTGTGGAGCGATTGCGAGATTGTAGCTGGGCAATATCAGATTCCTGACCGTTTTATGGAAATGGTAAATTATGCAAATTCACATGGAATAAAGGTTTTGGCTATATTAAACTCTGGGAACAGCCTTTATGACAATGGTAAGCTACCAACAAGTGAAGATGGGCTAAAGGCATACGGAGAATTTTGCAAAAATATTGCAAATCAGCTAAAGGATAAGGTTGACGCATTTGAAATTTGGAATGAGCCTGAGCTTTTTAATTCTGAGTCTACAGGCGGACAGTATGCTATGCTGTTAAAGGCAGCATATGAAGGCATTAAGCATGATGACGGAAATCCGGATGCAATTGTTGTGGGCGGTGCGTTAACTGCAATGACGGCTTCATACGGTGCTGAAGAATATTTGAAAAATATGCTTAGTGCCGGAGCTCATAATTATATGGATGCATTTAGCTTTCATCCCTATGTTCACGCAAGATATTATCCTGATGAATATTCGTTAAAATCAATTTTTGATAATATTAATACGGTAGAAAAGTGGCTTGACCAAGCCGGTGCAACTAAGTTACCAATCTGGCTGACAGAGGTTGGATACTATGATGATGGCGGAACGATATACCGTACTGAGGCAGACCAGGCAGTGGCACTTGCGAGAATGGGCTCCTATTTGAAGCATAATTCAAGAATTGAAAGAATGTTCATTTACAACTATAAGGAAAAGGGAACAGATGTTACGGAACCTGAGCATAAATTCGGAATAGTAAGCTATTACTATTATCCGAAGCCTGCGTATTCATCTTTAGCATTTATGAATAAAATGTTAGTTGATGCACAACCGACAGGGAGTGAAAAAACTACTTATGGTACGGCATACAGCTTTACAAATGAATATGAAGAAGACATATTCTCGATTTGGACGCCAAGAGGCTATATCAATGAAGCCGGAGACGCTACTTACAAGGCGACACTTAAGATAACGCAGGGAGATGTGACAGCATCAGAGATGTCAGCAGTTGATAATACTTTTACAATAAAAATCCCTAATAATAAAGAGGTTATGCTGTATGATATGTACGGCAACACTATTGCAGAAAAAATTATTAGCGGAACATATACCATTACATATGAACCTGTGTATGCGGTTATAAGACCGAAATCGGGTATTGTGACAGATAATAACGGTAATGTTAAGGTATACGGATACACTAAGCCTAATAGTTTTGTGACTATGGTTGCAAAGGATGGAAAATCTGAGTTCGGCAGCTATGCTTATATTTCCCAGACAATCTCTGACAGCGAGGGAAGATACAGCTTGTTGTATATGTTAGAGCCGGAAAATGTTTATGCTATATCGGTTTATGATGGACTTCTTACTAAAGAGAGACTCAATATAAGCGGATATGATGTAAATTGCCGCATATATGATAAAGCTGGAAATGAACTGACAGATCCAAGTGCCGTATTTGCAGCAAATGAAATAAAGATAAAGGTTACTTTTGATAATACAAAAGATGCACCCACATTGTATGCGGCGGCATATAAATCGGACGAAGAAATTGTTACAGTGTCAAAAACAGACGAAGTTATCTCCGAAAATGTAATGGAAATAGACGTTAAAGGAATATCCAATGCAGAAAAACTCAAAATTATGCTTTGGAATGATGCTTTAAAACCGCTGTGCCCAAATATTGAAATCGAATAAAAATGGATAACACTATAGAGCTAATTGTCACAGGTAGTGAACAGTACAACTGTGTGTTGTACTGTTCGGTTATCCAATAAATACAAAAGTTTGCACAAACGGAGCGGTTTTAATCCGGATTGTAACTTAAGTGCAGCGAAAGGAATGGTTAGAATAATGAAATATACTTTTGCGGGATTGTTAATGGGGGTAGCTGTAATGATTACGTCAGCTACTGTATATGCAGACAAAATCCCTTATGAAATAGAATACGATTACTTAAACGGAAACGTAAAAGTGTCAGTATCGGCAGAGGAAACAAAAACAAATCTCTCACTGGTAATTTTGAAAAAAGGAAAAACAGAAGCAGATTGTAGTATAGCACAGGGTGCTATAAAGAATTTTAATGATACATTCATGTACGTAGGACAGACAGGCACAGTATCAAACGGAAAATATTTGTTTGATGTTGATTATAGTGGTGTTGAGACAGGAAATTGTGTAGCATACCTGAATGCAGACGGTAAAGAAAAAACAATTCTTGAGAATTTTGTGATTGTTGACCCGAATGACTATAGAGATGCTATAGGATACGTAAATACTGCTGCAACACAAGATGACAATACTTTTTTGACGACACTTTCAACGCATAAGTTGGCACTGGGATTTGACTCATTGCTTGAAGGCACAGTTGATATGAATACTGCTATGATACGGTTTAAGTCATATATTGCTCAAAATCAGTTATCAGAGACAGAAACAAAAAAGAATATAAAATTGTATAAAACTTTTGTTTTGATGGAAGCGATTAATACGCATAAAATTGAGACATTAGATAATTACATAAATGATTTATATGCAGATGAACTTGTTATTTCTGATTACAAGGCAAAAGCAAAAAGTGAAACAATATCAAAGTATATTATAAGTAAGATTTCACCACAGCTTACCACACTTGATTCGATTAACTCAGAGCTGAAAAAGGCACTGCTGTTTACACATATCAAGTATGCGGATGGTTACGGTGAGGTTGTTACAGCACTTACGAATTTTGGAAGTGTTGCCGGAATCAGTGGAAATATCAATGCAAATGCATGCATAGGTCTTGTCGGTAAGGATTATTTTGACACACAAGCCTTGCTTTCTGATTACACCTCTCTACAAGTTGTACCCACAACGCCGGGAAACAATACATCATCAGGCGGAACAAGCCGTGTGCCTGCAAGCTCCTCCGGATTTGTAAAGCCGTCACAGGTAAGCCCGGTTCAGTCAATTAAGACAGTATTTAGTGATATTGAAGGTGTGGATTGGGCATACGAGGCAATTGCCGCACTTAACGACAAAAATATTATTAGTGGAAGAGGAGAAAACCGCTTTGCACCAAATGATGCAATTACACGTGAAGAATTTTCTAAAATTGTAGTTTGTGCATTGGGACTTCAGAATAAACCGGTCTCTAAAAACCGTTTTGACGACGCAGAAGACGGTGCATGGTATGTTAATTACATTAATATTGCTGTAGAGCATGGTATCTGCAATGGTATGGGAGAAAACATTTTTGGTGTAGGAAGAAATATTACAAGACAGGATATGACTGTTATGTTATATAATGCGTTGATTTCGCAAGGAAAAAATCTTGGTAGAGCAGAACTTAACTTTGAAGATGTAGGAAATATATCAGATTATGCAAGAAATGCTATTGAATCTATGCATGCCGAAGGAATAATCAACGGAATCAGTGAGACGCAAATAGACCCGCTGGGAACTGCAACACGTGCTCAGGCAGCCAAGATGGTTTGGGACATGATGAATAAGCTTCAATAGAAAAACGAGGTAGGTAATAGATGAGAAAATTTATTATAAAAACTGTTAGTATTATGCTGACACTTGTTATGGTGTCAGGGATAATTCCTGCTAAAAGCAGTGTATATGCTTCCTCTGCCTCGCAGGAGATTGCAGTGGAAGCAATTGATGCATTGCATACGTTTGGTTTTATTGCAAATTATTATGATTACAACGCAGATTTTGAAGGAAATGCAACCAGGGCTGACTTCTTTGATGTATTGTATAAGATTTTAAATGCGGGTGAATATAGCACAGAGCAATTGTATTACTATGATGTTCCTGCAAACCATTGGGCATATAAATCAATAAGCTATCTTACCGAAGCCGGTGTAATAAGCGGTTCGGGAGACAAGCTGTGTCGTCCGGATGAAAGGCTTGCTTTTAACGAAGCATGTGCTGCGGCACTGAATGCTATGGGATATGGTACATATGCTCAGTCATTGGGAGAATATCCTACAGGATACACAAAGGCAGCAGCAGAAATAGGAATTACAAAAAATGTGTCACATTCGGATTATTTAACACGCCGTGACATGTTTATACTTCTTTATAATGTTGCAACAACAAATATTCCGAAAAGTATAATGCTAAACGGTTATAGGCCTTCTGCAAACAAAGATGATGAAGACAGAACACTGCTCTCAATGAATCATAATATTTACTATAATAAAGGCATTGTTTCAGCTGCAAACTGTATAAGCCTTGACGGAAGAATTTTGGAAAACCCGAATGAGGTTATAATCGGAGGAAACAAATATATAAGTGAAATTGAGTTGTTTAATTTTATGGGGGAGGAAACAAAATTCTTCTTCAGATATGATGAACAGCTCGATAAAAAGACTGTAATATGGGCAAATCTTACCGGAAAAACAAAAGTCCTGAATATAACTGTAAACCATGACGCTGTATTTAATCCTGAAACTTTTCAGCTTAACTATGCGGGCGAAAACAGCAGAATGCGGTATGTTGATATAGAAAAAGGAGTTTCTCTTATATATAACGGAGGACTTGTTACCGAAAATCTATCTGAGATTTTTTCAAAAGATGAATATGAATTAAAATTGGTGCAGGATTTTGACGGAAAATACTCTATAGCTGTTGTGCGTGCATATTTTAATGTCGTTGCAGGCACCATAGACAGTAAGGAATATGTAATTTATGATAAGGTTGTTTCGGGAAATAATGTAAATCTTGATCCGGACAATTATGCATTTATTAAAATGACACAAATGGGCGAGGTTGACATAGAATTTGAGAATATTTCTGAAAATGCAGTTTTGAGTGTTTATAAGTCAAAGGACAATAAGTTCATTGAAATAATTAAGAGTGGAAAAACAGCTGAGGGTGTTCTGGAAAAAATCAGGAATGAAGAAGAGGGCGAATATTTTACAGTTGATAAAACAGAATATTTTTGCTCCAACAGCAGTGCAGACAGCGGTGTAAAAGTTGGTGTAAATGTAAAACTGTATCTGGATTTTGCAGATAAAATTGCTTTTGCTGAATATAATGCATCAAATCTACGTCTTGCAGCATATTTGATAAATGGTAAAACAGATGAAGAGGAAACAAGCATAAGAATAAAGACATTATGTGAAAATGGAAAGGTTGAATACTTATATACGGCAGAAAAAGTCAGAATAGACGGAAAATTATATAAAAATACTGCGGATATGATGAGTAAATTATCCGATGAAAATAATGTTTTTAAATCACAGTTTGTTCTTTATGTGCTGAATGATGATGGTAAGATAAAAGAAATCGATACTCAAAAGTATAATAAAGACATTGAAAATAAAGATTCTTTGCAGGTGGATGTAGAATACAGCGAAAATATGAGGTTTAAAACAACAGGAATATTAGGACCGCTGGCACTGTTAGATGCAAACACAAAGTTATTTGTAATTCCGCAAAGAGGAAATATACATAATGTTAATATCGAAGCTCTTGATGTAATTAAAATTGGCGATATTGAAAATGATGTCTTCCTTAATGCCGAAACCTATAAAATCAAAAACGAAGGCGGTATTGCAGAATATGCAGTCGTTTACGGCTATAGCCGCAGTGGTTACAAGAATGCAGTTATGCCTGTTTTGGTATCTTCAATATCAGAAACACTTAATGAAAATGATGAAGTGGTTGAATGTCTGAAAGGATATCAGGCAAATAACTATGTTGAGTTAAAGGTTGAATCCGGAAAGAGCATAGTGAGCAGCAATATAGGAAGTGGTTCGCTTGTAAGGGTAGGCCTTAATGCGGATAAGGAAATTTCGATGGTAGACGTACTGTATCATCTAGACGGAGATTATAGAACTTCAAGTTCGGATTTAAATAATAATTATCGAACTGTAGTCGGATATGCACACAGTTACGTAGATGGTGTTCTATATATCGGAGAAGACCGTGCTGATATAAGAACCCTGGGTGTAAAAACGTCTGGAGTCCCCATTCTTGCGTATGATTCGGATGAAATAAGGGAAAATGCTGTAAGAAGTGCCGTTATTGACGAGGTGAAGACTTATAAAAATGGTGTAGCATCACCGTCAAAAGTCGTTATTCTAACAAGATTTATGGCACCTGCTTTGATTGTTATATACAAATAATAAAGCAATAATATAACAAAACGACACCAAGAAGCTAAATAATAACTGCATCAATTTGTGGACACAGCACAAATTGATGCAGTTTTAAAAATGTAAAACTCTAAGCATTTTACAGCATTATTAATATTATAAATTTGTACTGATTTTATTTTTTTCATATTTTACTACCTTACTTTTATTATTACTTGCAGTATAATTATTTATTTTAAATGATGTAGTTATATATGAAAAAAGGGTAATTTCAGTAATTTTATCAATCTTGATATTTACGCAGCCTGCTTATGTTTTGGGAATTGTCATAACCAGTTGGTCTGATGAAATAGCAAATGGTACAGATTTTTATCAGAGCAGGAGGGAGTAGGAAAACAAGCAGAATATTATGCAGAGTATACACCTAATGAAAATGTTATACCCACGGTAATAAACGGACAAAGCCTATGGGGATTAAAAACAATTAAACAGGTCGAGCAATATATGAAAGATAATTGTGACAGTTACAACATTGATGACAGAGTACGTTCGGGAGCTGTGGAAGATATTATTGATTATTCAAGTGCAGGCGGTAGATGCGATACAATAATATACCAGAGCCGTGGACCAAACAAGGTGTGTGCAATAATTTATAGATAAGCGAAGGCTGCCGGAATTTCGGCGGTCTTCCTTTTTAAAGAAGCTATAACTTCAATATAATGACACATATGTCATTTCCGCTTAGTCACAGGAACGGTAATATGTTTTTTAAGGATGGGATATAATGAAAAATAAAGAAAGAAAAGCAGCACGAAGGTATGACACTGCAAACCGCTGCAGTGCATTTACTAAAAGGGTATACAGCGGGTTCGCCGAAGATAAGGAAAAGCTGAAGGCTGAAATCTTTGCTTCGGAAAAGGAATTTTATCCAAAGAAGGTTAGGTATAACATTTATTTTGGTGAGCTTCACGGTCATAGCAATATGTCGGACGGCAGACCTTCACCTTATGAATATTTTAAAAATATACGTGATAATGCAGGCCTTGATTTTGCTGCACTAACCGATCACGACCACGGCGGAATAGGACATAACGAGCTTTTCGGTGAAAAGTGGGAGGAAATAAAGGCAGTGGTTAAAAGCTTCAACGAGCCGGGACGATTCACAACAATTTTAGGCTATGAACGGGACTCATATCCTTGGTACAATAATTTAGCTGTTTATTATGACAGCTATGACGGAGAGCTTCTTAGGGGGAGCAACGACGGTGAAATTACAAAGCAGGAGCTTTTGCACGCACTTAACAGAGATGATTTGCTGCTTGTTCCGCATGATACCTATTCACTTGAGGCGGGTGCGGATTTTAATGCGATAGAGCCGGAGCTTTTTACCGGTATGATAGAAATTTACTCAAGAGGTGATTCGGCGGAGTATTTTGGTAATCCGCAAAATACTTCGTCGCTTCAATGTGAGGGTGGCTTTTGGCAGGATGCATTAAAAAGAGGTGCTAAAATGGGCTGTATAGCGGCATCGGATGACCATGACAGAGAAAACGGACTTGTTTCTGACCGGTTTACGGGAATTGCACGTTATCCCGGAATAACGGGTGTTCTGGCAGAAGAAAACACACTCTCTTCCATTTTTTCTGCCTTAAAAGCACGGCGTTGTTATGGATTTACCGGCGGAAGGATGTGGATTGATTTTAGGATTAACGGTCATTATATGGGTGAGGAGTTTGCCGACAGCGGTGAACGTAGCATCTATTTTAATGTAAAGGCAGATTCAGAGCTTGAAAGGGTAACATTGGTAAAAAATTGCCGTGACTATATGATAATAAAGCGGAATGAGCAGCTTATTTATGACTATCGGGCAGAAAAGCCTACAGATATATATTACCTGAGGGTGGAATTAAAAGACGGTCGAATCGGCTGGACAAGCCCTATATGGATAAATCATGAATAAAGCACAAATTTTTTGTTCAATAAATTGGAGAGATTATATAATGAATGTTTTGGAATATATTGAAGCTGGCTGGGAAAAGTGTATCCGTGAGAATAAACAGGATAAAGACACACTTTTTGGACTGCCATATCCGTATACCGTACCTTGTTCTGATGGCGTGTTTCAAGAAATGTATTATTGGGATACATATTTTACAAATAAAGGGTTGATTTTGTCCGGTCGTCTTAATCAAGCTAAAAATAATACAAACAACATTGCTTATCTTATAAAAAAACTGGGATTTATGCCAAATGGCAGTCGTACATCTTTCTTAAACCGTTCTCAGCCACCTTTTTTTTCAGAGATGGTGAGAGATATTTATGAAAAAACTAACGATAAAGAGTGGCTTGCAGAAATGTATTCCGCTCTTGAAATAGAGTATAGTTTTTGGAATACAAAACGAAATACTCAAATCGGATTGCATCAATACTTGGTCAATTCTGATGTAAATGCCACGTTCGATGTATATGAGCTTTTTAAAAAGCGTTCAGGACTTGAGTTAGAAGAGAATGACAGAGATAAACTCACTAAAAGTGCATGGGCAATGTGTGAAAGCGGTTGGGATTTTACTCCACGTTGGGGACTCTCTGCAATCAATTTTGTTCAGATAGATTTAAATGTTTTGACATATAGATTAATGCAGAATTTATATTTATTTGGTAAAGAATGTAATATTTCAAATGCAGAAATTTGGAAAGAACGTGCAGATGAACATTTAAAACGCATAAGAAAATATATGAAGAATGACTCAGAGTTATTTTTGGACTATAATTTTGTTGATAACACATTTTCTGAGATATTTTCAGCTGCAAGCTTTTTTCCTATGGCATATATGCTTGCTACAAAAGACGAGGCAAAGACGATTGTAAAAAATTTAAGCAGAATAGAGGAAAGTTTTGGAATTACTGCTTGTGAGGAGTATGAAACTGAAGGTATTTATCAGTGGCATTACCCTAATGGCTGGGCACCGCTGCAGTATATTGTTGTGCAAGGGCTTGTAAATTACGGATATATTGATGATGCAATACGCATTGCAAATAAATATACAAATATGGTAGAAAATGTTTTCGAGAAAAACGGGAATATATGGGAAAAGTATAATGTCAGAGAAGGCTCTGTAAATGTTGTTGACGAATATGATATGCCGCCGATGATGGGTTGGAGTGCAGGAGTGTATTTATATGCAAAAAATTTATTGTCAGAGATAAAATAAGATGTAAAAGAAAGAATATAAAAAATCCTGTCGGGGAGAAGTAAAAAAAGTCTGTAAAAACGATCCCTTCTATGATAGAATAAAATATCATAGGAGAAGTTTTTACAGACTTTTTTTCACACTCTCTGAAAATCGAATATTTTATCATAGAGAAATTGAATTTACAGAAAAAATTTCACACCGCCGGTTATTTCTATTTACTTAATGTTGGAGGTTTACACAATATTTTATGACTATTTAAAATCACTGTATTTAATCAGAATTTCTGTTATATATTCCAGACTACTTTACAGCTTCCGTCCTCATTTATGAAAATTTTATGTATCAGCAGATTACATACACCGCGTTTTTCCTCAAAGGAGGCAGTTTTCCATCTCTTTGAGAGATTTATGGTAGTCTTAACATCAACAGTCTTACTTACAAGCTCATCAAGTTTTGTCAAAAGCTCTGTCTTGTCGGTTTTGAGCTTAGCAGCACGCCTGCTTAGGATTTCAAGTAAGTCAGAACCAACCTCCGACTTTAAGAAGGTATCGGTCAATTTCTGTTCGGCAAGCTCTATATTCTTTAATTTGTTGCGAAGCTCATTGGCTTCGGGATTTAAGCTTTTGCGTTCCGGGATTTTTACAGATTTGAGAGTTGCAAGCTTTTCTGAAATTTCATTGTACACCATATCCTCAAGGCTTTCGGCATAATTTGTAACCTTCGTACCCTTGCAATCCTTAAAATGGGATTTGCCTGTGCATATGAAGTATCTGCGTATTTTGCCGCTCCCTGTCTTGCCTTTTATGGTTGTCATGGTTCGTCCGCATAAGCTGCATATAATTTTACCGCCAAGCCATGAGGTCTTATTTGAAACTGCATTGCGAATCTGCTTGTTTTTTGCAAGCTTCTGCTGACACTTAATCCATGTGTCTGAGTCAATAACACCCTCATGCGACATAACAACAACTTTAATGTCGGACCAATCAAGATTATTTGCTGCATGCTTGGTTTTGCCGTACACCTGTATTCCGTGTATTCCGTCAAAGCTTTCGGGCGGACTGATGATTTGCGTATTAAATCGCTGAAAGTATTCATATACACTGTTGTCCGCTTTAACGTAAATTGGATTTTTGATTATGGTAGAAAGCTTTGCAGTTGTCCAACCACCGCCGGATAGAGGCTTGATACCGTTTTCGGTAAGATTTTTCAGCAGTCTGCCGAGAGTGACATTTTGGACTGCATAAGCTTCGTATATGTATCTGATATGCTCAATTTCTTCAGGTATGGGTGATAGCTTTTTAGTTTTAACGTTATTGATAACAGCAGGCTCAAGGTCGAAACCGTATGGCTTTCTGCCGCCCATATAGAAGCCCAACTCACTTCGGTGAGCATAGCTTTGCGTCACACGTTCGATTATGCTCTGACGTTCAAACTCCGCAAATACCATAAGCAACTTGACAATCATTTCCCCGTATGGACTTGAGGTATCAAAAGACTCCTGTGAGCTTATGAATTTTACGTTGTACTTTTTAAGAGTATTCAGAATATCCACAAAGTCGGATAAGCTTCGGCTGATACGGTCAAGGCGGTAAACTATAATTTTATCTATTCTTCCGCGTTCCACCTGACGCATCATCTTCTGAAAACCGTCGCGGTTAATGTTTCCACCGGAAAAACCGTTGTCAATAAATGTAATTACCTTTTCAGACTGCTCATCGGGCTTAAGCATTGATTTGCAGTATTCAAGCTGTGTTTCGCAGGAAATACTGTTTTCACGTTCTATTGATTTTCTGGCATATAGGGCAATAGCCACACGATTTCACCTCCCTTAGCTCTTTTTGTTCGGCTATTTACTTTCTTGTGAAAATCTTATATAACTCCTCAATTATTTCGCTTTCTGTTCGCTCCTTATCCTCACGTGATAAAAGTGTAGTATGAGTAATTTTATATGTATTACCTTTTATATCTGTGTACTCTGACATCTTACATCAACCTCCCTTATTGATATTTTATGCGGAATGTGCTTGTACTTATATCGAACCGCATATATGAATATTGTTTAATAATCACAACAGCTCCCAAAGCCTATAAATATCGCACCTTTAGGGGTTTTCCTTAAATTACTAATTTCGGTGAAGCACTTGATCGTTTGCAGGCGAAAATGTGCGAAAAAAATAAATTTTTCATGGGTGAAAATAAGTAATTAAATAGGCAGTAGGATAAGCAATATGCGGTCGTTCCATGTGAATGACCGCATATTTGTGAGTTATATAAGCTGTTTTTGTAAATTATTAAAGAGAGGTATCAACCTTATAAAATCATAAAAATGTCCACTCGGGATTGAAAAAAATCTATTAAAAATTATTTTTTTGTGATGTATAATAAGCTTAATTTGATTGGATATTATATTTTTGCTCATTATTTTAACTCAATGTGTTCATTTCTGTAAGTATGCGGCGTAACGCCGACAATTTTTTTGAAAATCTTAATAAAATAACTTGTGTTTTCGTAGCCGACCGAGCGACCTATTTCCTCAATGCTCATATTCTGCAGTATCGGCAGCTTGGTTTTTGCGTCCTGTATACGCAGGCTTTGGACATATTCAAGCGGACGCATACCGTAGATAGACATGAATTTACGGCAGAAATGCTCAGGGGTTATATAGCATAAATCGGACAGGATTTTAAGCTCGATTGGCTTATTGTAATTCATATTTATATAATCTATCGCAGGCGACAGTGAGGTACTCGGAGCAAAGCGTACAGGATTTGAAATGGATTTTTCAAGATAAAGCAACAGCCTGTACAATATAGCAGATGAGTTGATTCCGAAATTTACATCGTGCTTCATATTGATTATCTCCGTGCACAGTGAAATGAAAAAATCCGTATCGGAAATGGTGTATGTTCCTGTCTTTAAATCCAGAAAATCAAATGTCTCATTCTGTGTGTAGGTTAGCCAGTAATATTGCCAGCCCTCCTGAGAGGATCGATAAATATGCGGTGAGTTGGGTGAATGGTACATAACGGTATCATGCATAACATCAGAATCCGTATTTCCAAAGGTGGCGAGTCCTTTGCCGGACGCAGTAAAAATAAGCTGATGTGTCATAATGCCGTTAACTCGGAAAACCGTATCATGGTTAATATCGGGACTCAATTTGCTGTCATACATACCTGCGGTATAGACGCATAGAGGTAATTTTTTATCCGAGTCGGAAATGAAAGGAAACATATAATTTGTTATCATAGCAGATTTCCCGAAGAAGTGTATCTCCGAATCCTCCTTTGCTTAAAGTGACAGTTTGGAGATATCAATATTGTGGCATATATAGATAAATACCTTATATTGAAATATCGCAGCTCCTATGATAAAATAATATTGCAAATCGGCTTAAATGTCAAGTTTTTGCCGAAAATAATATCAAAAAATTGATAAAGGTGTTATATTTGTAAGGGAGATGATTTTGATGTCAAAGAGTATATGGAGAATGGGTGCTTCATGCAATCTTACAAACGACATGGCGGAGAAAATTTTTGCGGAATGCAAGCGTTGTGGAATTGCCGCTGTTGAAATGTCAATCAAATACAATATGCAGGGAATGGAGTATGTAAAAGAGGTATTTTCAGGGATTGATTTTGAGAAAATCAAAAGGCTTTCAAGGCAAAGCGGTGTGGAGCTGTGGTCGTATCACCTGCCGTTTGACCATGCGGAGGTGAATCCTGCGTCGCTCGATGGTGAGGTTCGCAGAAGAACGGTTGAGCTTGACAAGCAAATGATTGCCGCCGCTTCCGACATGGGCATGAAAATGGTGGTTTTGCATGCAAGCGGAGAGCCTATTGATGACAGAGACCGTGCAGAAAGCATGAAATGTGCAAAGGAATCAATTTTTCTTTTAAGCGAAGAGGCGAAAAAGGACGGCATAACCCTGGCTGTGGAGAATTTGCCGCGGACATGTCTCGGAAAGGACAGTGCGGAAATTTTAGAGCTTATAGCTGCGGACGATGCAATCGGAGTATGCTTTGACGTAAATCATCTTTTGACCGAGTCTCACAAAGACTTTGTCAATGCTGTGGGAAGCAGAATTTCCACCCTGCATATTTCGGACTATGACTTTGTTGACGAAAGACATTGGGTGCCGGGCAGAGGAAAAATAGACTGGAATGAGCTTGTAATGCTGCTTAGCGACATAGGCTATGAAGGTCCGTTTATGAATGAGGTGAACATCGTTTTAGAGGGGGAAAAGACAGAGCAGAATGTATCATTTTCAGAGCTAAAGAAGGCAAATGATATAATTTTGTGCAGATAATGCGAATTTAGTCTGGAGGATGCTATGAGAAAATATGAACGACTTGATTTGATACATGAAAACACATTAAAGCCGCGAGCTCACTACATTCCGTACGATACTATCGAAAAGGCAAAGGCAGGAGTTAAAGAGGCATCGGAATTTTACACCTGCTTAAATGGTGAGTGGGATTTTGCGTATTTTGAAAGGGACATAGACTGTCCCGAAAAAATTGAAAATTGGGACAGGGTAGAGGTTCCGTCCTGCTGGCAAACAACAGGATATGAGAAACCCTATTACACAAATGTTAATTACCCATATCCTGTTGACCCGCCGTATGTCCCGGACGATAATCCTGTGGGCGTTTACAAAAGAACGGTAACGGTTTCTGAAAAAAATGCCGAAATGGAAAACTATATTGTATTCGAGGGCGTTGCACCTTGCTTTGAGCTTTTTGTGAACGGCAGCTACGTTGGCTTTTCAACCGTATCGCACTCAACCTCGGAATTTAAGCTGGATTTGACCTGCGGAGAAAATGAAATCCTTGTAAAGGTATATAAATGGTGCGTATCAAGCTATATGGAGGACCAGGACTTTTTCAGAAACAACGGTATTTTTCGCGATGTTTACCTGCTGTCAAGACCTGCAGGACATCTTTTTGATATCGCTGTCGGCTTTGATGCAAAGGGCATATACTATGACGGTGATTTCACCGTTTTTGATGCTGATATGAAGGAAACAAGTCTTGAAAATCCTGTTTTGTGGAATGCGGAAAAGCCATATTTGTATACTGTCATAATTGAGCATGCGGGAGAGTTTATTCCTATTAAAATAGGAATGAGAGACCAGAGTGTTTCTGATGCGGGCGAGCTTTTGATAAATGGTACAAGCGTAAAGCTTAAAGGTATAAATCATCATGACACCAATCCCAAGCGTGGTTATGTTTTGTCCTATGAGGAAATGAAAAATGAGCTTTTGCTTATGAAAAAGCTGAATATAAATGCGATAAGAACTTCGCATTATCCGCCGCAGCCTGCTTTTTTGGAGCTTTGCGATGAGTTGGGATTTTATGTTATTGACGAGGCGGATATTGAAACGCATGGTTTTGATTCACGCGGACTTGTGCCGGGACTTGATGAATCCGAAATATGGCCCTGCAGAAATTCCGCTTGGCGGCATTTGTTTATCGACAGAGCCGAGAGGCTGTTTGAACGCGATAAAAATCATACCTGTGTTATCATGTGGAGCATGGGAAATGAAGCAAATCGCGGTGAAAATTTTGATGAAATGAGCCGCTTTATAAAGAAGAGAGATACCGAGGTAAAGGGAATACGGCGTTTGGTGCATTACGAGGGTGCTTTTGCGAGGGAGACTTTCGAGAAGGACCCTGAATATGTTGACGTAGTCAGCAGAATGTATTATACCGCTCCTCAAATGCTTGAGTACAAAGAGAGAACAGGAGACAAGCGGCCGCTGTTTCTATGCGAGTATAGCCACGCAATGGGAAATGGTCCCGGAGATGTTACCGATTATTGGGACGTTATCTATGAGCAGCGGGGCTTTATAGGCGGCTGTGTGTGGGAGTGGGCAGACCATGCGATGCCTGACAGTGACGGAAGGCTCTGCTACGGCGGTGACTTCGGCGAGGAAACGCATGACGGGAATTTCTGCTGTGACGGTCTCGTTTTTGCCGACAGAACGGTTAAAGCGGGAAGTCTTGAGGTCAAGTACGCATATCAGCCGATAAAGACCGAGCTTTGCAGCAATGTAATCACCTTACTGAATCGATATGACTTTACCGACCTTTCGGAATTTGAGTTTAAGTGGAGCGTTACTGCAGACGGTGAGACGGTATATAGCGGCAGCTTTGCAACGCCTTTGATGCCGCATACTGCCGAAAAAATTGAACTGCCGTTTGATATTCCAAAAAGCTCTCTGGGAGCGTATCTTGATATATCAATGCAGGATAAGGATGGTTATGAAGTCGCATTTTCGCAGCATAAGCTGGCTGATGCCGCGGCTTTGGATACTCCGGCTGACGGTGCGTCTGTGAAGCTTTCGGGTGAATTTGCCGAGATTTCAGGTAAGGATTTTTGCTATAAATTCAATATGCATTACGGTTATATTGAAAAGCTTGACGATTATCTGACCTCGCCGATGAGGCTAACCGTATGGAAGGCACCGACCGACAACGAGCGGAATATGCTGCCTAAGTGGATTGAGCAAAAATACGATAAAATGCACAGCAAAATATATGATGTAAAGGTTTCAGGAAACAAAATTACCGTAGCAGGAGGTCTTGCACCCGTTGCAAGAGAGCCGCTGTTTAAATATACTGCGGTATACAGCTTTTTTGCGGACGGAAGAATTGATGTGGAGCTTTCGGGCAAATTTGACGACCAAAAGCCGTTCCTTCCAAGACTGGGCTTTGAATTTGTAACCAACGAAAAGGAGTTTACATATTTCGGCTATGGACCGCATGAGGCATATATTGATATGCATCACGGCTCAAAGATGGGAATGTATAAAAGCAGTGCCGCGGCGGAATATGTTGATTACATAAAGCCGCAGGAGCATGGAGGTCATTACAACACCAAGCTTTTGAAAATGGGTAGCTATGAATTTATATCGCAGCAGGGTATGGAAATTAATGTATCTGAGTACAGCAAGGAGGAGCTTGGCAGTAAAATGCATAATTTTGAGCTTGAAAAAAGCGGACTTACTCATGTGCGTATAGATTATAAGGTGAGCGGAATCGGCTCGGGAAGCTGCGGACCTCAGCTTATGGAAAAATATCAGTTGAAGGATAAATTCGTGCATTTTAAATTCTCAGTATTAAAAACCGCAGATAAATAATTCAAAAAAGGACGATTTTTTAAGTCGTCCTTTTTGTGTGAAATTGTTCTTTTTTACATTCAGAGTGTGCTTTTTTCCATTTACAAGCAAAATGTGAAATGATATAATTTGGGTATAATTTGAGTATAAGGAGCGGAGCAGAATGAGAAAGAATATAATTGTATACGGCGAACGCGGCGATGTGTGGGACAAGGCGACAGAGCTTTTATCCGACGTTATTTATAAATACACAGGAGAGCTTCCGGCGTGTGTGAGCTGCGGAGAATTTGCAAATGAGGGCACTTCAAGGTGCATTTATATAGGAACGAAGAAGAATAACAAATATATAAATGAGCTTTCGGACAAGGCTCTTTCGCATAAAGAGGAATATTACATCAGTGTGAGCGATGAATACATAATTATTGAGGGCAGTGATGCAGGCGGAGTTTTGTACGGCTGTGCGGATTTCTACAACAAATATATTATTCGGGCGGAAAATACGGATACATATATTAACAGTATGGACAACTATTTCGTGAATCCGTTTGAGGATAAGCTTGAAAGCTTTACCTTAAGCTCATATCCCTCCTGCGAAAGAAGAGGTCTCTGGACTTGGGGACACTGTATTTATGATTACCGCGGTTACATTGACAACATGACACTGTTAAAGCTTAATACTCTTATAATCTGGAACGATTTTCCGCCGCAAAATGCTGAGGAGATTGTGTCGTATGCTCACAAATCGAATATTAAAATATTTTGGGGTTTTCCGTGGCTTTGGGACACAAAATGCTCGCAAATCAACATAAGCAGTCTTGACGGGCATATTGATGATATTTTGAATTACTATGAAAAAAATTACGCACACTTGAGCGGCGACGGTATTTATTTTCAGTCCTTCACCGAGCTTAATGATGAGTATATAGACGGAATTTTGGTTGCACAGGCTGTTACGAATTTCGTGAACAAGGTGTCGGAGCGGATTTTAGAAAAATATCCAACTTTGCATCTGCAATTCGGTCTGCATGCGACCTCGGTAAGGGAAAAGCTCGACTACATCAGAGAGGTAAATCCGCAGGTGGAGATTTTGTGGGAGGATTGCGGTGCGTTCCCGTTCCATTATGAGCCGGCAAACCTGAAGGATTTTGATAAATCGGCTGAGCTTGCGTGCGAAATAGCAGACCTAAGAGGCGAGCAGGAAAAATTTGGTGTGGTTTTAAAGGGCTTTACCTGTCTTGACTGGGGTAAGTTCGAGCATCAAAAGGGAAAGCTGTGCATAGGCGTTGCATCGCCGAAAACCCTTGAAAATCAAACCGAAAAGAGCCACAGAACATGGCGGTACGTTCAGGCTTGCTGGCTGCGTAACGGCGGCAAGGCATACGAAATGATAAAGCTGGTGACCGAAAAACGCCGCGGTGATTTGTGCATTACTGCACTTGTGGAGGACGGCATGTTTGACAGGATTGCTTATTTTCCTGTTGCTCTGTATGCGGAAATGCTTTGGGACAATAACTCGGAGCTTGGCGATATGATGCGTGACGTGGCACTTAGGGATTATGTGGAATTTGTATAAAGGATTAAAAGGAAGGGTTATAAATATGAATTTTAAGGAGCAATTAACAAACAATATCCTGCCGTTTTGGCTGGATAATGCCATTGACGAAAAAAACGGCGGCATATACACCTCTTTGTGTGAAAACGGAGAAATTTACGGAACCGATAAAAGCGTTTGGTTTCAGGGCAGGGCTTTATGGGTATTTTCAAAGGCGTATAACTGCATTGAAAAGAATGAAAAATATTTAAAGGCTGCCGAGACAATTTATAAGTTTTTGGATAAGTGCACAGACAGCGACGGAAGGATGTTCTTCCTTGTTACAGAGGACGGAAAAAGCCTGCAGAAAAGACGGTACTTTTTCAGCGAAACCTTTGCCGCGATAGGCTGTGCGGAATACTACAAGGCAACCGGAAATGCCGAGGTGTACGAAAAGGCAAAAAAATACTTTGAAACAGCTTGCAGAGTATTCTTAAAGGGCGAGCTGACCGAGCCTAAATTTGATAAAGAAAATTTCAAGATGAAGTCGTTATCGCCTGTTATGATTATGATGGCGACAGCTCATGTTATGGAAAGTACGGGAAAAGACCGCGAGCTTTACAGAGGCGTTGCGAAAAATGCCGCGGAGGAAATTGTGCATGGCGGATTTTTGAATGATGAAGTAAATGCTCTTTTGGAAAATGTAACGGCGGAGGGCAGCTTCTGCGACTCGCCTACAGGCAGAATTGTAAATCCCGGACATTCTCTTGAGGCGGCGTGGTTTTTAATCTGCGAGGGAATGATTGGTGGCAATGAGGAATTTATCAGGGCAGGAAAAAAGGTGATTGACATAACAATGCCGATTGGAATTGATAAGCAGCACGGCGGAGTTTTGTCCTTTATCGACATAAAAGGCAAGCCTCCCGTTCAGCTTGAATGGGACATGAAGCTTTGGTGGCCGCAATGCGAGGGAATTATAGCAAACAGCCTGGCATACAAGCTTTTCGGTGAAGAAAAGTATTCCGATAACGCAAACAGTCTTCTCGGCTATGCGATGGATAATTTCAGCGATTCGGAAAACGGCGAATGGTACGGATATCTGCATTATGACAACACCGTTTCGCATACATTAAAGGGAAATATTTTTAAAGGACCTTTCCATATTCCGAGAATGTTTATTATACTTGCATTGCTTTACGAGGACAGATTTGAAGATTATCTGAAGTGAAGGGGAGTTTAATATGAACAAAAATTTTATTAAAGCGGGAAATGAGCGATGCAGCTTTGAAAAGCATGTTTCGGCACCGTATTTCAGACGTTCGTTTATGCTCGATTTTGTGCCGGATACTGCGGAAATTTCGGTGTGCGGACTGGGCTTTTACCTTTTATACATAAACGGAGTTGAGATTACCAAGGGAGAGCTTGCACCATATATCTCAAATCCCGATGACTACTGCTATTACGATTCATATGACCTCAAAAAATATCTGAAAAAGGGTGAAAATGTAATAGGCATTGTTCTTGGAAACGGATTTATGAACTGCTTTGGCGGCTCGGTATGGGATTTTGACAAAGCCGACTGGACAGGCGTGCCGAGGGTAGCAGTCTCGTTTTTTGCACAAAGCGGCGATATGCGGCTTGAATTTATTGCGGACAGTGAATTTAAGGTATCTTCTTCGCCGATAACCTTTGATGAATTGCGTATGGGCGAATTTTATGATGCAAGGCTGGAGCAGCCGGGTTGGAATGAGCCGGGCTTTGACGACAGCGGCTGGGAAAGTGCTGCGTCCTGCGAGGCTCCGAGGGGTGAGCTGTGTCTTTGCAGAGCAGACCCGATCAAGGTCATAAAGGAGCTGAAGCCCCAAAAGATAACCGAGCAGGACGGCGGGTATTTGTATGATTTCGGAGAAAATTCGGCAGGTGTTTGCAGGCTTAAAATTAAAGCAGAGCCGGGACAGCGGATTATTATGCAGCACGGAGAAATTTTAACCGGAGGCAGCTTTGACAACAGTAATATCAACTATGAAGAGGAATGGGGAGACTATATCCAAAAGGATATCTACACTGCAAAAGGAGAGGGAACAGAAGTTTACACTCCGAGATTTACCTATCACGGCTTTCGCTATGTTTTTGTTAGCGGCATAACGCCGTCTCAGGCAACCGAGGATTTGCTTACCTATTGCGTAATGAGCTCGGATTTAAAGGAAATCGGCGGTTTTCACTGTTCGGACGAAACGGTTAATACGCTTTTTGAAATGGTACAAAGAGCTGACAGGTCAAACTTCTATTATTTCCCTACAGACTGTCCGCATCGTGAGAAAAACGGCTGGACGGGAGATGCGTCGATGTCGGCTGACCAGATGATTATGATGTATGACGCAGACGTGAGCTGGAGAGTTTGGCTTGACAATATCAGAAAGTCTCAAAGCGATGAGGGAATACTTCCCGGAATTGTGCCGACGGGCGGCTGGGGCTTTGCGTGGGGCAACGGTCCTGCGTGGGACAGCGTACTGTTCAATCTCCCATATATGCTTTACCGTTACCGCGGCGATACCGAGGTTATAAGGGAAAATTCGCATGCTATGCTGCGGTATCTGGAGTATATACTAAAAAGAAGAAGTGCCGACGGAACAGTCGCAATCGGTCTTGGGGACTGGGTACCTGTCGGCAAGCCAAGCAAGGATTATGACGCACCTTTGGCTCTTACCGACAGCATTATGGTTATGGATATGGCGAAGAAAGCTGCGGAAATGTTTAATGCTGTGGGATATACTCATAATGCACGGTATGCCGAGGGAATTTATCGGGATATGCGTGACACAATCCGCAGAGTGCTTATTGATAAATCCACAATGCTTGCGAGCGGAAATTGTCAGACAAGCCAGGCTATGTCGCTGTATTACGGCGTTTTTGAGGAAAGCGAGGAAAAGGAGGCTTTTGTACGCCTTATTGAGCTTATACACGCAAAAGGAGACAACTTCGACTGCGGATTTTTGGGAATGCACGTACTGTTCCATGTACTGTCCAAATTCGGCGAGAGCGAGCTTGCCTTCCATATGATTACGAAAAAGGAATACCCCTCCTACGCCTGCCTGATTGACCGCGGTGAAACTGCCATGGTTGAGCAGTTTGTGCCGGAAAAGGATATCCCGGAGGGCGTAATCAGCAGCTCACATAATCATCACTTCTTGGCGGATATCAGCAGATGGTTTATGTGCGAGCTGGCAGGTCTTTACATCGTCAATTCGCAGGAGGTGGAAATTCGTCCAAAATTTATTGAAAAGATTGATTTTGCATCAGCTTATTATGATCTGCCTAAGGGGCGTGCAGAGGTTTCGTGGAAACGCACAGCCGATGGAATAAAGCTTGATGTTAATTGCTGTGATGGGGTTGTGTGCAATATCGTTTTAGAGAACGGTTACAGCATGCAAAACGGAATTGTTGTTAAGACAAATAAATGAAAAAATATGACAAAAACCACGCGGAAACCGCGTGGTTTTTGATGTAATGCGGAGCTGCATAAATGTCGTCCTTTACCAATAATGTGCTATTTTCTCCATGCCGGAGGAGTGAACAGGAGCAGGAGCGGGAAGATTTCCAGTCGTCCGATAAGCATATCGGCTATAAACACCAGTGTTGAAAGCGGTGAATATATGGAGAAATTCTGCGTCGGTCCTACTGCGTTAAGTCCGGGTCCGATATTGTTAAGCGTTGCCGCAATAGCGGTGAAATTGGTAGTAAAATCAAAATTATCAATGCTTATAATCAGTATTGAGGTTACAAAAATCATAATGTATGCCGCCATGTAGACGTTTACAACTCGTACCACCTCATGCTCAACAGGTCGTTTGTTCAAGGTTATTTTACGGACACTGTTGGGGTGTACCGCTGTTATAAGCTCCTTAAAAATGCTTTTTACAAATATGATAATTCTTGAAACCTTTATACCGCCGCCGGTACTGCCTGCACATGCACCGATAAACATGAGCGTAACAAGAATGGTTTTTGAAAGCTCGGGCCATTTGTCAAAATCGGTTGTTGAGTATCCCGTTGTGGTTATAATAGAGCCGACCTGAAACGCCGCGTGCCTTATCGTCTCGGAAAGCGTGCTGAATAAGCCTCGGCAGTTAATGACAATAACCGCTATTGAGCAAAGTATAATTCCAAGATATGCTCTAAGCTCATCCGAATGTAAAACGTCCTTTACCTTTCTCAACAAAAGCAGGTAATACAGCGAAAAATCAATACCGAATAAAATCATAAATATTGTTATAACAACTTGCACATACGGCGAATAATCAGCAATGCTGCTGTTCAGGATACCGAAGCCTCCCGTACCAGCAGTGCCGAAGGAAAGCGTGAGTGCGTCAAAGAGCGTAACTCCGCCCAAAAGCAGCAGAGCAATCTCAATAAGTGTCATTACTAAGTACATCTGGTATAGGATTTTTGCCGTTGATTTTACCTTTGGTACAAGCTTGCTTACTGCCGGACCGGGGCTTTCCGCCTTTATCAGATAAAGGTTGTTGCCTCCCGAAAGCGGCAGAATTGCCACCAAAAATACCAAAACACCCATACCGCCTATCCAGTGCGTAAAGCTTCGCCAGAAAAGCAGGCTTTTGGGAAGTGCCTCAACGTCGGTAAGTATAGACGCACCCGTCGTGGTGAAGCCCGAAACTGTTTCAAACAGAGCATCTATAAAGCTTGGGATAAATCCCGAAATATAAAAGGGAAGTGCTCCGAAAATACTGAGCACAATCCATGAAAGTGCAACTGCAATAAAGCCTTCGCGGGCATACATGCTTTTCTTTTTCGGAGCTTTTATGGTAAGCGGAAGTCCGAAAATAAGACAGAGCAGTATGCAAAAAGCAAAAAGCAAAACATACGGCTCGCCGTATACCGCAGCACATATAAGCGGCAGAAGCATTGCCGCTGCCTCAATATTCAATACCCAACCGAGGGTATGCATAATAATTTTATAATTCATGTCGCACACCTCTTATTTAAGAATGTCCTTTATATCGGTAAAGCCTGCACGAGCTGTTACAACAATAACAGTGTCGCCTGCTAAGATAATGTCCTTACCTTTTGGAATGATAATTTTTCCGTTACGGTTTATGCAGGCAATAAGTAGGTTATCCTTGAGGTTGAGCTTTTCGATAGGAACACCTGCAATAGGTGAATTTTCGCGGATTCTGAACTCAAGAGCCTCTGCTTTTCCGTCAAGGATAATGTGCATTGTTTCGATATTGCTGCCGATAGAGTTATTTTTTGCACGCACAAACTTTACTATATAGTCCGCTGTGATATTTTTCGGGTATATAGTTGTGTCGAGATTAAGGTTTGGGATAACCTCATCGTATGCGATACGGTTGATTTTTGTTATAAGCTTGCCCTTTGTCTTGCTCTTTGCAAACAGGGAAAGAAGGATATTCTCTTCGTCAATGTTGGTCAGTGCAACAAAGGATTCGGCGTATTCAATACCCTCCTCCAAAAGCACTCGGTTTTCTGTTCCGTCGGCGTTGATAATTGTTGCCTTAGGCAAAAGCTGACAAAGCTCGTCACTTCGAGCGGGGTCTTTTTCGATAATTTTTACGTTAATTCCCGTTGCTAAAAGCTGCTTTGCAAGGTAGTAAGCTATTTCTCCGCCGCCGACTATTATGGTGTCCTTTACGCGGTTTGTTTTGATGCCGATTTTTTTTGAAAAGTCCGCACCGCTTTTTATTGATGCCACTATGCTGACATAATCTCCGCTTTTTAGAACGAAGTCACCGCCGGGGATAAAAGCCTCGTCGCCGCGGACAACACCGCAGACAAGAATGTCGGAATCTATTTTCTGGCTCATTTGGGCAATGCTCAAATTGTCAAGAGCAGAATTTTCCGGGAGCCTGAACTTCATGATTTCCACACGTCCTTTGGCAAAGGTGTCAATCTGTATTGCCGAAGGAAAGCGTAGAATACGTGCAATTTCGGTTGCTGCTGTAAGCTCCGGATTGATAATCATGGCAAGACCTAAGTCCTCCTTGAAAAGATGCAGCGTTTTGCGGTATTCGGGCTTTCGCACTCTTGCGATGGTCTGGCAGCCGCCTGCCTTTTTCGCCATGAGGCAGGTTAAGAGGTTAAGCTCGTCAGAGCCTGTTACCGCAATCAGGATATCTGCATCTTCAACACCTGCATCAATTAACGTATCAAGCTCGCAGCAGCTTCCGGCAACACCCATGATGTCGTATTGATTTATAAGGTTTTCAATAACCTTGCGGCGAAGGTCCACAACGGTTATGTCATGCTCGTTTTCCTGGCTCAGCTTTTCGGCAAGCTTTTGACCCACTTTACCGCAGCCGACAATAATTATTTTCATTGCAAGTCATGCTCCTCTTGATATATTATTTACACTATTATAGCAAACCGTACCTAAAAAATCAAGTAATATATTTTAATGTATGTAGACTGATTAAAAAATGTATGGTTTGCGGAATAGTGACGAGATTGATTTGACGGTGTCGGATAAATTGCATCAAAAAAGCGGAGCACTGCTGTTTGCGGAAATACGCAGCACCCCGCTTTAAACTGTACGCTCCAAATCCGTTCTACCGATGATTTTTTTAATTAGCAGATGACAACATAATTTTAAGCTATTAAAAAAGCGTACAGCCTGGCTGTACGCCGAAAAACGCCAGCCATTGTATTGCAAAACAGATTGTAACGGATTAAAAATAATATCCTCACACCTATACCAGCCGGCATTTTTGCCATGCTCTCTTGGTATAGGTGCCAGCGATGTACGCTTTGTAAGCGGCACTGTGGTAGTGCAAGAGGTTTTTCGGCAGCAAAAAAAAGCTGCCGGGTATTCAATTTTAATCCGTTTGTTTTAGCCGCAGTGAAGACATAGCTTGCGGCATCTGTTTTGCACCTTCTATTATACACCAAAAAAAACGCTTTGTCTATATGGATTGTGAAATTATTTTTTAGTATTTTCTGATGCTTTTTGGGGCTTTATGTCGAAGATTGTTTTGTTTTGGCAGTTCAAAATGGACGATATACTAATCGCCCGTTTTATTGTCGAACGGTTCATATTATATATGTACTTTTGATCGACCAAAAGTACGAAAAGTCGTCGGGACACCCGAACCCGTGGTGTTGCGGCTTCGGACAAGTCGCAAGTTTCGTCGGCTTTTAAAAAAAGCCGCAAAACTTCGACAACTCGCCTTGAATGTGCAAGCTAAGTTATGGTTGGTGTGGGATTTTTTTCGAGCAGCACACTATATAAAAAGAATGAGAAAAAAGATATACTGCTTCTTTTTAGTGTATCGAAAAAAA
>JAGASE010000001.1 GCA_017621875.1 Clostridia bacterium
TAATATGCATAGCCCTTGCACCTGTAGACCAATCACACTTTTGTGCAAACCATCACAGATGTGGGGGCGTAGTAACTATAGCACCCAATCCGACAAGGGAACAGCATTTTACCACGGCAAAAAGCATAAACGAAGCACGGTGCGCTGCACAGGGACGGGGAATCCTAAACGGGGGTAATCCCGCTTGTGTTTGCAAACTTCAAGGATTACCCTCTTTAGTCGTTTTAGGGGTTCGGGGGACTCGAAACCCCCGAAACTTTTGGTTCTTTTGGTTACAAAAGAACATAACAAACAATCAACCTTTACAAACCCAAAAACATATGCTATAATAGTGAACGGGTAAGACCAAAAACAAGCGTAAAAGCTGGGCGGTTATGCCATCATCTCTTGTAAAGGAGGTGATAGCTATGGATAATGAATACATAATATCATTTATGATAATTCTGTTACTTTTAGTACTTTCCATGAAAAAAATAACACGCCCCGTCAAAGTCGTGTTATTTTAAAAAATAATCCAATTTTGGCATAACCGTTTGGGGTCTTGCCTTTTCTATTGCTATTATACAGCAGTGCGAGCAATTTGTCAATAGTGTTATTAGCATTAACCATAAAAAAATAACGCCAGCCCTTGCAAAGCATTAGCGTTATTTTTCTAAATAATCTTAATGTCTTGGCATAACCGTTTGAGGTCTTGCCTTTTCTATTACTATTATACAGCAGCACGGGCAATTTGTCAACACCAATTTTCACTTTCCCAAACCGCCGCAAATCAGCCGCCCAAGCACTGTAGGGGACGGCGTTTACGACGTCCCGAAGTACGTAACAACCACCCAACCACCCCAACCTTTCCAAATCCATTCCACCCCCAAAATCCCCACCGCCTCCGCAATGTCAAAAAGTCCCCTTCCACACCTTGTATAAATTGCACAAAAAACCCAAACCGAATAACTTGAAAATGCTGAAATAATAAAAAAAAAAGGAAAAATCATTGCAAAAAAATCATGGACATACTATACTACTATTGTATGAAAATATCGAAATTGAAGAAAAGGAAGTAATGTAGGGATACACGTACGTAGGGAACGGAGTGTATAGATACACGGGCAGTATGGGTGCCGAGGGGTAGAACATTTCCGCTGCAATTTGGTTTCATACAGGGGAATATTCTTAGAAGGAGGAATTTTATATGAAAAACTTTAAAAAGGTTCTGGCGGTAATGACAGCTGCGGCATCACTGGTGATGTCTACATCTGCTTTGGCAGCAGATAATGAGGTTGCATTTAACGCATCAACCGACACGTACAGCACAGGGCTGACAGGCTCATACGCAGAGGGTAAGTTCACTGTAAGTGGTACACCGACAGTATCTGCAGGAACGGAAATGACCTTACTCATCTTAAAAGAGGGCACAGACGAGGCAAACGTTACTAACGACGATATCCTGTACATAGACCAGGTAACAGAGGGCACAGATGGTGCTTTCACAGGCATGGGTCTTAAGACAGACATCGCTCTTGCAGTAACAGAAGCTGATGGTCACATCGTAAAGCTTGGCTACACAGATTCAACAGGTACATTCAGAATTGCTGAAGGTAACATTATTGTTACAGCTGTAGCTGAAGAAGATACAGGTATAACTGTTCTTTGGGGCGATATTGACGTATCAGGTAAAGTTGACGTAACAGACGCATCAGTTATCGTTGATAAACTTCTTGGTGGTACAAGTAAATACGGTGACTATACCATTGGTGAAGAATTTGTAACAGGCTACGTTTGGGGCGATGTTGACGTATCAGGTAAAGTTGACGTAACAGACGCATCAGTTATCGTTGATAAACTTCTTGGTGGTACAAGTAAATACGGTGACTTTACTATTGGTGAAAATGCGACAGTTAAAGCAAAGACAGCTGAGTGATATTAAATTTTAGGAGGATAAGAAAATGAAGAAGATTATTTCTTTAGTAGCTGCTCTTTCATTGGCGGCTACAACATTTGTTTCATTTGCTACAGTTGCTTCTGCTGCTGCAACATATGAAGTTAAAGCTACTGTAATGACAAATGATGAATATAAGGCAGTTACGAGTAATGATATTCCTGAAGGTGCTGCAGCATATGCAATTACACTTGATGTAAGCAACATTGAAGGTAGTGCATTCGCCTCAGTAGCGAAAGGATTGTTTAATGACACTTCTATGGGAGCAAAAAGTGCTATCTCTAATGCTCAATTAGAGCTTAAGAATATGACAATGATTCATAGTGTTACAACATCAAGTATCTTTGGTACAAGTACGACCTATACAACAGGTGTTCTGTCAGATAATGTTATAGGAAAGCCAGGTTACGATACAACTACTGGTTCATTGAATCATATTGCTGCTCCTTCGACCGACTACACGACACTGTATCCGACTGCTGAGATAGCATATACATCAGCACAGACAGCTGTGGACAATCTTTTCAGTTATTATGTTGTTGTAACTGATAAAAACGCTTTTTCTATTTCATATGAGGGCGTTGTTAACTATAAGTCATTCTTGAATGGTGCTGCAAATGGAGATACCGTTGGTGAGCCTTTCAGCGGCACACTTTCATTCGCAGGTGTAGAAGAGGAAGATCCTGAAGTTCCTGCTACAGCAATCGCAATCAACGGCGATGACGTTGTAGTAGCTAATGTTGGTGCTACAGGCACATTAACAGCTACTGTTACTCCTGACACAACAACAGATACAATCGCTTGGGAATCATCAAATGACGCTTGCGTAACAATCGATGCTGCAACAGGTGCTTGGTCAGCTGTTAAGCCGGGTAAGGCTACAATCACAGTTACTGCTGGTTCTGTATCAGATACAGTTGTAATCAAGGTTAAGCCTTCAACACTTGTTGGTTCTAAGTTTGAATACATGAATGGTATCGTTTGGGCTGGTAACAGCATCACAGGTGCTGCATTCGGTAAGAACTTCAAGGCTACATTCACTGACGGAGTAAATACTGTAACACAGTCAATTTCAGGTGCTGCTCTTGAAACAGAAGGTACAATGACATTTGACGCAGTTCTCAAGGTTTACAATGATGTAGCTGATGCAGGTATCACAATGAGTCTTAGCTGTGACGCTGCTGAATAATATAGTTTGAAAAGGAGAATTCGACATGAAAAATTATGTTAAGCCATCAATCGAATTAAACAGATTTGATGTTGAAGATATCATTACTACAAGTGGCGATCTGGGTATGCTCGGTGCTGAAATGACTGAAACTGCTCAGGGTATCTATGACCAGCACATAGATGCTGGTTACTCAGCTAATGCTAACGTTGCTGAATTCCAGTGGTAATCAGATATCAGATTTAATTCTGTATAATTGATTAATTTTAAATTTGATTAACTTTAGGCTTAGTTAGTTTTAAGCTTGATTAGCTTTAAGTTTAGTTAGTTTCAAGATTGATTAGCTTTAAGTTTAATTAAATAAATAACAACCTAAACGAAAAACCACTCGCACTTCGCGGGTGGTTTTTTGCACACTTTCAATTCATTGCAAACGTCTTGCGTGTTTCACCTCAATGTAAAATCGTAGGGGACGGCGTTCACGACGTCCCGCTTTAATGTGCGTTTTTTCTGCACATTTTCAACGTAAATCGTAGGGGACGGCGTTTACGACGTCCCGCTTTTGGCGGATATCTGTACTTTTGACCGACCAAAAGTACGAAAAGTCGTCGGGACACCCGAACCCGTGGTGTTGTGGCTTCGGACAAGTCGCAAGTTTCGTCGGCTTTTAAAAAGCCGCAAAACTTCGACAACTCGCCTTGAATGTGTAGGCGAAGTTATGGTTGGTGTGGAATTTTTTTCAAATAGCACGCTATATAAAAGGAAAGCGAAAAAAGCTATGCCGCCTCTTTTTAATGTATCGAAAAAAATTCATTGGTGCAATAAGATACAAATTTTAAAATATAGTATATATAAAATATGTAAATATCGTTTTGTGTACTAAATTCGCTCTTTCCTAAATATAATGTACTAAACCTGTACTATGTATAAGGAAAAAGGAGGAGCGACAAGTGACAGAATACAGTATATATCAGGATATAAAGGAGCGTTCGGGCGGTGACGTATACATAGGCGTTGTAGGTCCTGTACGCACGGGAAAATCCACCTTTATCAAAAAATTTATGGATTTACTCGTTATTCCCAACATGGAAAACGCCTATCAGGCAGAGAGAACAAGAGACGAGCTGCCGCAGTCGGCACAGGGCAGAACAATAATGACAACAGAGCCGAAATTCATTCCCAACGAGGCGGTGGAAATCAACCTCGGTGACAACGCACGCATGCGTGTACGCATGATTGACTGTGTCGGTTATGTTGTAGACGGCTCAATGGGCTACATCGAGGAGGACGCACCCAGAATGGTGTCAACTCCATGGTCACAAGAGCCAATTCCGTTTTACGAGGCGGCAGAGGTCGGAACAAAAAAGGTAATCTGCGACCACTCCACAATCGGACTTGTAGTAACCACCGACGGCTCTATTACCGAAATTGAACGCGACAGCTATGTTCAGGCGGAAAATCGCGTCATTTCTGAGCTGAAACAGATAAACAAACCGTTTGTGGTGGTTTTAAATTCGGCAAATCCACATTCAATCGAATGTCAAAACCTCAAAAAGGAGCTTGAAGAACGGCATGGCGTGCCTGTTGTTGCGGTAAATTGCAGAGAGCTTGACGAGGGCGACATCAATCGTATCATTGAAACGGTACTGTTTGAATTTCCTCTTCAAGAGGTCAGAATTAAAATGCCCGGCTGGGTTATGCAGCTCGGAAGTGAGCATTGGCTTTCGGAAAAAATTAATGCCGCGGTGCGTGAGGAGGTACAGCCTCTCGAAAAAATCCGCAGTATCCGTGAGCTTTGCGAGCACTTATCCGCTTACGATTTTATTCGTTCGTCGGATATTGAGGGCATCGATTTAGGTCAGGGCAACGCCGTTTTGGAGCTGTCCACACCCGAAAATCTGTTCTATCAGGTGCTTGGTGAGGAATCCGGCTTTGAAATCGCAAACGAGGAGGCATTAATCAGACTGATACGAGAGCTTGCGAAAACAAAAACCGAGTACGATAAAATTTCATATGCACTGCATCAGGTGCGTGAGTGCGGCTACGGCGTGGTTTCGCCGACAACAGACGAGCTGACCCTTGAGGAACCGAAAATAGTCAAGCAGGGCGGCAGATACGGCGTTAAGCTGAAAGCGTCCGCACCGAGTATACATATGATTAGGGCTAATATACAGGCGGAGGTAAGCCCGATTGTCGGAACGGAAAAGCAATCGGAGGAGCTGGTGCATTATCTGCTTGATGAATTCCAAACCAACCCTGCAAAAATTTGGGAGTCAAACATTTTCGGCAAATCACTATATGAGTTGGTGAATGAGGGCGTAAACAACAAGCTGTCGAAAATGCCGGACGAGGCTCGCCGCAAACTGGCTGCGACCTTGGAGCGAATTATTAACGAGGGCAGCGGAGGTCTGATTTGCATAATTTTATAAAAGCTATAGCTCCTGCACTGCTGATTGCCGTTCTGCTTGCGTCCTGCGGAAACGGCGTGCAGCTCCACAGCGTGGATAAATCATATTCTACCGACACTATTTTTGCAGATGCAAAAATCCCGCAGCTTTCGGGGCTTTCCAGCGAAAGTCTGCAGGATTCTGTAAACGAGGAATACGAAAAAACCATTACCGAGCTTTTGAATAATTTTTCCAAGGAAGCAAAAAATACCGGCGACCAATCCACTTTTACCGTTACAACCACACAGCATCTTAATGCAAACGGATTTTTCTCGGTGGTAACTCAGGTGGATTCCTGCACGCACAGTGCTCATAAAAACAGCTTCCGCATTACAAAAAATATCGACACTGCTGCCTGCGTTGAGGTGCGGCTTTCCGATTTGTTTTCAGATGACAGCTATATCGACATGATAAACAGTCGCCTGGAGGAGGAAATTAAGCAAAATCCCGACAAATACTCCGATTTGTGGGAAAAGCCGAAGCTTTCGGAAAATCAGAAATTCTATATAAACGAGAAAAATCTCGTGCTTTTCTACCCTCCGTACGAGCTTTCGTATTATGAACGCGGTTTTGTGGAAATACCGCTGTCCCTGGCGGATATGAGCGGATATTTAAAGAGTGACTATCAAAGGCTTGCAGGAAATTAAAAAACGCTGATGTGTGCTAAAAAGCATATGTCAGCGTTTTCTAATTCTGTTTGCGTACAACGGCGTATTCGTCGCCGCACCGCCAGTATGGGCAGTTATCAAATGAGCCTTGCATAAACCGCAGCATTTCGTCCTCGTCAAGCGACATCTCGCAGAAGTAACACTCGTATTCGTCGTCATAGGCATAGTATGCACAGGTTTCGCAGCTCGTCTTGCTCTTTTTCAATAAATCCGCCTCCTTTGCATAATCAGTATAGCGGATTTTTGGCAAGCTGTCAACCTCACAGCAGCTTAAAAGTTTCCGTTTTTTTACATTAATCCCATAACTATTGACCTTTGGCAGAAAATGTGGTACAATGTTAGACAAATATAATGGCTGTTTTATAGCCGAAAGAAGGTAGTACAAATGAGTAAAATGTCAACAAGAAATTTGGTATTGGCTGCTATATTGACTGCTCTTGTGATAATACTGCAGTTTTTGGGTGCATTTATTAAGCTGGGACCGTTTTCTATCTCCGCCGTACTCGTACCGATTGTTATAGGTGCGGCAACCTGCGGCGTGGGCATTGGTGCTTGGCTCGGCTTGGTTTTTGGAATAGTCGTTATTTTGAGCGGCGATGCTGCACTGTTTTTGGCAGTAAATGTTCCCGGAACAATTATTACCGTGATTTTGAAGGGTACTCTCTGCGGATTTTGTGCAGGAGTTGTTTATAAGCTTTTGGCACGGTATAACCGCTATGTCGCTGTTGCGGCTGCCGCGGTAGTGTGTCCGTTGGTGAATACGGGCGTTTTCCTTTTGGGCTGCCTTGTGTTCTTTATGCAAACCGTTGCAGGCTGGGCTGAGGCGGCAGGTCTTGGCGGAAATCTCGCTCAGTATATGATTTTCGGTCTTGTCGGAGCAAATTTCCTGGTTGAAATGGGCATAAATATTATTTTAAGCCCTGTGATTGTAAGGCTGCTGAATATAAAACAAAAATAAATTCGGAGAAAAATATGTGGTATTCTGAAGACTGGAAGGATTACATTTTAATAGATGCTGCCGGCGGTGAAAAGCTGGAATATTGGAAAAATATTCTGCTGCGGCGTCCCGACCCACAGGCGATTTGGACCGAGAGGAGTAAAACGGGGCTGTGGACGAAAACCGACGCGACATATCACCGCAGCAATTCGGGCGGTGGAAGCTGGGAGTTTTTTAATAAAAAAATGCCGGAACGCTGGACTGTTGGGTATAAAAATCTGACCTTTAACATAAAGCCGATGGGCTTTAAGCATACGGGACTTTTTCCGGAGCAGGCTGTGAACTGGGACTGGTTTTCGGAGCTTATAAAAAATGAGAAAAGACCGATAAAGGTGCTTAACCTCTTTGCCTACACAGGCGGTGCGACCGTTGCGGCGACTGCTGCCGGTGCCGAGGTGTGTCACGTGGACGCATCAAAGGGCATGGTGACATGGGCGAAGGAAAACATGGCGGCGTCGGGACTTGGCGATAAGCCGGTGCGATATATAGTTGATGATGTGAAGAAGTTTGTCGCAAGAGAGGGAAGACGCGGAAAAAAGTATGACGCGGTCATCATGGATCCGCCATCTTACGGACGAGGTCCGGGCGGCGAGCTTTGGAAGATTGAGGACGAGCTTTATCCGCTGATTGAGGATTGTATGGAAATTCTGTCGGACGAGCCGCTGTTTTTCCTGATAAATTCCTACACAACAGGGCTTTCGCAGACAATAATGAGCAATGTTATGACTCTTACTATGAAGAAAAAATACGGCGGACATGTGAGCTGTGACGAAATCGGACTGATGATGCGTGACAAGCAGATGATTCTGCCTTGCGGCATAAGCTGCCGATGGAACAGGGGCTAAAATTTATGATTGACATTGAAAAGCTTTCGTTTTCATATGACGATGAGGAAACACACGAGAAAAAATTTGTTATAAAGGAGCTTGACCTGTATATTGATAAGGGCAGCTTTGTTGCTGTGCTTGGACATAACGGGTCGGGAAAATCGACTCTTGCAAAGCACTTAAACGGTATACTGCTGCCGTCGGGCGGAAAGGTATACATTGCCGGCATGGATACTGCGGACGAAAAAAACACCTTCAGCATACGAAGCACCGCAGGTATGGTGTTTCAAAATCCCGATAATCAGATAGTTGCGGCAGTTGTGGAGGACGAGGTGGCTTTTGCTCCCGAAAATTTAGGAGTGCCACCTGAGGAAATCCGCAGACGTGTCGATGAATGTCTGGAAATTGTAAATATGTCGGAGTTTGCCAAAAGCTCCCCGTCGCGGCTTTCGGGCGGTCAGAAGCAGAGAGTTGCAATCGCAGGCGTGCTTGCGATGGAGCCGGAATGTATTATTTTGGACGAGCCGACTGCAATGCTTGACCCGAAGGGCAGACGCGAGGTTATGCGGACGATAAAGTCGCTTAACAAATCCCGCGGAATGACGGTTGTTCTAATCACGCATTATATGGACGAGGCGGCAATGGCAGACAGAATTGTGGTTATGGAAAAGGGCAGCGTGATTATTGACGATGTGCCGAAAAAGGTGTTCTCCGAGGTTGAAAAAATTAAGGAAATCGGACTCGATGTTCCGCAGGTTACGGAGCTTTTGTTCCGACTTCGGAGCATGGGAATTGATATGCCGGAGGATATAATTTCGGTTGAGGAATGTGAAAAGGTCATTCTTGACAGGTTGAAGGGATTAAAAAATGATTAAGGTATCGGATTTGACATATGTATATCAGCAGGGCATGCCGTATGAAAAAACGGCACTGGACTCTCTCAGCTTTGAAATTCCGGACGGAGATTTTACGGCGATAATCGGTCATACCGGGTCGGGAAAATCGACGCTTATTCAGCACCTGAATGCACTTGTTCGTCCGACAAGCGGAAAAATCGAGATTGACGGAGTGGATATAACTGCACCGAATGCTGACCTTCGCACTGTGCGGAAAAATGTGGGATTGGTTTTTCAATACCCAGAGCATCAGCTTTTTGAGGAAACGGTGTATAAGGATATTGCGTTCGGACCGACAAATATGGGACTTTCCGAAAGCGAGATAAGAAATCGTGTCTATGAGGCTGCAGGCTTTGTGGGCTTGCCTTTGGAGCTTTTGGAGAAGTCGCCGTTCGAGCTTTCGGGCGGACAGAAACGCCGCGTCGCTATTGCCGGAGTTCTTTCCATGCAGCCGAAGGTGCTTATTCTGGACGAGCCGACAGCCGGACTTGACCCTAAAGGTCGCGACGAAATTTTGGACCAGCTTGTGAGGCTTCATGCGGAAAATGAAAAGATGACGATAATTTTCGTTTCCCATTCCATGGAGGATGTTGCACGAATTGCAAAAGACATTCTGGTTATGAACAAGGGCAGGCTTGCGATGCAGGGAAGCGTTGCGGAGGTTTTTGCACATAGCAGCGAGCTTAGAGAAATGGGACTCAATGTACCGCAGATAACCGAGCTTACGCACAGACTGATTGCGGACGGCGTGGATATACGTCCTGATGTTTATACGGTGAAATTTGCCGCAGAGCTTTATGCCGAGCTTTTAAAGGAGGCAGAAAATGTTTAAGGATATTACAATCGGACAGTATGTGGAGGGCAATTCCTTCATACACAAAATGGACGCAAGGGTAAAGATTCTTCTGTCACTTTTTTATATTATTATTTTGTTTCTCATAAGCTCACCTGTGGCATATGCGGTGTTTACTGCGTTTACGCTGTTTTTGGTGTATCTTTCAAAGGTGCCGCCGAAGTTTATTTTGCGTGGGTTAAAGCCTATGATGTATATTTTGGTGTTTACAGCGGTGCTGAACCTGTTTATGACGCAGGGTAGTACGGTTTTGTGGGTATGCCCGTTCTGGAGTACGCTCAAAATCACAAAAGAGGGCTTAACAACGGCGGTGCTGATGATTTTAAGACTGGTGTATCTTGTTATCGGAACATCGGTTTTGACGCTTACAACATCGCCGCTTATGCTGACCGACGGTATTGAGAAAATCTTGAAGCCGTTTGAAATAATTAAAGTCCCGTCACATGAAATTGCGATGATGATGACTATTGCAATTCGGTTTATTCCTACACTTTCGGAGGAAACCGAAAAAATTATGAAAGCACAGATGGCAAGAGGTGCAGATTTTGAAAGCGGAAACGTTTTAAAGCGTGCAAAAGCGATGATACCGCTTTTGGTGCCGCTTTTTATCAGTGCGTTCCGAAGGGCGGACGACCTTGCCGTTGCAATGGACTCACGCTGTTATCATGGCGGCAAAAACAGGACGCGTATGAAGCAGATGAAGATGACGGTGCGTGATTTGTGGGCGACATTATTTATGGTCGGCTTTGCAGCAGCAGTTATATTCATACAGAAACTTATGTAAGAAGTAACGTGAAAAATAAGCGTCGCATCTCATCACTTTTTGCTCGGGGCAGTACCGATGTACGGCACCGCTCACTGCAAAGCAATAATCTGCTTGCTTCTTTTCCGCGTTATAATTGCCGCCTTCAAAACGATGGAAATAGGGAAATGGTGTGAAAAACGTCCAATGTCATCACTTTTTCAAGGCGGCGAAACGGAGAATTAAAATGCGAAATATTAAGCTTACACTTCAATATGACGGTACGGCATATCACGGCTGGCAGTCGCAGAAAAATGCGATTACGGTGCAGGAGGTACTGGAAAAAGCGATTTTGAAGATTACCGGTGCAAAACCGAGAGTGGTGGGCTGCAGCAGAACTGATACAGGCGTTCATGCAAAGCGGTTTGTGTGCAATTTTACTTCAGAAACAAAAATCCCGTGCGATAAGCTGCCGCTAGCACTGAATACACAGCTTCCGTCTGATATAGTATGTCTTTTGGCAGAGGACGCGGAAAAAGATTTTAACTCAAGATATTTGGCAAAGAAAAAATGCTATACTTATTATATTCAAAATTCACAGTTTCCCGATGTTTTTAAAACTAATTATGCGTGGCACTTCCCATACGAGCTTAAGCTTGATGACATGAAAAAGGCGGCGGAGGCATTTTTGGGCGAGCATGACTTTATAGGCTTTGCCGCAAGCGGATTTACAGTGAAAACAACCGTAAGAACGATTTATTCCCTTGACGTTGAAAAGGTTGACGATTTAATTAAAATAACGGTAACGGGAAACGGATTTTTATATAACATGGTACGCATTATTGCAGGCACGCTTGCATTTGTGGGCTGCGGCAAGATAAATACGGAGGAAATGGCAGATATAATTGCATCGTGTGACCGAAAGCGTGCGGGTATAACGGCTCCGCCGCAGGGGTTATTTTTAACGGAGGTGTATTATTGATGGATAAAAAAGGAAATATTGTGAAGATGCTGGTTGTCGTACTGTGCCTTTGTGCGGTTACGCTTTTTGCACTTGTTCAATCGGGAACGAATATTCCTTTTATACAGGCGTATAAGAATAATTTTAAGCAAAATATTACAGGTATCTGCAATATGCTGGGAATTACGCTGCCTATTGAAATGCAGCTATACCTTGATGATATGTCCACTCCTACGCCAAAGCCGACGATGATGCCTGCTTCGGAGCAGGCGGAGCTTGAAAAGGCACTCGGCTATATGGAATCGGAGGAGGTTATTCCTCATGAGGGAACTGCAGAGCTGACAACAAAGGAGCCGGTAAAGGTGAGTAGCGGTGACGCCCTGCCAATAGCATTGGACGCAGCGGAAAACGCGAGATTTGCAGACTATAAGGGCGATATAGTTTCTGCTAATGAAACAAGATACAGAGCATTTAATAAAAACGGAGAGTTGATGTGGGAGCTCCCGATACAAATGCAGGACCCACAGCTGACGGTCAAGGGGAGTTATGTACTGATAAACGAAACCGGTGCAAAAAAGGTAAGCCTTTATGAAGGAAAAAAGCTGCTCTTTACAGCAAGCACCGAGGGAAATATTATAACAGCTGACCTTTCGAAAAACGGAGATGTTGTGGCAGTAACCGAAAAAGAGTATTTTAAAGGTCAGGTAGTGGTATTTAATAAAAGCGGAAAGATTGTATTTGCGTGGGATTCAGGCTCATATAACATTTTAGACGCCGCAATATCGGCAAAACGCAGTGTGGCGGTATCGCTTTTAAATACCGACGAGGGAGCGGACAGCTTCATAACTTGCTTCGGTGTGGACGGTAAAACTAAATATAAAACCGAAAATTTTAAAAATTCTATTATTTTTGATTTGGAATACAACGGTGAAAAGCTTAATGCATTTTCCGATAGTATGTGCGTAGGAATCTCTGCAAAAGGAAAGACCTTGTGGGAATACGGCTTTGACGGCAAGCTGTTGACTAATTATCAGATGGCGTCAAACGGCTCTAAGCTTCTCTTGTTTGAAAGCAGCGGAACGGGTGAAATTGTGGTTTTATCGGCAAACGGAAAAACCTACACGCCGATAAAAACCGAGGTTATGCCTGATTCGGTAAGCATTAAATCAGATTACGTCGCATATAATAGCGGACGAGACGTGATTATCACAGACTTTAACGGAAAGCGTATGCTGAGGGCGGTGTGCGATTCGGATATTAAAGAGGTGTACGCGATAGCCCCCAAGAAGGCGTTTTGCGTATACAGCTCAAGTATACAGTTTAAAAAGCTGACACGTCAGGAAAAGCATGATACCGTATCGATTCCGATGCAGTCTGAAATGCCGCAGGACGGACAGCAGGAGGGAGAGGAATAATTTATGACAGGATATATTTGGGATATCGCACTGGTTGCGGTTATAATCTTTTTCATATCGGCATCGGCAAAAAAAGGCTTTATACGTGCATCTAAAAATATTATTGCACTCATATTGACCGTGGTGCTGCTTGCTTCGATGCAGAATACGATGCTTGAGTTTCTGCAAAGCTCGCCGTTGGGAGATAATATAAAGCATATGGTGAGCGAGAATATCGGCAAAACCTATCAAAAGGAGCAGCTTTCCGAGGATATTGATACCACCGATACTGAGAAATCGCTGATGGTTTGTGAGGCATTGTCGCTTCCGTCCTTTTTGTCGGACAGCATTGAAAGCAGTATCAAGCAGATGTCCGAGATAAAAAACAATGTGATGGAGGTAGTAACCGATTCGATGACGCTTCTGATAATGAAGGTTATTGCAATGCTTTTGCTGTTTGTTCTGGTAAGGGTGTTCGTGTTCTTGGTTTTAAAGCTTTTGGAAAGCCTGTTCGGGCTTCCGGGACTAAAGGCAATCAACCGCACCTTAGGTGCGTTGGTGGGAGTATTTAATGCAATGCTTGCGATATACATAATCTGCGGAGCAGTAAGCCTGCTTACGCCCACCGATAAGCTTGCGGCTATTCAGGAAACGGTTAATTCTACATATATTTTAAAGTATTTTTATGAAAACAATCTTTTGTTATCATTCTTTGTATAGAATAGAGGTGTGATTTTTGGAGGAGAAAACAGAATTACAGCGTAAAACCAAAGAGGAGCTGAAGCAACTGGCTCAAGGGCTTGAGATTCCAAAGATTTCGGCAATGAAAAAAGAGGAGCTTATAGACTGCATAATTGAAAAACGTGCTCAAAACCGTGCCAAGGAAGAGGAAAAGCCCAAAAAGCGACAGAGACCTGCAGATGCAGTCGAGGTGTGCGGAGTGCTTGAGGTGCTTGCAGACGGCTTCGGTTTTTTGCGATTTGAAAATTATCGTTCGGGCGAAAATGATGTTTATGTTTCGCCTACGCAGATACGCAGATTTAATTTAAAAACAGGCGATGAAATTATGGGCGATGCACGACCATCGCAGGACGACGATAAATATTCTGCACTGCTTTTTGTGAAGAAAATTAACGGCGACAGTATTGACGTTGCGTTAAAGAGAAAAAATTTCGAGCGGCTTACGCCGATTTATCCGAAGGAAAAGCTGAGGCTTGATACAGGTGAAAAGAATAAATATGCATCAAGGCTTTTGGACTTGATTGCACCTATCGGAAAAGGGCAAAGAGGCATGATTGTAGCACCGCCAAAGGCAGGAAAAACAACGCTTATCAAGCAGATTGCTCAGTCGATTTCTAAAAATCATCCCGATGTAAAGCTGATTGTGCTTTTGATAGACGAACGTCCGGAGGAGGTAACTGACATGCGGCGTTCAATCAGCGGCGAGGTTATTTACTCCACCTTTGACCAGACTCCGGAGAATCATACTAAATGTGCGGAAATGGTACTTGAAAGGGCGATGCGTCTTGTTGAGCAGAAAAAAGACGTTGTTATCCTAATGGATTCCATAACCCGTCTTGCAAGAGCATATAATCTGACGGTGACTCCGACGGGTAGAACGCTTTCCGGCGGACTTGACCCTGACGCACTTATCAAGCCGAAGAAATTTTTCGGAGCGGCAAGAAATATTGAGGAGGGCGGAAGTCTTACTATTTTGGCGACCGCACTGGTAGAGACCGGCTCGCGAATGGACGATGTGATTTTTGAGGAATTTAAGGGAACGGGTAATATGGAGCTGAAGCTGGACCGCGGACTCCAGGAACGCCGAATATTCCCTGCAATAGACATCTTAAAATCGGGAACGCGTCGCGAGGAGGAGCTTTTGGATAACAGCGAAATAGAGGCTGTGTGGTCTGTCAGAAGAAATGTAAATTCGCAGAACAGCTACGATACAATGGCTCGGCTTTTGCAGTTTATGAAAAACACCGATTCGGGCAAGGAGCTTGCCGATACGATAATAAAATATTATAAGAAATAGACAAAGAATCCCATCAGGAGTTCCTGATGGGATTCTCAGACTGTCGAAAAAGTCGCATAACCGCAGAAAATGAAAATTATTATCTCTATTTTGTATTTAAAATAGTATTTTTATATTTATTATATTTTTTAAATAAAATGTAATAAAACTTTGCTTTTTCCGTTTTAAAGCCCTACCGTACCCGCGTACGCCTACGGGCTTTAAAACAAAAAATTCTGCTTCCTTTTTCGGCATCTGCAAGCGTGCCGATAAGTTTATCGACACGCTCAAAATCCCATCAGGAACTCCTGATGGGATTTTAAAGTTAGTTATTAAGCAAGAAGGTGTAAAGCATTGCTGATGCTTCGGCACGTGTTAGTTTGTCCTTTGGTCTTAAATCTCCATTATTTCCGATTACGCCAAAGCCGCACAGAATAGCCATGTATCCGGAATTTTCGGGAGATATTTCAGTAGCGTCCGGAGCTTGAGGACTGAATATGCCGCTAAGACGTGCAATCTTTTCGTAGCCTGCAAGGCGTATCATATAAACGCAAGCGTCTTCGCGGGTTACGGGAGTATCATCTACTGTGTCGTCCTTTTTAATAACGCCCCAGCGCTTCATGGAGGCGGTAACCTCGTCAAGACCATATCTGATATATCCCTCATCCTTTAAGCCTGCCGAGAAAAGCGTGAGCAAATCAGCCTTTGTGATTGCCTCGTCAGGACGGAACTGTTTCCCCGGAAGATAAATTCCCACCTCTGCCAAGCGTGAAACCGCATTCTCTGCCCAATGACCGCTTATATCGGTGTAGCTTCCGTTTTCCGTTGTTTCATTTTGCAATGGCTCTGCGGTAAACGCATCAATATCGGTGTAAGGCTTGGAGGTTGTGTAGCACAGCTTGTATTCCGTTTCGGAGACAGGAATATAGATTTCCTTTAACGGAAATTTTTCAAGAAGGCTGTCATAAGCCGCATCGGCGGTTATCGCCGACGTTATATCTGCAAAGCTTGCCTCAGAATAATTTGCCGAATATGCTGTTATACACTCCTCTAATACGTCATAGGATATGCTTGCACTGTTAGCAAGGTAAGGCACACCGTTTGCCTTTCTGATAAAGGAAACGCTGACGGCTTGTGCATGGCTTGTAACCTCGTCAACCTCAAATTGCTCTGCAATCGAAGGAGAAACTGCCTTAAAGAATACCACCGCCTTATGCCTTGCAGCTGTTTTTTGTTCCTCACTTACCGAAAAATCGCGGTCATACTTTGAATATCCGTAGCTGTTGATAGACTTTATTTCGCCCGTTTTGGCATTGGCATAAACGTACATATCGCGTTCGTTATTTTCAGTGAGATACAGGCTTATCATATAATCATCGCCGCTTTTGTGAACCGATGATGAAGATACCGTCATTTTGTCCGACATTTTGAGGTCGGGAAGCGTTTTGAGGATAGCGATGATATCGTTTTCCGTCTTAAGCCCTGCTACATTGCTGATTTCCGCAAGCTCCTGCGGAGTAAGCCGCGAGCTGCCTCCGCCGCTTGCCGCCTTGCTGTCTGCGGCTGCTTCAAGAGTGTTAAAGGTATTGTATTCAGACCACTTCGTCACCTTTTCACCTGTGGCGGCTGAAATATATCCCTCGCCGTATTCCTCAAGCTTATAAACTGCATTTGTCACGTCAGGCTTTCCGCTTTCGGATTTTTCGTAATCCTTCTGATAATACAGCTTCGCAGGGAAAACGGCTTTGTATGCCGCATCTGCGTTTTCGATAAGTGTGTCCGACTGTTCAAATTCAGCGCCATAATTATAATCGGCAGAAACGGAGCGAACGCTCATTCCGTTATTATCGGCAATAACATTGACATATACTCGGTTTGAGCTGACCTCAATGCCGCTGTGCTTTCTTAAAAAACTAAAGCTGTAATGTGTTCCGGTCTCACGCAGAGTGCCGCGGCTGCTTGCATCGGTGTAGGAAAGCACGTCAGAGTCGGTAAACGCCTCCGGCATGATTTGCTTTAAAAAATCCTCGGCAAGCTTTAGTGCATCACTTTTTTTGTATTTTGTAAGACGCGTGCTGTCGGGAGTTTCGTCATAATCCTGCCATGCATAGTAACGGCTGATTCTGCCTTTTTCATCACATTCAACCTCAAGGGTGCTTGACGAGTCCTCGTTATACCAGCTGAAATCATAGATTATGCTGCCGTTTTCGTCCTTTGATGTTCGGCTGTCAAATCCCGTTAAAGTGTCAGGCACACTGACCTTTTGTTTTACTTGTGTAAGTGCATCGGTCATGGAAGCCTGTACCTGCTGTCCGCCTTCGGAAAATGCGGGGAGGGCGGTCAAAAGCATGGATACCGAGAGCAGAGTACAAATAATTTTTTTCATAGCTATTCCTCCATATGAAAGTTTTTCAATAAATCCCAATTAATTCGCCCTATCTTAATATTAACTGCCGTGTGTAAATTTGTCAATACTTCCCTGTAATTTTTTTAAAGTGTGAAATTTCGGGAGTTCTTCTGCATATACTATTGTTGGCACTTGAGAATGCCGGGAAGGATTGATGTTTATGTTAAAGAAATATTTTGCAAGGGCGAACACATCGGCAGGCTGTGTTAATCTTATGAAGAATAATCTCGAAAATATAGAAAAGCTTTATATATTAAAGGGAAGCTCGAAAACAGCAAAAACGATGGTTATAAAGAATGTGTCAGACACTCTGGCTAAGCAGTTTTCAAGAATTGAGGCTGTGATAAGCCCTTTTAATATCATGCAGTATGATGGTGTGATAATAAGGGACATAAAAACTGCTGTTGTCGATGAGGATTGTATTGAGAAAGACTGCACGGGGCACGTTTTGGATTGTGACGCTTTTTTAAAGCTTTCTGATTGTGAGGCAAAAAAGGAATATCTGTGTGAGCTTAAGGAAAAGGCAGACCGCGGCTATATGGGCTTGTATGCTGAATATGAAAAGGGCAAGGAAATACATGATGAATGGGAAAAGATATATATTGACAATATTAATTTTGACAGGCTTAACAGTTATTGTCAGGGTGTAGTGGGACAGCTAATCGGAGATAAAAAAGGAAATAAGGGGACACAAAATTTTGAGCGGTTTTTCGGTGCTTCAACGGTTGACGGTTCTGTAAATTACATAGATAATCTTACAGAAAATTTAAGTGCAAGATACTTCATTAAGGGAAGACCGGGGACAGGTAAATCGACATTTCTGAAAAAGCTGGCACGTGCCGCACAGGAGGCAGGCTTTGATACCGAGGTGTATTATTGCAGCTTTGATAAGAACAGTCTTGATATGGTAGTGGTACCCGAACTGTCATTCTGTGTGTTTGATTCAACCGCACCGCACGAGATGTTTCCGAGTGCGTCAAGGGACAGTATTTTAGACTTTTATACCGAGTCGGGACTTTTTGGTGTTGATGAAAGGCATGAAAAAGAGCTTGAACTGATTTCAAAAAAATATAAGCACAGAATTTCAGCGGGGCTTGCACAGCTGCGTGTAGCTAATCTTTGCATGGCGGAGCGTGAGTTTTATCTGAAGCGGACAATAGATAATAGCAGCTTGGAAAAAGCCTGTGATGAAATATTAAAGGAAATTATAAAATAAAGGAAATAAAAAGCCGACAGTGTGTAAAATGTCTACGCACCGTCGGCGATTTTCGTTAATATTGCATTTGTTTTTTTAGCGACTCGGAAAGGTCTTTTCCTTTAAAAATTTCTACCATTTTAAATCCGAAATCGCTTGCTGCACCGGCACCTTTTGCTGTAAGAAATTTGCCGTCTAAAACTGCCTTTTCCTCCGAGAAAATGCCGCCGGCTGCAAACTGTTCAAAGCCGGGGAAGCAGGTGTATTTTCTGCCCTCCAAAAGACCGAGCTTGCCGATAATTGACGGCGAGGCACAGATTGCCGCAATATAAATTTCATTCTCTGCGGCATAGCTGATTAGAGCGTGAACCTCGCTTGATGCATCAAGGTTAACGTGTCCGCTGCCGCCGGGAAGAACCAGCATGGTCATATCCTCTTTTAAAACCTCGTCAATCGTTATATCGGCCGAAACTGTGATGTCATGTGCCGAGGTGACACTTTTTCCTGCAATACCGACTGTTTTTACCTCAATTTCAGCTCTCCTTAAAATATCCACAGGCTCAAGTGCCTCGATGTCTTCAAAACCGTCTGCCAAAAGTACATAAATCATAATTATCCGTTCCTTTCTTAATTTACATTGCAATACATACATATGTGATATATACAGCATACGCTGCAAGGAGAGTAATTCCCTGCCAGCGTCTTAGCTTTTCTGAAATAAGCGGCGGCACTGTTGCGAGCAGTATTACTGCAAGGCATACCGGGATATCTACCGCGTAGGTCTGATAATTAACAGGAGTATTTCCACCTGCAATCAGTGAGCATACAGGCAGAATAACCGCAAGGTCAATAATATTCGCACCGATGATGTTGCCGACCGAGAGCGAGGACTGCTTTTTTGCGATTGCGGTTATTGTAGTTACAAGCTCCGGCAGCGAGGTGCCTATTGCGATGATAGTTACGCTGATAATGCCCTCGGATATTCCGAGCATGCGTGCAAGCTCGCTTCCGTTATCAACCATAAGGTCTGCACCGGCGACAATTCCGGCAACGCCGAGTATAAACAAAAAGATATTTTTTATAAGGTCATTTTTTGTGATTATCGGCTTTTCTCCGCCTGCCATGTTCTTTTTTGCCGAAAGCACATTTTCCGTCATAAACACAAAAAACAGTGCAAGCAGGATAAGGCTTGGAAGAACACCGATATTTCCGCTTCTTGCGAAAATAAGCAAAAGAGCACAGGAAAGAGCCATTATAACGGCCTTTATCGCGAACTGACTGCGTTTTACCACAGACGGCATGCATACGATTGAAATACCCATAATAAGTCCGAGATTTGCAGTTACCGAGCCGACAGCGTTGCCTGCCGCCATCAGATTTTTGCCCTGAAGTGAGGCAAAGAGCGAGACCAAAAGCTCGGGAAGTGTTGTTGCAAAGCTGACAACCGTTGCACCAACTATAAATTTCGGGATCCCGAACGCCTCGGCAAACCAGGTAGATGCGTCAACAAAAAAATCTCCGCCTTTTATGATAAGGATAAGACCAATGATAAATAATAAAATTATTGTAAAAAGCTCCATACCATTCTCCTTGTGCATACAGAATAATCTTTATATGACATATTTTTCTAAATTTGCAGGTGTTTTATTCCTTGAGTTGAAATTTGAGAAAAAGGAGCTTTAAAACGCCGGTCAGCCGTTGATTATTTTGTCCGCCTTCAAAATTGCAACTACTGTTTTTGCGTCAAAAACCTCGTTATCCATAACCATTTTTACAAGAGTATCGAGAGGGATTTTTTTGACCTCCACAAACTCGTCGGGGTCAAGGTTTTGTCCGACATAAGAGAGATTTTCGGCAAGATAAAGATATATTATTTCGCTGCAGTAGCCCGGCGTCGGGTAAAACTTTCCGAGGAAGGTATAGTCCTTTGCGGTATATCCCGTCTCCTCGGCAAGCTCTCGTTTTCCTGCGTCAAACGGGTCCTCGCAAGGCTCCAGCTTTCCTGCAGGAATTTCCAGAACCATTTCATCATACGGCTTTCGGTACTGCTCTACCATAAGCACGTTTTTATCCTCGTCAACCGCAATAACGCCGACTCCGCCGTTATGGAGAACCAGCTCGCGTCCTGCTGTTTTGCCGTTGGGCAAGAGCACTGTGTCCTCTGTTAAATGTACTATTCTGCCTTTATATATTTCCCTTGTGGAGATTGTTTCTTCGGTAAAATTCATTTTGTCTTACTCCTGTATTGATAGATTTTTTGTTTATAAAATATGTCTACAGCTTTGTAAAGAAGCTTTTAATAACATTGGTGGAATTTTCTGCCGCCATGCGTGTAAATGTCGGAAAATCCATGCTTGCACCGTCGTCCGCACCGTCGCTCATAGCACGCAGTATTCCGAAGGGAACGCCGTTTACATAGCAAACATGACCGATTGCTCCGCCCTCCATTTCACAGGACTTTGCATCAAAATTATCAATAATAAACTTTTTCTTGCCGCTGTCCGCCACAAATTGGTCGCCCGATGCGATTGTGCCGACGGTATAGGAAAGCCCAAGCTCTGAAACGCTTTTTTCAAGAGCCGTATATATTTCCTTGTCTGCCGGAATTTTGACAATATCAAGACCGTCCAAAAGACCTAACGGGTGACCGAGTGCCGAGATATCCATATCGTGCTGCACAACACTGTCGGCAATCACGATGCTGCCGATTTTAAGACTGCTGTCAAGACAGCCGGCAACCCCGACATTGATTATCATATCGGGTGCGAATTTTAAAATCATTGCCTCGGCACAAAGAGCTGCAAAAACCTTGCCTACGCCGCATTTTGCCACAACAACGTCCTTATCTGCAATTTTGCCCGAAACAAAATTCACACCACTGATTTTTTCTTCTTTTTTGTCGGTCAAAAGTGCTTTTATGCTTTCGACCTCTATATCCATCGCTCCAATTATTCCAATCATTTTCTTCTCCTTATCAAAGCAGCGGCAGAGAATCTACAAATATGATATCGCTGCGTTTTGCGGCATCGCCCTCTGCGAATATGAACGCCTTTGCATAAATGTTTGCACCTATCTGATTAAGTATGGATTCAATAGCTGCAAGGGACGAGCCTGTGGAAACCACATCGTCCAAAATAAGCACGTTTTTGCCCTTGAGCTTTGGTATCTGATTGTTGTCTAAATACAGATAGTGTGGATTTTTTGTTGTATAGGTGTTAACCGCACCCTTTGTAACCTCTTTGTGATATATTTTCTGTTCCTTTCTGAGGATTACCATGTCGCAGTCTAAGTATTCCGCCATCTGATAGGCAAGCGTGATACCCTTTGTTTCTGCGGACAGTACAACATCTATTTTTGAAAGGTCTATTCCGGACTCTTTAAGCTTTGTATAGAGTGCGGCACTTGCATCGTGCGATAAATCCTTGGAGGACAGCATATCAAGTACTGCAATGCTCAGTCCCTCTTTGATTTCAACAATCGGCAGTCCGTATTCCTTGCCGTTTAGTATAACCTTATATTCCATTTCGTTTTCCTCCCTAAAAATATTTAAAATTAACTTTTGTTTTATTTAAAATATCAAGATATTTTTCCGCCTCGGCTTTTGCTGCAGAGAGATTAAGAGTTTTAAAGTTGCCGCATTCGATTTCGGACGCCCCGAAAACCTCGCCGCAGTGCCCTTTAATTTTTTCGCAGGCTGATTTGATTTCGGCAATAACGGCGTCATTATCCGCATTTCGCACGAGCAGGTAAAAGCCTGTCTGGCAGCCCATAGGTCCGAAATATATAACGTCAAGACCGCTGTTGCGGATATAGGTGGAGAACATATGCTCAAAGGTATGCATGGCAATGTTGTCCATATAATTTCCGCTGTTGGGACGGCGTGTACGCATATCGTAGGTGGTAATGTCGCCGTCAATGCGTGAAATATAAAGCCCTTCTCCGAACTTTGTGTGGTCTACAGTAAAACTTGCATTTTTTTGTATATCCATCGTTAATCCTTCTTTCTTTTTAAAACATAGTAATTATAGCATAAATCAAGGTAAATTACAACACTTTTTACAGCACTTGACTATTTGTAATATATGTGGTAGAATGATATAATAAGTGTAGTTTGGCTATTTTTATATTTTGATATAGATTTTTAAAAGGAGATTGTATGAAAAAGCGATATAACGGCGGCAGTGAAGCTGTCGGAATCAGTGTTGCGGCGGTTGTGCTTGCTATTTGCGGCATATTTTCGCTGTATACTAAGGAGATTTTGCAGGCAGTTGTGCTTTTATGCACTGCGGCAGCCATTTCTGTTTACGGATTTATAATCAGCAGACTTCATAAAAAAAGCTTTGGTGATTATGTAAAAATGCTCACCTCGCAAAAGGAGGGCATGTCGGGCGACGCTATCAGCAAATTTCCACTGCCTATGGCGGTTTTGCAGATAAACGGACAGATAAGCTGGTATAATGACCTGTTCGCCGAAATGCTCGGCTCGAATAATTTGTATAACATTGTTATCAGCGATGTTATGCCGGAGCTGAAGTGGTCGGAAATTTTAAAATCCACAAGCGGTATCTACACCTATGCAGGCTATAAGGGACACCGCTACAATGTAGTTGGGGATATCATTAAAAATTCCGCTTCAAGCGATGATAAACCTGACTTTTCAGTACTTTTGTATTTCATAGACAAAACCGAGATTGAAGAGCTTAGGAAGCGTTATGATAACGAAAAGACTGATATCGCCATTGTAAATATAGACAATTACGATGAAATTTTCCAGAAAATGGACGATTCGGAGTGTCAGCAGACAATAGCAAAAATCAATAAGTATATCAGCGGCTGGGTTGCCGAAAGCAAGGGCTTTATGAAGAAAACCGAGCGTGACAGATATATTGTGCTTTTTGAGCATCAGCATCTTAAGGAGTATATTCATAAGAAGTTTGATGTTTTGGAAAAGGTAAGAGGCCTTGGAGATGCACTCAAAATGCCGATAACCATAAGCATCGGCGTGGGCGTGGGCGGAACCCTGCAGGAAAACGACGCCTATGCAAGAGCCGCGATTGATATGGCTCTCGGAAGAGGCGGCGACCAGGCGGCTGTTAAGGACGCAAGCCAGTATAATTTCTACGGCGGAATTGCCAAGGATTATGAAAAAAGTACACGTGTTAAAACAAGAGCCTTTGCAGTGGCACTCAAGGACTTTATCTCCAATTCCGATAAGGTTATATTCATGGGACACAGCGGACATGATTATGATTCCTTCGGAGCGGCACTGGGACTGCAAAGAGCAGTAAGAACACTCGGTAAGGAGCCGTACATTGTTTTTGATAACTCGCCTGCTGTAGCACCGCTTGCCGAGGAGGTCCGCGGCGTGGAGGAATATCACGGCATGCTGATTTCGCCCGAGGCGGCAGAGGACATCATAACCATGAACACGCTTTTGGTGGTGCTGGATACACATCGTCCGTCCATGATGCCGCATCCGGGGCTTTTGGAAAAAACTACAAAGGTCGTTTTAATCGACCATCACAGAAGGAGCACAGAGTTTGTTTCAAACATTTCGCTCATATACCATGAGCCGTATGCGTCCTCAACCTGTGAAATGGCAACCGAGATACTGCAATATATTGATGATAATAAGAAAATGACAAACTTTGAGGCAAAGGCACTTTATGTCGGAATTGTGATGGACACTAAGAATTTCGGCATAAAAACAGGTGTTCGTACCTTTGAGTCGGCGTCATATCTGAGACGCTACGGTCTTAATACCTCCGAGGTGAGAAGGCTGTTCACCGTGGATAAGGAGGAATATGTACTTCGCGGCGAGATTATCAAAAACTCGGTTTCGGTAAGCGAAAATATTCTTGTTTCGGTCTGCGAGGAAACCTATCCGAATATGAAGGTTATATCGTCACAGGCAGCGGACGAAATGCTGAATTTGTACGGAATAAAGGCGGCGTTCGTGGTTTATCCTATGGAAAATGAAGTGTGTATTTCGGCACGCTCGCTGGGAGATATAAATGTTCAGGTCATTGCGGAAAAGCTCGGCGGAGGCGGTCATGCAACTGTTGCCGGAGCACAGCTTAAAACGCGTGACCTTGAGAGTGCATTTGAGCAGCTTGAGGCCGCAATTTCCGAATATGTTGAGGAAACCAAAAAGGATTGACGGATTTTTTGAAAGGATGGTAGATATATAATGAAGGTTATTTTAAATCAGGACATTAAGGGCAAGGGAAAAAAGGGACAGCTTGTAGAGGTTTCGGACGGATATGCGAGAAATTATCTGTTGCCAAAGGGACTTGCAAAGGAAGCAACTAACACAAACATAAATATAATGAACGGTCAGAATGAATCCGAGGCATACCGCCAGAAGGTTGCACTGGAGGAGGCACAGGCTCAGAAGGAAAAAATGGAGGCTGTGGAGGTTGTTCTTACCGCAAAGGCGGGAGAGAACGGCAAGCTGTTCGGCTCAATAACCTCAAAGGACGTTGCCGAGGCTCTTACAATGCAGCATCACATTAAGCTGGACAAGAAGAAATTTGTTATGCCGGACGGCATAAAGACGCTTGGAACAACTACTGTTGATGTTAAAATCCACCAGGGTGTTACAGGAAAGCTGAAGGTTGTAGTTAAGGAACAGTAATATGCCGCAGGCAGAAGGAAGTGGGTTTGTATGGCAGATGTTATGAATAATATGCAGGATTACGAATTGCCGCACAGCCTTGAAGCGGAAAAGGCGGTAATCGGCTGTATTTTGCAGGATAATAAGGCTCTGTCGGCATCTGCGGAGCTGATAAAAGCGGAGGACTTTTATTTTGACGCAAACCGTGAGATTTTCACGGTTTCCATGGAGCTTTTTAATGAAAACACGCCTGTGGATATCGTTACGGTAAGCGACCGCCTCACGCGTTACGACAAGCTGGACGCTATTGGCGGAATCCCGTATCTTGCCTCGCTTGCGACAAGTATTTCCACTACGGAAAATGTGGCATATTATGCACAGATTATTGCGGAAAAGGCAATTTTAAGACGACTTTCAACCGCGGCAACGGCGATAAATACGCTTGCCGTAAGCCAGGAGGGTGAAACCGACCGCGTTTTAGAGCAGGCGGAGCAGATTATCTTCGATGTTGCTGCAGGACGTGACAAAAGTGACATTGTTCCTGTGAGCGATATTATTATGAGCACCTATCAGGACATGGTTGAAAATGCCTCAAATCCGGACAAGCTGACAGGTCTTGCCACCGGCTTTGACGAGCTTAACCGCCGCTGCGGCGGCTTTCACGGCGGTGAGTTTATACTGATTGCCGGAAGACCGGGTATGGGTAAATCAAGCTTTGCGGTTAATATCGCCGAGCATGTCGCGATAAACGACGGCAAGACTGTCGCGGTTTTTAACCTCGAAATGCCCAAGGAAGCGATTTTGAAACGTATTTTATGCTCGCAGGCACTTATAGATTCGAGTAAAATCCTTACAGGAAAATTTGAGGGTGAGGATTGGGCAAGACTGGGAAGATACCTTGATAAAATCGCCGTTGCACCGATTTATATAGATGATTCTCCGCTTGTTACCGTCTCTGAAATCAGGGCGAAATGCCACAGATTAAAGCAGACAAAGGGACTTGCGATGATTATAATAGACTATCTGCAGCTTATGCAAGGCTCAGGACGTACCGATTCGCGTCAGCAGGAGATTTCCGAAATTTCACGTTCCTTAAAGGTTATGGCAAAGGAGCTTGATGTGCCTGTAATCGCACTGTCACAGCTGTCGCGTGCGGTCGAGGGCAGACAGGACAAGCGTCCGATGCTTTCGGATATTCGTGAGTCGGGTTCTATCGAGCAGGACGCGGATATGGTGGTATTTTTGTACCGCGACGAATATTATAATCCCGATACCGAGGATAAAAATGTTGCCGAGGTAATTCTTGCCAAGCACAGAGCCGGTGAAACAGGCATGTTCAAGCTGGGCTGGCAGGGCAGATATACAAAATTTATCAATATTGATTATCACGCAAGGGAAGAGCAGTAAAGATGGATATTCTGAAAATTGTTCAAAATACAATCAAGGAGCATTCTCTGCTTGAAGAAAATGACCGCGTTTTGGTAGGTTTTTCGGGCGGTGCGGATTCAACCGCACTTCTGCACATACTTTGCACGCTTGCACCAAAGCTGGGGCTTACGGTAGCGTGTGCACATATCAATCATGGTCTTCGTGAAACCGCAGACAGGGATATGAATTTCTGCCGGAGGCTGTGCGAGCAGCTCGGAGTGCCGTTTTATTGCCTGTGTGCGGACATAAAGAGCGGTGCAAAGGCAGCCGGCGATAGCGAGGAGCTGTATGCACGCAAGGTCAGGTATGACTATTTTGACTCACTGGGCTTTGATAAAATTGCAACGGCCCACAATAAAAATGACGTTGCCGAAACGCTGCTGTTTAATTTTATGCGAGGTGCGTCGGTCAAGGGGCTTTCGGGAATACCCTATATGCGTGGCAATATAATCAGACCTCTGCTTGATGTGAAAAAAGAGGAAATTATCGGCTTTTGCCGCGAAAACGGCTATGATTTTGTGACAGATGAGACCAATTTTGAGGCAATATATTCGCGGAATAAAATCCGTCTTGACCTGATACCGCAGATTGAACATGAGTTCAACCCCAACTTTGTTGAGGTGGTAACCAGAAATTCACGGCTTTTTGCACAGGACAGCGATTTTCTGGAAAAATTGGCACAAGAGAAGTACAGCGGCGAAATTCGTGCGGAGGAGCTAAAGTCACTTGAACCTTCGATAAGTCAGCGTGTTTTGCAGCTGCACTGGAAAAAGTCCGCGATGTGCGAGGAAAATCTGGGACTAGCGTATATAGAGGATATCCTTGAGCTTGCCGAAAAAAACAGGACAGGCAGCCGAATAGACCTGCCGCAGGGCTTTGAGGCAAGGCTCGAATACGGAGTATTGACTATAGCAAAAAAACGTGATATGCTTAGCTTTGAATATAAAATTTATCCGCAAAAGGTGTTAAACATTCCCGAAATAGGGAAGAATATACTTATATATCCCGTAAGTGAAAACGGAGATTTTTATCTTGACGGCGAGGAGCATTTGACAGTCAGAAGCAGACGGAGCGGCGATACCTTCTGCCCTGTGGGAATGAACGGTACTAAAAAGCTGTCCGACTTTTTCAGCGACAAAAAAATTCCGCGTTCAAAAAGAGATGAAATCCCTATTTTAACCTATAAGGGTGATATTGTATCTGTCGGCGGTATGCGGAGCGACAGACGGTTTTTTGATAAATCGAATAAGGCATACAAAATAGAAATAAAGGAGGCTGAAAATGCAGAATAGAAGCAGAAACATATTTGGCTGGATAATGGCGATAAGTGCAATATTTTTGATTTACACGCTGTTTTCAAGCAATATGAACGGGACGATTCAGTCTAATTATTCTTCACTTTTAAAGTGCATACGCAGCGGAGTAGTGTCGGAGCTGTATATCGATGACACAACCGCTGTTGCAGTAGTCGGAGAGGAGCGTATTTCCTGCGAAATTCCGTCCAAGGAGGTTTTGCAGGCAGATGTGGGCGAGGAAATTCTGGCACAGGCAGAGGCAGGCACATTAAAATATCAGGTTGCACCAAAGAGTGTATCGTGGGTGGATTACCTGATTCCGATTTCCTCAATACTTATGCTGGTTTTGTTCTTTTTCCTGATTTTGCAGCAGAGCGGCGGCAAGGGAGCGGCTAATTTCACAAAAAGCCGTGCAAGGCTTGATACCGAAGATAGCCGCAAAGTAAAATTCAGCGATGTTGCGGGAGCTCAAGAGGAAAAAGAGGAGCTGATGGAGCTTGTTGAGTTCCTGAAAAATCCGCAGAAATTCATAGCACTCGGAGCAAGAATACCAAAGGGCGTGCTTTTGGTAGGCTCACCGGGTACGGGTAAAACATTGCTTGCACGAGCTGTTGCCGGCGAGGCAGGAGTGCCTTTCTTCTCAATTTCCGGCTCGGATTTTGTGGAGCTTTATGTGGGTGTCGGTGCGTCGCGTGTGCGTGATATGTTCGCACAAGCGAAAAAGTCAAGACCGTGCATAATTTTTATCGACGAAATCGATGCTGTCGGCAGACGCCGCGGTGCAGGAATGGGCGGCGGTCACGATGAGCGTGAGCAGACGCTGAATCAGCTTCTTGTTGAGATGGACGGCTTCGGTAAAAATGAGGGAATTATAATAATGGCGGCAACAAACCGTCCCGATATTCTTGACCCGGCACTTTTAAGACCGGGACGCTTTGACAGGCAGGTGGTCGTTGACAAGCCGGATTCAAAGGGCAGAGAGGAAATTCTGCGTGTTCATTGCCGCAATAAAAATGTGGCAAAGGACGTTGATTTGGCAAAAATCGCACGTGCGACTGTCGGATATACCGGTGCAGACCTTGAAAATGTGATGAACGAGGCAGCAATTTTCGCGGCACGAAGAAATAAAGTGGAAATCGATGAAAAGGACATCGAGGACGCAAATATAAAGGTAATGATGGGACCGCAGAAGACCTCGCAGGTGGTTACCGAGAAGGAAAAACACCTTACGGCTTACCATGAGGCAGGTCATGCGGTGCTTACAAAGCTGGTATCCTCAAGGGATACGGTGCGGCAGGTATCGATAATTCCGAGAGGCAGAGCCGGCGGCTATACAATGCATATCCCGGAGGAGGATACATGGTATTACGGCAGAAAGGATATACTCAGTGATATTGTAATTCTTTTGGGCGGCCGCGTTGCAGAGGAGCTGATGATGGACGATATTTCAACGGGTGCCTCATCTGACTTAAAGCGTGCAACTCAGCTTGCACGTGAGATGGTTGCAAAATATGGAATGAGTGAGGATATCGGACCGATTTGCTACGACAGCGAGGACGAGGTGTTCTTAGGTCGTGATTACGGTCATTCCAAGCAGTATTCCGAGACGACTGCATCGCAGATTGACAGGGCAGTTGAACAGCTTTTGAAGAGTCAGTATGACAGAGCAAAAGCACTTCTTTCCGATAATTTGGAAAGACTTAAACGTGTAGCAGAAGCTTTGCTTGAGCATGAGGTTATAGATGAAGCAGAGTTTTTGAAATATTATAATAACGAAGGAGATTTAAAAAATGAAACAAGTAACTAAGGATATGATTATCAGAGAGGTTTTGGAGCTGGACCCGGGCTGTGCCGAATTTTTACTCAGAATCGGTATGCATTGCCTCGGCTGCCCGTCGGCAAGCGGCGAAAGCTTAGAAATGGCATGTGCAGTGCATGGGGCTGATGTTGATAAGCTGGTTAAGGACCTTAATGAGTATTTGGAGGATAAATAACCATGGAGGATTTGTCTTGGAGTATAATGCTTTTGCTGGTATTGATTACGTTTTCGGCGTATTTCTCTGCCACCGAAACAGCATTTTCGTCCCTTAACAGAATAAGGCTTAAAAATGATGCCCAAAAGGGAGATAAACGTGCTCAAAAAGCACTTGATATGTGTGAAAAATATGATAAGCTGTTGTCAACGATTTTGATAGGAAACAATATAGTAAATATCATGTCAACCTCTGTGGCAACGGCATTGTTTGTAGTGTATTTTCCGCAGAACGGCGTGGCATTGTCTACGGTTGTTATGACGATTGCTGTGCTGATCTTCGGCGAAATTCTGCCGAAAAGCATGGCAAAGGAAAAGCCGGAGGCATTCGCGAAGTTTTCAGCACCGTTGATTTCAGTCCTGCTTACAGTACTTACACCGGTGAACTATGTGTTTTCACTTTTAAAAGCGGGAGTTAAAAAGCTTCTAAAAATAGACGGGGACAATTCCATCACAGATAAAGAGCTTCTCACAATGGTTGAGGAGGCAAAAAATGACGGCGGCATAAATGAGGACGAGGGACATCTTTTGATAAGTGCCATTGAGTTTTACGATTTGGACGTGTCAGATATTTTGACGCCGAGAGTGGACGTTGTTGCTGTAGATATTGAGGATGACCGCGAAAGTATTAAAACGGCTTTCCGCGTGAGTGGCTTTTCGCGTTTGCCGGTTTACCGCGATACGGTGGATAATATTATCGGAATCATAAATGAGAAGGACTTTCATTATGCGGAGGATATACAAAAGATTATTTCGCCGGCTGTGTTTGTGCTTGAAAATATGAAAATTTCAAAGGTTATGACGCTTTTGCAGCATAAAAAATCACACCTTGCCGTAGTTACCGACGAATATGGCGGAACGGTAGGCGTGGTGAGCCTTGAGGATATTATAGAAGAGCTTGTAGGCGAAATCTGGGACGAACACGATTTGGTTAAGGAGGATTTCTGCAGACTGTCTGCTAACCGATATAAGGTCAGCGGAAATGCCTCGGTGGATAAGATGTTTGAGGTTTTCGGACTTAAAGAGGACGAGGAAATTGAAAGCACTACCGTAAGCGGCTGGATTACCGAGGTGCTGGGAAGAATCCCGGAAAAGGGCGAGAATTTTGACTATGAGAATCTTACCATAATCGTAACAAAAGCGGAGCAAAACCGAGTGGTTGAGGTTATGATAACAAAAATTCCTAACGCTCAAGAGAAAGGCGAATAAACCTTCGCTCAATAATCTGCCATTTAACAAGACTGTTATTGGATAAATTGCTCATGAAAATGAGCAATTTTTTGTTTAGCGGCTTGTTTTCGAGTATATTTTTCTCAGCAATTTTTGTGCATAGGTCGGCACACAGATCGCAAAAAAATCCGTATAAGCAAAGTTTTGTTGAAAGTAATATGAGTTTCATGTCACAGCTCCTTTTCCATAGTATGGTCGTATTTGAGGGTTTTATGTGTTAAAAATCTTTATTTAATTTTCGGATTTAATAAACTTACGAAAACGGGAAATACTATAAAAAAGCATTTGTTACCAAATTGTAATTGAAAATACAGGGAAATAATAGTATAATGGTCTAAAAGGAGAGTGAAACTTTTGAAACGTAAGGAAAACGTACAGATACGCGGATACGACAGCTTTTTGCTTGCAATTACTATTATTACCGCGATTGTGGGAATTGTAGTTATATATAGTGCAACGCGTTCGATGAATACATATTCAAATGTAATTGTTCAGACGGGAGCATTTGTAATCGGCGTGCTGATGATGCTGATAATCAGTAAAATTGACTATCATTTTTTTGGATATGTGTCAATGCCGATTTATGCGGTTTGTATCCTGATGCTTATAGCGGTTTTGATTGTCGGCTCAACCGGCAACTGGGGTGCGAGAAGCTGGATTCGCTTTGGACCTATCGGAATCCAGCCTACCGAAATATGTAAAATCGGCTTTGCAATAACCTTTGCACGTCATCTGTCCTTGACAAATCAGCGGATAAATCGTCCACTTACCGTACTGTTGCTGCTTGTGCATTTGGGTGTACTGCTTGTGTTGATTATGCTGCAGCCCGATGCGGGCAGTGCAATGGTTTTTTGCTTTATGTTTGCTGTAATGGTATTTGCGGCAGGAATTTCCTTTAAATATATAATTCCTGCTGTAGTAGGAATTGCGGCATCGGCACCGCTTGCGTATATGTTTCTTTTGAGTGATTATCAGAAACATAGAATACAAGTGTTTTTCAATCCCGAAATGGACAAGCTCGGCAGCGGATATAATGTCATTCAGTCTAAAATTGCCGTCGGTTCGGGACAGATTTTCGGTAAGGGATATCTTAAAGGAACGCAGAACCAGATGGGCTTTCTGCCTACAAAGCACACTGATTTTATTTTCAGTGTGATTGCGGAGGAGTTTGGCTTTATAGGAGCACTTTTGGTGATTTTACTTCTGTTTTTGATTATTGCAAGATGTATAAAGGCGGCTCAGGAGGCAAACGATTTGTTCGGAAAATATATGTGTATGGGAATTGCGGCGATGCTGATTTTTCATACCTTTGAAAATGCGGGAATGTGCATCGGACTGATGCCGGTAACGGGTATTCCGCTGCCGTTTATCAGCTATGGCGGAACATCGCTTTTAACAAATATGATGGCGATTGGAATTGTGCTTTCGGTAACACGGCATTCACATGGAACAAAAATAGGATATAGAGCATAAAAATATCGGAAAGCATTTGCTTTCCGATATTTTTATGCAGTCTGAAACCACAGCCTTAAATCAGTTTCCACATTCGATGGAAATTTCGTTAAATATTTTCAGGAAATCGTCAATGGTATGCTTTCTGCGTTCCTCGCCCTTTATATCAAGGACAATTCCGCCCTCGTGCATCATAACCGTTCGTGTACCGTATTCAACCGCGTGGCGGAGATTGTGCGTTACCATAAGGGTGGTGATTCCCTTTTCCTTAACCACCTTGTCGGTAAGCGTCATAACAATATCACTGGATTTTGGGTCAAGAGCCGCCGTGTGTTCGTCCAAAAGCAGCAGAGTGGGAGTCTGCATTGTTGCCATAATAAGAGCGAGTGCCTGACGCTGACCGCCGGAAAGTGTTCCTGCCAGCGTTTCCATGCGGTTTTCAAGCCCCATTCCCAAAAGCTCAAGCTGACTGCGGTAAAAGTCGCGGCGTTTGGTGTTGAGACCTTTTGTGAGACCATAGCTTTTGCCCTTGTTATCCGCCAGCGACATATTTTCCATAATAGTCATGGACGGACATGTGCCGGTCGACGGATTCTGAAACACTCGTGCTATCTTTGCCGCACGCCTGTAGTTTTTATGCTTTGTTATATCGCGACCGTCCAAAATAACACTGCCGCTGTCGGGCTGAATATCGCCCGAAATAATATTAAGAGCAGTGGTTTTGCCCGAACCGTTACTGCCTACGATTGCAACAAATTCGCCGCTTTCAATTGTAAGGTTAAAGCCTTCAAACAGGATTTTCTCATCTATTGTTCCTGCGTTAAATTTTTTGTTTATGTCTAAAAGCTCAAGCATTTTCACTGCCTCCCTTCGGCTTGGATAAAACGTTGTTTAAGAGAAGAGTTAAAAGGAAAAGCAGAGTGACCACAAGCTTTGTATCGGAGGACTGAAGTCCCGAGGAAATCGCAATAGTGATACATGCCTTGTAGATGACCATTCCGAGAATAACTCCTGTTGTAACCTTTAAAAATCTCAGTTTTTTGAAAACCGTTGTGCCGATAATAACTGCGGCAAGCCCCATAACCATAGTACCCGTACCCGATGAAATATCGAATTGCATTGTACGCTGGCAGTAGAGTGCCCCCGAAAGTCCTACAAGACCGTTCGCGATTGCAAGACCGATAACTTTGATTTTGCCGGGATTTTGTGCGAGTGTTACAACCAGTCCTTCATTATCGCCGACGCTTTTTAACAGGAATCCCGATTTCGTTTTCAGATATAAATCAAGCAGAATTTTTACTGCTATGGCGATTATGAGCAGAATTATCAGATATCTGTACGCATGCAGCGGATTGCCTTCGGGGATAATATCAAATATGGTCGGAAGCCCCATCAGAAACTCATTCGGGGAGCCGACGATGCGGTAGTTTATCGAATAAAGACCCGTCATAACAAGAATGCCTGATAAAAGGTCCTTTATTCTCAGCTTGATATGTAAAAAACCTGTGATACAGCCGGCGATAACTCCTGCCGCGGTTGCTGCAATAAGGCAGAGCCACGGATTTACGCCTAAAGTTACCAAAGCCGCACTGATTGCCGCACCAAGCGGAAATGTTCCGTCAACCGTAAGGTCGGGGAAGTCTAAAATTTTATAGCTGATATAAATTCCGAGAGCCATAATTCCATAGATAAACCCCTGCTCCAAAATTCCAATTAAAATACCTGACATAAAAAAATTCCTTTCGTGTAAATAACTAATAAATACTAATTACAGGGCAGCCAACGGCTGCCCTTTGTAAGTATGTATTATTGATTGCTCTGAACAGCTACAGCATTTGCTAAAACATCTTCGGGAAGTGTTATGCCAAGCTTTTCAGCAACGCCCTTGTTAACTGTGATTTTTGATTCCTTTAAGGTTTCGTAAGGAATATCTGAAACTGCCTCGCCCTTTAATACTCTGGCCGCCATAATTCCTGCCTGCTTGCCCAGCTCGACGTAGTCAAGACCTGCAGATGCAATACAGCCGTTTTTGACCTGCTCTTCCTCCGAGCCGAAAACAGGGATATTGCTCGCATTTGCCTTGTCAAGAACAACCGCAAGGGCGGAAACTACTGTGTTGTCGGTCATGTTTGAGATGCAGTCAACCTTGCTCATCAAAACGTCCGCCGCCTGTGCAACCTCTGCCTCTGTGCCGATACCGATTGATTCAATTTCAAAGCCGTAAGCCGGTGCCTCCTGCTTGTAAACCTCGATTGTGCTTACAGAGTTTGACTCACTGGTTGTGTATATAATGCCGATTGTTTTTGCATCGGGAAGAACGCTTCTTATAAGGTTTAATTGGTCGGTTACAGGGAGACGGTCACTAACGCCTGTAATGCCGTTCATCGGTTCTGTTTCACTGGTGGCAAGCTTTGCCGCAACCGGGTCGGAAACTGCGTTAAAGATTACCGGAATCCCCTTTTCAAGGCATGCTGCATAAAGTGCCTGTGCTGAAGGCGTTGCTATACCGCAAACCAAATCCTTGCCGCTGTTTGCAAAGGTCTGGGCGATTTGTGTGTTCGCCGCCATATCGTCCGAGGCTGACTTAAATTCAATTTCAATATTGTCGCCTTCGGTAAAGCCCTCGCCTGCCAAGCCTTCAATAAAGCCCTCACGGCAGTTGTCAAGGGAGGGGTGGTCGGAAATCTGCGTTATACCGATTTTATAAACGTTGGCGTTATTATCCGATGTCTGCTCGCCGCAGCCGGCAAGTGCCCCAAAAGCTAAAATTCCTGCCATTGCCATTGCTAATCTCTTCTTGTTCATATCTCATCTCTCCTATTCTGCACTTTCGTGCTGTCTAAAATTAAAAAATCTCAGAACAGATTAGTCCTGAGGCAAGCAAATATAAAATATTAAAAAACTATTCTCATCTAATCTATTCTGTAAAACATTATATACCCATGTTTTAAATTTGTCAATAGTTTTTGAATAATTTTTCAAAAAAGGAACATACTGATAATATAGTATGCGAGGCAGCATACTATCATTTACCCTTTTATCATATATACCACCACAACAGGGGATTTTACAATCTCCGAAATAAGGACGCCGCGTAAGGTGGCGTCCTTATTTTTTGTATTATTATGAAGGAAAAGGCGTATAGCAATGACGAAATAACGAAGCTGCTGCCTAAATCCTACGCCCGCGGTCGGGGCTTTTGTTCAGAAGATTTTTATACATTGAATCGGAAGAGCACAATGTCTCCATCCTTCATAACATATTCCTTGCCCTCGGAGCGGACCAAGCCTTTTTCCTTTGCCGCGGTCATTGTTCCGCATTCCATAAGGTCATCATAGGAAACAACCTCGGCACGGATAAAGCCTTTTTCAAAATCCGAGTGGATTTTACCTGCTGCCTGCGGTGCTTTTGTGCCATTTTTGATGGTCCAAGCACGAACCTCCGGCTCACCTGCCGTTAAATAGCTTATGAGTCCGAGCAGGGTATAGCTTGCTTTTATCAAACGGTCAAGTCCTGACTCATTCATGCCAAGCTCCTCTAAGAACATCTGTTTTTCTTCTCCGTCAAGCTGAGAAATTTCCTCCTCAATGCGTGCGGAGACGGGCATAACCTGTGCGTTTTCGGAGGCGGCAAGCTCCTCAACCATTTTTACATATTGGTTGTTTTCAATTCCTTTCTGGAAATCGTCCTCGGCAACGTTTGCTGCGTAGATTACAGGCTTCATTGAAATTAAGGAAATTTCCTTCATTATTTCCAGCTCATCAGAGGTGTATTCAAGGCTTCTTGCAGGTTTTCCATCCTCCAGTGCCTCTTTCACACGCTGTAAAAGCTCAAGCTCCTTCGCAAGGCTCTTATCGCCCTTCATTGCCTTTTTGGTACGGTCAATTCGGCGTTCCATGATTTCTACATCGGAGAAAATCAGCTCGAGATTAATGGTTTCGATATCGCGTAGGGGATTGATGCTCCCGTCAACGTGAGTGATATTTGTATCGTCAAAGCAGCGTACAACATGAACGATTGCGTCCACCTCGCGGATGTGCGAAAGGAACTTGTTGCCGAGACCTTCACCCTTTGAAGCACCCTTAACAAGACCTGCAATATCCACGAACTCGATGTATGCACGCGTTACCTTCTTCGGATTGTACATTTCTGCGAGCTTGTCTATTCTTTCGTCCGGCACGTCTACTATGCCGATGTTTGGCTCAATGGTGCAAAACGGATAGTTTGCCGATTCTGCTCCTGCCTGTGTGATTGCATTAAATAATGTTGACTTTCCTACATTCGGGAGTCCTACTATACCTAATTTCATTATATATCACATCTCCTTTGATTTCAGGGGCTTTAAGGGTTTTCAAAAGAAGTTTTACACTATTTCTACACCATTTTTAGCCCACTCGAGTATTAGCGTTCATTTCAAATTGCTGTACTGCATTAAAAAGCGAGTCGTTCGACACATGAACATATCTGTCCATTGTTGTTTTTATACTTGCGTGACCAAGCAGCTTCTGCAGTATTTTAGGCTGCATACCTCTTTCGATTGCACGTGTAGCATATGTATGACGGAGAGCATGCATACAAAACCTTTCAATGTTGCCTTCGTCACAAAGCTTATACAAATGTGTATCATAAGAACTGTTTTTGGCAGGCTCGCCGGTACGCCAGTTAATAAACACCAAATCTCTCATACAAAATGTTTCAGTTTTTCCTGTGCGTCTGTCGATGAACGAAAGCACCTGCGAAAGTGTTTCAGACTCTTTTCGTTCGTGCTTTCTTGATGCAACTTTTTCAAGAATTTCGTATGCCTTGTTAGTAAGGGGAATGGTTCGATAGCTTTGCAGAGTTTTCGGTGAACCTGCTCGCCAATAACCTTGTTTGTGTCTGTATTCCAAAGTTTTATTGACAGTCAGTGTCCGTTTCTCCCAGTCAATCACATCCCAAGTAAGACCAATCAGCTCTCCCGTTCTTAGTCCCGGTTCTAAAATCAGTTCATATTGATAATAGTTATGAGACCGCTTTGCGACTTCTATAAATTTTTCTTTCTCATCTACTGTGAGAAATTTAATGTCATCTACAGCACGCACAGGCTTTGTATATCGAACGCCGTCCATAGGATGCTTTTGAATAAAATCATTCATTAAAGCTGATTTAAACATTGTCCCCATAGCAATATAAGTCTGTCTAATGATTGAACCTGCATAGTTTTCTTCCATATTATTCAGCACCATTTTGCAGTGAAGGGGCTTAACGTCAACAAGCTTCAGCTTTCCGATAACGGGCTGGATGTTATGTTTGAATCTTTCTGTGTAATTTCGCCTTGTATTAGGTGCCAAATCACCAACAATGTGATTGATCCAATATTCAAACCAATCATTTACTGTCATGTCAGATGGTGTAAAGGTGTTATGTTTATCTTCGTACTTTGCATCATCCAACCAGTTGTGCACTTCCTGAACAGTATTAAAATACTTTTCCTTTCGTTTGCCGAGCTTATTTACAAATCTCGCACAGTATAAGCCGTATTTTCTTTGGCAAATTCCTTTGCCTATTTCTTTGCCTTTTATGTTTTTCCCCATAATCTTAACTCCTTTCTCATGTAGAGAAAAAGAGCCAGTGCAACAAATTATATTATATCACACTGGCTCAAATTTATCAAGAGTTATGTATTAAATTGTTAGTTTCCGACTGATAAATTGTTCGAATTCTCTACGTTTCACTAATTTTTTCGTACCGTTATACAATACAAATGGACAATTTGGCATACGAAGAATACTGTCAATTTTGTTTATTCCTATGCTACTATATTCAGCAGTTTCTTTAATTGTCAATGTAAGTTTCTGTGAAATAGGTACACTACGATTGTCGTTAGTCATTTTCTCACTTCCTTTACTAAGCAAAAAAGCACCTGAGATCAGATAATCCTGATAACAGATGCTTTCAGCCAATTTTTATTTAATTGTTTTGGGAATAAAAAAGACAGTGCCCAAAAACAACACTGTCCATATTCCGATAATATTAAATTCAAGTCCAAACTCTTGATAATCACCGCCTTAATATTAGATTTTATTTGTGTACACATTTTTATTTTATATTGAAAAAAGAAGCTTTATCAGATAAATGTCAAGCTTCTTTTTGAGCAATATACAATTTTTGATAATACCATTATAACATGGCAATTATTTTTTCTGTTACTCTATCCTTCATATATGCTCTCCTTTGCACAAAATCTGATTTTATCATATCCTTAATTATAAAAATTATCAATGTTTAATAAGAAGATTGTTTTGTCCTTAGACTGTTTTACTAAAGCCTCAGGATTAGCATTATACTGCGGAAAAACTATAATATCACCATATTCAGGGGGGACAAATAATTCCTCTTGACGAGATGTGTAAACTGTGTTATTTTACAGATAGATTAAATGGTTTATAATAATATGTACTACAATAGAGAAATCGGGAGGTTAAAAATGATAATAACAGCAGAAAAATATATGCAATTAGTTTTTAGGGTTAATCCACCGTTGTTTTTACCCTTTTATAATGAATGGGGAAAAAATGCATATCATACGATGAAGCCTTTTTCATATAATCCTTTTACAATTAATGCATCAAGTACATCCGGCTCACCTGTGATTATTACTGAAAACAAATTCTTTGGCTTTTTAAATGACAATGGCGGTGAATTTAAATTTAATGGAAGCAATACCTTAGAGGTGAGCTTATATAAAGGACAAAAGTTATATTATAACGAAAACTGCAATCCATATGAAGAATGGAGAAAATATACAGATATTGTCTCCGATGATAATGAATATAAGAAGGAAAGCTTTTGGTCAAACATTGAGTATTGCACATGGGTGGAACAAGCAAAGCTTGCTGCATATACAGGGTGTACTAATCAAGAGGTGTTAAATGAAGACTTTGTTTATTGTTTTATGAAGAAAATCAAAGAGCTTGGTTTGCCTAAGGGAAAGCTTACTATTGATGACGGCTGGGCAGAGGACATTACGCCGGACGGAAAATATTCAATAGGGAATTGGAAAATAAATAGAGAAAAATTTCCTAATTTTGAAAAGCTGGTTGCAGACATTAAAAAGGAAGGGTTTATCCCAGGCTTATGGTTGGCACCGTTCACGTTAACTCCAGATGCAGATTTCGCAAAAGCACATCCTGAATTGCTTGGAGCTGCACATAGTGAAGATAAAGAGTGGTATTATATGCATTATGATGAGGCTGTAGTAAGAAGATATTATAGAGAAATATTTACCTTTTATGCAGGAATGGGATTTATGAAGTTTAAGCTGGATATATCGTACGGCCCTAAAGATGAAATGATAAAGCTTTTAAAGGTGATGTATGAAGAAATAAAAGCTATTAATCCTAAGATAGAAGTAGAAACGCATATGCCGGATATATTCGCGTCACGATATGCAGACACAGTAAGAATTAATGATGTGGCATTTGATTCAGACGGAGCTTGGAGGTATGTTACGGCGGGGCATTATGTGGTTTGCCGAAATTCATCGCCGAACAGAATATTAAACCTTGACCATGTGGGTACCAACAATCCTTTAATGCGCGGCAACAATTTCTTAGAGCATTTTGAAATGCTAAAGGAATATTCAAAGGAGTCAGGTGGTTATGTCACTGTATCATATTTGCCGGATATGTTTTCAAAGGAAATACAGAAAAAATTTGTGGACGGTATTTATGAACTATATGATGAAAACGGATGTAGGAGAACTAAATAATGAAAATATATCAATTAACAAATACAACACCGTATCAAATGATGGGATATGTAATCAAAACCTCCCAGGATAAATTGATTGTAATTGATGGCGGACATTTTGGGCAGTCAGATGAGTTGTACAGGATTTTGGCACTTGAGGGATTGGATATAGATATATGGTTTTTGACTCATATTCACTGCGATCATTACGGAAGTATTATTGATTTGATTACACAGCATGATGATGTAACTATTAAACAGCTTTGGCGAAACAGAGGGGATGAAGCTTTGAGTTTGATGAGTAAAAGCGAGATTGATGAGGTTACAAAATGGTACGAATTTGAAGATTTACATAATTTTCCTATACACGACCCACAAATAAATGAAGAGATATTATTGGGAGACACTAAAATTGAAGTGTTAGGGGTTTCTAATCCGGAAATTCATAACAATATTATAAATAATCAGTCAATGGTCCTGAAAATTACGGAGAAAGATTTTTCAATATTGTTTTTAGGTGATTTGGGAATAGAAGGCGGAGAAAAGCTACTGAAAAACGGCGGAAAAATAGAGGCGGATGCCGTGCAGATGGCTCATCACGGTCAAAAGGGTGTTAATCGGAATGTATATGAGGCAATAGGTGCAAGATATGCTTTTTGGCCTACACCAAAATGGCTTTGGGATAATACCGAATACCTCGGAGGAACTCCGGGAAATGGTAATTTCCAGACACCGGAGGTGATAGGATGGATGCAGGAGTTGTCAGTGGAGAATATTACTTCATTTGAGAAAACTGTGGTATTTGATACAGAAAAGGAGGAGGTATTTAATATATGAATGATAAATTGGTGGATTTTATAAATGGAAATTGGGATAGTTGTATAAAACAAAATAAGCTTGATAATGGAACTCTTATAGGATTACCCTATCCGTACAGCGTACCGAATATTGGGTGCTTTGATGAAATGTATTATTGGGATACATACTTTACAAATATTGGTCTTATTCTATCCGGCAGAGTAATGCAGGCAAAATACAATGTAGATAATATGCTTTATTTGGTGAATAGAATTGGATTTATGCCAAACGGCAACAGAACTTATTATTTACATAATACACAGCCTCCTTTTTTGTCAGAAATGGTCAAAGCGGTATATGAGTATTTTAAGGATAAGGTGTGGCTTAGTAGTGCATATATGATTTTGGAAAAAGAATACGAATTTTGGATGAATAACAGAATTTCTCCGATAGGACTAAACATATATCAGGGAAATGTTATGAACGATGAAACTGTGAATTTTTATGCAAAAATATATGAAGAACGCACCGGATATAAGTATAATGATGAAAATAAAAAAAGCATAGCTCGACATAGTATTACAACAGCAGAAAGCGGTTGGGATATGACTCCACGTTGGGGGGAAGATGCATATAATTTCGCTCCGGTAGACTTAAACTCTTTAATGTACGGTTTTGAGAAAAATATGGAATATTTTTGCGGTGAATTAGGCAATGATTCGGACTGTTGGGCATTAAAAGCAGATAAACGAAAAAAGCTTATGATTAAATATATGACCTCCTCAGAAGGTCTTTTACTGGACTATAATTATAAAAAGGAGAGGCTGTCTGATATATTAACAATGGCATCTGTATATCCGCTTTTTACAAATATGGCAGATAGGGAATACACGGAAGTAATTATAGATAACCTGTCGCGAATTAAGGGGAATTATGGAATGTTTGCCTGTGAAAAAAGTGAAAGTAAAAACATTTTTCAGTGGGATTATCCAAATGGCTGGCCTCCGCATCAATTAATTGCAATAAAGGGCTTTGATAATTATGGATATACCGATATTGCAACAGAGCTGGCAAAGAGTTATGTTGAGGTTGTCCAAAAAAACTTTGAACTAACCGGTAATTTATGGGAAAAGTATAATATGATAGACGGAAGTGTTAATACACGTCAGGAGTTGAATGCTCAGGATGAGCTTCCGGAAATGATGGGATGGACAGCAGGTGTGTATTTATACGCAAAGCATTATATTGATAAAATATAAAGATGTAGGGTATGCGAAGTGCATACCCTATTTGTTAATATCATCCATTTTAATATTATTTGAATCATAAAGCTCGAATACATTTAGTTCAGAAAGCATATCAATAATATCCTTCATTTTCTTTGAATTAAATTTATGCAAAATTCTTGATACCTGTTTTTTTATGGTTCCCGTTTCAACAAAACGGCTGCTTGCAATTTCTTTATAGGTTTGACCGCTATAAATTGCTCTTAAAATCTCAAATTCGCTCTGTGATAGGCTAGACATAATGGTTATTATATATAGTAACGATTGTTGACGTGTTGCAATTTTTTTGCTTTGCTTAACAAGTAGCTGCATTATGTCCTCCTCCATAGTACATTGCCCATTATACAGATTTATCATAGCGGTATAGATAGCATCAGTTGAGCTTGACTTTAAAATATAATTATCTGCACCTTCAGTAAAAGAGGAAAAGATGTAGTTTTCATCATTATGGCTTGTAAGCATAATGATTTTTGTGTCTGGAGACACCTTTTTTATTTTGGAAATTGCGGTAATACCGGAGTATTCTTTTTCCATTTGAATGTCTAGAAGTAAAATATCTGGTTTTTTATTAAGGCAAAGAACTTCACATTCATCTGAGTTATAGGCTGCACCAACATATTCAAGGATAGAATATTTTTTTAATGCAAGCTCAAAGCTTTCGCATATAAAATTAATGTCATCACATATTGCCCATCTAATTTTTTCCATGAATAAATTCGCTCCAATCCATTTTATTTATCATACCTCGGGAGGATAATGAGAAATAATGTATATTCATTTACGGAACTTGAAACCTCTATTTCTCCGTTTAGTAGACTTATTATATTATGAACAAAATACAGTCCTATGCCACCACATTCTTTTTTTGGCTTTGATGATGAATACAGGTCAAAAATTTCGCTTTTTGATTTATTATATATTCCGCAGCCGTTATCGAAAACTTCAATAATTACAAATTCATCATCGGTATAGCTTTTTATTTCAATAACCTTTTCTTCCTTATCTGTTTGTTCTAATGCTGTTATTGAATTTTCAATAAGATTTTTGAAAACCTCTTTTAAATAAAAATGTTCTCCTAAAACATTTATTATAGGGGATTCTGATGTTACTGTAACCTTGATATTTTCAGGTATTTTTGATTCATTTACGGCAAGATTAACTGTATCTGCAATATTTACTTTTGTAGAGGTGAAATCCTTTATTCGTGTTAAAAACAATGTTTTATTAATTTTATCAAGCTGGTCAGCAGAAATAATATTAAGAGTCTTTGTACAGGATTTTATCGTATCATCATTGCCATTGGCAAGACAGTCATTTATAGTTGATGCTATTCTGTCTACCGTAATAAAAGCATTTTTATATGTGTGTAAAATCATATTAAGGTTATTGCTGGTATTTTTCATATTGTTCGCTACGCTGTAGCGTGGCTTGATGATGAGATTATTAAATGGTTTAAAGTACAGCAATATAAATATGACGCTGAATATAAGCAAAAATGTAATAAATATAGGAATAGTTGCTATATAGGAATCTGTTCGCTCTATCGGTAGCTTTGCGAGGTCGATATTGCTATATCGTATGGTTTTGAAAAACACATTTAATATCAACATAAAGTATATGTCGATAATAAGCATGCAAATTGAGAGAATACGGTAGTTTTTTACCATAAATTGTATTTTAGTATTGCGTATACGCTGATTAATACAGTATAGTGGAAAACCAAGATATAAGCATACAATAATATTGTTTATGGTACCTAAGTTATTATATATTACGTTTATCAGTGGTTTATTATTGCCGGTATATTGAAGTATAAATACATCAGATGTAGTATTTGGGTCATTCAGATACAGGAATAAAGTAATTATTGCAAGTAGAGAGACAAGCTGCAATTGTGCACGTTTTTTTATAACGAGAACACTGATTGTAGCAGATAACATAAAAAGTGCTACCGATAGATTGTAAAGCCGTGATAGCGTAACTACGTGAAGTGGTTTTTGCCTGAAGAAGAAAAGAAGATTCATGTCAAGGGCAATACCGGAATTGTAATTTGAAACAGTTGCAGTATATAAGGTAGAAACCACTAAAAGCACAGAACAGCTTATAAAGTATATAGAAATAAGAAACAGATGTTTATTGTTTCTTTTGCCAAATGAAAAAATTAAAAACAAAAAAGGGAGCAAGAGTATCAGTAACGCAGAAATCAACATAATTATATCCCTCCATTATTTTATATTTTCATTATATAATAAACTCATTTTCTTTGCAAGTCATTTTTGATAAGGTGACAAAAAATCAACCTAATGCGTAACGGGATGACATTTTTTTCTACTTGTGGAAGGGGGAGTGCAGATGATATAATTTTATTATCAAAATGTTACTGAAATGTAAAAAAAGAGAGGAGAAAAATTATGAAAGCAAAGGGAATAATTGCAGCTATATGCTGCGGAGCGTTAATGGTATCGCTTGCAGGTTGTGGAACAAAAACTGCGATGCAGGATGGTATGACAACCGTTACGGTTTGGACAGGAGACGGCGGTTCAAAGGCGTTTATGACAAAGGCCGTTGATGAATGGAATAAAACCACAGGTAAGGAAAAGGGTATATATATCGAATATACCGTTCAGGAAGGAAATATGGGCGAAAAGCTTGACCTTGCCCTTTCATCGGGAAAAGCTCCTGATATGTTTGGCGGCGGAAATCTGGCACAGCTTGTGGCAAATGACCAGATTGTTGCACTTGAGGATATGCCGGGCGGACCTGAAATGATTGCAGCAAGAGAAAAATACATAACAGAGGATTCACAAAGATTTCAGGGAAAAACCTATAGGCTGCCGGTAAGTGTAACAACTCATGGACTTATTTATAATAAGGATATGTTTGTGGCTGCCGGTATTGTGGATGAAAACGGAGAAGCGAAAGCTCCTGAAACCTTAGAAGAAATGGTTGAGGCCGCTAAAAAGCTCACTAATCCTTCAAAAAAGGAATATGGAATTATTTATCCGGGAAAATGGTCAAGCTGGTATGATCTTGATATAACAAAGGTTGCCACAGCTACTGACGGATTCCCTGTTGGATATAATCCTAAAACCGGTTGGTTTGATTATTCAGGACAGGCAGAGGTTATGAAAGCAATAATAAAAATTAAAGAAAATGGAAGCTGCTTCCCTGGAACAGAGGGCATTGATAACGATGCGGCAAGATCACGATTTGCACTTGGCAATATTGGTATGAAGATGGGTGCAAGCTATGACTATGGTGTTCTTACAGAACAGTTTCCGACTGATATAAACTGGGGTGTTGCACCATTTCCATCAGCAGACAAAAATGTAAAGCATCGTCAGTTTATGAATATAAGCTCATCCTGCTTTATAAATAAGGCTTCTGTGGAACAAATTGGAGAAGACAAGTTAATGGAGGTTTATAAATGGCTTGCCGGTGACGAAATGATTATTAATATGTATAAAGAAGGATTAGCACTTCCATATGATTCTGAGCTTGTAGAGGGGATTGAAATTCCTGATGAAATGGAAAATTGGAAGATTTTTGCTGAAATGGAAGCTATAAGTCAGGTATTCGTAATGCCAAGACTGTTTGATGTTGCAGGTGAGAAAGAATTATACCAGGTATGGCTTGAGGATATCTGGACCGGAAATATTCCTTATGATCGAATTGATGAGGTGGCTAAAGAAAAGGCTGATATGATGAATAAGGCTATTGACAGATATCAGGAGTTACATCCGGAATATGAGGGACAAAAGTATATACTTAGTGATTGGGACACAAGAAGATAGAGGACGTGAATAAGTTGAAGGGATTATTTTTAAGGAAAACGACGCTTCAGGGGCATAAAACAATGCCTCTGAAGCGTTCAGTATCAATACAGTGTTATTTATTGTTGGCATTGCCACTGATAGGCTTTTTTGTTTTTACTATTTATCCGATTATATGGGCATTTTTGAAGGCATTTTTCTATTATGACAAAAATCCGTTTAATACCCGATTTGTAGGTATAGAAAATTTTATAAACGTATTTACAAAGGATAAATCTTATTGGGCATCGTGGCTCACTACGTTTAAGATTATGTTTATGAAGCTACCATTTGAAATACCGATGGCGTTGGTATTTGCTGTAATGCTGAAGAATGTATCAAAAAAATCAGGTCAGTTTTTCCGTGCAGTATTCACTATGCCTAACGTTGTAAGTACAGCGATAATTGGTGTTATTTTTACAAATATGTTTGATTATTTCGGATTTATAAATGAGCTGCTGATTAATCTTGGTATATTGAAGGAACCATTTAATTGGTTTGGGAGCACAATCGGCTCATTGATTGCATTATGTGCAGGCTCATTATGGTCATGTATAGGTGTAAATATATTGTATTTTACAGCAGCACTTACTAATGTGCCGGAGGATGTATATGAAGCGGCGGAGATTGATGGAGCTAATACATTTGTCAAATTTTTTAAAATAACAATTCCAATGATTGCACCGGTGTTTAGAACTATCCTGCTGCTTGCAATCAACGGAACAATACAGGGCGGAGAATACATAATAGCATTTACTAATGGAGCACCGGGAGGCAGCACGCTGACTGTGGGAGCATATATGATAAAAGCCTTTCTGCCGGGCTTTGCAACCGGTGTACCGAATGTAGGATACGGATGTGCTGCGGCAATAATTACTTCCATCTTGGCAACAATGGTGGCGTTAATATACCAAAGAGTCAGCATAAAGATGAAGGAGGTATATTGATATGAAACAACATATTAAAAAGATAATGCTATACATATTTTTGATTTGCTTAACGGTTATTATGGTGTTTCCGTTAATATACTGTTTGGCAGCATCACTAAAGACAAATATGGAAATATTGGCTATGCCGGAAAGAGTTTTTCCTAAAAATCCAACCTTTGATAACTATGTAGAAATTATGGGGTCAGGAAGCTTTAATGTAGGACCGATGGCGTTTAATAGCTTGTGGTATTCGGCTTCCTCGGTTTTCATAACACTCTTTTTATCTATGATTTGCGGATATGTATTTGCAAGAGGAGAGTTCCCTGGAAAAAAAATAATTTTTGCCATTTTTTCAGCACTTATGTTTATTTCTTTAGGCTCTATTACAATTTATCCGGTGTTTGATATTTTATCAATATTGCATCTTAATGATTCGTTGTTTGGACTTGTAGTGATGCAGTGCTTTGGAATTCCTGTAGTTAATATGTATCTTGTAAAGGGATTTATTGAAGGTCTACCAAGAGAAATTGATGAGGCAGCGAGCATTGATGGGTGTAGCTTTACGGGAACTTTATTTAGAATTATTGCACCGATGCTAAAGCCTATTCTCATTACTATTGGAATGCTTGCATTTAATGGTTCATGGAATAGCTACTTAATGCCGGCACTGTTCACAATGACAAGACCGGATCAACAAACTCTTATTGTCGGCATTATGGAATTTAAGAATAAGGGTGAGGCAGCAACTGCGTGGAATCTTATTCTTGCCGCTACTGCTACAGCATTGATACCGGTTGTTGCTGTATACACAATAGGGAACAAATATATAACAGAAGCATTTATCGCAGGTGCAGTTAAGGGTTAAAACTTTATACTTAAAGGAGGAACATATATGAAATCTATAAAATTGAAACTAACACTGTTATTTTTGGCTATAGGATGCACTTTTGGAACAAGTGCGGGTGCAAAATATCTTGAGTTTATTCCTGCACAAGATGGAACTGTGACAAACGGTAGCTTAGTGCAAAACAGTAATATTTCTTATAACAATGAGGCTGAGTCGCTTTTGACAAGCATAGTAAACACCAAACAGGAAAAGGTCTCTATTGTTTTTAACGAAACGATTCCGCTGGGAACATATAACTGGTGTAAAATTATGCACAGATATTCTGACGTTTCTTACCAGAATGAAAACGACTCTGTTGCATACCTTGTCAATGTAATGACAGATGGTTGGGATAATTACTCTGATGTACGTCTTTTATCTTCGGAAAATGAGAATAAATGGATAGTGGATTACTTTAATCTTAGCGAGATTTTAGAGGTTTATGATTCAGAGGAAATACAGTTCTTTGTTGCAAATCAGAATAATAGTCCACAAGAAGGAAAGGTTTCGGCAAAGCACGATATGAAATATATTGTACTTTTTGAAACTGAGGCTGATGCAGAGGCTTATGATTCTTCAATTTTAGGAGTTACTGTTGGAAAACAGGCTGCTGTAATTGATAAGCTTGCACACACAATTAGTGTTGACGTAGAGCAATTAGCAGGAAGCACCATAGAAACACCTGTTATTAGTTTGATTAAGGGTGCAAAAGCAGTAATTCCGGAGGATGCTGATTTTTCAAATCCTGTTGAAATTGTTATTACGGATATATCAGGAAAAGAGATTGTATATACCATGACGGTACGGACTTCAGATATGTCCTTGCCGGAGGGTACTATGGAGAACTGTATTAACGACCTGAATTCTGCTAATGCAGAAACAATAGCTACTGTTTTTGAAGAAAACAAAAGCATTTTATATGCTACAAGCTCTGAAATTGAAAATATGAATGAAGAAGAGCTCGGATACCTATATAAGGGAATAATCAATAGCGCAGGAAGTTTTACAGAGGATAACCTGGTTGCTATTTTAAGAGAATGTGTGAATTATTCAAAGCTGATGACATACGGAGCGACTGTAGAAGGCTTTAATGACGTAATAAGTGAACGAAATCTTCCTATTTACATGTCAAATGAATATGAAACTTGGAAAGAATATTTAAGTGATGAAAATAAGTTTTCAGTGCTTAATTTTGCACGTGGAGAGGAAGGTTATGCAGCCTTTAATGAAACTTTTAAGGAAAAGGCACTTTCTGTAGCTATGACAACAAACAGCGAATGGGAAAAGTGTAAAGCGATTTTTGAACTGAACTTACAGAGAATCGGCTTTACTCAAGATGAATATGATGCATATATTGGAGCTTTTAATAATAAGGCGATGGTATTTGGTAATGTAGTAAATGCTATTGAAGAAGGAAGTGCAGATTATAAAAATCTCTTTATTATGTATGCAACGCAGCAGAAGGATGCTGAACAAGCGAAAAATGACCGTTATACAGGTGGCGGTGGCTCTGCTTCTGTGTCCGGTGGCAGCGGAGGTGTTATGATAACTGGAAAAGTTCCGGTTACACAAACAAAGGAGCCGGAGAGTGTGCCTGAACCGGAAGATAATAATGAAGTAACAGAAAGATTCAAGTTCGAGGATTGCGATAATTATGAGTGGGCTAAGGAAAGTATACAAAATCTGTACAGTGCAGGTATTATTTCAGGAATGACAGAAACTACCTACTCTCCGGAAAAGAACGTTACACGTGCTGAATTTATTACAATGGCGATTAAGGCATTAAAGCTTGAGGCTGTAGCAAAGGAAAGTGCATTTTCGGATTTATCTGAAGACGATTGGTATTTCGGCAGTATTACTGCAGCCTACGAAAATGGACTCATATCAGGAGTGGACGAAAACAGAGTTGCACCTAATGAAAATATAAGTCGTCAGGATATTGCAGTGATATGTTACCGGATATTAAAGAATAAGCTTTCGGTTGTTTCTGATAATGTACCGTCAGATAGTGATGCTGTGGCAGATTATGCTGTTGAAGCTGTAAATTCACTTTTTGGTGCAGGAATTCTTTCGGGATATGAAGGAAATGAGTTCAGACCTACACAGTCTGCAACAAGAGCTGAAACAGCCGTTATTATGAATAGGATATATGAGATAGTTAATGCACAATAAAGGAGGTAGACTATGTTAAAAAGGATAATAGTTTTATTGCTTTGTTCTCAGCTTTTGGTATCGATGTTACCTGTCTATGCGGAAGATGTGGTAGAACAGTCTGAGGAGGTAACTACGCAGGCTGACGTGGAAATTCCCTTAATAGGCAAGGAAGCAGATACGCTTACAGCTTTGGGGATTTTCAATGAAAATGATGTGAAATCGGCATATAGTAGGGTAACAAGACTTGACTTTGCCCGTATGATATACAAATTTTCAGCATTCGGTGTAAGCGATGCTGAGCTTCGCTTTACTGATATTGACGAAAAAGATTCACAATATGTAAATTATGTAATAGAGCAAAAGTATATTGAAAATACATCTGATGATGTATTTAGACCGAACGATGAAGTAACAGCATTCCAGTTCATAAAGGGTGTTGTTGCTGAAATGGGTTATGAGCCACTTGCAAGGATGAAAAACGGCTATATCAATGCAGCTAAGGAAATCGATATTGTAGAGGGCGCACTTGCTTACGATGGCGGAATTACATATAAAGAAGTGGCTGAGCTTATGTATAAAGGACTTTTAACCGGTATAGGAAGAATGTCCTTGACTTCCGGCTCGCAGATGTTTGAAATTGCAGATAAAACCTATATTGAGGATAGGTTTGATGCAGAGATTTTCAAGGGAACAGTTCAGGGAACGGACAGGACAAAGCTTTACGAGACTGTCGGTTCATCACGCAACACAGTAATTATTGACTTTGTTGAATATGAAACAGCTATTGATATGTATAATTATTTGGGATACAGGGGTAATTATATTGTACAGAACATTGATGGCTATGATACTGTAATTGCATTTTATGATGAAGAAAAACGCACAGATACAAAAGAAATTGCAGATAATCAAATTCTTTCTTTTTCAAATAACCGCTACACCTATGTCGAGGACGATAAAAAGAAAACAATAGACCTTGATTTGGGTTATAGCTTGATTTATAACGGAAAGTACGTGGACAGCTATTTGCCTCAGGATATGCTTCCGCAAAACGGAAATGTAAAGCTCATAGATGCAGACAAAAACGGTAAGTTTGAAACTGTTATTATATATGATTATCAAACTAAGGTTGTTGTAAGATACAATGAGAACGAGGGCGTGATCTATGACAAAAACGGGGCAGCCTCAGTGAACATTAATGATATAGATACAGTTGACATTATGCAGAATGGTAAACATGTTGATTCAAGCAGTATCAGGGAAAACTCTATTCTTTCAGTAGCAGTAAGTAAGGATGGAGCATACGCTGCAATTGAAGTATCCGCAGCGATTAAAACCGGAAATATTGGAACGGTTTCAAAAGAGGATATGGAATACACAATCGTCTTTGACGGCTCGCTGTATGAAATAAATGAAGTATACTTTGATGCTTATGTAGAACCGGCTATACTGATGATCGGGGCTTCTGTAAAGGCATATTTTGACCACTTTGGAAGAGTTGTGTATATGGAGGCGACAACGAGTGACCTGCTTCTCGGATTTCTTATGAAAGCTCGATATAATGATGATCAAGAAAGAATGGTTTTTGACATTTATAAGCAGGATAACGAATTGGACAGGAGTCGTTTGGGTGCTGAAAAGATCAAAATGGACGGAAGGACTCGTAAAAAATATAATGATATTTTAGATGTGCTGAAAAAGGGAGAAGCTGATGTTGCACCGCAAATTATCAGGTATCGGTTAAATTCGGAGGGAGAAGTTTGCGAAATTGATACTCCATATAATGATGCATCTATGAGTGTAGATTCGACACCATATCTTGAAAGACGGCCCGGCTCAAAGGAATCGAAGGACAGCTTCCGTATAATATATGGTGGTGCATCCTTTGAAGCAAATCCGGAAAATTTCTTGTATAAACCAGCATCATCTACATTTGGCAGGAGAGTACGCTATGCAGCAAAATCAGAAAATGTACCTGTGCTTATAAGACCTACGGATAGTGCAAACGTATCTACTGACACAATACATTTTTCAACTGTTAGAGATGCTTTTATGATGGACCAGAGCTATAAAACCTTTGATATGTATAGTTATGGACCAAGTACGAGAATTGGTGATTTGTTTGTATATTATAATGATGCTGCGTTTTCATCTGATGATACTGTAAAGGGAACAACGGTTGCAATGGTAGCTGAAATTCAGGAAATTTATGATGAAGAGCTTGACGAGCCTGTAGCTAAAATAAAATTGGCAGGAGAGGGTTCGTCCGTAGAGGCTATTGCAAGAAAAGATAAGTATTGGAAGGAAGTTCTTTCCTTTAATGAAGACGGAAGATACCGACTCGATGTAGGTGATGTTGTATGGTACGACAGAGACCAGAATACAACTGAAATAACAGCGATACGTCTTATGTGGGATGCAAGTGAACCGAATCCTCAGGTGGCTTTAAAGGGTAATGCTGTTAGAGCGTATGGAGATATATTGTCAAATCCCGGTGTAAGATATGTGGACGTGTATGACATAGAGGAAGAATTTGCAATAACTACGACAAAGGATTTGTCAACATTTACAGGTACCGAGGCACAGCTTGACCTGACAATGGAAAGAATAGGTCATTTCCCAAATAACTGTGTTCATATATTCGATTCTGAGGAAAAGACAGTAAGCGTCAGCGGAATGAGCGGTGCTACAAATTCGTGGAAAGATGTTAAGGACTTTAAACGCTATGGTAAGGACAGAACACGTATAATTTGCGTAACCAAGTGGGGCTATGCATTGTGCTTGTTTATTATCAAATAATCGGAGGTGCTAAATTGAAAAAGGTAGTAAGTGTAATTTTAGCGACAACTATGCTTTTGTCGGGTGCAGTGCATGCACGAAAAAGCTCAATTATAGGCTTTTCGGATAACTATCAGTCTGAAATAAATAGAACAACAGGAGCAGAGATTTCACTGTGGCAGGATGCTTTTAGAGGCTGTGCAGTGGTGAATCCAAATTTTACAAAAAAGTCAGGAGTTGTTCTTAATACCGATTTTGGCGTACCGGCAAATGTATATGTTAAAATCAGATACTATATCACCGGTGAAGTAAATAAAAGCTCTAATTCTATATTGGAAATAAGCGGTAAGGAATATCAGCTGTTTGATTATTCAGATAAAGCTTTAGACTGCTGGCATACTGATATAGTATATCTTGAAAATATCAGAAACCCGAAAGAAATGACATTTATCCCTGTCAATAATTCGGAAAGCTGGACAAGTAATGCAGATATTTATATTGATTATATCGGATTTTTTGAAACTCGTGAGCAGGCTGAAGCCTTCAATGAGGGTGATGATGACGATAACGATATAATAGCTGCAAAAAGGACAGTTGTTACTGCTTCGGGAAGCGGAATAACAATATCAGGCTCGGAATATTTGGCGGGTTATACGGATAAATATTTCCGGCCGGATTACGGCGTAAGCCGTGCTGAAGCGGGTGCAATGATTTCAAGAGTAATAACAGCCGAGGTATCTGAAGAACCGTTGTTAATTTCCGATGTTAAGGAAGGTGACTGGTATTATGAAGATATTAAGAAGCTTGCAGATAATGGGATAATTCAAAGTGAAGGCAGCTTTGAGCCGACAAAGCCCCTGACACGGCGTGCACTTGCAGTAATGCTGTGGAATTTAGGGGTTTTAAAGCCATCAAAGGTAAATCAATTTACTGACATAGATATATCTGATGAAAATTACGATATCATCTGTGCTGCAGCGAACAGTGGCATTATGGTGGGCGATAAAAACGGAGCTTTTATGCCGGAAGAAACTGTGACACGAGCACAGATGGCAGCTGTTTTAAACAGAGTTTTAATGGTGGATATATCTGCTGCTGCGGAAAAGGTAAATCCATATTCTGACGTATCTTGGCAGCATTGGGCATATCTCGATATTCTTGCATCAACCTCAGCAAGCTTATCAGAGGGAGAAGATTCAGTGCAAGGACCTATAGCTGTCGACGGAGTAAAATTTGATGCATTTAACAGTAAAAATTCTGTTTGGGAACCGGTTATGCTCAGAAATCAGGAAATTAAGGATGCAGGGCATATCGGGGGCGAAGGAGCGCAGTATCAAACTTATATTACTGTAGATAAAACAGGAAATAATCTCGCAACCTTTTCCGATGCAGGACAGATATTTATTAGTAAAGACGGCGGAGCTACATGGGTGCGCGGTGGAAAAAATATGGAAGCTCACACGCTGTCAACAGGAGAGTTTGACCCAAATAATTCAAATAGAATAATTGGTTGCACCCTAAACGGTACACCATTCAGAACAGGTCAGGCAGCTTTTGATTATACAGGTAGTGGAATATATCTTTCAGAGGATATGGGAACATCATTTGAGATGGTCATGACATATTGTGATGAACAAGTGAAGCGTCGTGTATCCTTTGCTTGGGATGCCACCTCATACGATGCAAAAATAGACGGAAGCAGCATATGCTATTTCACGACAAATGTAAAGCAACTTACGGATCCAAAATATATAAATGCTAATGCGACTTATGTGGAAAGAGGCTTTAACCAGGGACCAGGATTGTACCGTTCTATGGACGGCGGATACACATGGGAGCTTATAAATGATAAATTTGGCGGTGCTGCACCGGCGGTGTGTCCTGCAAATGGATATGTATTCATTGCTGATGTTGATGGTCTTTTCCGTAGCCGTGATAAGGGCGAAACATGGGAAAAGATTTCGGATGTAAAGACCGGAGGAGTAACAACAATATTCACTTATCCGGAAAATGTTTATGTATGTGACGAAAAGGGACTTTTAGTTTCCACTGATGGAGGCGAAAAGTTTAACCGAATTACAAGCGGATCATATCCTAACGCTAATACTGACTGTATAAAGGTGTCTCCGGCAAATCCGGACAGGATGGCAGTTGCATATAACCCAAGTACTATCAATAGCGTAGGACTCTATTTCTCGCATGATGGCGGTGCAAGCTGGTTTGCGGATGAATATGATGAATCACTGGATTTTTACAGTCATCAACCGCGTTGGTCTGTTGCAGCATGGCATCCAACTGACGAAAACAAGGTATGGGCGTTTAGTGACTGGGTAGAATCCAGCTCTGATGGTGGTAGAACCTTTAAATGGGATGCAAATGGGCAAGGCTCAACCTGTGTACAGGCACCAATTATTCCAAACGTATACAATCCAAATATATGGATGGTTACTGCACAGGATTACGGTGGAGCTGTTACCTTTGATAACGGTGATACATTTATACAAATTCATGGAACTCCTGGCTGGGATGCAAAGGAGGTTCACGGAGGACACACATATGGCGGCTATGCTGTAGATGAAAATACATGGTTTTTGTGTTGTACAGGCTCATGGGAAGCTAAGAAGCAAAATCTTATTATGACCTTTGATGCCGGAAAAACATGGGAATTTAAGGGAGAAACAAACGGATTCAGAACACAAAACTGCTTCCAGTCTCCTGTTGACCCTAATGTATTATTTGCAACAGACCTAAGAAGTGATGATGGCGGCAAGAACTGGCAGAAGATGCCGTTTGATATAAAACATGTGGCTGCCTTTAATCCGGAGGGTCCGGAGCTCTTTGCATTCAGTCAGGATGTAATGTATATTTCAACCGACACAGGAGCAACCTGGGATAAGCTGTTTGATGCACCGGACTATGACGGTCCGACAAATCTGAATGAGCTTCTTGTGGCAACATATGACCATGAAAATGATATTTTGTATTTTGCACAGGCAGATTCTATCAGCAAATATCAGAATGGAACGATTACAAAGCTGAATTGCGACTTGATAAAAAATAAATGGGTAACTACTCTTAATGTTGACCCAACTCATCCAAATGTGATTTATGCTTGCGGAACGCCGAATGGAGCAGATGGCTTTAATGACTACAAATACACAAGAGGAATTATAAGAAGCTGTGATTATGGTGAAACATGGCAGTGTATAGCATCGGACGTTACTGAGGATACAGTTGTGCCGGAAGGACCGTGTGTAGGAATTATTCCTGTTTGGGGAGCTTTTGTTCATCCGGAAACCGGATACTTTGTAATAGGCCAGCCGAACTGGGGAGTTGCAAAATTCCCTCCACCGTATGAAAAGTAGGAGGATGAAATGAAGAGATTTTATACAAAATGGTTGTCGTTGATAATAACGGCGGCAACCATTATGATAACACCTATTCAACCGGCTATAGCAGAAAACATAGAAAGTGCAAGGGAAGGCTATTACGAGGTTTATCCAATTTCTGAAAACACTATGCATGGCTCAGCCTTTCCGGTTGGTAAGCAGTCCTCGGGCGTGCCAAGCTATGATGCATCAACAGATTCAATAAAGGTAGTTACGAGTGCATATACCAAGGATGCAAGAGTACGATATGTGCTAAATACGCCAGTTAGCAAGAGCTATAAATATGCAAAGCTGCTATTTAAATATGGCGATATAAATACAACGCATCTGGGATGGACGCTATACCCTAAATACAGTGAATCCGGCTGGCAGCTTTATCCAACTAAGGTTGTTCAGGGAATTGATAAGGAAAAATGGTCTTCGCAGATAGTGAGCCTTAACACATATGATGAGGAATTTTCAGAAATAGAGCATTTTTATGTATGGAACAGCAATTTCCCTAAGCCTGAGGTAGAGCCTGAGGGAAGAACGCATACAGAAAGCTACTTAAAATATATCACATTTTTTGAAAATAAAGATGATGCTATCTCGTATGACCTTTCAATTAAAAGGTTTTCTATAAACGGCATTGATGCAGATATTGATAATGTAGCACATCGCATCACATTTAATGTTCAGGGAAAGAGTAAAAGTATTTTTGGCAATGCGGAGCCTGTGATAACAAAGGACCCGCTTGCTAAAGTGCAGTGTATGAGTGAAATCAACTATGTTGATGACATAATTTATAAGGTTACAAATGTATTAGGCGAAGAAATCACATATACAGTAACATTTGACTACGGCTATGCTGCGAAAAAGACGGAGGGAGCATATGTAATTCCGTTTGATTCTGTGGAGGCGGTAGAGGATGCAGGGCTGTCCATTTACAACTATAATTTGAGTTGGGACGGTCAGGCGGTATTTGACGAAGATGAAAAGGCTTTAAACCTTACGGTTGGCTGGGCACAAAGAATAAATCTTCGTATGCAAAAGACCATTCCGGGACTTAGTGAATATAAATATGCCAGAGTAAGGTATAAATATAACACATTAAGTAGTACAGACTGGTTTGTTAAAAGTGGTATCGGTTTTGGTGGCTACAGCGAGAATATTGCTTTATTCAATGATGGATATGAATGGAGCTATGGACTTAATAGGTGGCTTTCCGAAATTACCGATATAAGTGCACTGACAGGCACTGCAGCAGAAGAAGGCGGACTTAGGCTATATCTGGCGAATACTTCTGTAGGAAATGGCTCGCTTTTAGACTGCACAATCAAGTATGTCGCACTCTTTAAAACGTATGAGGAGGCAGCCGGCTTTGAGGAAGATTTTTCGTATGTTAGCATTATGCAGAACGGAAATGCAATCACAGCGAAAATGAATTATCAGGGAACGGCACATTCCCCAAAGCTCATGCTTGCAATTTACAAGGATGGTAAGCTGGTTTCCGTAGAGGGAACGGATACCGTTTTTGAAGGCAAGATGAGTCTCACACAAAACTCCTTGACACTTGAAGATGGCGAATATCAGGCAAAAGCTTTTGTATGGCAAAGTGACGGCTCAATCTACCCATACTATGAGTCGGCTTCGGAGCTTGTTACTGCACGCAGCACCGAGTATGATTTGGATAACAGCAGGGCAAATGAATGGCAAGAAGTACCGGTTGTATCGAATATCCTAAGAAATAAAGGTGTTGAAGGCGGAGAAGGCGGACAAGCCATTCTCTATGTTACAACCGACACAACAGGTGAAATCGTAATGTCCTTTTCTGACGCGGGACAGATTTTCATTAGTAGTGACGGGGGAGAAACATGGGAACGCGGCGGCAGAAATGTCAATGCGGGCTCACTGAGTAATGGAGAGATAGATCCAAACAACTCCAAAAGAGTTGTAGGCTATACCTACAGCGGTGTACCGGCACAAGAGCTGGCATCAGTTTACAGCGGTACCGGTATCTATATTTCAGAGGATATGGGGTATTCCTTTGAACAAACATTATCCTATTGCGAAAAGGAGGAAGGCTGGCGAGTTGCATTTGCGTGGGACCCTACCTCATACGATGTAAAAATCGGTGGTAGCAGTATTTGCTATTTTACCACCTGTCAAAGTGAAATTTCCGATGATAAGTTCGGAGACGCCATAAAACTCCAAATGCAGAAGGGATATAATGAGGGCCCCGGATTTTACCGTTCAACTGACGGAGGTTATAGCTGGGAGCTTGTTAATGAAGCTCTTGGAGCATCACCGCCGGCGGTATGTCCTAAGGACGGCTCTGTATTTGCCGCAAGTGCTGACGGTCTTTACCGAAGTCGCGACAAGGGTGATACATGGGAAAAGGTTATTGACGGAAATGTAGGAAGTGTAACTACAATTTTATCAAAGCCTGAAAATGTGTATATAAATGACGACCTGGGCGTACTTATTTCAACAGACTGCGGCGAAACATTTACAAGGGTTGAAAACAGTACCTTCCCACGCTATCAAAGCTATGAGAGGGGAACTACCAACCTCAAGGTGTCCAATGCTAACCCGAATTATATGATGATTTCGTATGACCCATATCAATTCGGAGGCCATATAATGAGTATAGGTTCATACTATTCTCATGATGGTGGTGCTACATGGACAAGAACCGGATATGATACTTCGTATGATTTTTATAATCATCAGCCAAGATGGAAAATTACTGCATGGGACCCGGTAAACCCGAATAAGGTCTGGACAAATTCAGACTGGGTAGAGCTTAGCTGGGACGGGGGAAAGACCTTCCGCTGGAACAACAATGGAAACTGCGGAACATGCATTAATTCACCATTTATACTGAATGTGTATAATCCGGATAGGTTTTTAATACCGGCACAGGATAATCGTGGTGCATATACCATAGACGGAGGAAAAACCTTTAAAACGCTGTATCTGGATAACAGCCTGATAAAGGGTCATAATTACGGCGGCTATATTGTAGATGAAAATACATTTTTCTTTTGCACTACTGGTACATGGGAGTCGCCGGAAAGTGCACTTATAGTAACACATGATGGCGGTGAAACCTTTACGGAAGTCGGAACGGTTACATGTGGTGCAAGGAATAATTATTGCTTCCAATCACAGGTAAATCCTGATGTGTATTTTGCCGGAAATCTGAGAAGTGCAGATGGCGGCTATACATGGGAGGCTCTTCCTGATGAAATTATGTGTGTAGCGACCTATAATCCTTATGGCAATGAGCTATTTGCTATCGGTAAAGGCTATGGTGCGGTGTATAAATCCGTTGATACCGGGGCAACATGGGAGAAGCTTTTTGATAGACCACTGATTTATAATAAGTCAAGTGTATCGGGAATAAATCTTCTTGCTTATGACGGCGTAAACGATATTTTATATTTCACACAGGCTGATACCATAAGTAAATATAAGGATGGAGTAATAACGAAGCTAAACTGCGATATTATGAAGGATAAGTGGCGCACGAGCCTTGCGGTAGATCCGAGGTATCCGGAAATTATCTATACAGGCGGAGTGCCGAACGGAACTCATGGCGGATTTTCGACTTATGATATGACAAGGTCGATTTTCCGTAGCTGTGACGGAGGAAAAACCTGGCAAACAATATCCTCGGCAGATACAAGAGACTCAATAGTAAAAACCGGACCATTGGTAGGGAATTATTATACATGGGCAATGTTTGTTCACCCTGAAACGGGATATGTATATGCAGGAATGCCAAACTACGGACTTTACAAATTTGCACCTCCATATGAGGTGGAGTAATATATTACAGTTTAGATAGACATTAAAAACTGTTATTAATACCGTAAAACGGTATAAAAATAAGGAGGAATAAAAATGAAAAAATTAAACAAAGTGTTGTCAACAATTATTGCTCTGGCGATATCGGCATCACAGCTGGTTTGTGTAAATGCAGCAGAAGCAACGACACATGGTGACGTTTATGCTATGTACCCGACAGCTGAAAGTACAAAATCGGGACATGATCTATCATTACAAGGTGGTCTTGTTAATGATGCGTGGAGGATTGCAGATTTGCAGTATGATGCAAATGTAGATGCAGTACTTTCAAAAAACATTGGAGCAAAGCGTACACCTTTAACATATAAACCGACAAGTGCAATTGACAGATCAAAATATAATTATGCAGCTATTCTTCAAAAGCATGTACTATACGCTGGTACAGATAGTATACACTGGACAATACACACAGATTTTCAGAATACATTTGAAGCGAAATATACAGAAAATCCGGTTTGGGAAAAAACGGTAATGGACATTGAAGGAGAAACATCTAATTGGAAAACCTTTGACCAGTGGATTGTAGGTTTTGATAATGAACCTAGTGCTGTAACCTCAGATAACTACACCAAATATATAGCATTCTTTGAAACTGAGGCAGATGCAAATGCATATGACCTGTCAATCAAGGGCTACAGCATAAATGGTATTCCGGGTGAAGTAGACAATATTGCACACACAATTACCTTTGACATGGGTGGACAAACAGCAGACGTATTCGCAGGTGCAGCACCTGTTATTACCTCTGACCCACTTGCAACAATTACAACTACAAGTGAAATCAACTATGTTGATAATATTACCTACAATGTAACAAATGTATTAGGCGAAGAGCTTACATATGTAGTTAAGTTTACTAATTACGATGCAGAAGATACTGCTCCTGAGGGTGCATACATATTTAAGTTCGATACAGCAGCAAAGGTTGCAACAACAACACTCAAGCAGTATGCGTATGATGTAGAAGGAACGTTTGATCCGCAGCCGTCCTTTGATTCAAATGAAAAGGCACTTAATATCAGGGTTGCATATGGTCATGGAAATGGCTTTGTAATTGATGAAGAGGTTCCGGAAATCGGAAAATATAAATATGCTAAGCTAAGATATAAATATATAGATGGTACAGCCTCTGCTACTAATGACTATTCTAATGCTATTTCATTAACTGAAACAGACGGTCGTGGTAAATTTATAAGACAGCATATGGGTCTTGAGATTATGAATGGAAGAATTTCAGACAGAAGATGGTTTACAGATGTTGTGGATATTTCTGACCTTTCAAAGACGGCAAATAGTGATTCAAGAGTACGCTTTAACTGCTGTGTTAATGAGAGTGGAAATGGATCGTATGGTACAACTTTGCTTGTAGATTATATTGCATTGTTTGAGACCTATGAGGATGCTGTGAACTATGAAAGCGATACAGCTTTTGAAGCTCCTGAAATTAACGCGGTTGATAAAACTACAATGACAGCATCGATGACATATACTGAGGACAGAGCAAATCCGAAGCTTATGCTTGCTATGTATAAGGACGGCAAGCTGATAGAAACAGCTATGTCAGGAGACATTACTTATGAAATGGACTTTACTCCAATCAGTGAGACATGGATTCCGTATATGGGTGCCTCAACATGGATTTTGAATAATGAAATGGTTACAGAGCTTACCACAGCAGAAATTGATGTTGCAGATTATGAGGACGGAACATATACTGCTAAGATTTTAATGCTTGGTGGTACAGAGTCCATTAAACCATACTTTGCAGCTGAAGAATATACAGTTACTGTAGCAACAAGAAATGAAGTGAAGCAGTTTAAGGCTGAAAAGGTAACAGAATAATTTAGGTATGGGAGCATTTTGCTCCCATGCTTATACAATGTATTTAAAACAGTGCTTTAATATTCGGGGGCTGTGAAGGCTTGCTTTGTTGAAGCACTGATTTAAGTATATTGGGGGAGGAGACTTTAATGCAAAATGCAAATTTACAAAATGCAAAATGGGTATCGGCAAATAAGGAATATTGTTCTCCGCTTTTGCGTAAGGAATTTGAATTACATGATATAGAAAAAGCAACAATCACTATTGCGGTACTGGGATTTTTTGAGGGGTACATAAACGGAAAAAGTATAAGCGAGGATATGTTTTTGCCGCTGTATACAGATTTCCACAAAAGGCCGCCGATTGACTATTGCGGGCATATGTTTGAGGAAGAGCTTGCATACCGTCTTTATTGCCCTGTTTATGATATTACGCATCTGCTTTCAGACGGAATAAATACTATAGGATTTATTCTTGCACCGGGAAGATACGAAAGACCTCACGATAAATGCGGCTATGGTTATGTTAAAATGGCATTCTGCATTGAGGCTCTTCATAAGGATGGAACAAAGGAATATATTGTTTCAGATGAGGATATGAAAAGAAGAGAGGGTTTTGTAAAAAAATGCGATATTTTAAACGGTGAAACTATTGATTTTACCGCATATGACGATAATTGGACTATGGCAGGCTTTGATACTTCTAAGTGGCAGCCGGTATTCGTTGAAGAAACTCCCGATACAAGACTTTTTGTGCAGGATTGCCCCGCAGACAGAGTAATCAGACATAATAAATGCACTCTTGTGACCGAAAAGGACGGCGTAAGGATTTATGATGTGGGCGAGATTATGTCCGGCTATCCGATTTTCGCAGTAAAAGAGGGGTATAAAGGTGAAATTAATATCCGTTACTGTGAGCTTTTGAATGAGGATGGTAGGCTTAATGAGGATAATATTTATTTGCAGCATACCGATATTATGACAGACGGAAAACAACGCCTTGTTCATTCGCGGTTTACGTGGATGTGCTTTAGGTATTTTGAGGTAAGAGGCGAGGTAGAGCCTGTTGACTGTGTGGTTATTCACAGCGATATAGCGGTAAGCTCGGCTTTTTCATGCGATGATGAAATACTGAACTGGTTATATGATGCATATATAAGAACACAGCTTGCAAATATGCATTGCGGCATACCTTCGGACTGTCCGCATATTGAAAGGAAGGGCTATACAGGCGACGGACAGCTTACCTGTAAGGCGGCTATGACTCTGCTTGATGCACAGAAGTTCTACAAAAAATGGATTTATGACATTTCGGATTGTCAAGACAGGAAAACAGGGCATGTCCAATATACAGCTCCGTTTTTGACTGCCGGAGGCGGACCGGGAGGTTGGGGCGGTGCAATCGTTTTCGTGCCTTTTGAATATTACAGACAGTATAAGGATGTTTCCATATTAAAGGAGCTTTATCCGCAAATGCTTCGCTACTTCGATTTTATGGAGGCACATAGTGAAAATGAGCTTGTTACATCAGATATTGAAGGCTGCTGGTGCCTGGGTGATTGGTGTGTGCCGGAACAGCTTATTTTGAATGAAAAGGACGGTATTAAAATACCACCTGCATATGTTAATACATATTTTTACATTAAGGCAATGCAGATTGTTTTGAAAATTGAAGAAATAATCGGTGAGCAGACGGGATATTTGAATGAAAGAATTGAAAGAAAAAAGGCGGCACTTGTACGGAATTATTTTGATAATGAAACAGGGAATTTTTGCGAAAATCTTCAGGGAGGTAATGTTTTTGCCGTTGATTTAGGTATCGGAGACCAACGTACACTTTCAAATATGGTTGAGCATTACAGAAAAATCGGACATTATGATACAGGCATTTTCGGTACATATATCGTGACGCACCTTTTGTTTGAAAAGGGCTTTGCAGATGTTGCACGTTCGCTTCTGACTTCAAAGGATGTGGTATCCTTTTATAATCAGAAAAATACAGGGGCGACAACTATTTTGGAAAATTGGAATGGTGTACGGTCGCAGTGTCATCCAATGTTTGGTGCCGTCTCAGACTGTCTGCCGGAATATATCCTCGGTATCAGGCAGCAGGAGGACACGGCTGCTTATGAAAGCGTTATTGTAGAGCCAAAATGTATGGAGCAAATTCCGTCTGCAGCAGGATATATCACTACGGTTAAGGGTGAAATCAGCGTTAAGTATAATGAAAAGGAAATTTATGTATCGGTACCTGATGAAGTGAAGCTTGAGGTCAAGGCAGGAAATAGATGTGTATTTTTGGAGAAAAGAGGTATATCAAAATGAGAAAAAGTGTTATGAATTTTATAGAAAAAAATTGGGACAGATGCATAAGTGAATCAAGAACAGACAGGGAGGATATGATTGGCGTTCCTTATCCATACAGCACTCCAAATAGTGGCTGCTTTGATGCTGTTTATTATTGGGATACTTATTTTACAAATGTTGGCTTGATGCTTGCCGGAAGGCAATTGCAGGCTAAAAACAACGTTGATGCTATTCTTTATCTGGTGAACAAGCTGGGATTTATGCCTAATAGCAATAAGAGGTGTCATGTGGAAACTAATTCTCAGCCTCCGTTTTTGTCGGAGATGGTGAGGGAAATATATGAGTATTTTAAAGATGAAGTATGGCTTTCTTCTGCGTTCAACGTTTTGAAAAAGGAATATGAGTTTTTTATGACACAAAGAATAACCCCGATTGGACTTAATGCATACGGCAGCAATGCTATGAGTATGCAGAGAAGTAGGGATGTGGCTGAAATGTATAAAAGGCGTACCGGATATGACTATTCCGAAAACGAGATTGAGAAAATTGCATATCATGCAATTGCAATATGTGAAAGCGGTTGGGATATGAGTCCCAGGTGGTTGGATGGTGCACAGAATTATGCATCAGTTGACCTTAATTCGCTTATGTATGGATTTGAAAAGAATATGGCTTATTTTGCAAGAGAATTGGGTGAGGATGCCAAGATATGGGATGATAGGGCAGCGGAAAGAAAGCAGCTTATGATAAAATATATGACGGCAGAGGATGGCTTGCTGATGGATTATAATTTTGTTACAGGAAAGCATAGCTCAGTTTTTTCAGTTGCGTCTATATATCCGCTTTATATGAAGGTTATGGATCAGAGTTATGCTGAAATTGTCCTTGATAATATTGACCGATTGACAGGTGATTTCGGTGTTTATGCCTGTGAGAAAAATAATTATAGCGGTGCGTATCAGTGGAATTATCCGAATGGCTGGCCTCCACATCAGCTAATCGCAATGAAGGCTTTTAATAATTACGGCTACACCGAGCTTGCAAAGGAAATTGCAAGAAAATATATTGACGTGGTCGAAAGGTCATTTAAGAAGACGGAAAATCTTTGGGAAAAGTATAATGTGGAAAATGGCACGAACGATACCGAACAGGAAATTTCCGCAAGAGGAAAACTGCCTGATATGATGGGCTGGACTGCAGGCGTTTATCTTTCGGCTGTTGATTTTTTGGAAAATCGGTAAGGAGAAAAAATGTTAAAGACAAAATTTTTCGAAAACGTGTGCGGAACTCCCGAGGAACCACACAGATGGATATATAAAAATGAAAAAGGAATGTACATAAGAGAGGCAAGCTTTAAGAGTAAAAAAAGCGGAACAGAGCCTGTGAAGATTTTAAGCTTTGCCGATGTTCATTTTAACTATACAAATGAAGATGATATTGACAATGACGAGATAATGCTGACAGTTCAGCACAGACATTGGAACGCGGGAGGTGCGTCGGTAAGGGCGGCAAGAAAAGCGATGGCACATGCAAAGGATTTTGACCAGACTGTAATCTGTGGAGATATTTTGGACTATTTGTGCTTCGGTGCAATGGAGCTTATGGATAAGTATATATGGAATGTTGATTCCGAGGTGATTTGTGCAATTGGTGGACATGAGCTTACCAGACAGATGCAAACAGGCGTTCCTAATAAGGATTCTCTTGATGAAAGACGGGATGTAGTCAGAAAATATTGGCGACATGATATATACTATTTTTCTAAGCTCATAAAGGAAAAGGTTATGGTAGTACAGCTTGATAATAGTTGCCATAAATATTGGGATTGCCAGATTGAAAAAATGGAAAACGATATTAAAAAAGCACGGGAAAATGATTATATAATTCTTGTATTTCAGCACGAGCCGATTTCGACAGGTAAGCTTGAAGATTCATGTATGGATGCACTCATCGTATGTGACCGAGAAAATGAAAATTTCTATGATAAGGCAATAGGAATTTCTGAAAAGGATGACGAGGCAACTCAGAAGATGTATGAGCTTCTGATCGGAAATGCAGATGTAATCAAAGGCTTTTTCTGCGGTCATGTCCATAGTGGATATTATACTGAAGTAAACGGATCATATATCGACGAAAGCGGAAATATAATAAAAACACAAATCCCGCAGTATGTTATGGAAGGGCTGGTTTATAACGACTATGCAGGTCATGTAACAGAAATAACAGTCGTATAGTGAGAGTTTATTTGAAAATGAAATACGCAGAATTTATCTTGATGCGGCAGACGGTGAGCATATTGTTGGTGAACTTATAAAAGGAGACATACACCTTATTAAAAATGCACAACTTAAAAAATCAATTCTTGATTTTGCCATAGCGTAGGTATAATATATAATGTCAATAAGAAAGGGGTTTGATTATATGGATAAAAATTTATATGAATATATCTTAAACAAAGACCATCACAAATACAGAAAAGAAATCGAAATAACCTTTTATCAGGATATGACACCAATCGAAAGAATGACATACAGATTTGAAGAAATGTGCAAATCTGAAGCTCCTGTAATCCTTGAGAATGAGCAGATTTGTTTTTTAAGAACTACGAGTAATATTCCTGATATCTTTACCGAAGAAGAATGGGCGAATATAAAATCAAAGTATCATATTCACGAGCTGGGGTATTTGTCAAATTTATCACCAAATTTTGAGGATACTATAAAAGAGGGACTTTTAGCAAAATATGAAACAGCTGACGAGTACGGCAAGCGTTGCATAGATGCCATTTTAAATCTTTCAGACAGATACAAGGAAGAGGCAAAAAAGCAGGGCAGAGACGACATCGCATCAGTTTTGGAACGTGTGCCGAGATACGGTGCAACAAATTTCAGAGAAGCTTTGCAGTTTTTTAGAATAATTCATTTTTCCTTGTGGCTTGAGGGCAACTACCATAATACTTGCGGTAGATTTGACAAATATATGTATCCGTACCTGAAAGCGGATATGGACAAGGGCATTTACACAGAAGAAACTGCACTTGAGCTTTTGGAGGATTTCTTCTTATCATTTAACAAAGACAGCGACCTTTATGTTGGTGTTCAGCAGGGTGATAATGGTCAGAGTATGGTCCTGGGAGGTATGGACGAAAACGGAAATGAAGTGTTTAATCTTCTTTCTAAACTATGCTTAAAGGCAAGTGAAAACCTTTTGATGATTGATCCGAAAATCAATTTAAGAGTTAATAAAAACACACCGCTTGAAGTGTATGAGCTTGGCACAAGACTTACCAAGGCAGGTCTGGGATTCCCGCAGTATTCAAATGACGATGTGGTAGTTGACGGACTTTTAAAGCTTGGCTATGACCTTGAAGATGCAAGAAATTATGCTATTGCCGCTTGTTGGGAGTTTATCATTCCGAAGGTTGGAGCAGATGTTGCAAATATCGGTGCATTGTCCTTCCCGAAAGTGGTTGACAAGTGCTTACATAATGATTTGGTAAATTGTGATACCTTTGAGGAATTTATTGATTGCGTGAAGAAGGAAATAAATATAGAGGCAGATATTATTTGCAGTTCCATAAAGGATTTGTGGTTTGTGCCGTCACCGTTTATGAATGTTATGATGGACTGTAACATTTATGAAGGCGGAAAATACAATAATTTTGGTATTCACGGAACAGGGATTGCCACAGGAGCGGATTCTCTTGCGGCTATCGAAAAGTATGTGTATAACGACAAAACAATATCAAAGCGGGATTTGATAGAAGCAGTTGACTCTGACTTTGAAAAGCATAGTGAAATACTTCCGCTTCTTCGCTATGAAGCACCCAAAATGGGCAACGATGATGACGGAGCAGACGAAAAAGCGGTAATGCTTTTGAAGGCATTCTCCGATAGCCTAAAGGGCAGAACAAACTGCCGTGGAGGAATTTTCAGAGCAGGAACGGGAAGTGCTATGTACTATTTGTGGCACGCAGACGAAATCGGAGCATCACCTGACGGCAGAAGAAAGGGAGAGGCATTCGGAACAAACTTCTCTGCGAGTCTTTTTGCAAAAATTAAAGGACCGTTCTCGGTTATAAAATCGTTTACAAAACCTGATTTTTCGGGAGCGATAAACGGCGGACCTTTGACACTTGAATTTGCAAGCTCAATGTTTGAGGACGATGATTCAATCAATAAGGTGGCAACACTTGTTAAGGCATATGTGGATATGGGCGGCCATCAACTTCAGCTAAATGCCGTAAATACAGAGCTTATGAAGGATGCTCAGGCTCACCCTGAAAACCACAGACAGTTAGTTGTGAGAATATGGGGATGGAGTGCATACTTCGTTGAGCTTGATAAGGAATATCAGGACCATGTAATGATGCGTCAGCAGTATCAGGTGTAATATGAAAGGTACAATATTTGATATAAAAGAATTTTCAATACACGATGGACCTGGAGGAAGAACAACGGTTTTTCTAAAAGGTTGTCCATTAAGGTGTAAGTGGTGTCATAACCCAGAAGGGCTTATAAAGAATCCGCAGATTATGAAAAAACATAATCTGTGTGTTGGATGTAAGATATGCGAAAAAGGGTGTAATCACCCTGAATGTGAGCCTTTTGGTGTGTGTATTCACTCTTGTCCGAACGGATGCCTTACTGTAAGTGGTGAGGAAATCGACAGTAAGCTTCTTGCCGAAAAGCTTAATAGGGACAAGGCGATGTTTGAGTTTACAAAAGGTGGAATAACAATATCGGGAGGAGAACCTATGATGCAGTCTGATTTTGTCTGTGATTTGCTTGATAAGCTTGATGGAATTCATACTGCAATCCAAACAAGTGGATATACTGATGAGGAAACATATAAGAGGGTTATATCTAAGTTTGACTATGTTATGCAGGATATTAAGCTCGCAGATGAAAATGAGCATATTAAATACACAGGTGTTAGCAATAGGAAGATAATAAATAATATTGAATGGCTCAAAAAAAGCGGGAAAGAATTTGTGTTCAGAGTTCCGATGATACCGGGAATTACTGATACAGAGGAAAATATCAAAGCGATATCAGAAATAACAAACGGTCATAAAACTGAGTATTTACAATACAATGCTATGGCAGGTAGTAAATACAAAATGCTTGGCATGAAATATAAGCTTTAAGATAGTAAAAATCAAGTAACAATAAATAATTGGAGGAGATACAATATGAAATTTTGTGATATACATATAAGAGATCCGTTTATTATGGCAGACGGTGGCAAATATTATTTATATGGGTCAAGAGCAAGTGAAACATGGGGTAAGTGTACAGGACTGGATGTATATGTAAGCTCTGACCTTGAAAACTGGTCAGAGCCTTTTGAGGTTTTTACGCGTCCTGAAGATTTCTGGTCAGACAGGCATTTCTGGGCTCCTGAAGTTCATAAATACAATGACGAATATTATATGTTAGTAAGCTTTAATAGTGAGGACAGACATAGAGGAACACAGATTTTAAAGTCAACATCTCCTATGGGACCATTTCTCGTGCATAGTGAGGGACCGGTTACTCCTACTGAGTGGGGATGCCTTGACGGAACTTTATATATTGAAGATGGAGTTCCGTATATGGTGTTTTGTCATGAATGGGAGCAGGTTGAAGATGGGGAAATGTGTGTGATAGAGCTTACAAAGGATTTGAAAAAAGCAGCGTCTGAGCCAAAAGTGTTGTTCAGGGCATCTGAGCCAAAGTGGAGTGATGGTCTTGCTCCAGGCAAATATGTAACGGATGGACCATTTATGTATCGCACTCAAAATGGAAGACTTATTATGATTTGGTCAAGCTTTTCAAATAAGAACTATTGTGAATCACTTTCATACTCGGATAACGGAAGTATTTTGGGTAACTGGATTCATGACGAAAGACTGCTTTTTGATAACGACGGCGGTCATGGTATGATTTTTAGAACATATAATGATGATATTATGTTTATTCAGCATATGCCGAACAATACTCCTTGCGAGAGACCACACCTTTTTAAGATTATTGAAAAGGATGATTCGTTATATATCAAAAAATAATTTAATATGCTTGTAATAGAAGAATTAATAACTTTTTTCTGACTAAAAGTAAAATGTGAATCCGGTAATTGATAGGTAATTTAAAATAGTTGATATTTTATCTATTATACAACAATATAAAACATATAAAAATATCCCTGAATATGAATATTTTTATACTTTTAATTAAAGTGGAAGATGTAGAATCTTCAATGGACTACCGGTGAAAACAGCTTAACAGTATGATTAAGGTAATAAGTATGTAATGAAAATAATTATAGAGTTCAGTGTGAGATTCTATAAAAAGAGGTTTGTCAAAGATTAAAAAGGATTTTGATTTATATAATTAGTTCACAAATAGACAATCAAAATTTGGGAGCAGAATAATAAGCGAAAACGAATGAGACAAAATTCTGCTTTTAATCAAAATGCCACACACCGAAGTGTGTTGACAGTAAGAAATCCCACAAGGAGCACTTAGATCCTTGTGGGATTTTTATGCAATTAAATTTCCATATTTCCGTATGCGAGGTCTTTTGCAACAAACGGGAAGAAGTAAAACGGTACGGTCAAAAGTTTTTGTTCTCTGCTATAACCATAGTTATTTTTTGATACTTTTATTGCATACTCAAATTTATTATGGTTTGAAAACTTATCAAGAGAATTAAGTGTGCCTCTGCCTTTTTTTACGTCTATTGGGTACAACTTATTATCCGATTCTACAATAAATTCAAGCTCTGCCGAGGATTTCCCTTTCCAGTAAAATAGCTTATGGTCTTTTGCAACAAGCTCGTTTGCTACGAAATTTTCAAAAAAGATTCCTGATAGGGTAGTATCTCTTTCGTTGGATACAAAAGACGCTGCATTGATTCCACTTTGGTAAGAGAACATACCTATATCACCTAAAAATAAGCGGAAATTACTTTCATTATCTGTCATAAGCGGGGTTGTAATATGCTCTTTTAATTGAAATGATTGGTTGATAATATGTGCCATAGTCAACCACTGAATTGATGTAGCAAAGTCTCTTGTTTTGCTCTTTTCCTCAATAAGCCCCGGAGAAAAGTTTTTAGATTCCTTATTAAGCTCTTTATAAATATTTGAGAACAATGTACGGGAACGAAGGACTGCCTCGCGACTTGCCTGATACAAGTCCATATCCGAAAGATAATTATCATAAAGAACCTTCAATATTTCTCTTGATTCAAAAAGATTATCATCATCAATATACGTTTCCACGGCTTCCGGCATACCGCCTACAAGTAGATATTTATATACCTGCTCCATTGCAAGCTCGTGAATTTTGGAATCAAGGGGGTTTTTGTTCTCATATGCAGACTTTACAGTATCATATAACATCTTATTACTGTTCATCAGGAACTCATCAAATGTCATTGGATAAACAGTGATTTGATTTATTTTGCCTACCGGGAAAAGGAATTTTCCATTATCACCGGAGCCTCTTTTATGAGTTTCTCTTTGAATTTTGATGCGAACCATAGAGCCGGATGCAATAACAGGAATCTCTTTGAAGTCCTGACAAAAATATTTAAGAGAGGATATAATGTTAGGACATTCCTGTACTTCATCAAATATCAGCAATGTCTCTTTGGTAATTTTCTTGCCTTTAAGCAAGGATATATACTCTATAATTTTTTCTGCATTGGCAGTATCGTTACAAAACTCACGAATTTCGTCTTCAATTTTGCAATCAATGTAAATATAGTTATTTTTGTAATAGGTTTCAGCGAATATATCTCTGATAAGATATGTTTTGCCGACCTGCCTTGCACCCCACACAATCAAAGGCTTTCTGCGATTGTTGTTATTCCAATCAATCAGTTTTTGTGTTGCATTTCGTTCCATGATATACCCTCCTCAATTTAATTTATGATTATTATAACATAACTTGCACCAAAATACAAGTATTTTGAATAGTTATTTGCACCATTTGAGATATTTATTTTCAATTTATTTGCACCTTTTATATTTTTACATCATCTTTGCAAAGTAGTACCGAATTTTAGAAAAAATTCTGCTGATATATAGAAGGATACCCCAGAACTGCCGCCAAAATAGCAGCAGTGCAAAATATAAATTATTAACTAATTTTTTCTTTATCATTATTTGTTTTATATAGATTTCATTTGTCTTTCACATGGATATCGACATCCGGCGTTCCGATATACATATCATCGTTACCGTCCAGGGTATGATATTTAACGATTGTGTAATCGGGGTACTTAAACACTACGCTGCCGCCGTCCTTATAACGCAAATCTTGTATAACGCCATCTGAGACATCCTGATTAGCTTTTGCAAGAATTGCGGACATTGTAATCTGTCTTATTATCGTTATCAACAGCTACAACGATAGCATCAAACTTTTTTTCAACACCTCTTTCTTTTAGTGTTTTTCTTAGTAATAATTGCCTTAAAAGGTCAATTATTCTCGGTATTTTTCATATCCAATGTCGATATTAATCAATAATACGGAAATAAGGTCTTGAAAGTGAAAGCTTGTGAGGTGTTTTCCTTATGAAAATAAGCGGAGCACGGAGAATTTTGATTATATACAAGCTTTCGTAGGTACAAATGTGCGATTTCATGCGGTTTCGATGAAATCAGCAGGTAAAATTGATAAATTGTTAAGTATATGCTTGATTTGTAATTTTTTAACAAATTGAAAAAATATCTTATTGAAAACTAAATGCCTTGATGTTATAATTATACTGAAATTCCGTATTAGCAGAGAATATGTTCTTGGAAGATGAAAGAAAAAATGAATTGGTGGAAGTGTATAGAGAATTTTTAGATAAAGAAATTGTTGGGATTTAAGGTAAATTTTTAACCGATTGACTTGCATATCGGTAAAATGATATAATTAAAACAGGGAATTTGCAGGAGAAAGTCTGAACAAATTTCCGCATCTTACCGCTTTTACAGCTTGTAGTACAATAGTACGCCATCGCTGCTCGAAGCTGCAACTTGCGAAAATTTCTTTCAGCCTTGGTTTTGTGAAAGGAGTTAATGGCTATTAATATGAAGGGTTTGGGAGCTATGAAAAGAAAGAATACGCGGGAGAGCTTGTTTTCTGCCCTGAGTATTTCTTACATAGCGATATTTGTTCTTTCGTTTGTTGTGGGTATCATCATAATAGCGTTATCGCAAAAGCAGACAAGAGACGGTATCTATGATTATAATATGGTGCTTGTAAATAAAATACAGGAGTCGATTGACCCGATACACGATAATGTGTGCGAATATGCAAGAAGCTTTCAACGGAATGATAGTATGATGAGTCTGATAGGCAGAAACGATTTATCAGCAAGTAACTATAGGGATTTAATGCATGTGATAAGCACTCTTGACGATTACCGTAGCCGAAATGTGCATATCTATGATATATTTGTGCATTGTACGGCATCGGATATAATTGTCGGAAATTCGATACAAGCTCCGGAAGAATTTTTTAATACAACCTCGGCGTATGATGGATTTACATATGAAGAATGGCGTAAGACCTTTCTTGACAAAAACCAGTATAACCGTTTTTATCCTGTAGAAAAAATCAAGAAAACCACAAATGATGTGCGGATAGTCACCTTTGCGAATACGCTGTACGTTGATAGACAGCGGGTGGGTACGCTTATTATTCAAATTGACGCCGATATGCTTGTTAACAACGTATTTTTGGAGGATATCGAGAGGGGATCGAGTATTTATATACTGGATAAAGTAAAGCAGCCGATTCTTTCATACGGATATACCGAGGGAGATATTGAGGCTATTCCGTTTGTGGATACCAAAAACAAGGGCTGTGTTAACAACGGCGATAGAATAGTGATTTTTGATATATCCTCGCACAACAGGTGGATATATGCCACTGCAATTTCCGAGGACAATATGTTTAAGTCGCTTTTCCCGATGAAGATGTATTTCTTTCTGATTATGCTTATTTATGCAATATCAGGAGCTGTGATTTTTGTTGTTGCCGTAAGGAGCAACAACAAGAGGCTTCAGACTTTGCTGAAAAAGCTGGGCATGAAGGAATCCCGCGAGGGCGGTCAGGTGGGTGTTACCGATATTATATCGGGAATTGAAGATCTTATTGCCAATAATGCGGCGTTAACCGAGCGTGTGTATAGCAAAGAGGAATATATCAGAAGAAGTGTTCTTATTGACGTTCTTGCAGGCAAGGCAGGAGAGGACAGCGTGCAAAAGCTTAATGAGGCAGGACTTGTTTTTGAGGGCGGGCTGTTTGGTGTTGCTGTGATTTCCGTAGAGGACGAGGGACTTTTGGGAAGCAATGATTTTGATGGTGCCAATCTTTCAAAAATATGTATTGTGAATATATTTTCGGAGATGATGGATAAGCTTTGCGGATATGTCATTGCCGAGCCGGACGAGAGGCATATTGCCGTTGTACTTAATCCTGACGACAATAGCGGATTTGATGAAAAGCTTACCGAGTTGTGTACACAGTTTAAAACAATTTTAAGTGCGGAATTTGAGATGACGGTTGAAATCGGAATCAGTACAGTCTGTGATGAGCAGAAAATGCTGAACAAGCTGTATAACGAGGCCTTGATTGCTCTTGATTACAAGGCGGCCCCCGGTAGGAGTGCCGTGTTCTATAAGGATATAACCGACGAAAAGGAACGTATTGCGGTTTATTACTATCCGTCTGAGATTGAGGAGAAAATTATAAACTGCGTATGTGCAGGTGATGAAACTAATCTTATTGAAATACTCGGAGAGCTTATCGAGAAGAATATTAAGGATTCGTTTATTATGCGTCAGTCCAAGAATTGTTTCTATTATGACCTGCTCGGAACGTATATCAAGGCGGCGGAAATTGTGGGTTACAACTCTGAGAAGACGTATAAGCTGGTATCGAAGGTTGATGATAATTACATATCAATTAAGAACAGAGTGTCTATGCTGTGTGATGAATTGGTTGACCTGTGCAGATTTTCACAGAAGCTGCAGGAGGCAGGCGTAGACAAAACAGCGGAAAAAATCAAAAAATACGTTGAGGATAATTATTCGGACATAAATTTATGCGTGCTTTCGGTAGCAGATAAGTTCGAGCTTAGCAGGCAGACTGTAAGTAAAAAGTTCAGCCAGGCGTTTGATGTTAAGCTGAACGACTATATAACCGAGGTGAGAATGGCAAAAGCAAAGGAGCTTTTGGGAACAACAAACCTAAGCGGACATCAGATTGCCGAAATGGTGGGATATGTTGACAGCAGTACATTTATAAGAGTATTTAAAAAGCAGTACGGAATTACGCCGGGACAGTACAAAAAGAATATAATGATGCACAGATAGAAAATCTGTCGGTGCAATATGCCACGCATGGGAGCGGTAGTATCCTATGCGTGGCATTCGTGTTTTTTGCGAAAAAATTAGGTAATATAAGGAAAATTATTCGTCCGTCAAAGATGTAGGCAATACGCTGTAAAGGTGAGAATAAGGCGGTTTTGGGACGGTTTACAAAATGCATATGTGATTAACAAATCATCAATCCAAAATGCCGACGCAAGTGCCATATTGCCGATATACACAGCGAATAAAATGTAGTAAAATTATAATGTAAACAAAAGCCGAATGGCTTTAAAAATACCGTAGAAAGGTGGAATTTATTTATGAAAAAGAAATTGTTTGCAGTAATGTGTATGGCATTGTCGCTATCAATGCTCACAGGCTGCGGAGGCGGAACAAATCAGGAAATGGGTGATGAAAAGATTGAAATTTCTGTAGGATACTGGCCGAATCCCGAAACTGATGCAGAAAGATATGCTATCTACGAGGGATATATCGAGACATTTAAGCAGAAAAGACCGGACGTTACAGTTATTCCTGATGAGATGAATCACAGCAACGATACGTTTATGGCTTTGGCAGCAGCAGGTCAGCTCCCGAATATTTACCGCGTACCATTCACAGAGCCTAAGAATATCATTAATGCAGGCTACGCAAGAGATATTACCGACATTATGAAGAAACGCGGCTATGACAAAAAGCTTAACAGTGACCTTTTGGATATTGTAACGGTAGACGGAAGGTATTACGGCATTCCATATAACGGCTATATGATGGGTATGTGGTATAACGTAAACCTATTTGAGCAGGCAGGACTTGTTAATGAGGACGGCTCCTTAAAGTATCCTAAAACATGGGAAGAGGTTGCCGAGACCGCAAAGATTATTACCGAAAAAACAGGTCAGCCGGGCTTTGGCTTCCAGTGTAAGGATGCAGAGGCAGGCTGGAACTTTATGAATATTGCATGGAGCTACGGCGTTAAGTTTATGGAAATGGGCGAGGACGGAAAATATACAGCTACCTTTGCCACGAAAGAAATGGCTGACGCCCTGCAGTTTATTTCTGACCTTAAGTGGAAATATAACGTAATTCCCGCAAACGTGCTTCTGAGTCGAGGTGATTTGGTTAAGCTGTTTGCAACAGACCAGGTGGGAATGTCAATCTGTGCGGAGGACTGGCTTGATTCTCCTGTAAAGAACTATAACATGCCTAAGGAAAAAATCGGAACATCACCGATGCCTTCAGGTCCTGCAGGTACATATGCCGAAACAGGCGGAGATGCATGGCTTATCTCGGCAGAAACAACGGACGAGCAGCTTGAAGCTTTGTTTGATTGGCTTGATGTTGTAGGAAATGGTCCTGAGCTTTCAGATTTGGCAAAGACAAATATCGAAAATAACGTTAAGGCAAGAGCAAGCGACGGCAAGGTTATCACTGTTCCGGCATTCAGCGTATGGCAGGACGAGGAAAGAAACAAGCAGATTGAAGAAATCTATACACCGTATGTGAATACCGATCCGAAGGTGCAGGTAAGCATGATGAACGACAAGGTTATGCTTCATGCAGAGGAGCCGATGGCAACACAGGAGCTTTACAGAGTGGTGTCTTCGCTTATGCAAGAGGTTCTGACGAATGAAAATGTTGATATTATGCCTTTGCTTGAAGAAAAGCAGGCAAATTTCCAAAGAGATTTTCTTGATTGATAATTAAGTGTTAAGGTGATACCGTAAGACCGAATAATTATGATGAGCAGTGTGAGAGTACAGAAATGTACTCTCCTGCTTTCCTAAAAATGATAAGGTGCAGGTAATTATTAAGGGCAGCGGACCCTTAGGAGGGTGCAGAAAAAATGAGAGCAGAAAATAAAAGAAAAAGAACTATAGGTCAGGCGGTGATGTATTGGCTTCGCAGAGATGCGATAGGCTGGGTGCTCCTGCTTCCGTCCTTATTCTGTTTTACAATATTTATGTGGCAGCCGCTCATAAGCGGTATAGGTATGTCATTTTTCGATACAAAGGGCTTTGAAACAACCGAGTTTATAGGACTTGAAAACTATGTGAAAATAATATCGGATTCGGGCTTTGTAAACGCCGTGCAGAACACGGTAGAATACGCACTTTGGTCGATTGTCATTGGCTTGTTTGTGCCGGTGATTGTAGCAATAATGCTGAATGAAATGATTCACGCGAAGGGATTTTTCAGATTTGCAGTATATTTTCCATGTATGGTTCCTTCGATAGTCACATCAGTTATGTGGCTGATAATTTTTGACCCGAGTGCAGGAGGACTTTTAAATCACATTTTGTCCCTGATCGGGCTTGAGCCGTCGCAATGGCTCCAAAATTCGAGTATAACTATTCCGCTTATCGTATTAACAATGACCTGGGGCGGCTTCGGTTCAACAACTATTTTGTATCTTGCTGACCTGCAGGGGGTTAATACCGAGCTGTATGAGGCGATAGAAATAGACGGAGGCGGAATATTCAAAAAGCTTAAATACATAACTTTGCCGTATATGTCGGGAATGATTAAGATGATGTTTATAATGCAGATTATAGGCGTGTTCCAGGTGTTCCAACAGCCGCTTGCCATGACGGGCGGCGGACCGAACAATGCGTCAATCTCGCTTGCACTTGTTGCATATAACTATGCCTTCAGTTCAATGGAGGTGGGAAAATCTGTGGCAACAAGCGTTGTGACGGGACTTATGATATTTGCGTTTACGATAGTATATATGAGACTGAAAAAGAGTAATGAGGATTAAAGGAGAGTGCTTTGATATGAGTTTAAAAATGAACAAAAAAAAGGGTGCTGTCCGCAGAGAGGGCGTTATCAGCGACCTTGATTATAAATATCCAAAAACAAAAATACTTTACTGGGCAATATTTGCGGCAATGTGTGTGGCTGCGGCTATTTGTCTTGCACCGCCTTTGTGGGTAATACTTTCATCGGTAAAGGACACAAAGGAATTTTATCAAATTCCGCCTACACTGGTACCGCACAGCTATGACTTTTCAAAAATAGGAAAGATTTGGTCGCAATTTGCTTTCGGGAAATATTACATGAATACAATTTTTCTTACGGTGTATTCGATTGCGTGGTCGATTTTCAGTAACGGTCTTGCAGGTTACGTGCTTTCCAAGATAAAGCCCAGGGGCTCAAGTGTGGTTTTTGCACTTATTCTTGCGTCAATGATGATACCAACCTCAGTAAGTATGGTGCCGGTTTATAAAAACATAATCAATTTCCCGATAGGCGGCTTTAATCTCATAAATACCTTTCTCCCGATGATACTTATGACGGGTTGCAATGCGTTTATGACGATTGTTTACAAGAGCTTTTTTGACGGAATACCGACGGCACTTTTAGAGGCGGCAAAAATTGATGGCTGCGGAGAAATACGAAGCTTTGCACATATTGTTCTGCCGCTTTCAAAGCCGATTATATTTACGGCGATTATCCTTGCATTTAACCATGCATGGGCGGACTTTTTCTGGCCGAATCTTGTGCTTAAGGACCGTTCAACCTATACGGTAATAGTTGAGGTGTTCCACATCAAGACGTCAATTCCGCAGGACCAGGCACTTATGATACTGTCCTTTGCGATAATTCCGCCGGCAATCATGTTCCTGATTTTCCAGAAGAATATCATGCAGGGACTTACAATGAGCGGAATAAAGGGATAATTTAAAGCTGCTTGCTTTGATATGAAAGGGGCATTCAAATGAATAAGGAAAGATTAAGATGCGGCTCGTCTACCGCAGCAATCGAGCATTTTGATAAAGAGGTTATAGACATGTATGCCAAAGCCGGAGTGACTGCGGTTGAGGTTGCATTGCCGTTTGTAAACTATTTCGCACATGACTGGAAGGAAATTAAAAAGTACGCTGATACAATCGGCGTGGAGCTTTGGTCGGTGCATCTGCCCTTTGGCGGAGAGAATAATATGTTTAATATTGCAAGCCCGGAATTTGCTGAAAGAACGGTGAGCGATGATGAACGGCTTATTATAAAGGCGGGCGAAGTGGGCATGAAGGCTGCCGTTGTGCATCCTAACACGGGGCTTGTGCCAAATCTTAGCCGAAGAAAACAGTGGGAAATCTCGGTAAATAGCCTTAACGAGCTTGTTAAAATCGGCAGACGCGAGGGCGTGGAAATCGCGGTTGAGGTACTGGCACCCGATAATTTAGGCTCAAATATAGCGGAGATGAGGGCTTTTATGGACGAGGTTCCCGGTCTTAAAATCTGCATGGACATGAATCATTTAAGCGGATATACACACGAGGAGTTTGTAAAGGCTTTTGGCGATAAAATCGTAACGGTGCATATTTCGGACTACGACTTTGACGGCGAAAAGCACTGGATGCCGGGCGAGGGAAAAATCGACTGGCAGCATATAATAAAGCTGCTTGATTCGATTAACTACACAGGACCGTTTATGTATGAGGTGGGCGGCGAGAAGTTTCGCAAAGCCGGACTTTGTGCAATAAAAGAAAATTATACTAAGCTGATGAAGGGCGAGATTTAATGAATGCATTTATACTGTCAGAGAATAGGTTTGACCCGAAAAATATAAGAAAAAATGAATCAATTATGTGCCGCGGCAACGGATATATGTGCGTTCGTGCGTCGCTGGAGGAGAAATATATCGGCGAGCAGCGGAACACTCTGATAAACGGCGTATTTAATGCACCGCCGGGCGAGGTTTCGGAAATTGCAGTGCTTCCCGATGCAACAAACTGCGAAATTGAAATAGGCGGCGAGCGGTTTGATATGATACGCACAGATATACAAGAGTACAGCCGTATTCTTGATATGAAAGCGGGAGAGGGCGTGCGGAGTCTTGTTTGGAAAAGCAACAGCGGACGGATAAGACTGGAATTTAAAAGCATAGTGTCGCTTACAAAAAAGCATATAACAGCACTTAAAATAAGCATAACCCCTCTTGACCAAGATACCGAAATCAAAATCAGGGCGGGAATTGACGCGAAGGTGACAAATACCGGCGTTCAGCATTTTTCGGCACCTGTACGCAGAGTTTATGAGGACGGAATTTTGGGACTGTATCTCAAAACCCTGCAGTCGGGCGTAGATGTTTCGGTGCATTGCCGCTGCAGCTGTGATAAGCCGTATAAAGAGGAGTACACAACCGACCGAAGAAGTGTGTATTCATGCATATCGCTTTCGGTAAAGCAAGGCGAAACGGCGATTTTCCAAAAGCTTACCTCCTATGCCACCTCTCGCGATGTGGAATATGCGGAAACGGACGTTTGTCCGGAAACGGTGAACAGGGACGGAACGGAATATTTAAAGCAGGCACTTTTGTGCGGATATGACGCACTGTATGCGGAAAGTGCGGAAATGTGGAAAAAATATTGGGAGCAGTCGCCCTTAGAGATTTGCGGAAGTGATTTTGAAAATAAGGCAATAAGCTTTGCAAAATATCACCTGAACGTTATGGCAAGCAAGGACGATAACAGAGTCGGAATCGGGGCTAAAGGTCTGAGCGGAGAAGGGTATAAGGGACATTCCTTCTGGGATACCGAAATATTCATTCTGCCGTATTACATATATACCGAGCCGGAAACTGCAAGGCGGCTTTTGGAGTATCGGTATAAGCTCCTGGACTCGGCACTTTTAAAGGCAAAAAGATACGGCTTTGAAGGAGCTATGTATCCATGGGAGGGTGCATGGCTTACCGACGGAGAAACCTGTCCTGAGGAGGGCGACCTTGATTTGATGACGGGCGAGGTACGAAAGAATATGATGGGCGAAATTGAGGTGCATATATCCGCGGATATTGCATATGCGGTGTGGCAGTATTTTCAGGCTACCGGCGATGAGGATTTTATGCAGCACTGCGGATATGAAATGATTCTTTTGACAGCGTATTTCTGGTCGAGCCGCATAGCGGAGAAAAACGGCAGATACGAAATTCTCGGAGTAATCGGACCCGATGAATATAAGGATAACATAGATAATAATGCTTACACAAATTACATGGCATTTTACAACCTTAAGCTGGCGGAGAAAATAATGGACAAAATTCCCGAACACTTAAGAAAAAAGTATGATACACAAAAAATGCTTTGCAGGATAACAGAAACAGCGGAAAGGCTGTATCTTCCGAAAGCCGATAAAGACGGAATTATTCCTGCGTTTGACGGATACCGAGATTTGGAGGAAACAGATACCTCGAAATACAAAAACCGCGACAAGGTGGGGTTAATCTTTAAGGATTACGGCTTTGATGAAATACAAAAGCTACAGGTCGGAAAGCAGGCGGATACAATCATGCTGTTCCATCTTTTAGGCGACATGTTCAGTGACGAGGAGATAAAGCGAAACTATGAGTTTTATGAGCAGCGGACCTTGCATGATTCATCACTTTCGATGTGCTTCCATGCACTTGTAGGTGCAAAATGTGCTCTGGCGGATGAGGCTGCGGCTATGTATCATAGGGCGTGCAGTGTGGATATCGGAGAGAACGTGAACAACTCGGACGAGGGGATTCACAGTGCGTCAATCGGCGGAATATGGCTGGCTCTTGCAATGGGCTTTGGCGGACTTTGCGTGGAGGACGGAATGCTGTCTGTGTCGCCGATTCTTCCAAAAGGCTGGAGCGGATATAGGTTTACGGTCTGCTTTTGCGGCACAAGACTGCTGATTGAAACCGACTCGTCCGGAAGCCAAGTAAAGCGTCTTTGCGGAGAAGAGAAAGAAATACGGCTTTCCGGTAAGAAGCTCGTTGTGTAATATATAAAAATAGCAGAGGAGAAAGTACATATGAACAAAAAAATCATATCTCTATTGATTGTTGCGGGAATGCTTTCAGGCTATCAATGCAGCATGAAAGCGGCAGCATTAACTGAGCTTGTTTGTGAAAGAAGCGGAAACAAGCTTGAATTTACGGGAGTTTCCTCAGAAAAAAACGGAAAAATGATGCTCAAGGTTTACAATTCCGATTACAGTGCGATGCAGACTAACGGATTTGTATTTCTTGATGTTGTATCAACAGATGAAAACGGCAGGTTTTCTGTAACAGTAGCAATGCCGGACACTCTGGCGGACGGAAGCAGTGCAACAGGTGAATATATAATGGTGTACTCAGACGGAGCAGAGCGTAATACCGACACATTTATGTACACAGTAGCGGCAGAGGCTGCAGGTATTTATGAAAAGCTTGCGTCAGAGGCTGCGGACAGTCTTGCATCGGAGCTTGCAGACGCCCTTTCGGACGATGCCGAAAAGGTGGGCGTGGATATCGACGCGTTTTTAAAGCTTGGTGCAGAGGACAGAGTTAAGGTTTGCGGCTGGTTTGTCGGTATGCGTACATCGGACGGACCTGAAAATGTAAATATATTAAACGACTGTATATATGCCGAATATATTTCGGTTTGCGGAGCTGACGAGAGAACAAGCGTTGCAGCGGCAATAAATCCGTCCTACCACGAAACCTCTTATAACACGCTGTCAGCAAGCGAAAAGGAAATCATCGCGGCATATCTTGCAGGCTGCAGCTTTACCGAGTATTCGGAGGTTTCCGAGGCTTTCGCAGCGGGACTTGTGCTTGTAAGCATTTCGGCGGCACGTGCTTCGGAGCTGACAGAAATCCTTACTCAAAACGCAGTGCTTTTGGGAATTGACGGAGTTTCTTCCTATAAAAAATATGCTGAAATGTCAAGTGCAAATCAGCTTAAGGTGAATGAAAAGCTGGTTGCTGCGGCAGGCGGCTCGGTTACGTCAATTTCACAGCTTAAGTCGCTTCTTGATAATGCGGTGAGCGATGTGCTTGAAAATAAATCATCCGGCAAAGGCTCAGGCTCGTCGGGCGGCTCATCTTCAAGCCCTATCGTTACAAAATACGATGCGGACGGCGGTGAGCAGCCAAAGACAAGTGGCTTTTCGGATACCGGCGACGCACCCTGGGCAAGAACAGCGATTGAATATCTGGCGGAAAATGGGATTGTTGCAGGATATAACGACGGTCGTTTCGGACCGAATGATTATGTAACAAGAGAGGCGTTTGTAAGAATGCTTTTAAATGCATCGGGCTTGTTTGAGGCAGGGCATACCTCAACATTTATCGATGTTGATGCATCTTCATGGTATGCCGAGTATGTTGCATGTGCACAGAATAAGCAGATAGTAAGTGGAATTACCGAGGACACCTTTGGCGTCGGCAGTACGCTTACACGTCAGGATATGGCGGTTATCATTTTAAGAACTGCCCAAATGCAGGGAAAGACGCTTGGCAGCTTAAGGGATTATGAAAGATTCAATGACCAGTCCGAGCTTGCCGATTATGCGATTGACGCGGTAAAGATTCTTTATTGTGCAAATCTTATCAATGGCATGGACGACGGCAGCTTTGCTCCGAATGCTCCGCTTACAAGGGCACAGGCGGCAAAGGTGCTTTACGATGTATATTCAGGAATTACTCCGGCTCTTTCTGCATCATCAAAAAATACCAAGACAGTAAACTTAGCACAGGAACAGTTTGAAAAACGTGCGGAATTTCTTGAGGCTGTAGGTGTACTTAATAAAAAGTCGGCTGAATACAAAATGTCCGACACAATAACTCTCGGCGGATTTGTAAACATGGCTTTAAACCTTGCCGAGGACACCGAATATGCAGGCGATACAATCACCGATGCTGCCCTTTTGGCGGCAGAGAAATACTCAATGCTAAAGGCAGGCTTTGACGCAGCAAGGGTAATAACCGTTGATGAGGCTGTGGAAATTTTGGTTAAATCCATTGGCTATTCTCCGTTTGTGTCAGCGGGTGAGTTTAACAAAAAGGCAGGAGAAATAGGACTTTTAAAGGGCATTCCTCAGCCGGGAAACACCGACCTTAAAGCAGATGTTGCAATGACACTTTTGGAAAATGCGACGGAATGTGCTCCTGTAGTAGTGAGCAATTTAAGTGCAGCAAATAACACTATGACAGTACTTGGCGACACAACTATGCTGGAGCATGCAAGAGATACCTATAAATATACAGGTGTTGTTACCGGAAACAGATTAACAACGATATATAGCCCTGAGGGAGTTAAAGAGGGATATATTGAGATAGATAATACAAGATATGTGTGTGATAACGAGCAGTACGGCGATTATCTCGGACACAGGGTTACATATTATGTCCGCGAGGCGGAGGACGATACCGTAAAATATGTTACGCTGCGTGACGAAAATGATTCGGTAGTTATCGAGTCCGAGGATTTTCTTGATATATCTGATGATTTTGGGGCTATCAGCTACAGCAAAAATCAAACAAGAAGAACCATGAAAATCAATGCATCTCCGAGAGTTTTCTACAACGGAAGATTCTATGGTGAGTATACCGCGGCGGACTTCGATATGGACAGAGGTACGATTGAAATTGTTGAGGGCAAGGGAAACGACGATACCGATATGATTTTCATTACCTCTTATGAAACCTTTGTTGTGGACAGAGTTTCCAATAAGAAGACAGCGATATTCAATAAGTATAGCCACAGCGGTGCGAGCGAAAAGATTGACGTAGAGGACGCCTTGTATGATATTACAAAAAACGGCGAGGAAATCACAGTCGCAGAGCTTTCAGAGTGGGACGTTCTGAGCGTTGCCGCTACAAAAAACGGCGTAGAGCCTTATTATAAAATATATGTCTGCGACACTAAGGAAAGTGCAAAAACCGAAACCTATTCCAATGAGGACAGAACAGTTGAATCCATCGGCTATATCTATGATATTGCAGGAAGCTATTACGACAGCTGGGCTCAGGGAAAGGGTATAGGCACTGTTCTTGAGTATGGCGAGTATCAGATATATTATCTTGATGCTTTTGGCAGAGTTGCGGTTGTGGCAAAAGACCTTACAGTGGTTTCGGACGCGTATGCATACGTGATAAAGGTATGGGAAGACGACGAGGAAACCTTCAGTATGAGATATTATGACGTGGGCAGCGAGGAGATAATAACACTGCCTCTGGCGGAAGATGTAAAAATAAATGATAAGAAATGTAAGAATGCGGGCATGGTTCGCAGCTCGGCACTTTTTGACGCAGATGCAAGATACACTAAGCAGCTTATAAAGTACACGATAAGCAAGAGCAAGGAAATTGCCGAAATCGAAACAGCCACGGCTGTTACCGACCCGGATCCAACTATTTTTACAAAGAAGAGCGTATCGAAGAGCTATACATATGAAAATGCGTCATTTAGCCACGAGATGTTCTTAAACTCTGATGCAAAGGTGCTTTGTGTTCCGGCATCGGGAGATAACATAGACGACTATTATGTTGTTGACCGCTCGCTGCTCAGTACAGACAAGGCAAGTCAAATGTCTACAAATGTTACGGCGTATGATTTTGACGAGTTTTTAAGGAGCAGCATGGTAGTTATAAGCTATGACGCAGAAGGCTCACTTGACCTTTCGGATTCGCTTGAAATTCTTGTTGTTGACTCGGTTACAGAGGGTCTTACCGAGGACGATGAGGTTATGACAAAGATTAAGGGAAGTATCGGAAACTATGAGGCGATGGAATTTTTCGTTGAGGGAAAGGGCGTACTGCCTGATGCGAAAAAGGGCGACGCTTTATATGTAAGATTTAATTCTAAGGGCAGAATAACTCATGCGGACACAATATTCTCATTAAGTGATTTGTTAAGCAGCGGAAATATATACCAAAACGCCAAGTTGGTACTGCAGTCCGAGAAAAATTCAAAGACACAGCTTTATACAGGCTGGCTCAAGGATATAGACCTGAATGCAGGAAACGGAGAAAACATTATCGTGCTTGACAGTGAAACGGTGATACCTGTAAAGCTGAACGGAAATTCAAGCAAGGTAATCGTTTATGACGCAGAGACCGAAAAGACAACGGTAGAGGATATAAACGCACTTGAAAAGGACGACCTTATAATCGTGAGATTAAGATATTCAACCGTTAAGGCAATAGTGGCGATGAAAAATGTTAGAAATTAAGGAGTGTGGCAGAAGATGAAATTAAGAATGATATCAGCAGCAACTTTAATTGCTGTTATAAGCACATTTACAGCACCGGCATACGCTGTAACAACGCAGTATGTTCCGAGTGAATATACATTTTCAGCTTCCGACACAGCCGAAGATGTTTTGGAGGGCACTGCAATAGGCAGCAGTGCATGGAATGAGACCTTGAGCAATTTTGCGACGCTTTCAGGCGGTACGCTTACCGTTTCCTCAACGCGAAAGGCGGCATTTGTTTCGTTAAGTGAGGCTGCAGAGAGTGCTGCATTTGAAATGACAGCCGACCTTACAGTGTCGGTACAAAATAACCGCTCATCAAGCGATTACGCAACCGGCTTTGCCTTTGCGGCAACCGAGGACGGCTACTATCAGCTGATGTTTGCATCGGACGAGACGGCTCATATTATCAAAACAAGCTCGCTTACAGCTACAAGCGGAACGTCTGTTGCATCGGCATCGATAGCAGGAAAAATGAGCCTTGACGGCTCGGCGGCAGCTGCTGTAAAGCTCGCCGTTTCGGGCAAAAAAGCAAAGCTTTATATAGGAAACGAAGAAGTTCTTTCGTATGACAGTGAAACTGATTTTCCGAAGGGCGGCTTTGGCTTTGTAACCAAGCGTGATATGTCCGCGGTTTATGAAAGCTTTAAGCTGATGCTAAACAAGGAGGTTTTGGTATATGAGGAATCCGATTATGCCGTAGCCGATTACATAGCAGAGGTTTCGGGCAACGCGGCTGTGCTTTCGTGGACAAATCCGAATGTGCCAAGCATAACCGATATTGTGATTAAGGATACAAACGGAAACACAATAACATACAGCGGAACAATCGCAAAGACGCAGGGCACGGAAAATACGGTAACAGTTTCTTCATTAAAGCACAATGTTGAATATGGCTTGAGGCTTGTTGTGTCCTTCTCGGACCATGCCGATAAGTCGAGCGAAACGAAGTACGTAACGCTGCCGTTTACTGTCGAGGATTATGAAATCGCAGATTTTAGTGCTGTTTCAATGATTGAGGCAGGAAAGCTTTCATGGACAAATCCTGCGGCGGGCGTGATAGAGTCGATTGCTATAACCGACGCCGACGGAAATCCGTACAGCGTGAATGTTTCAAAAGAAGCAGGTGCAAAGAATGAGGTTAAAATTGATGTGCCGGGCGGAGAAACAGTGACTTTTACCGTAACAATAACCTTTGTAGGCGGAGAAACAGTGTCCGAAAGCGGAACAATTACAGCAGTAGTTTTAGAGGAGGCAAAGTATTATCCTAAAAACGTGCTGGTATATGAAAGCTATACAAAGATAGGTCTTTCATGGCTTAATCCCGAAAAGGAGATAAAGTCGGTAAAGGTAATTGACTGCAAAACAGGTCTTGAGGCTGAAACAGAGGACAGTGTTTCTGGAGTGTCGGGTGCGGCCAACAATGTTTTAATGACAGGCTTGGCATCGGATAGCAATGCAAATTACAGAATCATATTTGAATTTACCGACGGACATGACGCTGTGGAATATATAGCCGGCGGACTGCCGTACGGAAAGGGCAGCTATTATGACTATGAGCAGAATACCTACACAAAGGTGACAGACTGGGACGTGTTCTATAACCTTGCAACCGCGTCCTACGGTCAGATTCCTGCATATATCTCGGTAGACAGGGACGAAAAGGTGAGCGGTGAAAGCTCGGTTAAGATGGCGGCAAGCTTTGCAGATGTATATAACAATGTATATTATCAGCTGAGATTAAAGCCGCTGGAGAGTTATGATACTGATCACACCTACCGCATAAGCATGAAGGTTAAGTATAAAAATGCAAAGAACGGCGTTATTCTTGCGTATGCGAATAAGCCGATGAACAGCTATGCGGACGGAACAGCAGCTCCGACCTACAGCATAGGAACAAATCTCACGCCGAAGGATTCATCAAACGGCTGGGAGACGGTTTCATATATTATGAAGCCCACAGACCTTCAGGGCAATCCTCGTGGGGAGGGACTGGAGCTTTGGGTGCGTCTTATCGGAACAGTCGAGAGCTTTTGGGTAGATGACATCGAAATGGTTCCGATTGATGAAAACGGAAATGCTATAGGCGAAAACATTTTACCGAATCCTGAGCTTGAATCAAGCGACAACACTCCTTGCGGAAACGTAAAGCTTTTATCGGACAGCTGCTCCTTAAAGGACGGAACGGCAGTGCTTTCATGGGAAAACCCCGATGATAATACGCTTAAAAATATAAAAATTTATCGCAAGGTAAGCGGAGAGCTGTATGAATGTGCAACGCTTTCAAATACGGCAACCGAAATTTCAATAGGAAATGTTACATCTGACGAAACCGCGGTATTTGTCATTAAAACTGTGGACGACGCGGACAATATTTCAAGCGGAGTAGAGGTTGAGCTTAAACCGCAGCTCAGCAATATCGTTATAGGTGATATTGTATTCAAAAACGGTGATAGTATGATTACCCAAATCCCAACCGGCTTTGACGGCAGAGTAACGGCAAGCGTGTCGGTGACAAATAACGGTGCTGAAAGCTTTGAAGGCTCATTGTGGCTGACGGTTTACGAAAACGGAATTTTGAAGACGATAACAGCCTCAGATACAACCATATTTGCTAAAGGAAGCGGAACGAAAACCGCTGAAGCATCGGCAAGTGTAACTACAGGCTGCGTTGTAAAGGCATTTTTCCTTGATAACATTGAAAACATGAAGCTGCTTACAAGTGAAGCGGAGCTTAAATGAGAGGAGGAATATTAATGAAGAAAAGGGGTATATCCCTGCTGATTGCAGTTACAATGATATTTTCGCTGCTGCCGGTTATGTGCGTAAATGCGGCAACGATTGATAAATGGTCGGTATATTTCTCGAATGTAGCCGAGGGCAGCGATGCGGTTTTAAAGCTTGATACAAGCGAAGCCGCAAGCGGAAGCACCTCCGTATTTGCCTCCTTTGACGTTGCAAAAAAATCAATGTATTATATATCTCTTGCACAGAGAGTGCCTGTGGAAAAAGGGAAGACATATGTGTACGGAGTTAAGGTTAAGGCTGAAAAGGCACATAACATTCAGCTAAAAATAAACCAGATAAACAATGACTCTCTTGTGCCATTCAGTGAAAGCAATGAGTGGCAGGAGTATCGTTTTACCTATGTTCACAAGCTTGACGACGAGTCTGTGAACTATGCAATCATTGTTGAGGGACTTACAAAGGGCGTATGGTTTGATGACGCGTATTTCTATGATGCAGAAGACAGTAAGAAAACGAACCTTATCGCAAATTCCGGCTTTGAAGGAGCGGCAGCTGCGGCAGAAGAAACCGTTGTAGAGTCAACGGTCGGAGCTGCGGAGGCACAGTTTAATGCACTCAAGAAAAAGGATTCCTTCACTTATGAGGAAATAGCCGCTGTTATGGGTGGGTATCAGTACAGTGCAGTATATCCTGCACACGATATCACGGTTGACGGCAGCGGAAGTGACTGGGCGGATTATGTATCAATGATGATGCCGGTTCGCTCTGACCAGTACTATGTGCTTAACAAGGCATGGATACTGGGCGAGATGGATACTACGGCAGAGTATAAGTTCTGCTATGACAAGGAAAATCTGTATGTATATATTGAGGTAAACGACGACAAGCACGTTTATATTGATAACGGTGACGACTACTGGAAGGGCGACAGTATTCAGCTTGCTGTGTGTCCGGTAGGCAAAACCTATGCTACGGAGATAAGTCTGGTGCATAACGAGGAGGAAAAGAAAAGCTCTGTATATTCTTCGGCAAATACCGAGGATGAGGTTGCAAAGGTTAAGCTTGCAACCAGCCGAACAGAAGAAAAGACGATATACGAGGCGGCAATTCCGTGGGATATAACCTTTACGGCGGAGGATATTTGGACATGGAGCGGCGAGGGCTATCAGGTTGAAGAGGCTGATAAGCTGAACGAGGACGGTCTTCCCGAAACGTGCCTTTTGAGCTTCCTTATAAACGAAAATGACGGTGCCGGCAGAGCATACATGGTTCAGGTTGACGCAGGCGGTATCGGTCAGGTTGGAAAGTATCCGAAAAAGTCAAGTAAGCCGTTTCCGCTTTTGGAGCTTCTTTCAGAGGATAAGGACTGGTATGCATGGATTGAGGGTGAAGAAGAAATCAGCACCGGAGAAGAAGCAATATTTGACGTTTACCTTGTTAACCGAGGCGAGGCAAGAACTGTAACGATTGAAATCCCGTTCTTTGATTCAAAGGAAACGGTAACTATCCCTGCAAACAGCGGTATCAGACGTGAGTTTAAGCACATTTCTGAGGTTTACGGAGAAAAGACGGTTGAATGTATTGTAACAGAAGGCGGTAACAAGGGAACAAGTACCTTTACCTTCTATGCAAACCCGGGCGAAGGATATTTCGACGAAGATATAAAGGCATTACGATATAAAGGAAAAGAGCTATCCAATCTCTTAAAGCGTTGTAAGGAGGCAGGTATTGAGCCTGATTACGAAATTGCAAGAGCAGCTATCTTTAATCAGTACATAGACTGGTTTGAGGACGACCTTGCACATGGCGAAATTAAAAAGAGCGAATATACAATACAGTGTCTTGAGGATATTTACAACAAGACAAAGCCGAAGCTTTTGGCATATTTAAACGGCTCGGAAAAGCCTCTTGAAGTACCGAAGTATGTAACCTCCGAAACACACTATGACGGAATCCGCACATCGGCTCTTGCTGAGCTTGGCGGAGAGGTAGCAGAGCGTGATATGTTCTTTATCGGTTTTAATGCATGGGGTGCGGACGTACACTTCCCGTTTATCTCGAAGATAGGCTTTAACTTCTCGCAGGAGGAGGCAGGTCCTACATGGATAACGCAGACAAAGACTGTGGACGCAAAGCATTGGAACGCAGTAAGCAACACAAGCGTGGGCGTGCCGGAGCATACTCTTGAAATAACCAATGAGGAAAAGGTGTCTGGCGAGAGCAGCATGAAGCTGACCTACAAGGACGCATGGAAGAACAACCTTTACAGAAAGCTGTATCAGGCGATTCCATGTAAGCCTAACACCACATACAAGTGGGGCTTTAAGGCAAAGGCAAATAACGCACATACAATTCACGCATCTATAACAAACGGCAATCCGTATAACGAGCGTGCAGTTCTGCCGGAGGGAACATATGACTGGACGAATTTCGACTACGAGCATACAACCGGCGATAATACGTCGCATTTGTCCTTCTCGTTCTTCTTCATGGCACAGACAGACGCATTCTATTTAGACGATTTATATGTTTATGAAAAAGGCAAGGAGGGCGAAAACCTTCTTGATAACGGCGGCTTTGAGGAAAGATGGAGCGAGGACCAATATGTTCAGCATGACTATCTGGGAACGTATGGAATACTTGACCGCCTTGAAAAGTGCAGGGAGCTGAATATTTCGGCGGATTTCCTGATTTCACCGCATTATTTCCATTCGGTATTCTATCAGCAGTATCCTGAAATGTCTCACCCTGTCGGAATCATGGTTAAGTACAGATACGATAACCCGATAGCACGTGAGGTTGTTTCGGAATACCTCGAAATCCTTATGGAGCAGATACTTCCGTACAAGGACGTAATCGGCTCGATAACGCTTGCGAATGAGCCGTCGCATATCGCACACCAGAGCGGCGACTACTACAGACCGCACCTTGCGGCATATTTAGAGCGGATATATAACGGTGATATAGCAGAAATGAACCGCATTTACGGTACAGATTACAAGACCTTCGACGAGGTGCCGTTTACGGCAGGAACAAAGCCGAGTCCGCAGCTTTATGACTATATCAACTTCAATGATGAAATAGGAACGGACTTTATCAAATTCCTTTATGATGAAGTTAAAAAGTATACCGATATCCCTGTTAACACAAAGGTAATGCATTGGGTTGCATCGACAGATATAGGCTCTGCAAACAAGAGATGGCTTTTGGGTGCAGGTGCTGACCCTGAAAAGCTCGTGCCATATTCCGATATAAACGGAAACGACTCGGAGCTTAGTATAACAACTCCGTTTGAGCAGAACCTTGCAGGAAAGCAGCTTCAGAAATCTATAAATTATGACTTCAACCGAAGCCTTTTAGATGCACCTGTATTTAACGGTGAGGATCATATCGGTCTTAACGGTGAGGAGTATTATGGCCCTGACTGGGCAAAGAGTGTCAGAATAGAGCAGTGGATGAGTCCTTTCCACGGTCGTTCAATGACAACCATCTGGAACTTTGACCGTACACGTTCAAGAACATGGACAGCAGCAGGTATAGCATTCAGACCGGATGCACTCGAAGCTGTGTCAACTGCCGCGATGGATATTAACAGACTTGCAGAATATGTTTACGAGGTTGCCGAAAAGCCGGCAGATGTAGGTATTCTGTTCTCAAAGACGGCAAGACTTATGAATTACGACCACATGAACAGCGTGTATAAGACTTATGAAAATCTTCTTTATAACGGAATTAAGCCGATGTTTGCTGCAGAATCGCAGCCGGAGCTGATTCATAAGTATGACACCTTGTATCTTGCGGCGTGCAGACATATCGAGCTTAGCACGCTTTTAGAACTTAAAAAGTACGTAGATAACGGCGGAAGGCTTATACTTTTGGGAGAGGACCAGCTGTCCCTTGACGGGCGTCATCAGCCGCATCCACAGGAGCTGGTGGAATATGTCAAGTCAAAGGCGGAGATTTATCCGTGGATGACAGACGGAACTGACGTTACAATGCCTGATAATGAAATTTACAACATCATGGACAAAACAACTGCGGATAAGCAGAGAATAAAGCTGATTGACGCAGAAACCGGAGAGAAGGTTCGCGGCGTTGAATGGCAGGGTGTCGATTTTGAGAACATTAACGGCGAATCGGGTACTGTCATAAATATCGGTAACTATAACTGGAACGAGAATAAAACCGTTCAGCTTTACATTGATGGTGAGCTTGTTGAAAATCCGTTTGAGATGAGAAGCAATAAGACACTTGATTCTGCATTTACCGTAGAGAGCAGCTCTGCGATATTTATCAAGGTAGTTAAAAAATAATAGTTTATAAAAGCTCCGTATTTATCGCACAAAGATGCGGTAAATACGGGGTATAAATATCGAAGGAGTTGATGTGATGAAGAAAATTGCGGCAATAATAACTGTGTCAAGTATTTTTGCGGCATGTCTGCCTGCTTGGGCGGCGGTGGTTAATCTCGATTACAGTGTGTATAGTACACAGATAGCGGAGCTTGACCAAAAGACAGATGAGATAAATTCACTTATCGCAGAATGCGAGGAGAACGGAATTTCACCCGATTATGAAATAATGCGGGGTGCTGTATTAGAGAAATATACACAGTTTTTTAAGGACGAGCTGACAAACGGCGTCAGCTACCGCTCGGAGGAAAACGGCTACAGCGAAAGCGATGTTAAGCACATATATGATTACAATGTGTCAAGCCTTAACAAAATTGCGGACGAGGCAATAGGAAACTTAAATGCATATCTGTTGGGGACAAAAGAGCCAATGCATGTACCGAAGGTTGTTACCTCACCGACGGAAATTGACGGAAAAACCGTAACGGCACAGACAGAGATTGACGGCGTTTCCGAAAGAAATAAGGTCTTTTTGAACGGCTTTGGACACTACACTGCCTTTGACCATTTTGATTTTTTCGGAAAAACCGGAGCAAACTTTATTCAAATGGAAATCGGACTAAGCAGCTATTTAAGACCTGCAAACGGAATTACCGACTGGCTTACGGGATATTACATGAAGCCGGACGCGACAATAGAGCTGACCGAGGAGGAAAGCCGTCACGGCAGCAAGTCAATTAAAATGACGAACAAAACCGAAATAACGGAAAATTATTACATGGGCTTGAATCAACCGATAAAGGTTGAGCCCAAAACATCATATACCTACAGGTTTTATGCCAAGGGCAGCAATATACAGAATTTTGTTTATAAAACCACATCAAGCGGAACTTTTAAGAGAATTACATACAGCGACGCTGCAAGCTTGGATAACTGGACAAAATATGAGGTGCAGTTTACAACGGGCGATGAGCAGACGGTAGACCGAGTATATCTGTTAACCGAGGGGCCGACCGACGCCATTTATATAGATGATGTAGGTCTTTATAAGACGGGCAGCAGCGTAAACCTTTTGTCAAACGGAGGCTTTGAAAAGACGGACGCTGAGGACAAAATTTTGGATATCGACTATGAGAAGCTGTGGAAGCTTGAGGAAATACTGAAGGAGGCTGAGGAAAAAAATATCAAGATAGACCTTCTTCTGGCAATGCACTATTTCGTGTGGGAGCTTGCGGAGCAGTATCCGGATATTTTGGAGGAGGGTGACAGCTTCGGCTATCGCCTGGCTCACGAGGCAGCACAGCGGGCTTGTAAGATGCACGCCGAAACTATTGCAGCTTTAGTTGACGGTTATGAGTGCATAAACAGTATCTGTATTGCAAATGAGCCGCGGACTTGTCCGCGTGACGGCGGCGATGACAGCTATTATAAAGATGACTATGCACTGTACCTTGAGGAAATTTACGGAACTGAAGAACGCTATAACGAATTAAATGGCACGAGCTATTCAGACTTTTCGCAAATTCCGTTCCCGACAAGCGGACTTAGCGGAAGAACTACAATGGATTCGTATGATTATACGCTTTTTGCAGACAAAATCGGAACACAGTGGGTTGAGCTTATAGCAAACAGCGTAAAGGCTGTTACCGATATCCCTGTTCACGTAAAGCAGATGTCGTATACCACATGGGCAGACGAAAGTGATAGCCGGTGGCTTATAGCAATCGGTTTTGACCCGCAGGAATATCACAAGTATGTTGATATAAACGGAAATGACGCGGGATTGCGTATTCCGGCAAATTATGACGGTGACATTTCTGCCTTTATGGAGAACAGGGGAGTTCAGCAAAGCATGTGGTATGACTTTTTAACCTCAATCAAGGACGCTCCTGTATTTAACAGCGAGGACCACATTCTTGCAAACGGCGATAAGCTGTACCGCGATGAGCATAATAAGCTGATTGACGCGGCACAGTGGATGGGAGCGGTGCATGGCAGAACGATGACGGCTACATGGATTTTTGACAGAACTGAAAGCCGTGAGGAAACCTATGAAAGCATTATGTATCGTCCCGACCTTTACGAAAACATAAGCGAGATAAACATGGATTTAAACCGCCTTGCGGATGAGGTTTATGCGGTTATGGAGGCTCCGAAAAATATCGGTATTCTGTATTCCGAAACCACACGCCATTATAACAAGTATCACATGAATACGATGTATAAGGCATATGAAAATTGTCTGTATAACGGCTTAAAACCGGGCTTTGTGGTGGAAAGTCAGCTTGATGCTATGGATAACTATGAGCTTATGATAATACCGTATGCAACGCATGTTACAAGCAGCGTTATTGATAAGCTCAAGGCGTATACGCAAAATGGTGGCAAGCTGATAGTTGTGGGCGACGGCTGTCTTGCATATGATGAGCGGCTTACAGCACATAATTCGGCGGATATAAGCAGCATAATCGCAGACGCTGCCGAGGTTGAGCTAAGTCTTAACGGGACATATGAAGTTACTGTTTCGCAAGCAGAGCTGTTTGGTGCAATATACGACGAGGCTGACAGCTTGGGCATTACAGATATTGAAATACGCGATAATGCTACAGGTGAGCGTACCATGGACGTTGAGTATTCCATGGCGGAGCTTGACGGAGCGAAAATTATCAGCATATGTAACTATGACTGGGACGCAGATAAAAATGTGAGCATCTATATAGACGGAGTGCGAGTGCAAAGTGCGACCGAGCTTCGCAGCGGCGAAGATGTGCTTTCGGATATAGAGCTTAAAAGCTACAAGCCGATTCTGCTTAAGGTAGGCGGAGATGATGAGGTAGAGACGACGGAAACCTCTATAAGTAATATTAAAATATCCGAGGATAGGATATTTTGCAATGTAACTGCCGGAGAGAGGCTTGAAAATGCACTGCTTGCGGCTGCGGTATATGACACTTCGGGAAAGCTGGAATCGGCGTCTGTTACCGATATAGAGCTTTTGGAAAGCGGAGAAAGCAGTGAGTATTACAGCGACAGCACTGCAAGCACAGATGGTAAAAATATCAGGCTTATGCTTTGGAAAAAGACCTTAGAGCCGATTATAACGCCTGCCGCATATGATCCTCTTTCAAACACCGATTACAGGCTTGATTTTATAAAGGAAGAGTCGGCAAATGAACTGCAGGTGGTTTGCAGCGGCTTGCTTGAGGGCGGCGGAACGGTTTTAAATGATAGCGAAAATGAACGTGCATACTTTGAGGGTGTGGATCAGGACACAGCATTTTTGCTGCCGGAGGACATAGAAAAATCCGACTTTGTGATAGAGGCGGATTTGACCTATCAAAAGAATGAAAACCACCGAGGCTATGGAATTTCCTTCGGTTATGTGTTCGGCTATCAGGACAGCGGAAATTTCACCGCATTAAGATACAATCCTGAAAACGGGACAATCATTATGCTAAATGGCATAAACGGAGCGAGGTATTCAAGATATGCCGAGAAGGGCAATGGTGCAGCTACAATGCTTGGCGAACAGGAAACTGCACACCTTAAGCTAATCGTAAATGACGGAAAAATGGAGTTTTTCGTAAACGGTGAGCTTGGCTATGCATATTCAAGTCCCAATGATTCAAGGACTGCCGACGGTGTTGCATCAACGCAGAAGGCGAACAACTTTACAAAGTCGGGAAGAATCGGAATTTTCTCACATGCGGACAGAACAACAATTTCGGTTGACAATATCCGCGTAAGAGAAATTGCGGAGGAGGATATTTCGTACTACTCAAATTCGTATATGGATTCTACACTTCCGATTGAGCTTTCAAACGATATGTCGGGCATAAATTCAAGCTTCTTTGCAAGCCACAGCCTTACAAGCTCAACATGGGGCAAAGCGGCATATGAAGTGAATGCAAGCAACACATGGGCAAATACCGGAAACTACAGCAGCATGACATTGTGCGGTGACTATGCGATTGATATGAACTTTGCTCTGAAAAATCCGCTTAATGATTCGCGATGGATTGGTATAGCGTTCGGAATGCATGTAAATGACGGAGCGGCTTATTACAATATTGCGGGAGTAAGGGAAAACGGAGAACTGTTTATTGAGCAGAAGAAGGTTACGGCAGACGGCAGCGAAAGTGCCGTTTCCGCCTCAAACAGTGCGAAGGACTCATGTGCTGCGACAATATCGGATAATGAGAAAAATTCCGAGTATGACGGGGATACGAACAAGTACCTTTTAAGCTATATGCCTTCGGGCTACACAAGCTCCGACCCGCTTGACGTAAACCCAAGACGGCACAATATGCGGCTTGAGGTTTCAGGAAATATCGCAACGCTGACCTTTGGAGGCAAAACAATAAGCTGCGTGATAGATAAAAATTCAGTGGACGGATTTTTTGGAATACGTGCGGCAGGTACTGCTGCGAATATTTACAGCTTAAGGGCTTATCCCATTTATTAACGGGTTATATGCAGACGATATCTCGTCAGCATTAACTATATAAAAGTAATTTTATGAAAGGAATGAAAACTATGAAAAAATTTTTAAGCTGTGTGCTGGGACTCGCGATGGCGATTTCCGCACTTGGAACATCGGCCTATGCGGCGGATGCTGAGGTTGAGTCTGAGATTGTGTATAATCAGACCTTTACACAGCCGGCGTCTGTGAATGACTTGTCAAAGGATACTGCAGGTGTGTTTGAGGCTAATCCTGCAATATCGTATGACGCGGCAAAGGGTGCAGTAGTATATGACGGCTGGGCTTCAAGAGGGGCATGGCTTTTGCCGGAATCGGTAAATGTTGCAGATTTTGTTATGGAGGCAGATATAAGCTACAAAAAGAAGGATAACTATGCAAACACAGGGATTGGCTTCGGATTTGTGTTTGACTATCAGGACAGCAATAATTCCTCATGGATTGCGTATTATCCGCTGAACGATGATGCAAAAGGTAATGTAAATAAGTATGACGCTATTGCAGGAACCGTAACTGGCAGAAATGCCGAGAAAGGCAGAGGCTCATCGCTTTTGCTTGCCGAGGATACCCCGGTACACTTAAAGCTAATTGTTAATAAGGGCTTAATCGAATTTTTTGTAGACGGAGAGCTTACTTATACATATTACAGTCCTGATGACAGCAGGGCTACAACTAATATTGCGGCAAATCAAAGAGCTAATAACTATGCTAAAAGCGGACGCTTGGGAATTTTCTCCCAGGCTGACAAGGTACAGCTGACTGTAGACAATGTCAGAGTAAGAACTGTTGGAACAAAGGATATTGCGTATTATTCCAATGCCTTCATAGATCCGAATATGGAGTTTAAGTTCAGCTCCTTCAGTAAGCTCAGCTCATACTTCCCGAATGATACCTTCTCTAAGGGAAGCTGGGGTGTTTCTACTTATCAGGGCTCAGGCTGGAGCAATATAGGTCAGTATATAACCGTTCCTGTATCGGGTGACTATATGATAGATGTGGACTTTAGTATGAACAATCCTTTAAATGCCACTCGGTGGATGGGTATTGCATTTGGTATCAATGCAAATGAAGACGGTACTATGACATATAATGCTGCAGGAATACATGAGAACGGTACAATGTTCCTGACACAGAAAGCAGTCACCTACGATTCTTCAACCGAAACCTATACAGACAATAATATAAGCGGTGCTCAGGCTGTTTACGGAGACTGTATCAGTACCATAAGTGCGGACAAGAAAAATGCTGATTATGACGGCGAAACCAACGAATATTTCCTTTCCTACAAGCCGGCGGATTATACATACGTCGATATTGCAGATGTAATCAGTAAAAGACATAAAATGCGTATTACCGTTGTGGATGGAGTTGCAAGCTTCACCTTTGGCGGAAAGACGATTTCGTGCGAAATTGATACTAATGAAACTGACGGATATGTAGGACTTCGCTCGGCAGGAACTGCATCGGAGGTTTACAGCGTAAGAGTTGCTCCGTATTATGTTGATGAGCCTGTTGTTGAGCTTGATACAACAATGGAATTTAACTATACAGATATTGGAAGTGAATCTGCTCTTGCAGATATTATTGTTAATGATGACCTCAATCTGGTTGATGAAAATTCAAGAGTAATTGTAGCTGTTTATGATAACGGTAAGCTTGTCGGAACAGACATTCAGCCTGTTGACGATGAAATTACATATCTTGAAGCAATCTATGATACGGTTTCGGATACAAGCGGACTTACAATTCGTGCATTTTTGTGGGATATGGTAACAGGCAAGCCTTTGGCTGCAGACATTATTCCTGAATAAAAATACAGCCAATAACCTTAGAATATAAACTGCATGGAGGCAAAAGGCTGCTGACAGTCGCTTATTTGCCTCCTTGGGTTCTGACAGACCCTGCGGACTATTCTATAGAGCAGGCATATACAAGGCTGCATATATGCAGCCGATAAAAAATCAAGAGGAGTGAAAGAAAAATGAAAAAGCTTTTAGCAGGGCTTTTATCTGCTGCGGTTATAATGTCGCAGATGACAGCGGTGACCTATGCCGAGGATACATGGGCACCCACTGCGACCTCATATACGGCAGATTTTACCAGCACTGATGAAACAAGCAAGTGGCAGCCGATTGCAGATGCTGATAGTGCAAATGCAGAGCGCCTGACCGTTGCAAACGGAGTTTTGACGTGGAAAACAAGCAAAGAAGCAAAGCAGCTTCTTCCTGTAGCAAAGATGAAAAACTTTGTTATAGACATGGATATTACACAAACCACCGGTGAGGACGGAAACGTGTATATGTATTTCGGCGTTGACAGCATAGATGCAACAAACGATCAGTCGAATAAATTCAAGATTGCGTTTCAGTCGCCGAACGTAAGAGCGTCGTTGACATATAATGGGACAGCAAGAGATACATCTTCTGATTGCGGTTATCAGTGGAATGTGCAGCCGTATGTTTATGACGAAACCAAAAAATCGGATTTGCACCAAAGCTCAAGGCTCAGACTCGTTGTTTATGAGGATAAGCTTGCGGCTTGGATGAACGACCAGCTCGTATATTCATGGAATATTGACGAGAACTATACCGGCGGATATGTCGGCATAGGTGCAAGATTTCATACTACGGTTGTAAGAAGCCTTTCGGTACGCGAGGCAACAGCGAGCGACCTTTACTTTGCAGAGTCCTTTAACGCTGCGGATACTACAAATGATTATACTCATGGTGATTTTGAGGTAGCGGTATTGGCAGGAGGCAACTCCGGCGGAATTAAGGGGAATAACTGGGGTTCTGCAACAATGGGTACAGCCGGCGGTACGGCTATGTTTATTGATAAAAACAAAACCGTAATAGGCGACCATACATATCAGGCAGGCTTTACCTTCAGTTCATCTAATAACGGTGCTACAAGATTTATCGTACCGCTTTTCGGTATTAACGATGATGCTGAAAGCACAAATACGCCGATATCAGGATATGCATATGGCGTTACGATAAAGGTGAATGGTACAATTCAAGTTAATAAAATCACCTGTAATTCAACCGGTGGTTTCACTTATACCGGTAAAAATTCAGAAGGAAAATGGATGTATTCGGCAGACGGTGCGGCAAGAGAATATTTCCCGGATAAGCTTGGGGATATTAATGGCACCGAGGTGCTGGCTATGGACACAACATGGGAATACAGACACGTACTGCATGACGGCACGCTGGATATTTATCTTGACGATGTTCTTGTTCACAGTGTTACAAGCAGCGACCTTAAAGGACTTTCGGGATATACAGGTCTTGTGCAGAACGGCGTCGGTGGACTGCTGCACTATTTCGGCATAAGAGGCGTTGAGGACGCTGACCTTAACCGTCCGAATCAGTTCAAAATAAGAGTTGCGGGCGAGGACGGAAGCTATACTGCTCTTGCAGATAAAACTGTTCGCTTCTACACAACGCAGACGGTTGATAATGCTGTTACCGAAACACTTTACGGAACTGCATATGCCGATGAAAGCGGGCTTTTCGATATTCAGCTCGGCAATGCACAGTCATATGTTGTAAAGGTGTACGACACCGGAAGCGTTGCTCCGATTGCGACCAAAAGTATCACTTACACTCACACAGGGGAGCAGACAAACATTGATTTTGATGAGGTTACATATTATACAGAAATCCTGAATGTTGATTTTGCAGATAATGCAGGTACAGACTCCTCACCGAAGGCTAACAGTATTGTTTTGTATGAGCAAGCAAAAACCGAGGCAATGGCAGCGTTTGGCGGCAAAGAGGCTTTGGTTTTAGACGGTGTGGGTGATGCAGCAAAAATTAACAATGAAACAGCTTTTGAGCTTGATGATAAGGATAAGCTTACCGTTGAGGCAGTATTTATTCCGCGTCAGCGTGACGGTATTAAGGAAATGGCAGTAATCGGCGGCACGATGGGTCAGTTCTCAGGCTACAAGAACGGTTTTGGACTGTATGTAGACCAAAATTCGGACGGTGAGGACGTAATCTCTTTCAGGGCAACTGTCGGAGCCTCAAACACCTTATATGAGGTTGACGCACCGTGCGAAATGAACACTGCATATTATGCGGCAGGTGTTTATGACGGAACTGCTATGAGACTTTATATCAACGGAGAAGAGGTCGCATCAAAGGCAGTATCGGGCGATATTTGCACAATAACAACACTTGCACCGGCAATCGGAGCAGAGTGGTACAACCTTAATGATTTAAGAAAATATTTCTTTAAGGGTGAAATTGCCGATGTTTACGTTGCAAACGGAACTAAAACGGCAGAGGAAGTAGCCGAAACTTATAATGAGTATACCGCAGCAGGCTATCAGCTCGGCAGCGAGGACGTGGACGATGTTACCGCAAGCGTTGCCTTTTCTACCGAGACTCCGCAAAAGGGAGATACTGTTACAGTAACTGCAGCTGTACGAAATAGTACCAACAGTGACAAAACCGTTACGGTTGAAATGGTTCCGGGATATTTCGCAGCACTTGTGACAGGCGAAAATACACAGGAAATTGCTGTTTCTGCAAACAGTATTCAAACCGCAGAATTTACATACAAGCTTTTGGAGGGCGGTAGAGAGCCTTTCCGCGTGTATGTTTATGAAAATGACGTAGAGGTATGCAGTGCAGTGAAATCACTGTCGGTAATCGGTGCGGGCTATTATAAGAGTGAAACACATAACCACTCAACACGCTCGGACGGAACAAATACCTTTGAGGAAAACGTACTGGAAGGCTTTGAAACAAAGAACTTAAGCTACGCGTTTGCTACCGAGCATAACCAGTATAACTACTGGAACTATAAAAAGGCGGCAGATACAAGTGCACTGTATAATCCGCAGCAGTTTAAGGTATTTATGGGTGCGGAATTTACAACACCTCAGAGCCATTTGAATGTATATGAGCTGACGAATGATGTTTCCACTCAGGAAAACAATGTAAATAAGCCGGACTGGAACGAGGCGTCAAGAGCTTATTGCTTTGACTTGATTTCGGAGAACGGTGCATTGTCTGCGGCGAAAATGAATGAATTTATCGAAACTATTGAAAATGAGACAGGCGGCGGTTATCTTTATATTAATCACCCAAGTGACAGGACATATTCTACACCGGACGATATTATACAGGATATGAGAGGATATACCGGTATAGAGATTTGGAACGGTGCACAGACCTGCTTTGATGAGATAACCTTAAAGCAGAGAGACTCATGGGATAAGGCAAACTCAATCGGCTGGGGACACATTGTAGGTCAGGCAGGAACAGACGCACACGGTTCGGTGTGCTACGGAACTATTCAGAAGGTTGCTTACCTTGATGAGCTTTCACGTGAGGAAATTACGCGTGTTGTATCGGACGGTAACGCAATCGGAACAAACGGTCCTGAAATAAGATTCGATATCAACGGCGTTGCAATGAACGATACCGCTGTAGCTACAGATGGTAAGGCTGCATTTAACATTGATGTATATGACCCGCTTGGAGATATTTTAGAGGTTAAGCTTATTAAGAATATTGTAAGCGGTGAATTTACTACCGACAACAGAACAGAAACTGTGCTCTATGCAAAGGCGGACGGAGCTGATGCAATCAGTACCTTCAGCTATAATGACGTGCTTGAGGTTAGCGATGGTGAGTTCTACAGAGTAGAGGTAACAACGGCAAAAACGCCTTACGGCTCGGTTTCGTCAAATGGAATTACCACCGCAGGCGACGGCTCAGGCATGGGTTGGGCATTTACCAATAATATCTGGATTACAGAAAGCGGAACAAGCAACAGCACCAATATTTCTGCTATTGCTTCGGTAAGTGATAATGTGGCTCTTTGCGAGCTGCCGACAGGTATTTTGTACCTTAGAGGTTCAGGCGAGTTCTCACTTGACGAGCTTACCGTTACATCGGACGGAGCTGTTTCAAAGTCTGTTTCGGACGACCTTATAACCGTTACCGTAACTGCTGAAGACGGCAGTCAAAGCGTAACAGAGCTTTACCTCGTAGGCGATATAGCTGTTAATGCAGAAACCAGGCTTGTATGCACAGAGGCTGTATGCACTGCTTCATCGGCACAGTTGACGGTTTCGGTCACAGACGGCGAGTGTCTTCTGGAAGAGGGCGATGCAAAGCTTATAGTTGCTGTATACAATGCGGACGGCTTGATTGGCTGTGCTGTTGAAGACGTAACGGCAGTAGCTAAGGAAAAGAGTGTTACAATCACATTCAGTGAGCAGACCGACCTTGCAAAGCTGAGCGTTAAAGCTATGCTTTTAAGGAATATGCAGAATGTTGAGCCTCTTTGCAGTGCTGAGGAAGCTGTTATTAAAACAAATTAATATCAGACTAAAAAAAGTGCGATGACTCGCACTTTTTTTATTATGCAGGAAACCTGCGTTTAGCAATGACGGAATAAGAAAATTGCTGCCAAAATCCTACACCCGTAGGCGGGCTTCTATCAGAAGCTTTTTTATTAGATATTTTAAGGTTTGCTTAAATCAATCCTTCATAAGCTCTTTTACTGTAGTGGCAAGACCTGCAATGCCCTGTATCTGAGACGGAATGATAATCTTTGTTGCATTTCCGTCTGCCGCTTTTTCAAAGCTTTCAAGAGACTTGATTGCGATATATGCATCGCTCGGATTTGCCTCGTTGATTTTTCTGATACCCTCTGCGATTGCTGCCTGAACCTGAATAATTGCTTCTGCCTGACCTTCTGCCTCTTTAATTGCTGCCTGCTTTTTAGCCTCGGCACGCAGAATTGCGGATTCCTTTTCACCCTCGGCAAGAAGAATTGCTGCCTTTTTTTCACCCTCAGCACGCAGGATTGATTCGCGGCGTTCACGCTCTGCCTTCATCTGCTTTTCCATTGCGTCCTGAATTTCACGCGGAGGAATGATGTTTTTAAGCTCAACTCTGTTTATCTTAATTCCCCAAGGGTCGGTTGCCTCGTCGAGAATGGACCGCATTTTTGTATTTACAATATCACGTGAGGTAAGAGTTTCATCAAGCTCCATTTCGCCTATGATATTACGCAGCGTTGTGGCAGTCAGATTTTCAATAGCCATCATCGGGCGCTCAACGCCGTATGCAAACAGCTTCGGGTCGGTAATCTGATAATAAACCACCGTATCAATCTGCATGGTTACATTATCCTTGGTAATAACCGGCTGAGGAGGAAAATCCACAACATGCTCTTTCAGGCTGACTCTTCTCGCAACCTTTTCGATAAACGGGATTTTAACGTGAAGTCCGACGCTCCAGGTCTGGCTGTATCCGCCGAAACGCTCAATTATATACGCATGTGCCTGCGGAACAATTTTAATGTTTGCAATAATTCCTATAATTAAAATAACGAGTAAAATCAATACTAATTCCATATTTATACCTCCAATTATTTTTTAACAATCAGCTTTACCCCTTCAATTTTTTCAATGGTAACAACCGCGTCCTTTTCAATCGGCTGACCGTCGCTGCTTTTAACCGTCCAATAGGTTCCGCCGGCCTTTAACTCGCCGCTTGTTCCCATTGCATCGGTTGAACGCGTCATTACTGCTTTGTCACCAATAAGGCTTTCCGCATTGGTTTTTGCACCGCTGTTTTTGGTGAGCCTCCGAACCAGCGGACGGGTGCAGATAAGAAGCACCACAGAAACAGCCACGAAGGTGATGCTTTGAGCAAGAACACCTGTACCCAAAAGGTACGCGATTAATGCCCCCAAAGCTCCTCCTGCAAACCAAATGCAAATAAACTGGAAGGTTACAGCCTCTAAAATTCCGAATGCGACTATTGCCGCAAGCCATAAAATTCCCATGTTAGTCCTTCCTTTCCGGCAGATTGCTGCCTAAGGTTAGTATAACATACCGCATTAAAAAACGCAATAAATTTTTTATATATTTATGCTGTAAGATTTTCTAAGCGACATCTAAGCTTTTGTATATCCTCCACGATTTTAAACCGAAAATTTATATCGCCGTTTTTGATGATGGTTTTTAATGCCTCCTCACTGAGCTGATTTTTCAAAAGCTCCTCGCCGTCGGCACTTAAATCCCCGAACACATCTTCGGTAAAGCAGAGCGGCGGATATGCCACGCACCACCAGTTTTCGCCCGCACCCTCGCCCAGAACTACCTTTACGCAGTTATACATGCCCTCGGGAAGACGCAGATTTTTGTATTCCTTTTCAGGGACAAAGCAGCGTTCGGGCTTTGCGGCGGCTATATAATCAGTACCAAGCCTTTTAAGCGATTGGTTTGCGGCATCGGTGATGTCTTGCACGGAGGTTTTTTCGGTAATGCTTTTTAAAATATCGTCGCGTACTGCCAGCTTTATTTTTTGGTCATTTTCGGAATCGCTGTTTGCTACAATATGCATACGCACGAGATTATCGCTTAAATCCTGCTGTATTTCGACGGCATAAACGCCCGATATTGCACCGCAGCACAGCAGGAGGAGAAGAAAAAGACAGAGTTTTTTCATAATTATAATTCCTTTCACGTTAAAATCTTTATTGTAAATTGTAGACTTAAACCTAAAAAGTTATACATATAAAGAATTTTTTGGGGAAAGATAAGGGCAGAAATTAAAAAGAGGTGAATTTATGAAACACATAAAAATTTATGCAACATGCCTTGCGGCAGCGGTTATTGCGATTATTTGTGCGATATCGTTTGCACCGTCCGAGACGGTGGCACAGACGCAGCGTTCGGCAAATGATGTGCAGCTTTTGGCAAGAGCGGTTAACGGTGAGGCAAGAGGCGAGGTTTACGAGGGACAGGTTGCAGTTGCAGCGGTTATTTTAAATCGTGTAAAGCATCCGTCCTTCCCGAACACAATATCGGGCGTAATTTATCAGCCGGGTGCTTTCACAGCGGTTGCGGACGGTCAGATAAACGTGCCTATCGCCCAGAATTCTACGGTGTATAAAGCGTGTCAGGATGCATTAAACGGCTGGGATCCGACCTACGGTGCAATCTATTATTTCAATCCCGACACTGCAACAAATAAGTGGATATGGTCGAGACCGCTTATTATTCAGATAGGCAAACACCGTTTTTGTAAATAGGAGGCAATATGGAGAACAGAAGATTTTACTGGATATTTACCGTAGCGGTAGTTGCTCTGGGAGTTTTCGGCACTTATGAATATTTTAAGGCAAGAGCATATCGTCAGAGCCTTGAGGATACTTATAACCGTGCCTTTTTTGAACTGACCGACTATGTGGACGACATTGATACACTGCTGGCAAAGGGAATGATGGCGACTTCTGCAGGAGAGATGGCAACAATTTCGCAAAAGCTGTCTGTTCAGGCATCTGCCGCGAAAGCCTGCCTTGCACAACTGCCGATAACCGAGGTGCAGCTTGACAAAACCGAAAAGTTTTTGTCGCAGGTGGGCGATTACACCTATACCTTAAGCCAAAGCCTTATTGACAAGAAGACCATAACCGAAGATGAGTATGAGAATTTAACATCGTTAGGAACATATGCATCAACTCTGAATCAGTCGCTTGGAGACCTTTCGCAGCAGGTTTACAGCGGAAGACTCAGATTCGGAGAGAATGCGAATGTTTCTCTGCAAAAGGTGGCATATGCCGAATCCTCCGATCCGTTTTCGGCTATAGAAAAGGAATTTGGGGAATACCCGTCGTTGATTTATGACGGTCCGTTTTCCGAGCATATCGAGAATATGCAGCCGAAAATGCTGGAAAATGAGAGGGAAATTACCCGCGACGAGGCAGTCGCAAAGATAGTGAAGTTTTTTGGCACTGCCAAGGATAAGGTGACGTATATAAGTGAAACGGAAAATTCTGTGATGAACTCGTATATGTTCAGAATTTCGGACAGCGGTAAGGAAACTACGGTAAGCATCACCAAAAAGGGCGGGCATATTGTGTATTTCCTGATGAACCGCAGAGTGCGTGAGGAAAAGCTGACGGTAGAGGACGCTATTTTGAAGGCACAGGAATACCTTAAGCAGAAGGGCTTTGAAAGCATGCAGAGCAGCTATTACGAAAAGACAGGCGGCGTTGCTACAGTAAACTTTGCCTATAAGCAGAATAATGTTATCTGTTATTCAGACCTTATAAAGGTTAAGGTTGCACTTGATGACGGCGAGGTTGTGGGCATGGAGGCAAACGGCTATATTATGAACCATACCAAGCGAGATATAAGAACGCCGGCTTTGACTAAGCAGGAGGCAAGGGGACACATAAGCTCAAGGCTTAGTATAGATACTGTGAATATTGCACTTATTCCGAAGGATTCCAAGCGAGAGGTGCTGTGCTATGAGTTTAAGGGAACCTCCGCAGGCAGAAACTTCCTCGTGTATATCAATGCTGAGACCGGCGATGAGGAGGATATTCAGATTTTGATTGAGTCGCCCGACGGAGTATTGACAATTTGATAAAATGATAAAAATGGCATATCACACGATATGCCATTTTTTATGGTATTTATTCTGAAAATCAATCGTCGATATCAACCAGCTTTGCAACGGGTATATTGAGGACTTCGGCGATTATAAAAAGTGTTTTAAGGGACGGACAGAAATAGCTGTTAGGACCTTCAAGCTGTGAAACATATCCGGCAGATAGGTCACAGGCTTCTGCAAGCTCTTCTTGTGTCATGCCACAAAGCTTTCTGTAATAGGCGATTTTTAATCCTACTTTGATTATGTTCATTTTATATTGGCTTTCTAACATATCTATCACCTCTATGTACGTTATTATAACCTATTTACAAATTAATAATAATGTGATAAAATATAGAAAACCCTATAAATAATATAGGGATTTTTAAGAATTGTATAATAAAAAGGAGTCTAAAATGAAACTTTTAGTTGTAGGTTCAAGGGGAATAGAAAACTTCGATATATCGGAGTATGTTTCCGATGATATTGACACAATAATTTCCGGCGGTGCAAAAGGCGTGGACGCGATTGCCGAAGAATTTGCCGATAAACACAGATTATCAAAAATTATCTTAAGACCGCAATATGGCATCTACGGAAAAGTTGCTCCGATAAAAAGAAACGAGGAATTGGTGCATATGGCAGACAAAATACTTGTCATTTGGGACGGTGTATCTAAAGGCACGCAATATACCATAAATTATGCAAAAAAACTAAACAAGGACCTGCAAATAACATTCGGATAAAAAAATTCCCACAAGCATTGCTTGTGGGAATTTTGTAATCGAAAAACGATTATCTCTTTGAGAACTGTGGTGCACGACGAGCAGCCTTCAAGCCGTACTTCTTTCTTTCCTTCATTCTTGAATCTCTGGTGAGGAAGCCTGCAGCCTTCAAGGTTGCACGATATGCGTCTGAATCAACCTCTAAGAGTGCTCTTGCGATACCGTGACGGATAGCACCTGCCTGACCTGTAAATCCGCCGCCTTCAACAGTTGCGATAACGTCGAACTTAGCGATTGTTGATGTCAATGTCAGTGGCTGACGAACGATAACCTTAAGTGTATCGAGTCCAAAGTATTCGTCAATATCTCTTTTATTAATTGTAATTTTACCGTTGCCCGGAACCAGTCTTACTCTGGCAACAGATGATTTTCTTCTGCCTGTTCCGTAGTATTGTTCTTTAGCCATGTTTAGAATCCTCCTTACTTAATCTCTTGTGTCCAAGCTTCAGGCTTCTGAGCTGCATGATTGTGCTCTGTGCCCTTATACACGCGAAGTCTTGTAAGAGCGTTTCTGCCGATTGTGTTGTTAGGGAGCATACCCTTAACAGCGTATGTCATAGCCTTTTCAGGATTTTCAGCCATAAGCTTATTGTAGTGGATTTCCTTGATTCCGCCTACCCAGCCTGTGTGATAGTAACGAACCTTCTGGTTCAGCTTATTTCCTGTTAAAACTGCCTTATCTGCGTTGATAATGATTACATGATCTCCGCAATCAACGTTTGGTGTGAATGTAGGCAAATGCTTGCCTCTTAAAATGCTTGCTGCAACAGTTGCAACTCTTCCGAGCGGCTTGTTTTCAGCATCAATGATATACCATTTTCTTTCGATTTCCTGTGGTTTTGCCATATAGCTACTCATTGATTTTTACCTCCTTAGTTAAAACGATTAAACTACTGTTTGCGATGAATACGCAAACCAACAAATGACATTCTACTATATTTGTTAAATAAAGTCAACACTTTTTTGAAAAAAATTCAAAATAGAAATTGCAATCTTTAAAATGCTTTTGTTTTCTTCGATTTTCTTCGATTTTCGCAATTCCTATTTTAAAATTATGTCAGAAATTTCATCGGCTCGCGACACAATATAGTCGGCTCCGGCGTTTCGCAGCTCCTCCTCATCGCGGAAGCCCCAAAGAACTCCGATGGACCTCATTCCTGCGTTTTTGCCGGTGGAGATGTCAACATAAGTATCTCCGATAAAGACAGTTTCAGAGATATCTGCGCAAAGCTCCTTTGCAATCAAAAGTGCAGCCTCGGGATCAGGCTTTATCTTTACGCCTGCACGCTGACCGAATACGAGGTCAAATCGGTCGCCGAAGAAAAGCTTTACAACGTCCTGTGCAACATTGTCCGGCTTATTTGTGAGAACGGCGATTTTTATTCCGCTTTCCTTTAGCTTGTCCAAAAGCTCAATAATTCCGTCATACGGCTTTGTCTCATAAAGCGGGTCTGCTTCGTAGGCGTCGTCGTACGCTTTGCCGACCTTTTCAAAGTTTTCGGGGGTGTCTGCTCCTGCCTCGGCAAGCATTCTGTGCACCAAGAGGTCGCGTCCGTTTCCGACAAGTATTTTATAGCGGTTCGGCTCAATTTCGGAAAATCCGAATTTTGAAAGTGCAGTATTGCCGAAATGAGAAATTGCAGGGATTGTATCGGTAAGCGTTCCGTCCAGGTCAAAAATACATAATTTTGTCATAATATAAGCCTCTTTTCTGTGATTTCTTCATATATTATAGCTAAACCTTGTGATTTTGTCAAAAAAAATCCTGCGGTACTTGCAATTTACATTAAAAGATTGTATAATATGTATAAATATGCAATCTGTGAAAGGAGTCCGGTTGTGAAAAGAATAGCGATTATTCCAAATTATACAAAGGATATTGAATACAAATATACCAGGCGGCTTTGCAGATATCTTTCACCAAAAGCGGAGCTTGTTATGCAGGAGTCGGACAGGGTAGACGGCATTGACGCAAAGTATACCTGCGGCGATGTTTATGACGGCGTGGACGCGGTTATAATTTTAGGCGGTGACGGAACGATGCTTCAGGCGGCTGAGCCGTGCGGAAAAAATGCGATTCCCGTTATGGGTATAAATCTCGGCAAGGTCGGATTTATGACTGAGGTGGAAACCGACGATATGGAGACCGCCTGCGACAGACTTTTGGCAGACGATTTCTGTGTTGAGGACAGAATGATGATGGAAATAACTGTGACGGGAAAGGAAAGTGAAGCGACCTATCTTGCACTCAATGACCTTGTTATTTCAAAGCCGGATGCACGAATGGTTGCAATGGAGCTGTATGCGAATAATGAAAAGGTGAGCGAATACATGGCGGACGGTCTGATAATTTCCACACCGACCGGCTCAACGGGGTATTCGCTGTCAGCAGGCGGACCTGTTGCCGACCCAGCAATGAATGTATTTATTGCAACGCCGATATGTGCTCACACTCTTTCGGCACGCCCGATGCTTATGGCAGAATACAAAAATATAACGCTTCGGCTTATTGAAAACGGCAGTGAAAATGCCGTTGTGACGGTTGACGGCGAGAACAAATGTATGATAGGAAGAAGCGATATTGTGTCGGTGAGACGGTCAATGTATACGCTCAAAATCATTAAGCTCGGAAAGCAATCCTTCTATTATACAATGATGGCAAAGCTGTAAATGCCGAATATATCTTTAAACCCGGAGAGGATAATTTATGAAACAGAAAAGACATCGTAAAATATTAAATATTATATCGGAAAAGGACGTAAAAACCCAGGAGCAGCTCACAGAGGAACTGAAGTCAGCCGGTTTTTTGGTGACCCAGGCGACGGTGTCGCGGGATATTAAGGAGCTGGGGCTTATTAAGCTGCCGCTTTCGGACGGCTCATATAAATATGCTGTAACCAAGGAGGAAAAGCAGGATAACAGAGAGCATCTTGCGATTTTTTCACGCTCGGTAATAAATATTCAGGCGGCAATGCATACTATTGTAATAAAAACCCATTCCGGAATGGCAAACGCAGTGGCGGCGTCGCTCGACACCTTTTTGGCACACGAAATCGTCGGAACGATTGCCGGGGACGATACTATTTTGATTATTGCGGAAAATCCGCAGAATGCTGAGGAAATGGCGGTTAAGCTGAGAAAAATGTTCAGCTGGAAGGAATAACCCATGTTAAACAGTTTAGATATAAAAAATATTGCCTTAATCGAACAGCTCAATATTGAAATAAAGCAGGGGATGACCGTTTTGACAGGTGAAACGGGTGCCGGAAAATCTATAATCATAGATGCGGTAAACCTGCTTTTGGGTGCAAGAACAAATAAAGCTCTGGTGCGGTACGGAACTGAAAAAGCACGTGTTCAGGGCTTGTTTTCATGCACGGAGCAGCTTGCGGAAATCTTGGAGGAGCAGGGCATTGACGAGTGCGAGGATTTGGTTGTAAGCCGCGAAATTACGGCGGACGGCAAAAGCGTGTGCAGAATAAACGGTGTTATGGTTGCACAGAATGTGCTGCGTGAAATCGGTGCTTACCTTATAAATATACACGGTCAGCAGGATAATCAGGCACTTCTTAATCCGTCAAAGCATATTGATTTTCTGGACGGGTACGCAAAAACAGAGCTTGATGCATTTTTCAGGCTGTATCAGGAGCGGAAAAGTATTCTTCGGCAGATTGAGGAGCTGACCAAAAACGAGCAGGAGCGTATACAAAGGATTGACCTTTTGCAATACCAGGTAAACGAGCTTTTTGAGGCAGGACTTAAAATCGGTGAAAAGGACGAGCTTTCAGAGCAGAAGACCATTATAGAAAATGCGGAAAAGATTGCGATGTCGGTAGGTGAGGCGTATACTTTTCTTTATGAGGAAAACGGTGCGTATGACGGCATAAGCATGGCGGTGTCGGCACTCGGACGGATTACGGGAATTGATGAGCGTCTGGACGAGATTGTGTCAAAAATAACCGATATGCAGTATGTTATTGAGGACTGCGTGCATGAGCTGAAAAGCTTTGGTGACTCGGTGGAATATGACGAGGCGGTGCTTAATGATATTGAGGAGCGTCTTGATTTGATAACAAAACTGGAACGCAAATACGGCGGCAGCGAGGAGGCAGCTATTGCGTATATGGAAAGTGCCTCGGCTGAGCTTGCTCGCCTTGAAAATGCGGACGAAACCGTTTCCGAACTGCATGAACAGCTTTGCAGAATTGAGGCGGATATTAAAAAGGAAGCGGAAAAATTAACAAAGCACAGACGTTTGGCGGCGAAAAAGCTGCAGGAGGAGATTGAAAAGTCGCTTGCCGAGCTGGATATGCCGAAGGTGAAATTTGAGGTTATGCTGACGCCCTGTGAATACACTCCAAAGGGTGCGGACAGCGTGGAATTTATGATTTGTCCCAATGTCGGCGAGCCGATGAAGCCGCTTGTACAGATTGCATCGGGCGGCGAGCTGTCGCGTGTTATGCTGGCGGTTAAGTCGATAATTGCCGACAGTGTGGATACATTGATTTTTGACGAGATTGATACGGGTGTTTCGGGCAGTGCGGCACAGAAGATTGCAAAAAAGCTGTCGGCATTAGCGGACGGGAAACAGGTAATCTGCGTGAGCCATCAGCCGCAGCTTGCCGCAGCTGCCGATAATCATTACATGATAAAGAAGGGCGAGGACGGCGACAGAACCGTTACGCGTATATACGAGCTTTCGATGGAGGAGAGAGTTACCGAGCTTGCACGCATAATAGACGGCGATAATATTACCGAAACGGCTATAAATCATGCAAAGGAAATGCTGAAGCTATGAGAGAGGAAGGATTTGTAAAATCGGTGTCGGGCAGCAGATGCGAGGTGGCGGTAAGACGGAAAACTGCTTGCGGAGATAACTGTGCCACCTGTAAGGGCGGCTGCGAGGCAAGAGAACAGGTGTGCATTGCGGAAAATTCGCATGGAGCGGCTGTGGGTGATAAGGTAATTATCGAAATTGACAGTGCAAAAGTCTTAAAATCAGCGTTTTTGGTTTATATTCTGCCTATTTTGGTCTTTTTCGCGGGTTTTGGAATATTATCGCAAGTAGGCGTTTCGGAGGGTGCATCGGCTGTTTTTTCGGTGCCTTTTGTGGCGGCTGTGTTTCTGCTCTTGCGTCGGTATGACAAAAAGCACGGCGGAGAATATGACTCTAAGGTTGTGGAAATAATTTAAAAGGGACTTGAAAAATTTAAAAAAGTATGGTAAAATGAATTATTAAAAGCTTGGAAAGGGAGGATAAAAATGGCTGCTGCAAAGAAAGCTAAGACATTGACATATAAGGATAAGCCTGTTTACAGACAGGGAAATACGATTTATTACGGAGATTTGTCTAAGAACTTGATTCTGGTGCTGGAAATTGTTGAAAGCGAAGAAAAGAACGGTATTCAGATTACAAAAAAGGTGAAATTCCATATTCAGGATAACACAGGCGAGCTTGGAAAGGGCGTTAACTACCGTTCGGGTGAAAGAGATAATCTGTATAAGGCATTTGATATAGGTGCTTGGTGGCTTCAGGACGCATTGGAGCTGTAAAAAAACGGAAGACTACGGTCTTCCGTTTTTTAGTTTCTCTGTTACTTCACTGCTTTCTTCAATTCATCGACTTTGTCGGTTTTTTCCCATGCAACGCCCAGCTCCTCACGTCCCATATGTCCGTAAGCCGAAAGCTGTTTATAGATAGGCTTTCTGAGATCGAGTGCTTTGATGATTGCGTGCGGACGAAGGTCAAATACCTTATTAACCGCATCTGCAAGCTTGTCCTCGCTGACTGTTCCTGTACCGAAAGTATCAATCATAACCGAAACGGGGCGTGCTACGCCGATTGCGTACGCAAGCTCCACCTCACACTTTTTCGCAAGACCTGCCGCAACAATATTTTTTGCCACCCATCTTGCAGCGTAAGCCGCACTGCGGTCAACCTTTGTCGGGTCCTTGCCGGAGAAGGCTCCGCCGCCGTGACGCGCGTATCCACCGTAGGTATCAACGATAATCTTTCTGCCGGTAAGACCTGAGTCTCCCTGCGGGCCGCCCACAACAAATCTGCCTGTCGGGTTGACGTAATATTTTGTATTCTCGGTAAGAAGCTTTTCGGGAACGATTGTTTTTACAACCTCGCGGATAAGGTCCTCGCGGATTTGCTCTAAAGAAACATCGGGCGAGTGCTGGGTTGAAATTACAATCGTGTCAACCGATACCGGCACGCCGTCGATATATTCAACCGTAACCTGCGTTTTTCCGTCCGGACGAAGGTAAGGAAGAAGTCCTGATTTTCTGACATCGGTGAGTTTTTTTGCCAGCTTGTGTGCGAGTGAAATCGGAAGCGGCATAAGCTCAGGCGTTTCGTCACAGGCATAACCGAACATCATGCCCTGGTCGCCGGCACCTGTCGAGTTGCCGATGTCGTCTTCACCCGTTTTATTTTCAAGCCCTTCATTCACGCCCATCGCAATATCGGGCGACTGCTCGTCAATCGAGGTTAAAACGGCACAGGTGTTGCCGTCAAAGCCGTATTTTGCACGGTCATAGCCGATATCCAAAACCGCTTGGCGTGCAACCTTCGGGAAATCCACATAGCAGGTTGTGGAAATTTCACCCATAATGGAAACGATTCCTGTTGTGCAGGTAGTTTCACAGGCAACACGTGCATTTGGGTCCTGTTTTAAAATTTCATCAAGTATTGCGTCGGAAATGCAGTCGCAGATTTTGTCGGGATGTCCCTCTGTAACCGATTCCGAGGTGAATAACATTCTTTTCATGATTTTCTCCTTATATATTAATGTAGTTATTTTTCGTCATTGCTTGACATCTTAATATATCATATCACAAACTTTTCTTTTTTTCAAGCATATCCGTCAATGTTGATGCTAATTTTTAAACAAAAGTCTATAGTGTGCTGAAATATTCTTCAATTTCGGCTCTTTTTGCACCGAAAAAGCCCTGAATCATATCCTCACGTCCGCCGCCGCGTCCATGCAAAACGCTGTTCATTTCCTTTGCAGCGTCGCGGAGATTGACGGTGGCACTTGCAATGATATAGCTGTAGCCGACATCGTCGCTGCCCGATAATGCCACAAACATTCCGCGGCATTTTTTCTTGCCCTCGTTTGCCAAAAGCCGCAGCGAATCTGTGTCAAAATCATTTTCAAAAACGCAGATGCAGCCGTCGGTTTCGGCGATTTGAGCGGCTTTTGCGGCTGCAAGCTGCTTGGAAAGTGCCGCTGTTTTTTGCTTTTGCTCCGCAAGCTCCTTTAAAAGCCTCTCAACACTGTCTGCCGTTTCCTCCTGCTTTGCCGAAAGCAGCACGGATATGCGTACAACATTTTCAAGCTTTTCCTCGTAGTCGAAAAGTGCGTCCATTCCGCATATCATTTTAAGCCGCACGCCGCCGCGGTGACGCATTAAATCCTTCAGCTTGATAAGCCCGATTTCTCCTGTGTGCTTTACATGCGGTGCACAGCAGGCACAAATGTCGATGCCGTCTATTGTAACCAATCTTACATTTTCGGTAAGGTCAAGCTTGCTGCGGTAAGGGATTTTACAAAGCATGTCCTCCGGCGGATATTCGGCGATGATTTTGATGTTTTTGTGTACTGCCTCGTTTGCTTTTCGCTCAAGCAGAAGAAGCTCTTCTGCAGACATCGGACCACTGTAATCAATAGTAACCTCCTTGTCACTCAGATGAAAACCTACGTTTTCCAGACCGAAAAGGCTGTGTGCCAGTCCCGAAACAATGTGCTCAGCAGAGTGATGCTGCATTTTTCGGAAACGCACCTGCCAGTCGATTTTACCCAAAACCTCGTCTCCTGCCGCGAGAGGTGTTTTTAAGATGTGGTAAATAGTGTCGTTTTCAATTTCAACACGAAGAACCTCCTTGCCGTCTAACGTGCCGGTGTCACATTCCTGTCCGCCGGCGGTTGGGAAAAACGCTGTCCTGTCGAGCTGTATCCTGTAGCCTTCGCTGCATTCCTCGCACGATGTGACCCGGGCGGAAAATTCGCTTGTATAGCTGTTTTCGTCATATAGCTTTATCATTTTGTACCTCGCAAATCAATAATTGTATTTATTGTACCATAATGTTGGTGGTTTAGTCAAATCGCTTGATTTTTTTGAAAATAGTGGTATAATATTGGAATAAGTATTTTTGGAGGAAAAGAAAATGCAGGAATATTTACGCAAGGTTAACTACTATGAAACCGATAAAATGGGAATTGTTCATCATTCAAATTATATACGATGGTTTGAGGAGGCACGCCTTGATTTTATGGAGAAGTACGGATATCCGTATGATAAATTTGAGGAAAGTGGCTGTATCTGTCCTGTCGTTTCGGTTTCGTGCAAGTATAAAAGACCGATTGTTTTCGGTCAGGCGGTTAAAATAACCGTTCGCCTGAAGGAGTATAAAAATGCCAAGCATAAATTTGCGTATACTGTCATCGACAGCAAAACGGGAGAGCTTCATGCAACCGGCGAAAGCTCACACTGTTTTTTAAATGATAAGGGAAGGGTTGTTGCCCTTAAAAAGATAAATCCGGAAATGTTTGAGTTCTTTGAAAAGATAGCAAATGAGGATAGTATAAAAACGGAGGGAGAAATATGACAGAGCTTGAAGAGGCAAGAAGATTTTTTGCCAATGATAAATATGCAACTGAGGCAACGGGGATTGAAATTGAGGCGGTTGGAGAGCACTATGCGAAATGCCGTCTTGTACTTGATGAGCGGCATAAAAATGCGGTAGGTCACGTAATGGGCGGAGTTATGTTCACGCTTGCGGATTTTGTGTTTGCGATTTCGACAAACTTTAAGCAACCGATTACCGTTTCGGTGGTGAGTCAAATAAGTCACTTAAGCTCGCCTAAGGGTGATGTTCTTTTCGGTGAGAGCCGTCTTATTAAGGACGGAAAGCATACCTGCTTTTACGAAATCGACATCACGGACAACCTCGGCACGAATGTTGCGGTGGTTTCGATTACAGGCTCGCATCTTAACATTAAATCTTTCTGATAGGAGAATTAAAATGGATATTAAAGAAAAATCACTTAAATTTCATTATGAAATGAACGGAAAAATCGAAGTTACTTCAAGGGTTAAGGTAAAAAGCAGCGAGGATTTGTCTATTGCATATACTCCGGGTGTTGCACAGCCCTGTCTTGAAATTAAGGATAATATTGATAAATCCTATGAGCTTACACGCCGCAGAAATCTTGTTGCGGTAATCACCGACGGAACAGCAGTTTTGGGACTTGGAGATATCGGACCGGAGGCGGGGATGCCTGTTATGGAGGGAAAATGCGTGCTGTTTAAGGAGTTTGCCGATGTGGACGCATTTCCGCTTTGCATTAAGTCAAAGGACGTTGACGAGATTGTAAATACTATCTATAATATATCGGGCAACTTTGGTGGAATTAACCTTGAGGATATTTCTGCTCCGAGGTGCTTTGAGATTGAAAGAAAGCTAAAGGAAAAATGCGATATTCCTATTTTCCATGATGACCAGCACGGAACAGCGATTGTGGTTGCTGCGGCACTATTGAACGCGTTAAAGCTGGTTAAAAAGGATATTTCGGATATCAAATGTGTTATAAACGGTGCAGGCTCGGCAGGAACGGCAATAGGCATGCATCTTTTAAAGCTTGGTGTTAAAAATCTGATAATGTGTGATAAGTTCGGCATAATTGCAGACGGCATGGACGAGCTTTCGGACGCACATAAGGAGCTTGCAAAAATCACAAATCCCGAAAAAATTACGGGAACACTTGCGGACGCAATGGCAGGAGCAGATGTATTTATCGGTGTTTCTGCACCCGGAATTGTATCGCAGGAAATGGTGAAATCCATGGCGGAGAACGCGATTGTATTCCCGATGGCAAACCCCACGCCGGAAATTTTTCCGGAGGAAGCACTTGCGGCAGGAGCAAGAGTTGTGGGAACGGGCAGAAGTGATTTTCCGAATCAGATTAATAATGTACTTGCATTCCCGGGAATATTCAGGGGAGCGTTAGATGTGCGTGCAAGCGACATAAATGAGGAAATGAAGATGGCGGCATCGTATGCGATTGCATCGCTGGTTTCGGACAGCGAGCTTTGCGAGGACTACATCATCCCTAAGGCTTTTGATGAACGCGTCGGAAAGGCTGTAGCCGAGGCAGTTGCAGAAGCTGCAAAAAAATCGGGAGTGGCAAGAATATAAATTTAAGGGAACAGGCTTGGTCTGTTCCTTTTAGTTTTGTTGTGTAAAAATGCACAAAAATTAACAGGAATAATTGAAAAAGTTTGTTAAATATTTTTTAACACAATTTTTGCCGAAAGTATTGAAAAAATGGAATATTTGATATATAATAGTAGTGTTGTGACACTTGACAAACGATGAAGCGGGAGGTTGCGAACCTTAAGAGTTCGGTTTTTCCGTGGAGAATGTCCGATTCATGAAACCGGGCGACAGGTCACGCTGCATAAGTATGAGGCATTACGGGACAGCTATGTCCGGTAATAAGCTTGAGTTGTGTACTTTTGCGGCCTGAAACACCCCGGATGTCCGATTTGGGACAGTTCGGGTTTTATTTTGGGTGATGAAGGAAACACCCGGCAATGTTGCAAAGACATTGCGGCTGTCGTGCAAGTGTTGAGCGTACAAGGGTACGCCCACAAGCCAATTAATTTTATAGGAGGGAAAAAACATGGCAGCAACTCAAAAAATCAGAATCAAGTTAAAGGCTTATGATCACGCTGTACTGGATCAGTCAGCAGAAAAAATCGTTGAGATTGCAAAGAGAACAGGCGCTAAGGTTTCAGGACCTATTCCGCTGCCTACAGACAAGGAAATCATCACAATCTTAAGAGCTGTTCATAAGTACAAGGATTCTCGTGAGCAATTTGAAAGAAGAACTCACAAAAGACTTATTGATATCGTTGTTCCGGGTGCAAAAACCATGGAAGCGTTATTCAAAATTGATTTGCCGGCTGGCGTTGAATTCGACGTTATCCAGAAATAAGCAAATCTCCAAAAGTGCAGTAGCCTACGGGCTATGATGCAGGTCAAGTTCCCGGCAGCTTTTACGGGAACCAATAACTGTAAGAAAGGATGAAAAACATGAAAAAAGCGATTTTAGGCACAAAATTGGGCATGACTCAGATTTTTGCTGAAGACGGAAAGGTAATCCCTGTTACTGTTGTTAAGGCAGGTCCTTGCACTGTAGTTCAGTCAAAGACAGTTGAAACAGATGGTTACAATTCAGTTGTTGTAGGCTTCGGTGATGTTAGAGAAAAATCACTCAACAAGCCTCAGAAGGGCATCTTTGCAAAGGCAAATGTTGCTTGTAAGAAATATTTGAGAGAATTCAGATTGGAAGACACAGCTGCTCTTTCAGTAGGCGATGAAATCAAGGCAGATACTTTTGAAGCCGGTGAAAAGGTTGACGTTTCCGGTATTTCAAAGGGTAAAGGCTTTGCAGGTCCTATGAAGAGATGGGGACTCCACAGAGGTCCTATGTCTCACGGTTCAGGCTACCACAGAGGTTCAGGTTCAATGGGAGCTTGTTCTACACCGGGTAGAGTTATGAAGGGCAAAAAGCTTCCGGGACATATGGGTGTTGTAAAGGTTACCGTTCAGAATTTGGAAATCGTTAAGGTTGATACCGAAAACGATCTGATACTCGTTAAGGGTGCTATTCCGGGCAACAAGGGCGGTCTTGTTACAATCAGAAACAGTGTAAAAGCGTAACGGAGGTCGGAAAGGAGGAATAAAATATGGCTACAGTTGCTGTATATAACATGGAAGGCGTAAAGACAGGTTCTATGGAAGTTTCCGATAGCATCTTCTGCGCTGAAGTGAATAAATCGGTATTGCATACGGTAGTTACCAACTATCTGGCAAACCAAAGACAGGGCACACAGAGCACCAAAACCCGTACAGAAGTACGCGGAGGCGGTATCAAGCCTTGGAGACAGAAGGGAACAGGTCGTGCAAGACAGGGAAGTATCCGTGCTCCGCAGTGGACAGGCGGTGGCGTTGCACTCGGACCTAAGCCTCGCGATTACAGATATAGCATTAACAAAAAGCTGAAGAAGATTGCACTTAAGTCTGCTTTGGCTGCTAAATATGAAGCTTATGAAATTTATGTGGTTGAAGATTTGAAGATGGAAGAAATCAAAACCGCTACTATTGCTAAGATGCTTAAGGGCATGGAAATCAGCTCAAAGGCACTTATCGTAACAGCTGAATGTGATGAAAACGTTTACAAGTCAGCAAGAAACATCAAGGGTGTTACTCCTACTTATGTCGGTGTTTTAAACACTTACGAAATCTTGAATCATGACAAGTTCATCATCTCTAAGGATGCTGTTGCTAAGATTGAGGAGGTGCTCAGCTAATGAAATTCGCACACGATATAATCAGAAAGCCAATCATCTCTGAACGCAGCATGGAGGTTACTTTCGATAAGGAAGGCAACGAAATCAAAAAGTATACCTTTGAGGTACCGACATCTGCTAACAAGATAGAGATTAAAAAAGCTGTTGAAGAAGTTTTCGGCGTTAAGGTTGCAGACGTTAACACAATAAACGTTACAGGCAAGCTCAAGAGAATGGGCCGCTATGAAGGCAGAAGAGCTTCTTACAAGAAAGCTATCGTAACCCTCGCAAAGGGTTCAAAGACTATTGAGTTCTTTGATATGTAATTAAAGAAATAGGAGGAAAGTATAATGGCTATCAGAAATTTTAAGCCTACCTCTCCTGCAAGAAGACATATGACTGTTTCCGACTTTGCTGAAATTACAAAGTTCGAGCCGGAACGTTCACTCTTGGCTTCAAAGAAAAAGAACGCAGGTAGAAATTCATATGGTAGAATTACTGTTCGTCACAGAGGCGGCGGTAACAGAAGAAAATACAGAATCATCGACTTCAAGAGACAGAAAGATGGAATGCCGGCTACCGTTATCGGTATCGAATACGATCCGAACCGCTCAGCTAACATCGCTCTGATTCAGTATGAAGACGGTGAAAAGGCTTACATCATCGCACCTCTTGGCTTAACAGACGGCGACGTTGTTGTTTCGGGCGAAGGTGCAGATATAAAGCCGGGTAACGCATTATTCTTGAAGGATATCCCTGTTGGTACACTTATTCACAATATTGAGCTGTATCCGGGTAAGGGTGCACAGCTTGTTCGTTCAGCAGGTACATCTGCTCAGCTTATGGCTAAAGAAGGCAAGTATGCACAGGTAAGACTTCCTTCAGGCGAGGTTAGAATGGTTCGCCTTGAGTGTAAGGCTACAATCGGTACAATCGGTAACCAGCAGCATGAAAACATTTCTATCGGTAAAGCCGGCAGAAAGCGTCACATGGGCTGGAGACCAACAGTTCGTGGTGTTGTAATGAACCCGAATGATCACCCGCACGGCGGTGGTGAAGGTAAATCTCCTATCGGTCGTCCTGCTCCTGTTACTCCATGGGGTAAGCCTGCTTTGGGTCTGAAGACCAGAAAGACTAAGAACAAGACCGATAAGTTTATCGTTAAGAGAAGAAACGCTAAATAATAAAGGAGGAATTCATAATGGGTAGATCACTTAAAAAAGGACCTTTCGTTGAAGAACGTTTAATGAAGAGAATTGACGCAATGAACGCTGCAAACGAAAAAAAGGTTGTTAAGACTTGGTCAAGAGCTTCTACAATCTTCCCTGAAATGGTTGGACATACAATCGCTGTTCACGACGGCAGAAAGCATGTTCCGGTATTCATCAGCGAAGACATGGTAGGACACAGACTGGGCGAATTTGCTCCTACAAGAACTTTTAAGGGACACGTTGGAGCGAAAACATCAAGATAATTAAAACTGTTTGAAATCGGGACGGTACGAACTCCTCGTGCCGAACTGCTCACGAATATGTTTTATGAACTTATATTACAAAATATAAATCCTAAAACTTGAAAGGAGGATTCCATTTATGGAAGCACGTGCAAGTGTAAAATATGCTCGTATATCATCGAGAAAAGTAAAAATCGTTCTTGACCTTATCAGAGGTAAGGATGCAGCTTATGCAATGGGTATCTTAAAGAATACTCCTAAGGCTGCAAGTGAACATCTGGAAAAATTATTAAAGTCAGCTATGGCTAACGCAACAAATAACTTCGGAATGGACGCATCAAAGCTCTATGTTGCAGAATGTTATGCAACACAGGGACCTACTCTTAAGAGAGTACAGCCGAGAGCTCAGGGAAGAGCGTTCAGAATTCTGAAGAGAACAAGCCATATCACTTTAGTATTGAAGGAAAAAGAATAATCTAAAAAGGAGGTTAATCCTATGGGACAAAAAGTTAATCCGCACGGTCTTAGAGTCGGTGTTATTAAGGACTGGGATTCTAAGTGGTTTGCCGGTAAAAAGGAATTCGGAGACCAGTTGGTTGAAGATTATAATATAAGAAAGTTTGTCAAAAAGGCTTGCTATGACGCAGGAATCGCAAAGACTGTCATTGAAAGAAAGCAGAACAAAGTATATGTTACTCTGTACGTTGCAAAGCCGGGCTTTGTAATCGGAAAGGGCGGTGCCGAAATCGACAAGCTGAAGGCTCAGCTTGAAAAGATGACCGGAAGAAGCGTTAACGTAAATATCATGGAGGTTAAGAATCCTGATACAAACGCTCAGCTGGTTGCTGAAAACATCGCTGCTCAGCTCGAAAAGAGAATTTCTTTCAGACGTGCTATGAAGCAGGTTATGGGCAGAGCAATGAGATGCGGTATCAAGGGTATCAAGACTGCTGTATCAGGTCGTGTAGGCGGTGCTGAAATCGCAAGAACAGAGCAGTATCATGAAGGTACAATTCCGCTTCAGACTTTAAGAGCTGATATCGACTACGGTTTTGCAGAGGCTGCAACAACCTACGGTATTCTCGGTGTTAAGGTTTGGATCTATAAGGGCGAGGTTTTAGCCGAGTCTGCACCAAAGAGAGAGGAAAGACAGCCGAGAAAGCCAAGACCGGAACGTAAAGCGAAGGGAGGCAACAAATAATGTTATTACCGAAGAGAGTTAAGTATAGAAAAGTAATGCGCGGCAGAATGAAGGGTAAAGCAACACGCGGCAACGTTGTATCAAACGGTGAGTACGGTTTGCAGGCACTTGAGCCGTCATGGATTACTTCAAGACAGATTGAAGCAGCCCGTATCGCTATGACAAGATATACAAAGCGTGGCGGTCAGGTATGGATAAAGATTTTCCCGGATAAGCCAATCACACAGAAGCCTGCTGAAACTCGAATGGGTTCAGGTAAGGGTTCTCCGGAATACTGGGTAGCAGTTGTTAAGCCGGGCAGAGTTATGTTTGAAATCGGCGGCGTTTCTGAAGAAGTTGCCAGAGAGGCTCTGCGTCTTGCTATGCACAAGCTGCCTATCAAGTGTAAATTCGTAAAACGTGAAGAGAAGGATGGTGAATAAGAATGAAAGTAACTGAGCTTAGAGAACTCGCAGGCGAGGAGCTTCAGGCAAAGCTTGCTGAGTGTAAGCAGGAGCTGTTCAACCTGAGATTTCAGAATGCAATCAATCAGCTCGATAACCCCAAGAAGATTACTGAGGTTAAGAAAACTATCGCTCGTATAAAGACCATCATTCATGAAAGAGAATTAGAGGATTCTGCAATATAATGATCGGTATGAGTCAGATACATTTATTTGTATGAAAGGAGGACCTTACAGTGGAGAGAAATGCTCGTAAGACCAAAATCGGAAAAGTTATCAGCGACAAGATGGATAAGACAATCGTTGTTGCTATCGAAGAAAGCGTAAAGCATCCGCTTTATGGTAAAGTAGTAAAGAAAACCTATAAGCTGAAGGCACATGACGAAGAGAATGTTTGCGGAATCGGCGATAAGGTAAAGGTTATGGAAACAAGACCTCTGTCAAAGGATAAGAGATGGAGATTGGTTGAAATTGTTGAGAAGGCACAGTAATCAAGCTGTCTGCCGGAAGGAGGAAAGAACATGATACAGCAACAAACACGCTTAAAGGTTGCCGATAACACAGGCGCTAAAGAAGTTATGTGTATTCGTGTTATAGGCGGTTCTAAGAAGAGATATGCAGCCGTAGGCGATGAAATCATCTGTTCTGTTAAGAAGGCAACACCGGGTGGCGTTGTTAAAAAAGGTGATGTTGTTAAGGCTGTTGTTGTCAGAACAGTTAAAGAGACAAGACGTAATGACGGTTCTTATATAAGATTTGACGAGAACGCAGCAGTAATAGTAAAGGATGACAAGAACCCAAGAGGTACTCGTATATTCGGACCTGTTGCAAGAGAGCTTCGTGATAAGGATTATATGAAGATTTTGTCATTGGCTCCGGAAGTTCTGTAAGTAGGAGGTAAATACGATGAAAAAAATGCATGTAAAACGCGGTGATATCGTAAAAGTTATCTCCGGAAAAGATAAGGGCAAAGAGGGCAAGGTTATCACAGCATACCCGGCAACAGGTAAGGTTATCGTTGAAGGCGTAGCTATGGTAAAGAAGCACCAGAAGGCCAGAATGCAGGGTCAGGAAAGCGGAATCATTAACAAGGAAGCCGCAATCGACGCTTCAAACGTTTTGAGAGTTTGCTCAAAGTGCGGAAAAGCTGCAAGAACCGGCGTAAAGATTTTGGAAGACGGTTCAAAGGTAAGATACTGCAAGAAATGTGAAGAAGTATTTAACGACTAATTATACGGAAGGAGGCAAAACAGACAATGTCAAGAATGCAAGAAAAATATAAGAGCGAAGTTGCTCCTGCACTTATGGCAAAGTTCGGCTATAAGAGCACAATGCAAATCCCAAAGCTTGAAAAAATTGTAATCAACATCGGTATGTCAGATGCTAAGGAAAATCCAAAGGTTATCGAGGCTGCTATGGGCGATCTTGCTTTGATTACAGGTCAGAAGCCGGTTATCACAAAGGCAAGAAAGTCAGTTGCTAACTTCAAGCTGAGAGAAGGCATGAACATTGGATGTAAAGTAACTCTAAGAGCTGAAAAAATGTATGAGTTCTTAGATAGATTATTCAGCATAGCACTACCTCGTGTACGTGACTTTAAGGGAATAAATCCTAATTCATTTGACGGAAGAGGTAACTATTCTTTAGGTATTAAGGAACAGCTTATCTTCCCTGAAATTGACTACGATAAAATTGATAAAATCAGAGGTATGGATATTATCATGGTAACAACTGCAAAAACCGATGAAGAAGCCCGCGAGCTTTTAAGCCTGATGGGTGCTCCATTTGTTCGTAGCTGATAAGGAGGAAAAGAATTATGGCAAAAAGATCTATGGTTGTTAAACAACAGAGAAAGCCTAAGCATTCAACTCAGAGCTATTCAAGATGCAAAATCTGCGGCAGACCTCACGCATACCTGAGAAAATTCGGCATCTGCCGTATCTGCTTCAGAGAATTGGCTTACAAGGGCCAGATTCCGGGCGTTAAGAAAGCAAGTTGGTAAACCGAAGGCAGAAAACAGCTTACGGTATATAGGTAAAACAATCTATTCCCGATATATTTCGGAAGGAGGTAAATATAATGCAAATAACTGATCCAATCGCAGATATGCTGACTCGTATCAGAAATGCTAACACAGCAAAGCATGAAACAGTTGACATTCCTGCATCAAATATGAAGAAGGCTATTGCAGAAATTCTGAATAACGAAGGCTACATCAAGGGCTATCAGATTATTGAGGACGGAAAGCAGGGCGTTATAAGAGTGACACTTAAGTATGGCGCAGGCAAGGAAAAGGTTATCAGCGGCATCAAGAGAGTTTCTAAGCCTGGTCTTAGAATGTATGCTCCTGCTGATGAGCTTCCAAGAGTTTTGAAGGGCCTGGGAATTGCAATAATCTCAACTTCAAAGGGTATTATGACAGACAAAGAGGCTCGCAAGCAGCACATCGGCGGCGAAGTTCTTGCTTTTGTTTGGTAAGATAAACGTTTTGTGTTATTTCCTGAAAGCACAAAATATGTAAATTTTTAAGGAGGAAAAACTATGTCAAGAATAGGTAAAATGCCTATTGCGGTACCTGCAGGGGTAACCGTTACAATAGGTGCAGGAAATGAAGTTACCGTTAAGGGACCTAACGGAACCCTTTCAAGACAGCTTCATCCTGATATGATAATTAAATCTGAGGGAAGCGAGATTATCGTTGAGCGTCCGTCAGAGGAAAAAATGCACAAGGCACTGCATGGACTTACAAGAACTCTATTAAACAACATGGTAGTTGGTGTTACTCAGGGCTTCACAAAGGAGCTTGAAATCAACGGTGTTGGTTACAGAGCACAGATGCAGGGCAAAAAGCTGGTACTGAGCCTTGGATATTCACATCCGGTTGAGTATGAAGCAGAAGAGGGCATCACAATTGAAGTTCCTGCTCCAAACAAAATCTTTGTTAAGGGTGCAAATAAGGAACGCGTTGGTGCGGTTGCTGCTAAAATCAGAGAATACAGAATGCCTGAACCATACAAGGGCAAGGGTATTAAGTATGTTGATGAGGTTATCAGACGCAAAGAAGGTAAAGCGGGAGCTAAGAAGAAATAATAGAAAGGAGTGTTCTTAAATGATAAACAAGAAAAATAGTAATGTTGCAAGACTTAAACGTCACCAGAGAGTCAGAAAGAACATCTCCGGCAGTGCGGAGAGACCTCGTCTGAACGTTTATAGAAGCTTAAATCACATTTATGCTCAGATAATAGATGACACAAAGGGTATCACCTTGGTTAGTGCTTCAAGCCTGGACAAAGACTTTTCAGGCTACGGCGGAAACATCGAAGCTGCAAAAGCAGTAGGAAACAGCGTAGCTAAAAAGGCTTTGGAAAAAGGCATTAAGGCCGTTGTATTCGACAGAGGCGGATACATTTATCACGGTAGAGTTGCAGCTCTTGCAGAAGGTGCAAGAGAAGGCGGCTTGGAATTCTAATAAAGGAGGAAAAACTTGTGGCTGAAAGAATAGATGCATCAACTCTCGACTTACAGGAGAAGTTGGTTGAAATTAACCGTGTTGCAAAGACTGTAAAGGGCGGTAGAACAATGCGTTTCTCAGCATTGATGGTAGTCGGTGACGGCAACGGTCATGTTGGCTGCGGAATCGGTAAGGCAACTGAAATCCCGGACGCTATCAGAAAGGGTATCGAGGATGCTAAGAAGAATATGGTTACTGTTCCTTTGCAGGGTACAACAATCACACATGATACTATCGGTGAATTTGGTGCGGGCAGAGTACTTTTAAAGCCTGCAAAAGAAGGTACCGGAGTTATCGCCGGCGGAGCAGTGAGAGCTGTTGTTGAGCTTGCCGGAATTAAGGATATCAGAACAAAATGTCTGCGTTCAAACAACAAGAAGAATGTTGTTAAGGCTACAATCGCCGGTCTTGCAAACTTAAAGGAAGCTGAGGCTGTTGCTAAGCTCCGCGGCAAGGACGTTGACCAAATCGTGGGTTAAGGAGGCAGAGCTTATGTTAAAGGTTAAATTAGTAAAAAGCACTATCGGTTGCAAAAAGGATCAAATTGCAACAGTGGCTGCTTTGGGACTAAAGAAAATCAGAGATGTTAAAGAACACAAAGATACTCCTCAGATCAGAGGTATGATAAACAAGGTTTCTCATCTGGTAGAGGTTGAAGAAAACTAAGGGTAAATTGACAAGAAGGAGGTGTAGCAAATGAGATTGGATGAACTTAAGCCTTCAGAAGGTTCAAGGTTTGCAGTTAAGAGAGTAGGCAGAGGTATAGGTTCTGGAACAGGTAAAACATCAGGAAAAGGTCATAAGGGTCAGAAGGCTCGTTCGGGCGGCGGTGTAAGACCGGGCTTTGAAGGTGGTCAGATGCCTTTATACAGACGTTTGCCTAAGAGAGGATTTACAAATATATTTGCTAAACAGTATGTTACTATCAATGTTGAAGTTTTGGAAAAATTTGAAAACGGAGCAGAGGTAACAGCTGAAACTTTGAAGGAAGCCGGAATTATCTCCAAGACTCTTGACGGTGTTAAGATTCTTGGCAGAGGCGAGCTTACAAAGAGCCTTAACGTAAAGGTGGCAAATTATACAGCGTCTGCTAAGGAAAAGATTGAAAAGGCCGGTGGAAAGGCAGAGGTGATCTAATATGTTTAGTACAATTAGAAATGCTTTTAAGGTTCCGGACCTGAGAAAAAGAATCTGGTTCACTCTGATGATGATGGTAGTATTCAGATTCGGTGCCCATATTCCTGTACCGTTCCTCTCAAGAGAGGCTATGCAGGCATTTATGGGAAATGGAACAGACCTTTTCTCACTGTTTAACGTATTTACGGGTGGTGCGTTCTCGAACGCAACCGTTATGGCACTTGGTGTATCACCATACATCAACGCGTCAATTATTGTACAGCTTTTGGCTGTTGCAATTCCTTCCCTTGAAAGACTCGCTAAAGAGGGTCTTGAGGGAAGAAAAAAGCTAAACAAAATTACAAGATATTTAGGTATCATTCTTGCATTCGTTCAGGGTGCGGGACTTTATGTAACACTTCACAACATCGGTGTTGAAAACAACATGACTGCTATTCAGAATGAAGGTGTGCTTACATTCTTTATCATCACTCTTACATTCACAGCAGGTACAGCTTTCATCGTATGGCTGGGTGAGTTGATTACAGAAAAGGGTATCGGAAACGGTGTTTCGCTGATTATCTTCGCAGGTATCGTTTCAAGCATACCGTCAGGAATTGTTACAATTTACAACAACCTCCTGGCAAGCGGTGTAAGAACAATGGGTAACATTATTCTTGCAATTTGTATAGCAATAGTTGCTGTTGCAGCTATCGTACTGGTAGTACTGTTTGATACTGCGGAAAGAAGAATTCCTGTTCAGTATGCAAAGAGAGTTGTAGGCAGAAAGATGTACGGCGGACAAAGCACAAACATTCCGATTAAGGTTGTTATGGGTGGTGTTATGCCAATCATCTTTGCATCAAGCATTATGGCTTTCCCTGCAACAATCGTAAGACTTGCAACAGGCGGAAATCTTCCGACAGCCGGCTTAGGCTTCAGAATCCTCGGCTGCTTAACAGCCGGATACGGACCGGGCTGGACAGATATTGTTTATTCAGTATTGTACTTCCTGCTCATTATCTTCTTCACATACTTCTATTCAGCTATTCAGTTCAATCCGATTGAAATGGCTAATAACATGAAGAAGTCGGGCGGATACATTCCGGGCTACAGACCGGGTAAGCCTACAAGTGACTATATTTCAAAGGTTGCTTCAAGACTTAACTTAACAGGTGCGATATTCCTCGGAGTTATCGCAATTCTGCCTGTTGTTGTCGGTGCAGTATTCGGAATACCGAGCTTACAGCTTGGTGGTACTTCACTCCTGATTATGGAGGGTGTTGCACTTGAATCTGTAAGACAGATTGAGTCGCAGATGGTTATGAGAAACTATAAGGGATTTTTGGAATAAGGACAGAAAGGCGGCAAACATATGAAACTTATACTACTTGGACCTCCGGGAGCCGGAAAAGGAACACAAGCAGAAGTGTTAACGAAACAGTTTGGAATTGAAACTATTTCGACGGGTGTAATGTTACGAGCTGCCATGAGAGAGGGTACCGAGCTCGGCAAGCTGGCAAAGCAATATATTGACGAGGGTAAGCTGGTACCTGATGATGTTGTCGTTGGCATTGTAAAGGACAGACTATCTCAGGACGATTGCAAAAATGGATTTATTCTGGACGGTTTCCCAAGAACAATCGCACAAGCTGAAGCACTGACAGCTTCAGGCGTGGAGATTGACAAGGTATTGTCTTTGGAGGTTGATGACGAGGTTATCGTTGAAAGACTTACAGGAAGAAGAGAATGTAAGGCTTGCGGCACACCTTATCATATCAAGAATAAGCCGGTTCCGGCAAACGGAAAATGCGTTTGCGGTGGCGAAATTATTCAGCGTGCCGATGACAATGAGGAAACAATCAGAAATCGTATAAAGGTTTATCATGAACAGACAGAGCCAATTAAGGAATACTACGAATCCCAAGGGAAGGTAGTCAGTGTTGACAGCTCAGGCAGCGTCGATCAGACAAACGCCGCTGTCAGCAAGGCACTCGGTCTTGTAAAGTAGGAGAAGCAATGATTACTATAAAGTCAAAGTCTGAAATTGAAAAAATGCGTATTGCAGGAAAAATTACAGGCGATGCATTGAAGTTAATTGAAAAATATATCAGGCCGGGGGTTTCGACCAAGGAGCTTGATAAAATTGCTTACGACTTTATCAAAAAGCAGGGTGCAACTCCATCCTTCCTGAACTATAACGGTTTTCCGGGAAGCATATGTGCTTCGCCCAACAGCTGGGTGGTACACGGGATTCCGTCGAAGGATATTGTGCTTAAAGAGGGCGATATAATCAGCATCGACATGGGAGCCTGCAAGGACGGATACCATGGCGATGCTGCCAGAACCTTTGCTGTCGGAAAAATTTCCGATGAGGCACAAAGGCTCATTGATGTTACAAAGCAGAGCTTTTTTGAAGGGATTAAATACGCTACGCACGGAGCAAAGCTTGGCGATGTCTCCGCTGCAATTCAGGAATACGTCGAGAAAAACGGCTATTCGGTTGTACGCGACCTGGTAGGTCACGGAATTGGCAAAAAGCTTCATGAGGATCCGAGCGTCCCGAACTTCGGACGAAAAGGAAAGGGCGTGAAGCTTGCCGCCGGAATGACTCTGGCGGTTGAGCCAATGGTAAACGAAGGCGAATACGACGTGGTTGTGCTGGACGATGACTGGACCTGCGAGACAGAGGACGGAAGCCTGTCAGCACATTATGAAAACACAATCCTTATAACTAAGGGTGAGTGTGAAATTTTAACACTGTAAGAGAGGGTTGCATAATGGATATTTGTAAAGGCAGCCTGGTATACTCAAAAGCCGGACGGGATAAGGGAGAATTATTTCTTGTTTTAAAAACCGAGGGCGAATATGTATATCTTGCAGACGGTGATACAAGGCGGGTTTTAAAGCCTAAGAGAAAAAAGCTGAAACACGTTAACAAAACTAATACAGTTCTTGAATTGGATTTTGAAAATATTTCGGATTCTATGGTACGCAAGGCTTTGGCGAAGAACTGAAATCAGGTTTGGGATATTTTGTTGGGAGGTAGTAGCTTTGGCAAAGGAAGATGTTTTAGAATTAGAGGGTACGGTTGTTGAAACCCTGCCCAATGCTATGTTTAAGGTTGAGCTTGAAAACGGCCATCAGATTTTGGCTCATATTTCAGGCAAGCTCCGAATGAACTTCATTAAGATTCTTCCGGGTGATAAGGTGACTATTGAAATGTCGCCGTATGACCTTACAAGAGGCAGAATCACTTGGAGATCTAAATAAGGATAGAATCACTTGGAGACCGAAATAAGGAGGTTACGTAAAAATGAAAGTACGTCCATCAGTAAAGCCTATTTGCGAAAAATGTAAAATCATTAAGCGTAAGGGCAAAATAATGGTTATTTGTGAGAACCCGAAACATAAACAGAAACAAGGCTGATTTCAATTTAAAGATTCACTTATAATCGCAGAGTCGATTATGATCCATACTTTTAAATGAAATCAAAATGTATATGTTTGGTTATCACAATTTGCGGATTTTGGTCCGCACGAAATGTTGTTATCAGCAGCTAAAGAGCGGCTGTCACAAATATTTGTGAAGCTTTGACTGCTTATAATATTAAAAATTGTGAGATTTATGCTAGTGGAGGTGTAATAATGGCTAGAATAGCAGGTGTTGACTTACCAAGAGAAAAAAGAGTTGAAATCGGTTTAACTTATATCTACGGTATCGGTCTTAAGACATCGCAGAAACTGCTCAGGGAAAACAATATCAACCCTGATACCAGAGTTAAGGATTTAACAGAAGAAGAAGTAAACAAATTAAGAGAAGCTATCAGTGCGAACTACACAGTTGAGGGCGAACTGAAGACTCAGGTATCTCTTGATATCAAGAGACTTATGGAAATTGGTTGTTACAGAGGTGTAAGACACAGAAAAGGTCTTCCTGTAAGAGGACAGAACACCAAGAACAACGCAAGGACAAGAAAAGGTCCTGCCAGAACAATGGCTAACAAAAAGAAGTAAAGGAGGTACTAAGCAATGGCAAAGGTAGCAAAAAGAACTACACGTACTAAGCGTGTTAAGAAAAATATCGAAAAGGGAGCTGCTCATATCCGCTCAACTTTCAATAACACAATCGTTACTATTACTGATGTAAACGGTAATGCTCTTTCTTGGGCAAGTGCCGGCGGCTTAGGCTTCCGCGGTTCAAAGAAAAGCACTCCGTTTGCTGCACAGACAGCAGCAGAAACAGCGGCAAAGGCTGCTATGGAACACGGACTCAAAACCGTTGAGGTTTATGTTAAGGGCCCGGGTGCCGGTCGTGAAGCTGCAATTCGTGCACTTCAGGCTGCAGGTCTTGAGGTTACAATGATTAAAGACGTAACTCCAATCCCTCACAACGGCTGCAGACCGCCTAAGAGAAGAAGAGTTTGATTTATCATTGTAATTAAAAGTAAAAGGAGGAATTTAAGATGGCTAGAAATATGCAACCGGTTCTGAAGAGATGCAGAACTTTAGGAATTGAGCCTGCTGTTATGGGTATTCACAAAAGTTCAAACAAGAACCCAAATAAGAGCAGAAAGAAACAATCTGAATATGGTTTGCAGTTAAATGAAAAGCAGAAGGTTAAGTTTATATACGGCGTTTTGGAAAAGCAGTTCAGAAAATATTATGTAATGGCTACCAAGAAGCACGGTATTACAGGTGAAGAGCTGTTATCAATCTTAGAGACAAGACTTGATAATGTAGTTTTCAGATTAGGCTTAGCTAACACAAGAAGAGAAGCAAGACAAATCGTAAACCACGGACACATTCTGGTAAACGGTAAGAAGGTGGATATCCCATCATACATCGTAAAGACCGGCGACACCGTTGCACTTCGCGAGAAGAGCAAGGCTTCACAGAGAATGAAGGATATAGCTGAAGCAAACGCTTCAAGAGCTGTACCAAAGTGGTTAGACATGGACAAGAATACACAGCAGGGCAAGGTTGTTGCACTTCCTACTCGTGAGGATATTGATTACGAGGTTGAAGAACATCTGATCGTCGAGTTGTATTCTAAGTAATAAATGTTTTTACCCTCGGTAAGTGGATAAGTTACATGAATATGTGAAGGAGGGTTCGATACGATGATAGAAATGGAAAAACCCAATATAGAATGTAAAGGACTAACAGGAAACCACGGTGTTTTTGAAGTAACACCGCTGGAGCGTGGCTACGCTACCACTATCGGTAACTCGCTGCGTAGAATATTGCTGTCATCACTTCCGGGTGCTGCAGCAACCTCCGTTAAGATTGACGGAGTACAGCATGAGTTTTCGACAGTGCCGGGCGTTAAAGAGGATGTTACAGAGCTTATTCTGAACATCAAAAAGCTCGCAATAAAATTACATTCTGACTCACCGAAGACAGTATTTATTGAAGCAAAGGGTGCTTGCGAGATTACAGCGGCTGACATCACAGCTGATGCAGACGTTGAAATCTTTAATCCGGATTTGCATATTGCAACCTTGAATGAGGACGCAAGACTGTATATGGAAATCACCATTGCGAAGGGACGCGGATATATTTCTGCTGAAAAGAATAAGCAGATGCTCCAGCCGCCGGTTGGCGTTATCCCGGTAGATTCTATCTTTACCCCGGTAAAGAAGGTTAATTATACTGTTGAAAATACACGCGTTGGCAGCAACACAGACAGGGAAAAGCTCACTGTTGAGGTTACTACCAACGGTACAACAAAGCCTGATGAGGCTGTTAGCTTAGCTGCTAAGATTATGAACGACCTTTTGATGCTGTTCGTTGACCTTTCGGAGGAAGCAAAGAACACCGAAATTGTCAAGGAAAAAGAAGAAAGCAAAAAGGAAAAGGTACTTGAAATGTCAATTGAGGACCTTGACCTGTCGGTTCGTTCATACAACTGCTTGAAGCGTGCGGGAATCAACACTGTTGAGGACCTTGCAAACAAGTCGGAAGAGGAAATGATGAAGGTCAGAAACCTCGGAAGAAAGTCGCTTGACGAAGTCAAGTATAAGCTGCACGCTTTAGGTCTTGCGTTAAAAGAAGAAGAAGACTGATTTTCCCGGATGAAAAGGAGGAATTGTTAATGGGTACAAGAAAGTTAAATCTTCCTACCGACCAGAGAATGGCACTCCTCAGAAACTTGGTAACAAGCTTTTTGGAGAACGGAAGAGTTGAAACAACATTAACAAGAGCTAAAGAAGCTCAGAGTTTGGCTGAAAAGATGATTACTCTCGGTAAGACAAACACATTGCACTCTCGCCGTCAAGCTTTGGAGTTTATTACAAAAGAAGACGTTGTAACAAAGGTTTTCGAGGAAATTGCTCCTAAGTATGCTGACAGAAACGGTGGTTATACAAGAATTATGCAGACAGGTCCGCGTCGCGGAGACTCTGCTCCTATGGCTATTCTTGAACTGGTGTAATATTAAAAGAGACTTGACCTGAGTCAAGTCTCTTTTTCGTTGCAATTAATGCTATTTTCCAATAATTCATCAAAAGCTTTATCTGATATTTTAAAAATCAAATACCGCTTTTCCGTTTTCAAGCTTAAGCTGTGCCGCGAATTTATTCCCGGTTCTTTTTGAAACAAAGCCCTCTATTTTAAAGGTTTTGCCCGTTTCCAAAAGCTGTCGCATATTTGCCATGGAAATTGTTCTTTGGCAGATTACGTTATTCACCGAAAATTTACAGCCTTCGCGATAGCCGCAGCAGCCATAGCCGTAACGCGTGCGGACAACGTCTCTGCCGCACAGCGGACACTTGCCTGCAATATCGCCTACAAAGCCATCATCAGTATCAAGCTCCGGCTTTTCCTCGCGTTTTTTGAAAACTTCGGCTATTTCTTTCTCGGCAAGTGCAACGCCGTCCTTGATTTCAATTTCGCCGCGGAAAACCTTTTTTAAAGCTCTGCCCAACTCGGAGGTTTTATACTTGTCCATGCTGATGCCCATTCGCACAAGCGACTCAATCAAAAACTCACCGTCAGGCAAAATGGTATAAACGTCCTTTTTAAGCTGAATATATTTGCTTTTTCTGGCGTTATCAATAATTCCTGTTCGTGTCGCCTCCGTTCCAAGCTCAAGTCCTTCAAAAATCGCTCTGTATTCCTCTTCGTCGCTCTCATTTTCAATATTCTGCTTGTCCTCCTTAAAAGGATTTTTCAGATAATTATTAAGAGTCTCAATCGTATAATGCTTGGGCGGATTTGTTTCCTTTTCACATGGCTTAAAGTCAATGCTCACTTCATCGCCAACCTCAAGCGGCGGAAGAATTTTGTCCTTCTTGGTATAATCATCATACTTCGTCCAGCCTTTTTCAAGGATAACGGTGCCTTTTAAAGTAAATTCTTCATATTCTCCGACCTTGATTTTAATTTCGTTTTTCTCTGCAACACATTCCTCGCTGCAGAAAACCGCAGCAAAACGGCGGATTATGGTAGAATAAACCTTGTATTCATCATCAGAAAGACTGTCCTTTGAAGGGAGCTTATAGGTCGGCGTAAGTGCCGAGTGCGACTCAATTTTTGAGTCGTCGAAAATCGTTTTCTTAAACTTGAACTCCACAGGATATCCCAGTTTTTTGACTTCGGCGATTATGCTTTTAACCTTATCCTGTTCGGCGGTTGCAAGATATTCCGAGTTTGTTCTGGGGTATGTAACATATCCCTTTTCATAAAGTCCCTGAAGGATTTTAAGGCTCTCCTCCATGGACATTTTATATTTTTTACCCAGCACATTCTGCAGCTTTGTAAGCGAATACAGCTTGCCGGGATTTATGGTGTCCTTTTTACGTTTTTTAGACGTAACAACCGCCTTTTCGGCATTATACCTATCGCAAAGCTCCTGAGCCTTTTTCAGCTCATTTTTACTGAATTTCTCCTTGCTCGAAAGCTCTATTTCCTCGCCCTTGGTTTCTGCCTTGCTCACGATTGCGTAATAAATTTCCGGCTTGAAATTACGTATCTGCATATCGCGGTCGTAAATTGCCTTTACAATCGGAACAATAACTCTGCCCACACGAAGGAGCGTGCCTGTTTTCAAAGTCGCATACCGCGTGAGATTTACGCCGTAAAGCCAATCAATATAAGTTCTTGCAAAGCCCTCGTTTGCAAGGTTTTCATACTCTGCTTCGTCCTTCATTTCGCTGAGGGCTTTATTTATCGTCTGCGGCGTCTGGTCGGGCAGCCACAGCCTTTTAAAGCTTTTGCCGCTGACGCCTGTTTTTCCGACGCAAATTCTTACAATGATTTCTCCCTCTCGGTCCGAGTCGCCTGCATTTACGATAGTGTCAACGTCCTCACGTATGCAAAGAGACTTTATTATTTCAAACTGCCTTTTTACGCCCGGGTCAACAGACTTATCCTTACCCTTTTTCAGCTGAAACTCGAATTTTTCGGGGAAACAGGGAATATTTTTCAGAGACCATCTGCCGTCGGGATTGGGGCTGTAGTCCTCGATATCGGCAAGCGAAAAAAGATGACCGAATGCCCATGTAACAATATATTTATCATCATAAAGGCAGCCTTCTGCCTTTTTCATTTTGCCTATGCTCGCCGCAATATTGCGTGCAAGACTGGGTTTTTCTGCGATTATAAGTATAATTTCAATCACACTCCTAAAAGGTGTTAACGCCGACCGCACAATTCTGCGGTCGGCACTGTTTTATTATGCAGGAAACCTGCGTTGCAGATGACGGAATAACAAAGCTGCTGATTAAATCCCTACGCTTTTATCCTACATTAGGTGTAGGTCTTGGATTCTGCGTTGCCTCCGTTGTAGGCTCAGAGGTGACCTCTGCCTCAGGTGTCGGCTCCGGCACAGGAGTCGGAGTTGGCGGAAGCGTCGGCAGCGGAGCAGGAACCTTTGCTCCTATCGCAACCTTGGTCGGAACCATTTTATAAACACTTCTGCCCATTTTTTCTGATTTTACTTCCTTGCCGTTTTCCAGAACGATCCTTGTGGTTTCCACAGTGTAGCCTGTTTTGCCCTTGGAAAGCACCTTTTTAGAGCCTACAGGCAGTGTTTTATCCTGAATTTCCTCTACAGTCGGTTCTTTCGTTTCAATTATATTATTCACTATTTTCACCGTTTTTTCTGCCGCAGGCTTTGTGCCATGGATTGAAACAGTGATTTTTCCGCCGCCGGCAGTTGTAGTGATTTTTATAGGATATGCGGTGCTATTTTCAAATTTAAAATCCAGCGTTCCATATGATACCGTTGCGTCCTGCCCTTTCGGAACGTATGCAACCGTCATGGAATGATTTCGACGCTCCGTAATCTTTAAATCGGCATACAAAACAGCGGAATAAAGCGTACTGCTGACCTGGCATACACCGCCGCCCGTTCCCTGTACCGATTCGCCGTTTACAAAAACAGGTGCTTCGCGAAAGCCTGCCGCCTTTGTTCTTGCCCCAACCGTTTCATTGAAGGAAAAAATCGCTCCCGGTGCAAGTATCACTTCATCTATCTTAGCCGCGGCAAGCTCCACGTTCGTGCTTCGGCTTTTATCCGATGCAGGATATGAGGTTGAATACTGCGAAAGTACGTGATTAAACAGCTGATGCTTAAGCTCCTCAAGAGTCATTTCAGGCTCAAGCCAAATAAGCTTAAGCTCTATTGTTTCGCCGTTTTTGAGCTTTTCAATCTGCGTTCCTGCCTCAATAGCGTCAATCTGCCGTCCTATCACCTCGGGAATAAGCTCCACGCCTGCCTCAGTGATTTTATATGATGCGTCAACAGGGGACATATAAATTTCATCATAAAGGCTCTGGGCATCGGGAATATGAGGAAAATCCCTTTCAAGCTGAATAAATATTCTATCCGCGTCGCTGCCGACTGCTGAGTTAAAGCTTGCAATCGCTTTTGATAAATCCTTGCTCTGTCCCGCTGTACCTCTTTTTACGCTGACCGAATCACCGCCGTATTCCAAAATATATTTCTTCTGCTCGCCGTTCAGGCTCACGCCGAAGCTGTATATAATTTCGGACAGCTTTTCGGTATCATAAGCACATATGTAATCAAAATTCCGCGGTTTGAAATGAAGCTTTACGAGAGTAAAGGCATTTTCAAGCATATTGCCGCTTCTTCCTACTGAAAACGCTGCCTTTGCGGTTTTTTCTGCATCGCGTGAAAGCAGGATATCCGCTCCTTTAAAGCTTACTTCCTTTCCAAGCATTGTGTAGAGCGTAATTTCTCGCTCTGAAAGACCGTCATCCTTTGAAAGTGCCGCTTGTGCCTCAAGCTCGGTCATTCCGCTAAGGTCGATTCCGCATACAGTAACACCTTTTGCTATTGTTTTGCCCGGAGAAGCCAAAACGGCAAAAAATGTGCAAATTACGGCAAAAAACAAAAGTATGACGGCAACAGCTGTTATACGGAAATTTCTTTTTTTACTTTTCGGATTTTCATTTTTCATTTACATCAATTCTTTCATCAATTAAAAAATCTTCTGTATTCATCAATATATTCGGAATACTTGACCATATATTCCTTTATTTCCGCATTTTTCATCAAAAGAACAAATGCTTTTCTGACATTTTTTATAAATCGGTAATCAAGCTCGTCTGCCGAAAGCTCGCGAGAGAGCGGACAGACAGATTTTGCACGCGGATCCATAATAATTTCAAGCTCTCCGTCCTTGTTTATATAAGGAGTGAGCGGAAATATTCTGCAGGCAAGCGGACGCTGATAGCGGTCACAGCTTCCTTGGCAGAAAAGTATCGGCACATTTTTTTTCTTTCCGTTATATTCATAGGTAAAATCCGATTTTTCGATGCTTGCCCAATCGGGGTTTAAAAGCCGATACACGCTCTCCTCGCCGGGAAAAAGATACATTCCTGCCTCGTCGCCCTTGCAGCACGCACCGCCGCAGAGCATGCCGCAGTCGATTTTCATTGGTGTGCTGTTGTCAAAAAGCCGATAAAGCTGCAGATAAACATATGCAATATTCATGGTTATAATCCTCTCTGTTTGGCGGTAAAATAATACCGCATACCAACATTTATCACATAATATTTTATCACAATTTCATTTTAATTACAATACTCAAACCTGAATTTGACAAAATTCACTAAACATTGTATAATAAAGTGATAAAATGTGTATTGAAATTCAATATATAGATAGAGAAAGGAAATTACTATGCCAAAGAAAAAGGAAGAATACGGTAATCAGAGCATAACAAGCCTGAAGGGTGCTGACCGTGTACGTAAGCGCCCTGCGGTTATATTCGGCTCTGACGGACTGGAGGGATGCCAGCATTCCTTCTTTGAAATCCTGTCCAATTCTATTGACGAGGCCCGCGAAGGCTACGGCAGTATTATTGAAATCACCCGCTTTGCCGACGGTAGCATTGAGGTACGTGACAGCGGACGAGGCATACCTGTTGATTACAACGAAAAGGAAGAACGCTACAACTGGGAGTTGGTTTTCTGCGAGCTTTACGCCGGAGGTAAATATAACAATAACGACGGCGGTATGTATGAATACAGTCTTGGTCTTAACGGACTGGGTGCGTGTGCAACGCAGTATTCGGCAGAATACATGGACGTTGAGGTTGTACGCGATAAAACAAAATATACACTGCATTTTGAAAAGGGCGAAAACGTTGGAGGTCTTACAAAAACACCTGTTTCCACAAACAAAACCGGAACGACAATTAAGTGGAAGCCTGACCGCGATGTTTTTACAGATATTAATATTCCCGTTGAATTTTACAAGGACGTTCTGCAGAAGCAGGCAATGACCAATGCGGGAATCCGATTTGTTTTATACAACGAATCCGATGAGGGAACGCAGCTTTTTGAATATTTCTACGAAAACGGTATTGTGGACTATTTAAACGACGCAGTAGGGGACAAGGGCTTTACTCAAACCGAGGTTTGGGACGCAGAGCGAATCGGACGCGACCGAGAGGACAAGCCTGAATACAAGGTAAAAATGCAGATTGCGTTCTGCTTTTCATCAACCGTAAATATGCTCGAATATTACCACAACTCAAGCTGGCTGGAGCATGGCGGCTCGCCCGATAAGGCGGTGAAAAATGCGTTTGTATATGCAATCGACCAATACCTTAAACAGAACGGCAAATATAACAAAACCGAGGCGAAAATAAGCTTTACCGATGTTGCCGACTGCCTGGCACTGGTTATAAATTCTTTCTCTACGCAGACAAGCTATGAGAATCAGACGAAAAAGGCGATAAACAACAAGTTTATTCAGGAGGCAATGACGGAATTTTTGCGTCATCAGCTTGAGGTTTACTTTATTGAAAATCGAACCGATGCGGAAAAAATTGCAAATCAGGTGCTTGTGAACAAACGCAGCCGAGAGAATGCAGAAAAGGTGCGTATCGACACCAAAAAGAAGCTTACCGGTACAATGGATATCACAAACCGCGTTGAAAAATTTGTTGACTGCCGCAGCAAGGACATCTCAAAACGAGAGGTCTATATCGTGGAGGGTGACTCGGCTTTAGGCTCATGTAAGCTTGCCCGCGATGCATCTTTCCAGGCGATAATGCCGATACGCGGTAAAATTTTGAACTGCTTAAAGGCAGATTATGCAAAAATTTTCAAAAGCGACGTAATCCTTGACCTTTTAAAGGTTTTGGGCTGCGGAATTGAGATAAAATCAAAGCACATCAAGGGAATCGAGGAATTTAACATCGACAATCTTCGCTGGGACAAGGTTATCATCTGTACCGATGCGGATGTGGACGGTTTCCAGATTCGCACGCTCGTGCTGACTATGATTTACCGCCTGATACCGAGTCTTATCGACCTCGGGAAGGTATTCATTGCCGAATCGCCGCTTTACGAAATAACTATCGAGAAAACAAAACGCAAGGGCGAAAAGCTGTTTGCGTACACCGACGGCGAGAAGGAGGAAATCCTTAAAAAGCTGGCAGAGGACGGACTTTCCAAGGGAGATTACGACATCAAGCGCAGCAAGGGACTCGGTGAAAACCAGCCCGAAATGATGAGCTTGACCACAATGCACCCTGCAACACGACGTCTTATCAAAATCACGCCTGAAAGCGTGGAACGCACCGCACAGGTATTTGATATTCTCCTCGGCGATAATCTTGCCGAGAGAAAAGAACACATTGCACAAAACGGGCATTTATACATGGAAATGCTGGATATAAGCTAAGGAGGCGAGGAAAATGGCAAGAAAGAAAAAAATTGTTGAGGAAAGCTATATTCCTGCACCTATAGCGGAGGAGCTTATAACCGATACTCTTGAAAAAAACTATATGCCCTACGCGATGAGCGTTATTGTATCGCGTGCAATTCCCGAAATTGACGGCTTAAAGCCGGCTCACCGCAAGCTTTTATACACAATGTATAAAATGGGGCTTTTGGGCGGAAGGCTCACAAAGTCCGCAAATGTTGTGGGTCAGACGATGAAGCTGAATCCGCACGGCGACGGTGCTATTTATGAAACCATGGTACGACTTACCAGAGGAAACGAGGCACTACTGCACCCTCTTGTGGAGTCGCAGGGAAACTTCGGAAAGCAGTATTCGCGTGATATGGCATATGCGGCATCGCGTTACACAGAGGTGCGGCTTGACCCGATTTGTCAGGAGCTTTTCGGTGACATTAACAAAAACACCGTAAAGTTTGTTGATAACTATGACGGAGAGCTGCAGGAGCCAACGCTTTTGCCGGTCGCTTTCCCGAATATTCTCGTAAACCCAAACCAGGGAATTGCGGTAGGTATGGCAAGCAACATCTGCTCTTTTAATCTACGCGAGGTGTGCGATGCCACGATAGCATATATGAAAAATCCCGACTGCGACATACTTGATATAATGCCTGCACCTGATTTTTCGTTGGGAGCGGAGCTTTTATATAACAGAGAGCAGATGCGTGAGATATATGAAACCGGACGCGGCAGCTTTAAAATGCGTGCCGTTTATGAATACGACAAGGCGAACAACTGTATTGAAATAAAGGAAATCCCGTACACCACAACCATCGAGGCAATTCTGTCAAAGGTTATGGATTTGGTTAAGGCGAACAAGCTGAAGGAAATTTCCGATGCACGTGACGAAACCGGTCTTGATGGCTTCAAGCTGACCTTCGATTTAAAACGTGGCACAGATCCGGACGCACTTATGCTAAAGCTTTATAAGCTCACGCCGTTGGAGGACAGCTTTGCCTGCAATTTCAACCTGCTTATCAATAACGTGCCAATGGTTTTGAGCGTAAAACAGATTATTGACGAGTGGGTAAAATTCCGCAGCGGCTGTATCAAAAACGCGTTAAAATTTGATGTTGATAAAAAATCCGAGAGACTGCATCTTTTAACAGGTCTTAAAAAGATTCTGATGGATATTGACAAAGCGATTTCGATTATCCGCCACACCGAAAAAGAGGAGGACGTTGTTCCTAACCTCATGTCCGGCTTTGACATTGAAAAGGACCAGGCAGAGTATATCGCAGAAATCAAGCTGCGTAATCTGAATAAGGAATATATCCTTTCTCGTACTGCCGAAATCGAAAAGCTTATTGAGGAAATAGATGAGTTAAATCGTATTCTTTCAAGCGATAAGGAGGTTAAAAAGCTTATCGCAAAGCAGCTTACCGCTATTTCCAAAAAATATGGGCAGGACAGAAAAACAAGGCTTGTCGAAAGCGGTGAAATTGAGGAATATCACGAGGAAAACTTTATTGACGACTATCCTCTCACGCTCTTTATAACGCGTGAGGGCTATGCAAAAAAGGTTTCCGCGGTATCTCTCCGCTCAACTACCTCCGAGCATAAGCTCAAGGAAAATGACGAGGTTGTTCAGGAAATTGAAACCACCAACAAGAGCGAGCTGATATTCTTCACCGACAAATGCACCGTTTATAAGGCTCACGCCTTTGATATTCCCGATTCAAAGGTCAGCAGCTTAGGTGAATACCTGCCGAGCCTTTTGGGCCTTTCAGAGGACGAGAAAATTCTTTACACCGTCCTTGCCGGAGACTATTCGGGATATATGCTTTTTGCCTTTGCAAACGGAAAGATGGCAAAGGTTGAGCTTAATAACTATCAGACAAAATCGAACCGTAAACGGCTTATCGGTGCATATTCCGACAAGTCGGAAATTCGCAGTATTCTATGGATAGCAGAGGATACGCAGATTGTGGCATTTGCCGACAACAACAAGGTTTTGGCGGTTGATACATCTGCAATACCGTTAAAGTCCACAAAATCCACGCAGGGCGTTCAGGTTATGAAGATAACCAAAAAGGGTGCAACACTTGTTCGTGCCTGCAGGGCAGAGGAGAGCGGTCTTGATAATATCAAGCATTACAAAACGAAAAATATTCCGGCAGCAGGCTCATTCCTGCGTTCAGAGGATACGCAGATGTCCATGTTTTAAGATAATGGAGGGTTTTTATGGAAAAGATAAACATACTTGGTGTAAATGTTGATAAGGTTACGAACGCAGGGGCGGTGGACAAGGTTATGTCCATGCTGTACGAGCCGGGAAATCATGCGGTTTTTACGCCTAATTCGGAAATAATTTTAATGGGCTATAAGGACATGGAGTTTTGCGGAATTTTAAATTCCGCAGACCTGTTAACCGCTGACGGCATCGGCGTTGTGTATGCGTCAAAAATTCTCAAAAATCCGCTTTCCGAGCGTGTTGCGGGATATGACGTTGCCTGTGGAGTTATAGAAAGAATTGCCCAAAGCGGACATCGCCTGTATCTTTTCGGCGGAAAGCCGGGTGTTGCGGAGCAGGCAGAACAAAATCTCAAGGAAAAATATCCGCTTTTAAACATCGTAGGAAAGCGTAACGGTTATTTTTCGCCCGATGAGGTTGACTCAATTATCAGCGACATAAATGCAAGTGGTGCTGACTTGGTGTTTGTCTGCCTTGGTGCTCCAATGCAGGAAAAATGGATTTATGCAAATAAGGATAAGCTTTCTTGTCATGTTATGATGGGAATTGGCGGAAGTCTTGACGTTTTTGCAGGAAATGTTGAGCGTGCTCCCGAAGCATGGTGCAAGCTCGGTCTTGAATGGCTTTATCGGCTCAAAAAAGAGCCGTGGCGTATCGGCAGAATGATGGCACTGCCGAAATTCGGATTCACTGTTTTATTTAAGGGCAAAAGATACAAAAAGGGAGAAAAATAATGGGAAAACTAATAGCAATCGACGGTGTTGACGCCAGCGGTAAGCAAACGCATACCGAGCTTTTGGCAGAGCATTTTATAACGCTCGGAAAAAAGGTCAGAAGGCTCTCCTTTCCTATGTATGACAGCTCGACCTCAACTCTTGTAAAGATGTATTTATCGGGAGAGTTCGGAAAAAATGCCGAGGACGTGGACGCATACTGTGCCTCCACCTTGTTTGCGGCGGATAGGTTTGCTACCTTCCGCTCGGATTGGCATGCCGATTATGAGGACGAGGATACTATCATAATTGCCGATCGATATGTTTCTTCAAACATGATTCATCAGGCAAGTAAAATAGAGGATTTAAAGGAAAAGGATAAGTTTTTGGACTGGCTGTTTGATTTTGAGTTTAATCTCTACAAGCTGCCGCAGCCGGACGTGACAATTTTCCTTGATATGCCGCCCGAATACGGTCGACTTCTCATGCAGGACCGTGATAACAAATTCTCCGGCGAGAAGGCACTTGATATTCACGAACGCGACTATTCCTACCTCGAAAAAAGCTACGAGAATGCAAAATATGTATCGGAAAAATTCGGCTGGCAGCACGTCCTGTGCGTAAATGACGGGCAGATACGTACAATCGCTGATATTCAGGCAGAAATAATCAGGCATGCAGAAAATGCTTTGTTTAAAGGTTAATTTGACCACTAATACAGAATTATACGCAAATACATAATATGGAGCAAGAACATGAAAATTATAGATTTGATTACAAAAGACACTTTGTCGCTTTCATTTGAGGTTTTTCCGCCCAAAACCGAATCCGGCTTTGAAAGCGTGAAAACAGCAACTGAAGAAATCGCAAGGCTCAAGCCCGCATTTATGAGCGTTACATACGGAGCAGGCGGCGGAACGAGCAGATACACGCTTGATATAGCAAAAAATATCAAGGAGCTTTACGGCGTTCCGACATTGGCACACCTAACCTGCGTTTCCTCTACAAAGGAGACGGTGCGGCAGAAAATAAAAGATATAAAGGCAAGCGGAATCGAAAATGTTATGGCATTAAGAGGCGACATACCGCCTGAGCTTGAAAATGCTGACCGAAGCGGCTGGGACTATAAATATGCCGTTGACCTTATAGCGGAGCTCAAGGCGGCAGACGCGGATTTCTGCATAGGCGGTGCGTGCTATCCTGAAATTCACCCTGAAAGCATCAATCAAAAAGAGGATATACAGCGTCTTAAAGAAAAGGTTGATGCAGGCTGCGATTTTTTGACAACGCAGATGTTTTTTGATAACAATCTTCTGTATAATTTCCTCTATAAAATCCGCGAGGCCGGTATCACTGTTCCTGTCATTCCCGGAATTATGCCTATAACCAACGCGAATCAGGTAGAAAGGGCAATTAAGCTTTCAGGCTCCTTCATGCCGCAGCGTTTCAAGAGCCTTGTTGACAAATTCGGCTCTGACCCTGCCGCAATGAAGCAAGCAGGAATTGCTTATGCGACCGACCAGATTATTGATTTGTATGCAAATAATATAACAAATGTTCATGTTTATTCCATGAACAAACCCGACGTTGCAGAAAAGATTCAAAGCAATCTTTCGGATATTTTAGGAAAATGAGTTCAATTATTCATATAAAAACTTACAATGAGCCGCCTTTTTGCGAAAAGGAAATTTTGCGATATTCCGGCTGCAAAAGCACAGACAGCGAAATTTCAGCGTTGATGCAATCAGCTATCGGAGAGGTACGGAAAAAGCTGATTTATAAGGTGTGCTATCGCGAGCTGCAAATAGCGGTCAACGGCGATGTCTGCGATTTTGAGCATTTTAGCGTGCAATCTAAAAATCTTGCCGATAATCTTAAGGACTGCTTTAGCGTCATTGTTTTTTCGGCAACGGTGGGAATTGAAATCGACCGTCTTATCACAAAATACGGGCGGATTTCTCCGTCTAAGGCTTTGGCTTTGCAGGCAATCGGAGCGGAGCGTATAGAAGCTCTGTGCGATGCTTTTTGTGAGGATATAGCAAAAGAGAAAAATATAACGCTAAAGCCGCGTTTCAGCCCCGGCTACGGCGATTTGCCGCTTAGTGTGCAAAGAGATATTTTTAATATTCTTGATTGCTCAAAGCGGATAGGCGTTTTTTTGAATGACAGCATGCTTATGTCGCCTTCAAAATCGGTAACAGCTTTTGTTGGGCTGACGAATGGCGAAGTAAAACAAAAAATGCATAAGTGCGATAGCTGCGATAAAATAGATTGTTCATACAGAGGTGCATTATGACTTTTTCGGAATTTTTAAAAAAACATATAGTTTATCTTGACGGTGGTATGGGTACACTGCTTCAGGCGAGCGGACTTAAGCCCGGCGAATACCCTGAACGCTGGAATATAACTCATCCTGAGATTATAACAAAAATTCATAAGGATTATTTTGACGCAGGCAGCAACGTTGTTTGTACGAACACCTTTGGTGCGAACACGCTTAAATTTTCTGATGGCGAGCTTGAGGAAATAATCAGGGCAGCAATCGCCAATGCAAAGGCGGCAAGGGAGCAAAGTACGGCAGGGCAGGAAAAATTTATTGCTCTTGATATCGGACCTTCGGGAAAGCTGTTAAAGCCTTTGGGTGACCTTGATTTTGAAGACGCCGTTTCTGTATTTGCCGAGACCGTAAAGCTGGGTGTAAAATACGGAGCGGAGCTTATAATAATCGAAACAATGAACGACAGCTACGAAACAAAGGCGGCTTTGCTTGCCGCAAAGGAAAACAGCGACCTTCCGATAATTGTTTCAAACGCATACGGCGAGGACGGAAAGCTCATGACCGGGGCATCTCCTGCGGCTATGGCAGCAATGCTTGAAGGAATGGGAGCTGATGCAATAGGTGCAAACTGCTCTTTAGGACCTAAGCAGCTTATGGGCGTTGCAGAGGAGCTTTTGGCTAATGCGTCTGTTCCTGTGGTTTTAAAGCCTAATGCAGGACTTCCGAAATCTGTAAACGGAGAAACGGTTTTTGATGTAACCGCCGAAGAATTTTCCGAGGATGCGGCTGCTATTGTAGAACGCGGAGTTCGCGTTGTCGGAGGCTGCTGCGGAACTACGCCTGAATATATAAAAGCACTTGTGCAAAAGACATCCGGCTTTATGCCAAAGATGATAGAAAATAAAAATTTAACCGTTGTTTCGTCATATACGCATGCGGTAAGCCTTGGCACTTCGCCTGTCCTTATCGGCGAACGCATCAACCCTACGGGCAAAAAGAGATTTAAGCAGGCTCTTATTGAAAATGATATTGACTATATCCTGTCAGAAGGCGTAAATCAGCAGGAAAAGGGCGTGCATATTCTTGACGTTAATGTAGGTCTTCCGGATATAGACGAGTGTGAAATGCTGAAAAATACTGTTTGCGAGCTGCAGGCAGTTATTGACTTGCCCTTGCAGATTGACACGTCGAATACAGCCGCAATGGAAGCGGCAATGCGTCGTTATAACGGAAAGGCGATGATAAACTCTGTAAACGGCAAAAAAGAGAGTATGGAGGCAATTTTTCCTCTTGTAAAAAAATACGGAGGCTTGGTGGTTGCCCTTACGCTTGATGAGGACGGCATACCCGAAACGGCGGACGGCAGAGTAAAAATTGCAGAAAAAATTCTGAAAACCGCCGCTGAATACGGCATTGATAAAAAGGATATCATTTTTGATACACTGGCAATGACAATAAGTGCGGACACTTCTGCCGCAACCGCAACTCTTGAAGCACTTTATCGCATAAAAACCGAGTTAGGCTGTCATACCTCTTTGGGGATTTCAAACGTGTCCTTCGGACTGCCCAACCGCGACGCCGTAAACGGTACTTTTTTTGCACTTGCACTTGAAAATGGGCTTTCTGCGGCGATAATGAATCCTTATTCTATCGATATGATGAAAACCTATTATACTTACAAGGCACTTAAAGGGCTTGACGAAAACTGTGCCGAATATATTCGGCTTGCCGAGTCGTTTGTCACTTGCGGCACTGCCGAAACCACAGGCACTAAAAGTGCGGCCGAGGACTTTAAATCGGAGCTGCAGAGGGCAGTGATAAAGGGATTTAAGGATAAGGCGGCGGAAATCACAAAAGAGCTTTTAAAGGGCGTTCTGCCGCTTGATATCGTTCAGAATGAAATCATTCCGGCGTTAAATATTGTAGGGAAGGGCTTTGAAAATAAAACTGTATATCTGCCGCAGCTTCTTATGAGTGCTGAAGCGGCGAAAAGTGCTTTTGAAATGATAAAGAGCTTTATGTCACGGGACGGCGAAAAATCCGCAGGAAAAGGAATTTTTGTGCTTGCTACCGTTCATGGCGATATACACGATATCGGCAAAAATATTGTAAAGCTGCTGCTTGAGAACTACGGCTTTGATGTTGTGGATTTGGGCAAGGACGTACCGCCTGAAAAAATAGTTGAAACAGTCGTAAGACTTCATGCACCTGTTGCGGGATTGAGTGCTCTTATGACAACTACTGTTCCGTCAATGGAGGAAACCATAAAACAGCTCAAAATCAGTGCTCCTTGGTGCAAGACTGTTGTTGGCGGAGCGGTGCTAACTCAGGAATACGCCGATAAAATCGGAGCGGATAAATATGCAAAGGACGCAATGGAAGCGGTACGGTATGCCGAAAAAATCATTGCAGAATAAATTTTTCGGCACGCTTGCAGATGACGAAAAAACAGAGATTAACAGCATCTTGTAATAAAGAATAGTATAAATTTGAAAGCTCTGACCTAAATACAAACATAACCAATAGTTTTTGTTTTATGCGGTTATGCGACTTTTTCGACAGTATGGAGCCGAAGCAAATGATGCTTCGGCTTTTATAGTATAAAATTATTCGGCGGAAGGGACAATAGCATTTATGGATTTTAAAGCTCTGCAGAGGTCTGAATATTCAATTTCCGCTACCGGTAAATTATGGTTTGCCGCCAATGCTGCACCGCAGCCGGCAGCCTGTCCTGCTGCCATACACACAGCCTCAACCCTAAGAGCACTGTTGGCATAAGTGTCGGACGAAATACATCTTCCCGCACAAAGAATATGCTTAGAGTTTTTTGGAATAAGTGCCGAATATGGAACTTTTGCAACAACATTCTCTTTATGAAATTCTTGCTCTATTCCGTCCATAACATGCAAATCAATCGGATAAAATGCATAACACACGGAATCGGGATAAAAAACGCCGTTAATATAATCCTCCGCGGTGATAATGCTCTCTCCTAAAATACGATTGGTTTCACGAACGCCGGTTTCTTCAGCAATAAAATCTATTTCTAAATCCTCAAGCTCCTTTATTCCGCGTAAAAATTGATATACCTTCAGCATTTCGGAAAATGTTGTTTTTTCAAGCCTTGTTCTTCCTTCGGAGGTGTCGGCGTCAATGCATGGTATATGCATGTCAAGCTTGTTTATGCGAAGATAAGAAATTAGTACATCGGCTGTGATATAGTCGGGCAGGTCGGCATTTTTGAATTTTTGCTGAAGTTCGTTTACATTTACGTTGTTGATATCATAGCCGCAAATGTGATTCTGCAAAGTTGCAGGCTGTTGTGTTTCGCTTTTTAGAACGCTATATCCTGCAAGCCCTGCAAGACTTGCGTCACCGCTTGCATCGACTGCAGTTTTTGCAGTGACGGCAAACACGCCGTCTTTGCCGGTTATAATGAGTTGTACGCCGTCTTCATTTTCAAAAGCAGCGGAAAGCATGGAGTTACAAATAATTTCAACTCCTGCCTCCTCACACATCTGAAACAGCACTGCGGTGTAAACAAATCTGTTTAATCTAATCTGCTCCAGCGAGTGGTGACGGGGCTTGAATGAAATTTCGGGCATGACACCGCCGCCGAGTTTTATTGTGCGGAGAATAGATTCCCAGCAGGGTCCGTCTATAATCTGCTTGCCCCAGGCAAAAAACAGTCCCGGAAAATTAACATTTGCGACAGTCATAGTTCCACCGAGGATATTGTTTTTTTCTATCAATATTGTTTTTGCTCCCGTCCTTGCTGCAGCGATTGCGGCAAAAACTCCCGCAGTTCCGCCGCCGATAACAGCCACATCGCAGGTAAGCTCTTTGGATATTTCACATGCAAAATTCATAATGATTCTCCTTGACATTTTTAGTAAAAGTTTTTATAATTAATTATATTATAAATAAAAGAAAACAGCAGGTAAATACGCTTAATTAAATAAAATTTATAAAATATTAAACAAGAAGAGATGTGGAATGCTGATTTATGAAATTATAAACAGACAGGAATTTTATGTAAAGGCGGGCTGTCATCCAAAGGACAGTCTGATAATTGTTTTAGACGGAAGCTTTAATTGCAGTATAGCCGGACGTTTTTTCAATGTGAATAAAAATGACATATTTGTTTTCGGCGGAAAGTCGCAGTTTGAAAGAAATGTTATAAGTCCAATAAAATGCATATATATTCAGTTTGACGCGTTTCCGATTCCTTTAAAGGACGGAATTATGAAAATTTCAGACATGATACGAATGAAAAATACCGCAGCCTATCTTGAACAGGCAATTAGGGATAAAAATGATTCGTTAGTGCAGCATTTTGTTGATGATATTTTTATAATGTATCAAGGGAGCGGGAATAACAGGCACATTTATGACGATAATGTAATTTTGTCATGCGTGGATTTTTTTGCCGAGAGTTATTCGGAGGCAATTAATCTTGATACGCTGTCGGAAAAATTTAACATTTCAAAGCAATGGCTGATTTCAAAATTCAAAAAGCATACGGGAAGAACGCCGATGGAATATTTAACAGAGGTACGCCTCGGCTACGGCAAGGCTTTTTTAACCGATACCGATTTGACGGTCGGAGAAATTGCAGATAAATGCGGATTTGAGAATGTGTACTATTTCAGCAATACCTTTAAAAAACATGTTGGTGTTTCTCCATCCGGATACAGAGAAAAATTCAAGCTATAAAAGCGGATGATTGCAGCTTGCTGCAATCATCCGCTCAGACTGTCGAAAAAGTCGCATAACCGCAGAAAACAAAAAATTCTGCTTCCTTTTTCGGCATCTGCTTTGTCTTTTAAGCATTTTTAACTGTCAAATATTAAATCAGCCGTGTGCACTTTTGAATACGTCGGCGACCTCGGTAATTGTCATAAATGCCTTTGGGTCAATAGTATGTACCACGTCCTTCATTTTCGCAATCTGAAAGCGGTTTACCACGAAATAAATCACTGTTTTTTCTGCATTGGAATAACCGCCCTCGGCAGGGATTTTGGTCGTTCCGCTGTCAAATGTATCTATTAACGCACGACTGATTTCATCAGCCTTTTCGGTAATAATCATTACCGCTTTTGAGCGGTCAAGTCCCTCTACGATGAAGTCAACGGTTTTAAGTGCCGCACCGTAGGCAACTATTGAGTAAAGAGGAAGAATCCAGCTGCTTATTAAAATGCCTGAAATCACGTATAAGACCACGTTATATACCATAACAAACGTTCCTACGGTTGCACCGATTTTTTTTGCAAAAATAACCGCCATAACCTCAACGCCGTCAATCGCACCGCCAAAGCGGATTGTAAGACCGCTGCCGACGCCGGAAATTAATCCGCCGAACAGGGCACAAAGAAGTAAATCCTCGCCTGCCAAGGGCGATGCTAAGCTCACGTCGATAGGAAGAACATCGGTAATCAACCACGCTCCCAGGGAATAAATGAATACTGCGTATAGCGAATAAATTGTGAACGATACGCCCTGTCTTTTTAGTCCGTATAAAAACAGCGGCACGTTAAGCAATATCAGGAAAAAGGAAAGCGAAAAAAATTCCGGCGTTATCTGCGAAAGCAGCATTGATGTTCCTGAAATTCCGCTGTCATATAGCTTTACCGGTGCCAAAAACACCGTAACGCCGAAAGCGTTGATAAAGCCTGCAAGGGTCAGTGCAATAAAATTCAATAAGCTAAGATTTTTTACGGAGGTTTTAAAATTCATTTCTTTTTCTCCTTTTCATATAATGTCGTTTTATAATTGTAAATTTAATCCTTTTTGTAGCCGATTCCTAAATCATTTCCCAAAATACTTGCACTGGTTATGCTGTCAGTGCCGTAGGTACTGCGTATTTTATCAATGGCAAGCTCCAGCTTTTCATGCTTTTCCTCATCCGAAAAATCGTCAAAAAGGCTTATCTGTCCGCCGATATCGCTGCCTATAAAATTCGTGCCGGTTACGGTAATCATTCTTATCGGCTTATCCATACTCCAGTTTTCCAGAATGAGCCGCATTGCCTCGTCAAAAATTTCCTTTGCAAGATATGTCGGCTTGTAAAGCGTTGTCTGGCGTGAGATTGTCTTTAGATTCACGTCCTTAATATGCACCTGAACGGTGTTACATTTAAGGTTTTTCTGACGCATCTGTGCGGCGATGTTATCGGATAATGCACGAACTCCCTTTGCAATATCGTCCCTGCCGACAAGATTTCGCGAAAAGGTCAGTCCCTTTCCGATTGATTTAGCCTCATGCTCAAAGTAGTACGGCATAACCGGCTCGTCGTCCTCGCCATTTGCATATTTAATCAGCATAAGTGCGGTCTTTCCGAGCTTTTTCTCCAAAAGCTGTGCATCTGCTGCAGCAAGGTCGCCTATTGTTTTTATATTCAGCCTGAGCAGGGATTCATAACTTCTTTTTCCAACAAAAAGCATTGTGGAAACAGGCAGGGGATAAAGAATTTCCTTGTAATTTTCCCTTGAAATTACGGTTGTTGCGTCAGGCTTTTTATAATCGCTGCCGAGCTTGGCAAAAACCTTGTTGAAGGAAACCCCGATTGATACGGTTATGCCGATTTCCTCACGCACTCTTTTGCGAATGGTGTCGGCAATGGTTTTTCCGTCACCGAAAAGCCTTGTGCTGCCGGTAACGTCCAACCAACTCTCATCGATGCTGAAGCGTTCCACCTGGTCGGTATAATCTACATATATTTTGTTTATCCTATCGGAATATTCCTTGTAAAGACTGTGATGCGGCGGCACGGTTACAAGGTCGGGACATTTTTTCTTTGCCTGCCAGATAGGCTCTGCCGTCTGCACCTTATATTTTTTTGCAAGCTCATTTTTTGCAAGAATAATTCCGCGGCGGCTCTCCTTGTCTCCGGCAACTGCAAGCGGTACGTTTTTTAGCTCCGGATTTAAAGCACACTCCACCGATGCAAAGAAATTATTGCAGTCGCTGTGCAGAATAATCCTGTCCATAAATCAAATCCTTTCAATCAGCACAACCGCAGCGGCATTTACCGCTAACGCGATTTCGATTACGGTGCGAAACCCGTCCTTCTGCGTTTTGTGGCGGAAAATCTGCATCCCGCAGAAAACGCCCGCAGCTCCCATTAAAAATGCACATATAAGAAATGTCCGCTCGCTTATTCTCCATTTGCCGCGTATCGCCTTATATTTATCAATTCCCACTAAAGCGAAAACTATAACATTCCACACAAAAAGTGCTACATAAAAACCTTCCATTATTACATACCCTCCGAATAACATTTCTTACTTATTATTATAAATCGCAGGAGGTGCTTTGTCAACTATGCGAATTTTATTAATTTTCTGTTACAAGGTGTTTCGCTTTCTTGTATATTTGAATAATATATGTTATAATCAGTATAATAAAAAAAGCAGAATAAGGAGTGATTTTATGGATAAGCTGCTGGACAACATCAAAAAAGGCGTTACAATAGCAGTCAGCGAGGCAGAAAAGCTGACAAAGGTTGTTGTGGACAAAACAACTAACATCGTTGACATTACAAAGCTTAATCTTGCCCTTAACGAAACCGAGGGAAAGCTTAATAAGCTATATGCAAAAATTGGCGAAATTGTTTACACAAAGTATGCAGAAGGTGCGGAATTTGACGGCGAGCTTGGCGAAATCTGCAAGGAAATCACAAGCTTTAAGGAGGAGGCCGACAAGTTGAAGGAGCAGATAGCTGAACTCAAAAGCTCTGCTGTTTGTGCAAACTGTGGTCAGCATAATGATAAGGAAAGCGGGTTCTGCTCAAAATGCGGTGCAAAGCTTACAGGGCAGGAGCCTTGCAATACCGAGGATACGGTTATTGAGGTAACTGAGTTTCCGGAGGAGTAAATAACTGTTTTAAAGGGCAGAGCAGTTTTGCACTGCCTTTTAAAATGCCTGAGATTCCGCAAAAAATTATTGACAAAAGCAGGAATAATTGATATAATCAATGCTATAAATTGTACCAAATATAAAGGAGAAGGAAAATGGCGATATTTATAGGAATAGTTTTAATTGTGGCAGCATGCTTTTACGGTTGTTATGCAAACCCGTATTGGAAAGAGTTTGACGAGGCGGATACATACGCAGGTGGTATTTACAGGGCTATAGTCGGAATACCTGCATGGGTTGCAGTGATTTCGATATTGCCGAAAAGATGGGATTTGGTATTCCCGTTTCTGATTATTACGGCGGCGTTATTGGTAATTCCTTTCCAAAAGCTTAAAAAGGACGGCTATGACGCTGTTAAAGGAACGGTTACGATTTTATTTGCCTCGATGGGTGTATATTCAAGAATCTTAATGGCATGGACGATTATCGGAATTCCGGTTAATATGAGACTTAAACGTGCGGCTGAAATCGGCTGGTCAAATGCCGCTCTTGAGGTAATAGAGAATCTTGAAAAAAATCCGCAGACAGGACCTTCAGTGGGTGAGCAGATCAGTGATATATTGGCACAGGACGAGGAAAGAAAAAGAAAAGAACAGGAAGCTGCTCAAAGTCAGGAAAAGCCCGAGGTTTGGCGTATGAACGGAATGCTTGTTGAAAACCTCAAGGTGAACAGCGACGGAACAATGTACTACGACCCTGATGACTGTGAATGGAAGAAAATAGAACAATAAATGTATTAAAAAAGTATTATCTCGATAAAAAGATAATACTTTTTTGCTTTACATTCCGATTTCGCGGAGTAGCTCCGATAAGGTAGCGGCAGAATCGCGAAGACCTTTCATCTCCTCCTTGGAGAACGGGACCTCAAAAATACGCTCAACGCCGTTTCCGCCTACCATTGTGGGAACGGACAGAGCAACGTCGCGGATATCGTATTCACCCTCAAAAATGCCCGAAACCGTCAGAATTGAGTTTTCGTCACCTGCGATACATTCGCAGATTCTTGCAACCGCAACAGCAATCGCATAATATGTTGCACCCTTTTTGCGGATTATTTCGTAAGCCGAATTTTTAACCTCATTATACATTGTATCAAGGTCATTTAAGTTACATTTTCCGGTGTGTTTGCAGAACTCGTTCATCGTCATTCCGCCGATGTTGGTTACGCTCCACGCGGCAACCTCGCTGTCGCCATGCTCGCCGATAATATAGGTGTGGCAGTTTCTGGCGTCCACGCCGGTTTTTTGGCTTATCATATATTTAAGACGCGATGTATCAAGGACGGTGCCTGAGCCTAAAACCTGATTTTTCGGAAGCCCGGAAAGCTTATAGGTTACATAGGTGAGAATATCAACCGGATTTGAAACCGGCATTAAAATTACATCGGACGGTGCATACTTCATGATACTTTTCACAATTTTTTTGTAAATTTCTACATTATCCTTTAATAAGTCAAGGCGAGTTTGTCCTTGCTTCTGCGGTGCACCTGCGGTTATTACGACGATGTCCGCGTCCTTGCAGTCACTGTAATCTCCTGCAGTCACCGTTACCGGCTTTACAAGTGATACGCCGTGTGCCATATCAAGAGCGTCGCCCTCTGCCTTTTCTTTGTTTATATCAATAAGCACTATTTCCTGAAACAGTCCTCCCAAAAGCAGGGTGTATGCAGTTGTTGAGCCGACAGCACCCGCACCTATTACTACTACCTTTCCTCTAAACATAAATTTCTCCTTTCCGAAAGCGACATTTTGCCGCATGTTTTTAGATTAATGCTTCTCTTTTGTATTATTTGTATTTTAATACATATTATGCCTTTTGTTTTGACATCTAATCAAATTATACCTTAAACTTCCTGCTATTTCAACTGATTTTATTGCTTTTTGTGTAAAAATGTGGTATATAATATTAGAGGTGATTTATATATGAGTAAAATTTTACTTGTTATTGATATGCAGAAGGATTTTATTGACGGAGCACTCGGCACACTGGAAGCGGTTTCGATTGTACCAACGGTTTTAGAAAAGATCAAAAATTTTGACGGCGAGGTTGTGTTCACAAAGGATACGCACAGCACAATTTATCCAATGACGCAGGAGGGCAAAAAGCTGCCTGTTCCGCATTGTATAAAGGGTACGGAAGGCTGGGAGCTTGACGCGGCGATTGCACCTATGGCACAGGGCTGCAGGATTTTTGAAAAGCCGACCTTCGGCAGTATTGAGCTTGCAGAATTTCTTGCGGGCGGCGATTATGATGAAATCGAAATTATCGGTCTTTGTACCGATATCTGTGTTATCTCGAATGCATTGCTTATAAAGGCGTACCTTCCCGAAGTGAAAATTACGGTGGATTCCGCCTGCTGTGCAGGAGTTACAGTGGAAAGTCATAAAAATGCACTGTCTGCAATGAAGATGTGTCAGATTGATATTATATAAAAAAGCTTCTGATAAAAGCCCCGCCTGCGGGCGTAGGATTTTGGCAGCAATTTTGTTATTCCGTCATTGCTGCCGCAATTCCTGCATAATAAAAAAGCTTCTGATAAAAGCCCCGCCTGCGGGCGTAGGATTTTGGTAGCAATTTTGTTATTCCGTCATTGCTGCCGCAATTCCTGCATAATAAAAAAGCTTCTGATAAAAGCCCCGCCTGCGGGCGTAGGATTTTGGTAGCAATTTTGTTATTCCGTCATTGCTAAACGCAGGTTTCCTACATAATAAAAAAGTATACGGCTTTTATGAGCTGTATACTTTTTTGTATAGGCATTTACAACAAAGCCTTCTGTGTGCTTTTAACACTTTGAGGCTTTTAAGGATTATTCCTTTTCTTCGCCTAAAAGCGAGGCGAGGATTTCGCCGTAAATCTTTTCGGGATTTGCCTTAAAGCGGCGTATTATGCCTGCCGCAACCTCGCGGCTGCCGGCGTAAAACGAAAGCTCCATAAGCGGAGACGCACTTTCGTAAAGGGCACATTCCACGTTATACTCCTTGTCATTAATCGGCACAAGCTTTGCCTTAACGCTCTTTTTTAGCTTTTCCTGCTCAAAAAACGGCTTGATATGCTCCGCAATCTGCTCGCGGATATATATGGGAATCGAATGTTCAAAAAATCCGTTTGCCTGGGTTCCCTTTTCAGTCAGCTCATAAATTGGCATGTTTTCGTCAAAGCCGTTCGGAAGCGTACGGATATATTCTATCTGCACCAGATTATCGAGTGCTATCTGGAAATTTGTGAAATTGATATTGCAGCTGTCAAGCGTCAGGCAGGTGAGCTGGGAGTGCGTCACTCTGCGTGCTGCCTTTGCAAGCGTAAAAAGTATTATATATTGTATGGTAACAGGGTCGTCAACTTCTCGCATATACATATAAATCAGCATTGCCTCCTTTAAAATACATGTTTCTAAATAAATCTAAAATTATTATAGCATATTTTTATGAAAAATGATATAATAATTTTAAATAAAATTTAAATTGTTTTAAGGAGTGAAAATATGCCAAGACTTACAGAGGAAGAGGAGCTTAAAAGACAAGCTGAAATGTGGGAGCTTGAGAATGGAATACATGCGGCGGGACATCAGCTTATAGCGGGCGTTGACGAGGCTGGACGCGGACCTTTGGCAGGCCCTGTTTATGCAGCAGCGGTGATTTTGCCGGAGGGTGCGAGGCTTGACGGGATAAACGATTCAAAAAAGCTGTCCCCCAAAAAACGTGAGGAGCTTTTTGAAAAAATAACCGAAATCGCCGTAAGCTACGCTGTTTTTGCGGTAGATGAAAAGGAAATTGATGAAATCAACATATTAAATGCCACACACAAGGCGATGAACCAAGCGGTAAATTCGCTTAATGTTAAACCGGATTATGTTATTATTGACGGAAACAGCATAAACGGCATGAGTCTGCCGCATGAGACAGTGGTAAAGGGTGATGCGAAGAGTATTTCCATTGCTGCGGCGTCAATACTTGCGAAGGTGGCAAGGGACAGATATATAACCGAAATGGCGGAAAAATATCCCGAATACGGGTTTGAAAAGCACAAGGGCTACGGCACAAAGGCACATACTGACGCGATTTTAAAGCATGGAGTATGCCCTATCCACAGAAGAACATTTTTGAAAAAGCTATTGGGAGAAAAACTATGACGGCAAAGGAAGCAGGAGTTTTCGGTGAAACAAAGGCATGTGAATTTTTGGAAAAAAACGGAGTTGCCGTTTTAAAACGTAATTTTCACTGCCGAATGGGCGAAATTGACATAATCGCAAAGGACGGTGGGACGATAGTTTTTGTCGAGGTCAAAACAAGGGCCTCAAAGGCATATGGCACGCCGGCGGAATTTGTCGATTTTAAAAAGCAGGAGAAAATAACCAAAACCGCACTTTATTACTTAGGACGCGATGATGCGGATATGCGATTTGACGTAATTGAGGTTATGTACCGAGTGTGCGGCGATGTTTTTTGTGTTACAGAAATTAATCACATTAAATCGGCATTTTAATTATCATTTGGAAGGTGGTCATATATGACGGGTACAATATTTGACGCACACTGCGATACGATAAGCGAGCTTTTGGACAAAAACCTACGGTTTGAAAAAAACGATATGCATATTGATATGGAAAGGCTTTGTCAATATCCCTCATACACTCAGGTTTTTGCGGCGTTTGTTGCCCCTGAATATAGGGATTGTGCCATGGAACGAACGCTTTGTATAATTGAGAAATTTCACCGCGAGGCAGCACAAAACGGAATTACGGTTTGCAAAAGCTATTCCGACTGGGAAAATGCAAAGACTAATGTTAAGGCATTTTTGAGCATTGAGGGCGGCGAGGCAATCAGTTCGCTTGCAGATTTGGAAAGGCTGTATGAGCTTGGCGTACGAATGATTGCACCGACATGGAACTTCCGCAATCATATCGCCTGCGGAGTGATGGAGAGCGAGGATACCGGGCTGACGCCGTTCGGCAGGGAGCTGATACGTGAAATGAATCGGTTGGGAATTATAATTGACGTATCACATTTAAGCCAAAAATCCTTTTGGGATATCTGCGATATTTCGCAAAAGCCTGTGTGTGCGAGTCATTCAAACTCAAGGTCGGTTAAAAATCATCCGAGAAATCTCACAGACGAGCAGTTTGTTAAAATCAAGGAAATGGGCGGAGTTGTCGGAATAAACTTCTATCCACCCTTTTTGGGTGATGATATTTCCGATGCCACACGTCATATCGAACGGTTTTTGTCGCTTGGCGGCGAGGATAATATCGGGCTTGGCAGCGATTTTGACGGAGTGGACAGTCTGCCCGGCGGAATGTGCGGCGTGCAGGATATGGGACGTTTTATGGAAATGCTTCCGTATAGCGTCGAAATCAAGGAAAAAATTGCGTTTCGAAATTTTTTGCGTGTGATAAAAGCACATAATTGTTGAATTTGCATACTTATGTATAAAATAAAAAAAGATATTTTGTGCAAGTAATTTTGAAATTTTTAGTGTATAAATATTGCATTTTTTGCAAAAAAGGGGTATAATATTCTTGTATTTTGCGGAAAAATGAAATTTTGACACAAATAAAAATTCAAATTCGGAGGGCAATATGGTTTCAAAGAAAGCGGCAGGTGTTTCACCTTCACCGACACTTGCGATAGATTCAAAATTTAAGGAAATGAAAGCAAACGGCGAGGATGTTGTGGGCTTCGGCTGCGGCGAGCCTGATTTTGATACGCCGGAGCATATTAAGCAGGCAGCGATTGCCGCAATTATGGGCGGTGAAACAAAGTACACTCCTGCGGCAGGTACACTGCGTCTACGGCAGGCGGTTGCGGATAAGTTCCTGCGTGAAAACGGTCTTTCATACAAGCCGACAGATATAGTTGTTTCAAACGGTGCTAAGCATTCCCTGGTAAATGCGTTTATGGCAATCTGCAATCCGGGGGACGAGGTAATTATTCCTGCTCCATATTGGGTAAGCTATCCCGAAATGGTTAAGCTTGCGGACGGAGTACCTGTTGTAGTAAATGCTACCGAGGAAAATAATTTTAAAGTGACGGCAGCTGAGCTTGCGGCAGCACTTACGCCGAAGACAAAGGCGATAGTTATAAACAGCCCGTCCAACCCTACAGGTATGGTTTATACCGAGAGTGAGCTTAGAGAAATCGCGGATTTTGCTGTGGAAAATAATCTGTATGTGATTTCCGATGAAATTTACGAGCATCTTATATATGAAGGAAAGCATGTGAGCATTGCGTCCTTCGGTGAAAAAATCAAGGATTTGACGATTGTTATAAACGGCGTATCTAAAACCTTCGCCATGACAGGCTGGAGAATCGGTTATGCCGCTGCAAATTCTGAAATTGCGAAGGCTATGGCGAACATTCAGTCGCATGCATCATCAAACCCGAACTCAATCGCACAGGCTGCAACAGTTGCGGCACTTGAGGGCGGAATGGAGGCAGCTGACGAGATGCGTAAGCAGTTCAAACGCCGCCGCGATTTTATGGTGGATATGTTCTCAAGTATTGACGGTGTTTCCTGTAAAAGACCTAACGGTGCTTTCTATATCATGATGAATATAGATGACCTCATCGGCCGCACAATGTACGGTGTTACAATAAAGGACGCTGATGATTTTGCAAAGCTGTTTTTAGACGTTGCAAAGGTTGCGGTTGTACCGGGAACGGGCTTTGGCGTTAACAACTATGTAAGATGGTCATACGCAACCAGCATGGATAACATAGTTGAAGGAATTGAGCGTCTGAAAAAATTCCTGCACGCAGCGGAATTTTAAAAAGAAACGGAATTTTAAATCCTCTTTTTGCATAGTATTTAGTACTATGTACAAAAGGGGATTTTTGATGTGAAAAATATTAAGCTGATTTTTTTAATAGTTTTTTTGGGCATATATATTGCGGGAATGGGAATAGGAAGCGTGAAGCAGATTAAGGACGAAAAGCAGGACGAGATGTATGCATATCTTGAAAATGCCGTTTCGGACTACAGCGTTACGGCTGCCGAGGGTATGAAGAGCGTTGCTTGTGATAATGCGAAAATACTGGCAGTGTCACTTTTTGGCGGGCTTTTCATATTCGGCCCGTGTATTGTGGCGGCGGTGATTTTCTTTAAGGGATACGCAGCAGGCTTTGCAATTACAGCGGTTTTGCGGCTTTACGGGCTTCGCGGCTTGACGCTTTGCGGAGCGAATATTTTGTCGGCGGTAATTTTAATTCCTGCATTGCTGTATTACGGAAGTGCCTCGGCTCATAACCTGATTTATAACAGACGGGAGAAGGGAATATTTTTAAAAAAATATCTTGTTCTTGTGATTTTTCTGACCGCAATACTTTGTGCCGACAGCTTGGTAAGAGGCTTCTTTTCCTCAATATTTATGAAGCTTGCAGCGGCTTTGGCAGAAAATGTGTAAAAATAAAATCGAAAAATGTCTGTACAACGAGGGATTTTGTGGTATAATGAATGTAAGATTATAGGCAGGTCAGGAGGGGAAATGATGCAGGAGCTTTTGGACGGATTTGTTTTTTCGCTAATCGGAGAGCAGGAAAAATCCGGAAACACTATTTTATCGTATAAGCGTGATATATCGCAGTATCTTGCGTTTTTACGTGACAGAGGTATCAGCGACATAACAAAAACCGATAGGACAACGGTTCTTACATATCTGCTTCTTTTGAGAAAGCAGGGCAGGGCGTCTGCAACAATTTCGCGTCGGCTTGCATCGCTCAGGTCGTTTTATATGTATGTTATAGACAGCGGTATCCACATGAAGGACCCGACAATGAACCTTGAAACTCCGCAGGTGGCACGCAGAACTCCAAGTGTGCTGACTACTGCGGAAATAGAGCTTCTGCTGGCTCAGCCCAAATGCATCGATGCAAAGGGATATCGCGACAAAGCGATGCTTGAGCTTTTGTATGCAACCGGGATAAAGGTTTCCGAGCTTATAAATCTGAATATAGACGACATCGATTTAAAAAAGGGATATATAAACTGCAGAACGGCAACGCATGAGCGTGCAGTTCCTGTGGGACAACTGGCGGTTGCGGCGGTAAGTAACTATATAGAGAGGGCACGTCCCTTGATGGTTCCTGATGATAATGTGAGATTTTTATTCTTAAACTGCAACGGCACAAGATTATCACGCCAGGGCTTTTGGAAAATTTTAAAAACCTATCGCAAGTCGGCAGGAATTGAAAAGGATATAACGCCATACACGCTGCGTCATTCTTTTGCAATTCATCTTCTGGAAAACGGTGCCGACCTTAAGGTGATATCGCAGATGCTTGGACATACCGACATTTCTGCGATGCAGGTATATTCCAACATACTCGACACCGGAATTAAGAATGTTTATGATAAGGCACATCCGCGTGCTTAGGGGCTGTAAAAAAATGCACAGACTATCTGTTTTGCACTGTTTTTACAGTCCTTTCTTTTTTGTGAAAGCATAAAATTTTGAAAGAATAAAAATTAGGGATTGCATTTTTATGGAATAAGTGGTATAATAATTCTCGTTGTGGAATCAGGAAGGAAGATGAAGCCGGCAAAAGCCGACCATTGTGCGAAAGGATTAATAATATGAGTAAGATTGATTTGAATCAGGTTCTCAGTAAATTTAATGTTGATTCAAAAATAGAAGAATACGGCAATGGACACATCAATGACACATACAGAACAACTTTGAATGATTGTATTTTACAGAGAATTAATACCAATGTTTTTAAAGACCCTGAAAAAATGATGGACAACATAAGCGAGGTAACAGAGTTTTTGAGGGAAAAAATAAAAGCGGAGGGAGGAGACCCGGACAGGGAAACGTTGACCGTCATAAAGACCTGTGATGGCAAGAGCTGCTATCGCGTAGACGATGATAACGTTTTTCGTGTATATAAGTTTATCGACGGTACAAAAACTGTTGAAGAGGGAACGAAAGAGGATTTGTACCGTGCAGGACAAGGCTTCGGACGTTTCCAGAGACTCCTCGGAGATTTCCCTGCCGAAACGCTCAGCGAAACTATCGCGGATTTTCATAATACGCCAAAGCGTGTACGCGATTTGGAGGAGGCTGTGCGTGCAGATATTGCAGGACGTGCGGCAAGCGTTCGGGAGGAGATTGAGTTTGTGCGTAAGTGTGCAAGCTTTGCCTCGGTCGTTACAGACGGTCTTGGCGATGGCTCTATTCCGCTTCGCGTTACTCATAATGATACTAAAATTAACAATATTCTATTTGACGAGGAAACGGGCAAGGCTATCTGCGTAATAGACCTTGACACCGTTATGCCGGGAAGTGCTCTTTACGATTTCGGCGATGCACTGCGTATCGGTGCGTCAACCGCTGCGGAGGACGAAACTGACCTTGATGCTGTAAGCTTTGACACCGAAATTTTTGAAAGCTTTGCAAAGGGGTATTTTTCCGAAATGGGTTCGCAGCTTACCGAGCGTGAAATAGAGCTTCTGCCGTTTTCGGCAAAGCTTTTAACCTTTGAATGCGGTGCAAGATTTTTGACCGACTATTTAAACGGTGATACATATTTTAAAATTCACAGAGAGCATCACAACCTGGAAAGAGCAAGAAATCAGTTTAAGCTGGTTAAGGATATTGCGGAAAAGGAAGAAATACTTAAGGAAATAATAGCAAAATTAATTAATAAATAATTATGACGGGAGCCTTTGGAGGCTCCCGTCAGACTGTCGAAAAAGTCGCATAACCGCAGAAAACAAAAGCAATTGTTTCTGTTTGTATTGAAGTTAAGGCTTTTAAATTTATACTATTATTCATTACAAAATGCTGTTAATCTCTGCTTTTTCTGTTTTAAAGCTCTACCGTACCCACGTACGCCTACGAGCTTTAAAACAAAAAATTCTGCTTCCTTTTTCGTCATCTGCAAGCGTGCCGATAGGCTTATCGACACGCTCTCGGGAGCCTTTGGAGGCTCCCGTTTTTGTTTTGCGGTGATTATTCGGTTCGTACTCCCAATATATGAAGGCACCGTATGCGGCTGTAGCTGTAGGTGTTTAGATTCCGCTGAAAGGCATCGTTGTTATGAGCACAAATGTAATAGTTCAGTCTGCCGCGTATGGATTTTATCATGGTAAGAACGAGCGTGTGATAAAAACTGCTTGCGTTACCGAGCTGGATAATGTCACCCGGAAGCAGCTCGGAGAGCAGAACGTCCTGTGCAAATGGTCCGACACCCTCGTTGGTGGTCATAAAATTATAAAAAAATTCCACACCTGACCATGACGGAGACTTATCGTTTGCGGAAATATAGTACCAGCCGAAGGTAGGGGTGTAATTCATGACTCCGGAGCCTGCATATACGCATTGTGAGGCGAACGAGGTACAGTCGCCGCCGATGTCTGCATAATCATAGTACGCAGGGTTTCGTGCAAGTGCCCAACGCAGTGCATACTGCACTGCTGCGGTACGGTCATATTCAATTTCTCTCATAAAAAAATCCTTTCATGTTAAATTTTGTTATATACTATGCAGAAAATCTGCATAAATGATTAAATCAGTATGCCGGCGGCAGATTCCATTTAAAACGGGTTGCAAGCATACGAAGCAGAAAGGTAGCTGTCGCACCGAAAAATGCTGATAAAGTATATCCCAAGGAATTTGTGTACATTATATAGAAAATAAGGCTTCCCGAAAGAGCGGCGAGCGCGTAAATGTGTTTTTTCAGCATAGACGGAATTTCGTGTACCATGATGTCACGCAAAAATCCGCCGCCGATGCCGGTGAGTGTTCCGATAAATACCGATAGAAGGGCATTTTGGGAAAAGCCGTAATCTATGGCAGTCTGTGTTCCCATGACAACGAAAACTCCAAGACCCAGGGCGTCAAAAATATTGTTGACGCTGTCGATAAAATTTTCGCGGCTGATATATGCGTCCTTGCCGATGTAGGCTATGAGAAAAACAATAAGGGCTGCAGCTGCCGCTATAAATATGTATCGTGAATCTAAAAATGCATGAGGCGGCTGTATGCCAAGCAGTATATCGCGGACCATTCCGCCGCCGGTTGCAGTCACAACTGCCAGCGTCACAGCTCCAAAGATATCTGCATGCTTCTTGATTGCAACCATTGCTCCCGATACCGAAAAGGCAACGGTTCCGATTACACAGATTATTGTCATAACAAGCTCGGTATACATAAATCAGTCTCCTTTAAATGGATTTGCTGATATATTATATTAACCGACGGATTGTACTAATTCAATGATTTTATAAACAGAAAAATGAAGTGTTGATAAAATTGTTTCTTGATAACAGCCAAATAAAAAATACAGGATTTTTTTGTCAAAAAAAGAACGAATTGAGGTTTTTTTGTTGACATAAAAGGCGATATGTGGTATTATCAAATAGGCTATATTTGTTATAAATACAGATGACGATTTTTGAAAGGTATGCGTGCACAAGCTGCTGCTTTTCAGTTAGCGAGGTGGTTCCCATTAAGGCATTGGAGGAAAAAATACTTAAGGAAGGCAAGGTTCTTGCAGGCGGTGTTTTAAAGGTCGGCAGCTTTCTTAATCAGCAGATTGATACAGCGTTTTTGAAAGAAATGGGAGCGGAAATCGCACGCCTTTACAGGGATTCGGGAGTCAACAAAATTTTGACGATAGAGGCATCCGGCATTGCAATTGCGGTTGCCGCGGCATATGAAATGAATGTGCCGGTGGTGTTTGCAAAAAAGAATAAATCAAGCAATGTGAGCGGTGATATTTATTCCTCGAAGGTTGAGTCCTTTACACACAGAACGGTCAACAGTATTGTGGTAAGCAAGGAATTTATTTCAAAAGGTGACAGAATTTTGATTGTAGACGATTTTCTTGCCAACGGAAATGCACTTTTGGGACTTTCCGAGCTTATTACCCAAGCCGGAGCAACGGTTGTAGGTGCTGCAATCGCAATCGAAAAGGGCTTCCAGAAGGGCGGAGACGAGCTGAGAGCGAAGGGTATGCGTATTGAGTCGCTTGCCATCGTTGATTGTATGACAGAGAGCGGTATTGAGTTCAGACTGCAGAATAACTAATGATGTAAATTAAATTTACATAAATAAAATTTGCCTAAAGGCACGGAGGTATTATATGATGAAAAAAATCGTATCATTGTTGATGGTAATGGCAATGGTCATTGCGTCTTGCTTCGCTTTAACAAGCTGCGGCGGCGGAAATGACACAGTTTCGGAGGACATCAAGGTAGGCTTTATCTTCCTGCATGATGAAAATTCGACCTATGACAAGAACTTCATGGACGCTGCAACAGCTGCCAAGGAAGCTTTGGGCTTGTCAGACGAGCAGGTACTCTTTAAGACAAACATTCCGGAAACTGCTGAATGTTATGAGGCAGCGGCTAACCTGGTTGATGCAGGCTGCGATCTTATTTTCGCAGACAGCTTTGGTCATGAGGATTTCATTATCCAGGCTGCAAAGGAATTTCCTGATGTAATTTTCTGCCATGCTACAGGTACAAAGGCACATACAGAAAATCTGCCTAACTACTACAACGCATTTGCTTCAATCTACGAAGGACGTTACCTTGTTGGTTACGCTGCCGGTATGAAGCTTAACGAAATGATTGAAGACGGCAAAATTACAGCAGAGCAGGCTAAGATGGGTTATGTAGGTGCTTATCCTTATGCTGAGGTTAAGTCAGGCTACACATCATTCTTCTTGGGTGCAAGAGCTGCTTGCCCGAGCGTAACAATGGACGTTAAGTTTACAAACTCATGGTTTGATATAGCAGCTGAAAAGGAAACAGCAAACGCTCTTATTGCAGACGGCTGTGTACTTATCAGCCAGCACGCTGACTCAGAGGGTGCACCAAAGGCTTGTGAAGAAGCAGGCGTTCCGAACATTGCTTATAACTTAGACACACGTGAATGGGGTCCGAACACAGCTTTGATTTCATCAAAGATTAACTGGCAGCCATATTTTGAGCATATCGTTAATGCAGTAAAGGACGGCACAGAAATCGAACAGGACTTCTGTAAGGGTCTTGCAGACGATGTTGTTCAGACTCTCGGACTTAACGATAAGGTTGCAGCCGAAGGAACAGCTGAAAAGATTGAAGAGGTTAAGGCTCAGCTGATTGCCGGCGAAATTAAGGTATTTGACACCAAAACCTTCACTGTAGACGGAAAGACATTGGAGTCATACAAGGCTGACGTTGATTCAGACGCTGACTTCACACCTGATACAGAGGTTGTATCTGACGGTTACTTCCATGAGTCAGAAATGCGTTCAGCACCGTATTTCGATGTTGATATAGACGGAATTACCTTAAAATAATGATTTGAATTACCTCAGGTGGGCGTTTTACGCCCATCTGGGGATATTTTCATTTTGAAAAAAACGTAATTTATTATGTTTTTTTGAGGATGAAAGCATATTAAGTAAAACGCCTAACGGGAGGGAATAGAGTGAAAGCAGCGATTGAACTTAAAAATATAACCAAGACCTTTGGAAGTGTTTATGCAAACAAAAACGTAAGTCTTTCGGTTAACAAGGGTGAGATTTTATCAATTCTCGGCGAAAACGGCAGCGGAAAAACTACACTGATGAATATGATTTCGGGTATTTATTTTCCGGACGAGGGTCAGATTTTTATAGATGGCGAGGAGGTTATAATCCGCTCGCCAAAGGACGCGTTTAAATATAAAATCGGCATGATTCATCAGCATTTTAAGCTGGTGGACGTATTCACTGCTGCTGAAAATATTATTCTCGGACTTGAAGATGGAAAAAAGTTTGATATAAAGGCGGCGGCAAAGCGTGTTAAGGAAATCGGAGAGCGTTACGGCTTTATCATCGACCCGATGAAGAAGATTTACGAGATGTCTGTTTCGGAAAAGCAGACGGTGGAAATAATAAGAGTACTTTACCGCGGTGCTGACATACTCATTTTAGACGAGCCGACCGCAGTGCTTACGCCGCAGGAGACACAAAAGCTGTTTGCGGTGCTCCGTCGCATGCGTGATGACGGAAAATCTATTGTTATTATTACTCACAAGCTGCATGAGGTGCTTTCTCTTTCAGACCGCGTGGCGGTTCTTAGAAAGGGAGAGTATATAGGAACGGTAAACACTGCCGAGACGGACGAGATAAAACTGACCGAAATGATGGTCGGTCAGAAGGTTTCGCTTAATATTGAGCGTGATGAGCCGGAAAATCCCAAGGAGCGTCTTGAGGTACGTCATATAAACTGTATAAGCCGCGAGGGTGTGCCGCTGCTTAAGGATATTTCCTTTACCGCACATTCCGGCGAGATTTTAGGAATTGCAGGTATCGCAGGAAGCGGTCAGCGTGAGCTTTTGGAATCAATCGCGGGCTTGCAGCGTTTGAATGACGGAGAAATTTTCTACCATGACCCAAAATCCGGAAAGGTTGAAAATTTAAGAGATAAAACGCCTATGCAGATACGTGATATGGGCGTAAGGCTGTCCTTTGTTCCCGAAGACAGACTGGGAATGGGACTTGTCGGCAACATGGATATTGTTGATAATATGATGCTCCGAAGCTACCGTAAGGGAAAATCGGTATTTTTGGAAAGAAAAGGACCGCGTGACCTTGCGGAGGAAATAATAGAACGTCTTAAGGTGGTTACGCCGAGTGCAAATACGCCGGTCAGAAGACTTTCGGGCGGAAATGTGCAGAAAATTTTGGTAGGAAGAGAAATTGCGTCCTCGCCGACGGTGCTGATGGCAGCATACCCGGTACGTGGACTTGATATTAATTCTTCCTACACCATATATAACCTTTTGAATGAGCAGAAACGACGCGGAGCTGCCGTTATCTTTGTGGGCGAGGATTTGGACGTGCTGCTGGAGCTTTGCGACCGTATTCTTGTTCTTTGCGGCGGAAAGGTCAGCGGAATTGTAGACGCAAGAGCTACCACCAAAGAGGAAATAGGCTTACTTATGACAAAATTGCAGGAGGAGGGACAGAATAATGCAGAATAATGACAAACACTTGCATGAGCCGAGAATTCAGATTACAAAACGCGGACGTGAGGCTATGCCGTGGTACAAGGCTTGGGGAGTACGGGCTGCTGCCATTGTTCTTGCCTTGATTGTTTGTGCGGTTATAATTGTCTTTCTTACAGGCTATAACCCTATCCGTGTTTATAGTGAAATGCTTAAGGGAACCTTCGGTTCTTCAAGAAAAATATGGAATACACTGCAGAAGCTTGCAATGCTTTTGTGTATATCACTTGCTGTAACACCGGCTTTTAAGATGAAGTTTTGGAATATAGGTGCAGAGGGTCAAACTCTTGTGGGCGGACTTGCCGCTGCTGCATGTATGATTTATTTCGGTGAAACAGTACCGGGAATAATACTTTTTCCGCTTATGGCTGCAAGCTGTATGCTGGCAGGTATGATATGGGGCATTATTCCTGCGTATTTCAAGGCGAAATTCAACACAAATGAAACGCTGTTTACGCTGATGATGAATTACGTAGCAATGCAGATTGTGTCGTTCTGCATAGTATTCTGGGAAAACCCCAAGGACTCCAACACAGTCGGAGTAATCAACCGAATGACCGAGGGCGGCTGGCTGCCTACGATATTTGGTCAGAAGTATCTTTTGAACATTTTGATTGTTGCAGTCCTTACCGTTGCGATGTATATTTATCTTCGTTACAGCAAGCAGGGATATGAAATTTCGGTTGTCGGCGAGAGCGAGAACACTGCACGCTATGTAGGTATAAACGTTAAAAAAGTAATTCTGCGTACAATGGCACTTTCGGGAGCATTATGCGGAATTGCGGGATTTTTGCTGGTAAGCGGAACGGACCATACCATAAATACAAATACTGTAGGCGGTATGGGCTTTACAGCAATCATGGTTTCGTGGCTTGCCAAGTTCAATCCTATCGTTATGGCACTTACATCATTTTTGATAGTCTTCCTGGAGCGTGGTGCAGGTGAGATTGCAACTACGTTCCAGCTTAATGAGAGCGTGTCGGATATTTTAACCGGAATTATACTGTTCTTCATTATCGGCAGCGAATTTTTCGTGCAGTACAAAATTAATTTCCGCAAAGGTCATAAGGAGGAGAAGGTATGATAGCAACTGTTATAAATAAGGCGATTGCACAGGGGATTCCTCTCCTGTTTGGCTCAACCGGTGAAATAATTACTGAAAAATCGGGAAACTTAAATCTCGGTATTCCGGGAATAATGTATATGGGCGGCAGCTGCGGCGTAATCGGAGCATATTTGTATGAGCAGGCAGTGGAAACGCCACAGGCTTTCTGGTGTATAGTGATTCCGCTTTTGGCATCGCTTATCGGCTCGACACTTGCGGCTTTGATTTACAGCTTTTTGACGATAACCTTGCGTGCAAATCAGAACGTAACCGGTCTTGCACTTACAACCTTCGGCGTGGGCTTCGGAGACTTTTTCGGCGGCTCAATGACAAAAATTTTTGCAGACGGCGGAAATTTGTCGGTTAAAACTACCGCGGATTATTTCAAAACAACTCTGCCATTTGCGGATAATTTCGGGGCGTTCGGAGAAATATTTCTGTCGCACGGATTTTTGGCGTATGCGGCGGTTATAATCGCACTTTTGGCGTCGTGGTTTTTAAATCACACACGTGCCGGACTCCATCTTAGAAGTGTCGGCGAAAACCCGGCAACGGCAGACGCTGCGGGAATTAACGTAACAAAATACAAATATCTCGCAACCTGTATCGGCGGTGCGATTGCAGGTCTTGGCGGACTGTACTTTATTATGGACTACACCGGCGGTTCATGGACAAGCGGCGGCTTTGGTGACAGAGGCTGGCTGGCTATTGCACTTGTAATATTTGCATTGTGGAAACCAAATGTGGGAATACTCGGCTCGTTTGTGTTCGGCGGACTTTATATTGCTTATTCATATATTTCGGGACTGTCAAGAAGTGCCGTGGCAATTTTCAATATGCTGCCGTATGTGGTAACAATTATTGTGCTTATCTTCACAAGTGTTCGCAGTAAAAAGGAAAATCAGCCTCCGCAAAGTCTCGGTCTGCCGTATTTTAGAGAAGAACGGTAAATTCTGCTGTTGACTTTAAAGCACGTCTGTGGTAATATACTAAAGGCGGGCTTAACGGAGCAAAGGAGAATATGAATGAAAAAGGATATACTTATAATCGGTGCAGGTCCTGCGGGAATTTTTACTGCACTGGAGATGCTCAGAAAGGGCAGTAAAAAAAGTATTGTTATAGTAGAAAAGGGACAGAGTATAGAAAAACGTCATTGCCCTAAGGCAAAAACGCAGAAATGCGTCGGCTGTAAGCCGTACTGTCATATAACAACAGGATTTTCGGGTGCCGGAGCATTTTCGGACGGAAAGCTTTCGCTATCTTCCGACGTCGGCGGAAATCTGCCGATGTTAATAGGTGAGGAGCTTGCACAGGAAACTATTGATTATACCGATAAGATTTACCTTGAATTTGGTGCAGACACTCACGTTGAGGGCGTAAGCAATGATGAAGAGGTAAAGGAAATAAGAAAAAATGCAATCCAGGCAGGACTTAAGCTGGTAGACTGCCCGATACGCCATCTGGGAACGGAAAAGGCACAGGATATCTATCTTGCCATTGAAAAGCACCTGCAGGCAAATGGCGTGGAAATCATGTTTGGATATGAATGTACAAATCTCATTTTAGACGGTGACGTATGTAAGGGTGCATATATATCTGACGGAAAAACCGACAGTGAAATTTATGCAGACCACACCATTGTTGCAACCGGAAGACGCGGTGCGGAGTGGCTTGAGCATATATGCAGCGAGCATAATATCGCACACGAGCCGGGAACGGTTGATATCGGTGTGCGTGTTGAGGTGCGTAACGAGGTAATGGAAAAAGTCAACAAGGTGCTGTATGAGTCAAAGCTCATCGGCTGGCCTGAGCCTTTTAAGAATAAGGTGCGTACCTTCTGCCAGAATCCGGGCGGATTTGTAAGTCAGGAAAATTACGATAACGATTTGGCTGTGGTAAACGGTCATTCATATAAGGAAAAGAAGTCAAATAACACCAATGTTGCGATTTTGTGCTCGCACAATTTTTCAACGCCGTTCAATCAGCCGATTGCTTATGCACAAAAGGTTGGCGAGCTTACAAACATGCTTGCAAACGGACAGATTTTGGTACAGCGCTTCGGAGATATTTTGGACGGAAAGCGTACCTGGCCGAAGGAGCTGGCACAGAGCAACGTTCGTCCGACGCTTCCTGATGCGGTTGCAGGCGATATTACAGCCGCAATGCCGTATCGTGCAATGATAAATATTATAAACTTCATAAAAGCCGTAGATAAGGTTGTGCCGGGCTTTGCGTCTTACGAAACACTTCTGTATTCACCGGAGCTGAAGTTTTATTCAAACCGTGTTAAAATGGATACGGATTTTAATACAAGTATAAAGGGTCTGCACTGTTTAGGCGATTCAAGCGGCTGGACAAGAGGACTTATGATGGCGTCGGTTATGGGCGTTTTGATGGGCAGAAAGCTTATAGAAAAGGATAAACAATAAAGAAAAGAGGAAAATAATTATGGTAAGAGCTGTTGTTGGAGCTAACTGGGGCGACGAAGGTAAGGGTAAAATTACCGATATGCTTGCGAAGGACGCTGATATCGTTATAAGATTTCAGGGCGGTGCAAATGCAGGTCACACAATCGTGAACGATTACGGAAAGTTTGCATTGCATCTTCTTCCGTCAGGCTCATTTAACAAGAATGTAATAAATATGATAGGCAATGGTGTGGCACTTAATATTCCACAGCTTTTTAAGGAAATTAATGAGATTGTCCAAAGGGGTGTGGAAAAGCCTAATATTGCTATTTCGGAAAGAGCACAGGTTTTGATGCCGTATCATATCCTTTTGGATACATACGAGGAGGAAAGACTTTCGGACAGAAAGTTCGGCTCAACAAAGTCGGGTATTGCACCGTTCTTCTCGGATAAGTATGCGAAAATCGGTTTCCAGGTATGGGAAATTCTTCAGGACGATGACGCTTTGATGGAAAAAATCAAGAATATTCTTGAATACAAAAACCTTATTTTGGAGCATGTTTATCATAAGCCGCTTATCGACGCGGACGAGTTGTTTAAAACCTTGAAGGAATATGCGGAGATTGTAAGACCGTATGTTGTAAATTCCGTTGAGTTTATGCACAATGCCATAAAGGAAGGAAAGAATATACTTCTTGAAGGTCAGCTTGGAACTTTGAAGGACCCTGATTTCGGAATCTATCCGTTTACAACCTCATCTCCGACTATTGCCGGCTACGGTGCATGCGGAGCTTGTATTCCACCGTATGAAATCAAGGATATTATAACTGTTGTTAAGGCATATTCTTCTGCAGTGGGTGCAGGTGCGTTTGTTTCGGAAATCTTCGGCGACGAGGCTGATGAGCTAAGAAGAAGAGGCGGCGACGGCGGAGAGTACGGTGCAACAACAGGAAGACCTCGCAGAATGGGTTGGTTCGACTGCGTTGCAAGCCGTTACGGATGTATGGTACAGGGAACAACACAAGTTGCGTTTACTGTACTTGATGTTCTGGGATATCTTGATGAAATTCCTGTTTGTGTGGGATACGAGGTTAACGGTGAGGTTACAAAGAGCTTCCCAACAACCGATAAGCTCAATATCGCAAAGCCTGTTTTAAAGGTTATGCCGGGCTGGAAGTGCGATATCAGAGGCATTAAAAAATACGAAGAACTGCCGGAAAACTGCAGAAAGTACATTGAATTTATCGAAAAGGAAATCGGCTTCCCGATTAAGATTGTTTCTAACGGTCCGGGAAGAAACGATATTATTTTCAGATAAAAATAGGGCGGAGCGTGGTTTAATACGCTTCGCTCTTTATGCTTTTGATATACTGAAAATTGTTGACTAAATTTCCATAACGTGATATGATATATGTGTGAAATATAATGTAAATCCTTGAAAGGGGTTAGAATAATGAAAAAAGTAATGCTTGTATTCGGCACGCGTCCTGAGGCAATAAAAATGTGTCCCTTGGTAAATGAGCTGAAAAGCAGAAAAAATATTGAAACGGTTGTTTGTGTAACAGGTCAGCACCGCCAGATGCTGGATATTGTTCTTGAGGCGTTTTCGGTAAAGCCGGACTACGACCTGTCTATCATGAAGGACAAGCAGACCTTGTTTGACATTACGACTAATATTTTAAATACAATCAAAGAGGTACTGGAGAAGGAAAAGCCTTCTGTTGTTTTGGTGCATGGCGATACGACCACCACCTTTGTTACGGCTCTTGCGTGCTTTTATCTGCAGATTCCTGTCGGACATGTTGAGGCTGGACTTCGGACATATAATATCTATTCGCCGTATCCGGAGGAGTTTAACCGTCAGGCTGTGGGAATTGTTTCAAAGTATAACTTTGCACCTACCGAGCTTTCCAAGGAAAATCTTGAAAGAGAAGGCAAGGACCCTGCAAGTATTTATGTTACGGGAAATACCGCTATTGACGCTTTAAAAACCACAATCCGCAGCGATTACACTCATGAGCAGCTTGACTGGGCGGCAGATTCACGGCTTATAATGATAACTGCACACAGACGTGAAAACCTGGGCGAGCCTATGAAGAATATGTTCCGTGCTATTAAACGTATAACCCTGGAGCACCCCGACATTAAGGCGATTTATCCTATTCACATGAACCCTGTTGTACGTCAGACAGCGAACGATATTTTGGGTGACTGCGACCGTATTCGTATTATTGAGCCTCTCGACGTTCTGGATTTTCATAATTTCTTAAATGCCAGCTATCTTATTCTGACCGACAGCGGCGGAATCCAGGAGGAGGCACCGTCACTCGGCAAGCCTGTGCTTGTTATGCGTGATACTACCGAGCGTCCCGAGGGAATTAAGGCAGGAACGCTGAAGCTGGTGGGTACCGATGAGGAAACGATTTACAGAGAGTTCAAAAATCTGCTTGAAAATGAGGACGAATACAGGAAAATGAGTCATGCGTCAAATCCTTACGGCGACGGTCTTGCGTGCAAGAGAATTGCCGATATTTTAGAGCAGGAGTAGATTAAAAGCATACCTCATGATTAAATAACGATTAAACAGAATTTGCAGCAAGCGGCGGTTACTATATTCCGAAAGGCTTAATTTTCGGCACATAGAGAAGTGCCCTACGCTGCAAAGTGTATTAAATCAGTGTTTACATGAGGTGTGTTTTTGCATTTATGAGAAATTGCGTGGTTAGCTGCGTATGATAATGTAAAATTTAACCAATACTTTATAAGGTGATTGAAATGAAAACTGTCTGGCTTGTTATACCGTGCTACAACGAGGAGGAGGTTATTGCAGAAACCGCAAAGCGTACCTCGGAGCTTATGTACGGTCTTATAAAGAAAAATAAAATATCCGAAAGCAGCCGAATTGCTTTTGTAAACGATGGCTCGACCGACAGAACTCTTGAGCTTATACAGCGTTTTTGTGGAGAGGACAAGATTTTTGCATGCATAAATCTTTCCCGAAACAGAGGGCATCAGAATGCACTCTTAGCCGGGCTTATGACTGCAAAAGAGTATGCCGACGCAGTTATTTCACTTGATGCGGATTTGCAGGACGATATCGGTGTGATTGAAAAATTTATTGACGAATTTTCGGGCGGCTCTGATATTGTATACGGCGTTCGTGCCGACCGCAAAACTGACAGTCGGATTAAAAGGGCTACTGCCGAGGGATTTTATAAATTCATGCGTCTGATGGGCGTGGATATTGTCTTTAATCACGCCGATTACCGACTTATGAGCAAGCGTGCTATAGAAGGTCTTGCTCAGTTTGATGAAGTGAACACCTTCCTTCGCGGCATTGTTCCGCAGATAGGCTATCCGTCGAGTATAGTGGAATATTCCCGTGAAAAACGCTTTGCGGGAAAATCGAAATATCCGTTTAAAAAGATGTGCTCCTTTGCGATGGAGGGAATTACCTCCTTTAGTGTGCGTCCTATTAAAATGGCACTTGCACTCGGAATGTTATCCTTTTTGGTGAGTATTTTTATGCTTTTATATTGTATTGTGGAGCATAGCTTGGGAAACACCGTAAGCGGCTGGGCGAGCCTGGGCGTGTCGATATGGGCAATCGGAGGACTGCAGCTTCTTATGATAGGCGTTGTGGGAGAATATGTGGGAAAAATTTATCTTGAAACGAAGCACAGACCGAAATATATAATTGAGTCAGTGATATTGGATGGGGAGAAGCACGATGGACGCAAAGAGGCTTAAACAGATTTTTTTGTATATCATATTCGGCGTTCTGACAACACTTATAAATATTGCCGTCTATTCGATGCTGTATTACGGGCTTTTTGCAGAAAACCTGACAGCGAATATTTTAGCATGGCTTGTTTCGGTGGTATTCGCCTATATAACAAACAGGAAATGGGTTTTTGAAAGTAAAAGAAAAGAGGTATTTTTTGAGGTGGTAAAATTTTTCGGAAGCCGCGTGGCAACGGGAGCAGTCGATATGCTTTTGATGTATATATTCGTTGACCTTATTAAATTTGAGGGTGGTTTTGTAAAGACGGCGTCAAATTTAATTGTTATTGTCCTTAATTATCTTTTAAGCAGGTATCATGTTTTTAAAGCTTGACGCTTTTAAAAATTCTTAATAAACTTGTCGGTTTTAAAGGTCTTTTAGCTGAAAATAAAATGGGTAAAAAGAAAGAAAAAATTCTGTTTTTTTTGAAATTTGTTGATGGGTGAAATAAGCTGTCATCTGATGTCGAACGATTTTTGGAAAAAAATGTAAATTCGTATTGACATACACATTTTATTGTGGTAAATTGATGCTATAGAGAAAAGGAGAGATGAAAAATGATTACTTGTGTCGATAAAAGGAATGAACAGAGAGCAGAGTTTGACATGGTTATTGAAAAGAATATAGATAACCTTTCATCTCCTGCATTAGTCGAGAAAGCATTAAAGCTTGAAAAGTTGCTTTCAAAAACCAAGTGATTGTCCACAAAAATCCCCCGTACGCAAGCGGCAAATAAGTCGTAAGTGCACGGGGATAATTTTTTCTTGTTAATTTTTGTGAAGACTGCGTTTGTAAAGACGTGTAAGATGCTCAATATGATATGCGACGCCGTCGTGCAAAGCTCCTTTTTTTATGCGGTAGCTCCAGTTTTCATCATTCGCGGTTGAGGGAGTGTTCATTCTTCTTCCGTAGCCTAGATAGTCCTGAATTGGAATTACTGCAAGCTTTGCACGGCTTGCCAAAATTGTGCGAACCATTGCAACGGGGACGAGGTCATCAGTTCCGACATCAAGGTAGTCGCGGATAAATTCCTTATTCGGCTCATTCTCATACCAACCGATTATTGTGTCATTATCGTGTGTGCCGGTGTATGCAACGCAGTTTTCCGGATAATTATACGGCAGATATGGATTGTCGTTATATGGGTCAAATGCAAATTGAAGCACCTTCATGCCGGGAAAACCGCTCTTTTTCAAAAGCTCGTGAACATCCTCGGTAAGATAACCTAAGTCCTCGGCGATAATCTGCACTTCGGGAACGCGGTTTTTAACTGAGTTAAAAAGCGACATACCGGGACCTTTTTTCCATTCTCCCCGTTTTGCGTCGGTATCTCCGTAAGGTATTGCATAGTAGGCTTCAAAGCCTCTGAAATGGTCAAGGCGAATAATATCGTACAGCTTCATGCTTGTGCTTAAGCGGCTTATCCACCAGCTGTACCCGTCCTCCGACATTACGCTCCAGTCATATAGCGGATTTCCCCAAAGCTGACCGTCTGCCGAAAAGGCGTCGGGCGGACAGCCTGCGATTGCTTTTGGCGTGCCATCAGCGTCAAGCTGAAAAAGCTTTCTGTTTGTCCATACGTCGCAGGAGTCAAGGGCAACATAAATCGGGATATCACCGATAATTTCTATTCCGTTTGAATTTGCATATTCCTTAAGCTTGCTCCACTGACTGTAGAATATATACTGACGGAACTTGTATAGCTCAATTCTGTTCCAAAGCTCATTTGTATATTTCTGTACTGCCGCCGTGGTATGATTTTTGATTCCCTCGTCCCATTCATACCAGGGCTTTTGGTCAAAATGCTCCTTTAATGCCATGTATAAAGCAAAGTCATCAAGCCAATATGCATTTTCTGAGCTGAAGGCATTGTATTCGGGAGTGATATGAAAGCGTGAAAAAGCTTTTTCCAAAATGTCATTCTTGTATGCTTTTACCGCCTCGAAGTCAACCTTTTCCTCGTCGCTGCCAAAGAAAATCCCGTCAAAATCTTCGCCCCAAAGCAGTCCTTGGTTTTTTAGCTCTGTAAGGTCGATAAGCAGAGGATTCCCGGCAAAAACGCTTGGACTCTGATAAGGGGAATTTCCAAATTCAGTGGGGTGCAGCGGCAGTACCTGCCAGCAGCTTTGACCTGTACGCTTTAAAAAATCAACAAATTCAAATGCGTCCTTTCCTATTGTTCCTATGCCGAAATCTGTGGGAAGGCTTGAAATATGCATCAAAATACCGGCTTTTCTCATTTTTGATTCTTCCTCTCTTAATATAAGCGTGTCTGCTTAAATTTTTATACTGACGACTATACAAACTGCTCAAATTTTGCAGCAATGTATAGGCGGCTGATAATATTTTAACATATTATTCAGGAAAAAGCAAAAATATATTGAAATTTTTGAAAAAATATAGTAAAATAATAGTTAACGTAATGCTGGGAGCGGAAACGGAGAAGAAAAATGAAAAGCTTTGACATTAAAACAAAAATTTATTTTGGAGATAATGCACTGGACAGACTTGAGGCTCTGCCGTATAAGCGAGTGCTTGTTATTACCGACCCGTTTATAGAAAAGAGTGGTATGCTGCAGGCAATTACATATCGTCTTACCAACGGGAATATAGAGTTTGATGTATTCACCGATGTTGTGCCCGACCCTCCGATTGAAAAAATTACCGCAGGCGTGGAAAAGGTTGTTTCCTATAATCCTGAATGTATAGTTGCTGTCGGAGGAGGAAGTGCTCTTGATGAGGCTAAGGCTATCCGCGAGTTTGCACGCAAGGTGACGGGGAATAACGAGGTTGCACTTATCGCAATTCCTACGACCAGCGGTACAGGAAGCGAGGTTACGAGCTTTGCTGTTGTGACCGATTCGGCTCAGGGTATAAAATATCCGCTTGTATCGGAGGATTTGCTGCCGACTGAGGCTATTTTGGACGCAGAGCTTGTGAAAAGCGTTCCGGCGTCAATCACGGCAGATACAGGAATGGACGTTTTAACTCATGCACTTGAAGCGTATGTAAGTACGGAAAATAACGAGTTTTCAAACGCTCTTGCAGAAAAGGCAATAGAAATCTGCGGAACATTTTTGCTGCGTTCGTATCTTGATAATAATGATACGCATGCAAGGAAAAAGATGCATGTTGCGTCCTGTCTTGCAGGACTGGCGTTTAATTCGGCGTCGTTGGGACTTAACCACGGAATTGCCCATGCAATCGGTGCACAGTTCCATATCCCGCACGGAAGGGCGAACGCGATGGTGCTGCCGCATATAATAGAATATAACTCTGATATCAATAAGCACTCAAAGAGCAGACCGACGTATTCGCCGTGTGTTAAAAAGTATGTGAATGCTGCAAAGCTTTTGGGCGTTAACAACTTTAACGAAATTACGACTGTCCGGGCTTTAGTCAGCTATATTCAGTTCCTGATGAAAGAAATGAATATGCCGCTGTCTATTTCACAGTGTCAGATTGATAAAAATGAATATTTCAACGCAATAGATAAAATGGCTGAACATGCCGTAAATGACGCCTGCACCAAAACCAATCCGCGTGTTCCTACCAAAATGGAGGTTGCGTCAATTTTAGAGCACCTATACGAATAAAACTGAATATAGGATTTTGCCCTGATAACTTACGTGGTGTGTATCGTTTTGCTAAGGTTTCTACTTTTTTTGAGTAGCGGGTATTAAGTTGCGTATAATATATAGAAGAAATAGGTTGCTTTGCCGGAGTCCGCACGGCAAAATAAAAAATTTGCGGAAAGAAAGGATTAATTTTATGAATATTTGTGTATATGGTGCATCAAGCGATTTGATTGATAAATCGTTTATTGAGGCTGCGGAGGGGCTCGGAAGAGAGCTTGCGAAAAGAGGGCATACCCTTATTTTCGGCGGCGGTGCAGGCGGCGTTATGGGAGCATCGGCAAGAGGTGTAGCGTCGGAAAACGGAAAAATTATAGGTATTACACCGGAGTTTTTTAACGTAGACGGCATGGTTTATGAAAGCTGCAGCGAGCTTATAAGACCGGCTACTATGCGTGAGCGAAAGAAAATGCTGGAGGATATGTCCGACGGATTTATTATGGCTCCGGGGGGTATAGGTACCTTTGATGAATTTTTTGAGATACTTACGCTTAAGCAGCTGTCAAGGCACACAAAGGCAATCGCAATTTATAATGTAAATAATTATTTTGGTGACCTTTTAAATCTTATGAAAAAGGCCATTGAGGAGAATTTTGTAAAGGAAGAATGTCTGGAGCTTTATCGCGTATTCGATGATGCAGGAGAGCTGCTTGATTATATGGAAGGCTATAAGCCTGTAGACCTTGATATACTGAATTTTAAGAATATATAAGAAATTTAAAAGTCCACGCAGAAAATATTTTCTGCGTGGACTTTTGCGTTGTTAAATTTGTCCGAGTGCATATTTTTTCTTGTATGCTTCATACATTTCTCTGTATTCAGGGCTGTTATTGCGGACCTCCCTTAATGATTCATGTATATTCATGTTGTTGTGTGCAACATCGAAGATACAGCCGGCAATGTTTGAGCAGTGGTCCGAGGTTCGCTCAAGATTGGTAAGAAGGTCGGACCAGATAAAGCCTGCCTCAATCGTACAATTGCCTTTCTGGAGTCTTGTGATATGACGCATACGCATCTTTTCCTTGAGATTATCGATTATCTCCTCAAGCGGCTCAACCTTGGCTGCCGCGTCTAAGTTGTTATTAATGAAGGATTCAAGCGATGAATCCAATATTTCGATTACGGCAGCAAAAATTGTATTTAAGTCAGCCTGTGCAGAATCGGAAAATTCAATATTCTTTTCCCGAAGCTCTTCAAGAGACTCAATCAGGTTTACGCTATGGTCGGAAATTCGCTCAAAATCACCTATGACCTTTAAAAGCTTTGCTATTTCAACGCTTTCCTGTTCGCTTACGGGGCGTCCGCTGAGCTTTACAAGATAGGTTCCCAAAACATCTTCGTAATGGTCGGTTTTCCCTTCGATTTTGCGGATATCCGCGGCAATTTCATCGGTATAATTGTCAAATGCCTCAAGGCTCTTTTTAAGTGCTGCAGCCGAGGTGTTTGCCATTTCCACAGCGAGCTTGTGGCAATATTCAAGTGCAACAGAAGGAGTCAGAAGCAGTCGGTCGTCTATTTCAGGCATAGTCTCTTTAGTCTCTGAGTTGGGAACGAGCTTGTTAACAAGTCGCTCCAAGAAGCCGGACATCGGATAAAGAATTATTGTGCATATAATATTAAACGCCGAATGTGCTACCGCAATGCCGAACAGACTTGCGGCTTCGTCAAGAATAACAGGGTTGAGAATTTCTTTTATAATGGTGAATACAATGAGCAGAGTAATCGTTCCGATAATATTGAAGAAAAGATGCACCAATGCCGCACGCTTCGCGTTTTTGTTTGTACCGAAGGAGGATAGGATTGCGGTTATACACGTGCCTATGTTCTGTCCCATAATAATCGGGATTGCCGCACTGTAGGAAACATGACCTGTGGCAGCAAGTGCCTGAAGAATACCGACGGACGCTGAGCTTGACTGAATGATTGCAGTGAGCACTGCACCGACAAGTACGCCCAAAATCGGATTTTTGAAAAGAATAAACATGTTGCGGAAGCCTTCAACCTCTGCAAGACCGGCAACTGCATCTGACATTGTATCCATGCCGAACATGAGAGTTGCAAAGCCAAGCAGTATTGTTCCCGTATCCTTTTTCTTGCTGCTTGAAGTCATATAGAAAATAATTCCTAATGCTGCAAGAATAGGAGTAAAGGACGTAGGCTTTAAAAGCTTTACAAAGATGTTGCCGCTTTCGATACCGGCAAGACTCAGAATCCATGCGGTTACGGTTGTACCGATATTCGCACCCATGATGACGTTGATTGCTTGCTTAAGCGTCATGAGTCCTGAGTTTACAAAGCCGACAACCATAACTGTGGTTGCAGATGAGCTTTGAATTACTGCAGTAACGGCAAGACCTGTAAAAAGTCCCATAAGCTTCTTTGTGGTAAGCTTACTTAAAAGAGTTCGCAGGCTTCCTCCTGCACGGCGTTCCAATGCTTCGCCCATTATGTTCATACCGAACAGGAATAAGCTGAGTCCGCCAATTAGTGTGAGTACGTCAAAAATGTCCATAAATTTTTACCTCCGAGTAAATGATAATTTATGCCTTTGTATGTAAAAATCTATCTAAAGCTATTGCCGCGAATTGGGCAAGGGAGCATTATTGTTGCTTTCAAAAAGGCAGAGGATATCCGAAATGTTTTATTATAAAAATGTATGTACATGGATATTCTCTGCCTATTGTATTATGGGTTGTCCCGGTAAAAATTATAACTTAAAAAGGTTTTCGTTTTTGACAATGTTTACTTAAAAACGGGAGGATTATTTCCAAACCAAAAATCGTCCATATAAAACTATTTGTTTCCGAAATTCCTCCATGATAATTATATCACACTAATCGCAAAATGTCTACATTATTTTGCAAATTCTTCCTGTCTTTTTTTAATATCCTTTGCAAAGATTAGTTTAAACACTGTTCTGATAAGCGGCTGGATAAAGAACAACTGTGTGAAAAATGCAAACGGGAAGTTGAAACAAACGAGCTTTATCCAATTTGCAAGCAGTGTTAAGAAATTAAAGCCCAGATAATACGGATAGTAAATAATGGCTGCAAGGAAGCTCATTGCAGGGCACATAAGTCCTACCGTTGCACATATAATGGCTGTTTCAAACAAAACGGGGTGTACGGTTTTTGGATCAAATACCTTTGAAGCAAGCCGGAATGAGCATGGACTTCCCATGAGCATTTCCAGCGTATAGGCTAAGATAAACTCCAGAATAACAACACACCAGATTGGGAATGTTTGTCCGAACATCATTACGCCTCCGTTTAAGCGTATACCGTCAAGCACTCCCGCTGCACCCTCGATTGATGAAAAATAGCTGCCGTTTATTACATATAGGCTGTAAAAAACGTAGGAATGTACCGTAACAAGTACGGTTAAGAATGCGAATACCATTCTTTGAAATTGATTTCTTGGCATAAAAATACCCCTTTCCGCCGATTTCGGCAATAAATTTCTGCACATAAAAACACAAGCAGATACGTTGTACATTAAATCGTTTGCTACAAATTACCGTAATCAGATTTATGTGTCAAAGCACTACTTGTGTCGTTATGTATGCAGTATTGAATTTTCATTGGATTGAAATCCAAAGACCAAATAATTCTATCACAAATTTTGTCGGATTTCAAGCAATTTTTCAAATATCTTCTAAATAATAAGCCTGCGTGTTTGCACGGTTTCCGCTCTCATCAATGACGTCGATTCTGAAATAGGTATCAGATTCCCTTATTTCAAATTCCGCCTCGGTTATATATCCGCCTTCGGGTGCGGATTTACATGCTGCACGTCTACCAAATGTAGAAAGCGTTATACGTTTTGCATCGGAGCACTTGATATATACCTTATTTCCCTCGGTATACAGCTCGTGAATTACAGGTCCTGACGATGCATAAAAGCGTCCGTCCAAAAGTGCGGATATTATATTTTCATAACTGAGCGACGGAGCGTTCACCATTACGAATGCTCCGAGTACATCGTTGCGATGGTTGTGGTTATCGTCGCCGCAGGAGGCAAAAATCCGCTTTCCATCACGCAGAAAGTCATCTAAAACATTTATGTCGTATTCATAAAGACCGCCTGTATTGCAGGAATGATTATAAATTTCAACTCCCCACAGACCTTCATATTCGCTGTACTCACGATAATTTTCAAGCGACCATCTGGGGTGATTGTAGCATACGAAAAATCCGTTTTCGTTAGCGGTTCGGATTATCTCATTAATTCCGTCACGACCGTATACTCTGCTATAGTCGCCGCCGAGCTTTTTTAAGGAGGCACGCTTTTCGCCGGTTGTGTAATGGTCAAGAGTAGGGTCATAGCAGATATTTACGTTGTTATCCTGCTTTTTTGCGTACAGATTCAGGTGACACACCTTCATATTAAAATTTACCAGTGTGGACTGCTCCGGAAACTCCTTTATCGCAAGCTCTGTACTTGTAAGGGTGACAAAGTCCTCATCGTCAAGATAGGAGTTGTTATTGATATGTTCATGGTCGGTAATGGCAAGGAAACTGTAGCCATGTGACTTAAACAGCTCCTTAAGCTCCTCCGGCGAAAGCTTTCCGTCCGAAAGATTGCTGTGGCAATGCATATTACCTTTGTAAAAATTCATGTTGCTGTCAAGTAAAATTTTCTTTTTATCCATTTCAATACCCTCTTTTATGTAGGTTTTCTTTAACTAAAATTATATATACAAATGATTGAAATGTCAAGACGCGAGGGCAAAAAGAAAGTTACAAAAATCCGAAATGACAATACCATAATCAATTGACTTTGCATTAGAATAATCGCATAATTTAATTAACAAGGGCAGGGCGGAGACTTTTACGGCTTGAGGATGTCTCGGTTTTGCGGTTAAGGAGGAATAAATAAAAATGAAAAAAAGATTGTTAGGAATTATACTTACGCTGTCAATGCTGATGAGTGTGGTCAGCGGATTCCCGATGCGTGCTCTTGCTCAGGCGGATATTAATGATACTGTCGATACATGGGGAGTGCAGGATTTGGATGACTTCACATCATCAATCAGGCTTTTGGCATCGGGAAAACCTTCGTCGGGCTGTACCGGCTGTGTTCTTGCTAATACCGACTATGGCTTTGCATATTATGCACATAATGGAGGCTTTGGAACGGATCACCATATTGATGTTGCAAACGTATACAGCGGGAATTATGCCGTCGAGTTTGATATGTTTTTTGATGACATAGACCATTCATTCGCATCGGCATCGACCAAGTCGGACGTATTTCGTGCAAAAGTGACCGAAAAAGGCAGCAGCGGGGATACGGTGCTTTATTACAGTAATTTGGTAAACCCGTGGAATATAGGAAACTGGGAGGACACAACCACCACTAAGTTAACTATAGCAGATGACTCCGGCAGTGGAATTTCGGCAAAGTATGCGAGTGCGGAGCGTAAATATAAAGGCTCGGTGAGTGACGCGATGCCTTCATATCTTAATACCAGAATAATTGTAGATGTCGAAAACGGAAAAAACTATTTTTGCTGGAAATGGAATACCTCAGAAAATTGGATTACTGTGAAAAATCACAGCTTTTCTGCTGCAGCAAGCAGTGCAGATGCGGTTACACAGCTTGAGCTTTTGGTTGCTGTAGGCGTTGGTATAGACAACTTCAAGGTTTTACGTCCAAAGAGCAATATTGTTCAGATACCGCAGGAGTATACATACTATGATTTGGTTGATCTTGATGCGGAGAACATGATTGTAAATCCGCATTTCGGAACGCCCGTGTTTACAGAACCGGGAGCGAGCTTTACCGCAGAGTTTACCTGCAGTGATTCCGATGTGGATTTTACCGAGGGAAGCTTTGATGTGTATATTGAAAACGAATACAAATCATGGTATGCCGCCTCATCTGTGCCTGCTGCCGGTGACATTTATTTAGGCACTAAAAAGGGATATACCGTAGATATAACAGTGCCGGAGGATATTACGCCGGAGCTTTTGAATCTTTACATGGTGCATAGAGGTGAAAGCGGCATAGCGGACGCAGAATATTTTGCACCTAAGTCTGTTCAGGTAACCGAGGAGCTGGAGCAGGACTTCTATTCTGTGGCAATTTCCGATACCCATATCAACAAATGGGGAGGACCGGAATATGCATCGAAAAACGCAAGAGTTCTTGAGTTCTTTAACAAAGCAATCTCTATTGGCGGAGCGAGATATCTTTCTCATATGGGCGATATAAACGACAATGTTTCTAAGGACAGAAAAACAAGCCTCAAGGAGACCTTTGTGCGTGCGTTTGAAGACAGCGATGTTCCGCTGATTGTGGTCGGCGGAAACCATGAGTATGATACCTATACTTATCCTGCTATATCGGAGATCGCGGCTTCGGATAAGGCACAGATAACCTACGAGGAATACAAAAATGCTGAAGAGGGGACATATATTGATGCAACTTCCTCCTCAGAAAGTAATTATCAGCTGTATAATACCTTTGATGAAAAGAGCTTTGATGAGTTCTTCGGCACAAAAACGGCTCTTATAACCATGGGCGAGGATATGGTTATTGCAAAGCACGACTTCGGTGCATGGCAAAAGCTCACAGGTGAAGGCTCTGTGTTTATCAAATTGAGAGACGCACTTGCACAGGCGTGGGATGCCTCAAGTGCCGATTACAGAATTATCTATCAGCATACCGAAAATACGGGAAAGGAAAACAACAATCCCGAAACCTACGGAATGGCGGCTTTTATGTCCCCGTATTACCATGCAGATTATCTTGCACAAAATCCGCAGGAATATGATATACAGTATACAGGTCACTATCACAAAACTTATGTGAGAAATGAAAAGGTTTTGACGCTCGGTGGCGGCGGAAAAGGCGAGGCAAACTGGCAGGGACACGGAGTAATCTCTAACTTCGCATATGATGCGTCCGCTGATAAGAAGTGGACCAACAGCAGCGAGCAGCTTCTTGAAGAATATGCCGAGCTTGATGAAAATGGAACGGGGACATATAATAAAGAGGTCGTTGATGAGATACAAACGGACTTCATTGACAGCTTTAATCTGATGACAGAGGCGATTGAAGAGCGTTTTTATAACCCCAATGACGGAACCTCTGATTATAACATAGCGACCGTAAAGAATATGATTGATTTTAACTTCTATGACGGCAGAGTTAGATTTATAATGCAACCGGGGACATATAAAGTGGACGGCGGCGAGCTGCTCAGCCAGTACACCTCGTATGACGATACAAAAACGATAGTTATTGCAAAGGTGAACATTCCGGCAGGAAGCGAAATCACACCTTCCTATGTGAACGTTGTATGTCAGCCGCAGGAAAGCGTGGAGCAGGCGACAGAGCTGGTATTAAAGGGTGCGGAAACCGGATTTGTTTCGGCAGATACCGCATATCTTGACATTGTATCAAATACCGACATTGTTAAAAGCACATTTACGCAGGAGAGCATTGCGGTTAAGAATAATGGGTTTGATACGGCAGTTACCGTAACCTATCCTGATGTTAAAACTGCGAGAATTAACTTTACCGATAAGCTTTTGCCGAACAGTAAATATACCGTAACGCTTTCAGATAACGTACAGACAAGTGGTGATATGACCGATACGAAAAGGAGCTTTGAGTTTGTCGCGCTGCCTGATGAAGGCGTTGAGTTTATCAGGGAAACCGTTACTACCTTTGGTGCAGCCGGAGAGGTGCTGAAAAATATGACGACTACAATAGACGGAGAGGATAAAAAGTTATCCGATGTTGTTTATGAAAACTATGTTGTTGATTATACGCTTGCAATCCCCGGATATGGAAATGATGACGGAGTTGTAGAGCCTGAGCATGTTTCGGAGACGGGTTCACGTCTTGACTGGTTTATATACACATATGACGATGACGGAGTGCTGAAAAATATTCGTCCGAATAATTTGAAGCCAAGTCTTAACTATACAAATCCTGAGGTTCTTGCCTATGTGGGAACGAATATAAGCGGCGGCAAGGTGTCGTTGTCGGAATCTATTCTTCCGAATCCTGTTAATATAAGGTCGGAAAATGCATATGATTTCCGTGTTGTAAAGGTTGGAGAAACATGGACGCTTTATGTAAAAAATGTGAGCGATGCAAGCTATGATGTATTGTTTACCGTCAGCGGAAAGGATAAAAACGTCTATGCCAACGAGGGATATACAAGCCTTTATACATCTGTACCGGGCTCGCACACCTATTGGTATAATTATATCGTATATCCGATTGAGGCTGCTGTGAGTGTGTCGGAAGAGGTAGGAGCAGAATTTGATGTAAGCTTTGGCGTGCAGCCGGAAAATCTTGATACGGTAACGGTAGAGGGACTGGGCGACATTACATTTGAAAAGCTTTCTCCAAAGACCTATAAGGCTACAATGCCGGATACGTGGACAAAAAATTCCGATGCATGCAGTGTAGCTCTTGATAGCGTAAGCGACATTTACGGAAATGCACTCGGCAAGCTGGAGCTTGCTGCTGAGGAATATGAAGTCAGCTTTGATAAGGTTGAGATTTCGGCGGCAGAGACCGGATATAAGATTAACGTGACGGCAAGAAAGAACTGGAGCTTGCCGGAAAATGCAAAGCTTGTATGTGCAAGCTATGACGGTACGGCATTTGATAATGTACAGCTGATTGACGCAGCCGAGGCAAGCTATAACGGAAGCGATTTTGAATTTACGCTAAAATCAGACGTTTCAAATCCGATAATCAAAGTGTTCTGCATTGATGCAGTGGGCATGACGCCTCTTGCACAAAAGCAGTTACCTACAGATTAACAAACAAAAAGGGGTTGTAAAAAAACTTGTTTTTTTACAACCCCTATTATGTCTACTGTCTGATTAATGCATTCTGAAATCCAGTTCATAAGGTAACGGATATTTTTCATAAATTTCATCATCAGTGATTTCTGTTATTTCATCTGCTGCAAGCATTTTTCTGTGAATTTGGAGCCAGATGTGAGAAATTGAAAATTCACCTTCTTTTATATCGGGCATTACAAAATTATCCATTAAGATTGCAAGAGCTTCCTCATATCTGTCGGTTTCTGTAAGTGCCAATGCATAGAACATTTTAAGTCTGCCGTCTGCTTTGAGGTTTTGGGGAATATCTTGCTCGTAAACCTCCGTCCACTTTTTAAAATTCTTTGTTGCCGCAAGTGCCTCAGCATAATTTACCCAAAGAGGCTGATAATCATTCTTTTCAGCGATTGCCTTTTCCATATATTCACTCGCTTTTACAAGATTCCGGTATTCATTCTTTTCAATCTGAGCAAGATTGCGATAGCTCCATGCATTAGGTTCAAGCTCAACGGATTTTAAAAATGCTTTATACGCACCGTCTATGTTACCGTTAGTTGCAAAAATTGTAACACCAAGCTGATTAAATTTGTACCAGCTGTCTTTTGTCGCTTTCAGCTTTTCAATCCAAAATTCACCCTTAACATAGCTCTTTATGGGAGCGTTTTTATTAGGAATATCAAGCTCACCGGTTTTTAAAAGCTTTACCCATTCTGCACATTCTCCGTTTACCGATGCCTCCGGAAAATCAAGATGATTGCTTATCGGGGCTTCACGAATCATATTCTCAATCGCACCCCATCCACTTCCCATATATTTGAGCTCTCCTTTTCCGGCAATCTCAAATTCTGCATTCTCAACAATCATCTGTTGTTTATTAATGTTATTTTTCACCTCATCAATAACACAATTCCAGTCCCTGCCGTGCAGGATTTCGGGATTACCCTGAAACGCTCCATACCCCTCTGTCCAGCTAAGTGTTGATTTTGCCGCCATGGGAAAATGTTCAAGCTGAGTTTTAAGTAATCCTGCCTGAATTTCTATATACTTCTTTCCGCAGTCAGAGAGCCATTCGTTCCAATGCTTTCCTCCGGCACCCTCTCCCCAAGCAAACACCTTTCTGCCCGTAAGCTCAGGGGTTGACATATGAATAAGACCGTAGCCCGCTTCATTAACAGCGGTTATCCACTTCTTTTCATTTTCCGGAATTTTATAAAAGAAATCTCTTGAACGCTCAAGATTAGTTGTGTATGTAACATCAACACCGTCATTAACGGGAATATCTGCATTTCCGAGGAAGTATGCACCCTCTTCATATGCACATCGGAATGATTGTTCACAAGGTGCAATTACTCTTGTGTCAGGTGTTTCGTCAACTGCAATATTTGACCACCAGTACATATATACTTCATTATCAGAGGTATTCTCAATTTCAGGGCGGACAAGCAGAACATCTTTTTCAAGTTTAGCCGTTATGGAATATGCTACACCTCTTATACGCTCATATTCATACATTCTGAGCATCGGATTTCCGTCTTTATCCTTGAGTTCTTCTGCAAAAAGTGGTGAACAAGTCCACATATTATGCCCTTTTATGCCAATATTCCACTCAACACCGCCGCTAAACCATGCATTGCGGAGTGCAAGATTACCCGGCTGAAATACATCATTTGCGTAAAGCAATTCCTTGCCTGCCTTTTTGTCATAAAGAGACCAGAGTCTACCGCCCAGTGATGTTACAAATGTAGCTTTCAGGTATTCATTTTCCAGAACTGCTGCATCAAGCTCCAAATCAATCCTCGCTCTGTCATACTGATTTTGCACCTGATGAGGAAGAAGCGTGGGAATCATACCCTTACCCATATATTTCCGTTCCTCATCTGTTACCTCAGGAAGTATTGTCAGCGGTGCTCTTATATAATCGTCATTTTTTATATCGGGCAGACAGCTTGTCTCACCAAAATTTACGCCTTTAATTTTAAATTTTTCAAATGTTAATGTATTCATATTTCTGCATTTCCTGATATTTTTTAGAAAAATATTGCCAAATCATGCTCATTGTACATTATTTTGTTATGATTGTCAAGGCTTTAATACGCTTTACGGGAAATTTGTTTTCGCAATACAAAATGTATTGATAAACCACATAAAACGATATAATATAGGCATCACTTCACTTCACTTGCCGGTGGTTATTTCATAATCTAATGATATGTTTTAGCATATTGACACCCCACATCATTTTTTTGAACTTTCATCCTTCTCCTGAAGCTGTTTAATATATGCCATAACCTCCTCCATCTGTGTGTCTCCGTCAAGGTCATGTGCTGCTTTTTGCATGTAGTAGTAAAATTTGTAGTCCTTGCCGTTTTGGGCCTCCGATACTTGGTCGATTGCCTTTTGCAGTCCGTTTTGGTCGGAAATGCCGCTTGCCTGCAATCCGTACAGCACTTCAAGCTTTTCGCGGTAAAAGGAGTCAGGCACAAGAATATTCAGATGCAACTGTTCCTCCAGAGATTTGAGGTAAGCAGGCAGCCATTCGCTTTCGGAGATACTGCTGTCGTCCTTCATTTTCAGATACGCGTCCTGCTCATAATTGTAGAAGTAATGTATTTTTTCCTGTGTCCAGAGAACATCGTCTGCGTCGATGTCCTTTCTGTCACTCATATAGCTTCTGTAGGAAATTGCTTCTTCTGCTGCCTTTAGAAGCCAATGCGTGTCGTCTGTTTGCTCGTACATACGGTAACAGATATTTATTCCAAAATCGGTAAGCTGTATCCAGTCGCCCTGAACATTACGGCTGATATATGGTGAGCTGTTACGCTTTTCACGCAGTAAGCACCAATGCTCCCAGCACTGATTTGGGGTATAAATTTTTTCTATAAGCTCCTTTGAGGCCGAGAACTGATAGGCAATAAAGCATTCATAATTTACGGCAAATTTCACGTTATCTACTTCCCAGTAGTGTGCACACAGCTTTTCTACAATACTTATGGTCCAGGCAAACAGCTCTGCATATTCAGGAGAATCCTTAGGGACGAGGTCGGTCATGTCACTTTGAAGACTTGATGCTTCCTTGAGCAGTGACAGATACTCCGTATCTGTGATGTCGGAATGGGAAGCCTCCCATGCTTCTATTTGCTTCTGCTTTTCTTTGACAAGCAAAGAATATTTGCCCCACTTATCCTTTTTGCGTGCCTTGTCGTTTACCAAAAGAATATACAAAAGCTCCTCCGGCAGCTCCTCGCCGGGCAGCTCCGTTTTGTAAAACTGCTCAATCCTGCGAGCCTCGGCAAGCAACAGCGGACGGTAAGAGGCATCGCAGTCAGTGGTTTTCTTTTCCACAATTCTTTGGTATTGCGAGATTATGGTTTTCAAAATTTCCGTATCCTTCTTTATAAAGCCGAGCAGTGTATGTGATTTTAAGAAACGCAGCTGATTCTGCAGGTCTTCCTCAGCTTGAAAAATAAGCGTCGGGGTCAATTCGACAGGGCAATAACGGGCAGCCTCCTGCAAAAGCTCTGAGGCTTTGTAGTCCATGCCGCATTCGTGATAAAGCTCTGCCATTGCCTGCTTTAAGCCGCTGCGGAATACGTTGTTTTGTGCTGCAAGGGCTTTTTGCGTTTCATCGCACTTGTTTATCTGCACCCATGCCAGGCGTAAGCATTCTTCCGCATCGGAAAGCGTATCGGGTGTAGCTGTCTGTATAAGTATCAGATAAGAGCGGATAAGATACTGCCGCTGTTTTTCTTCATATTTTCTTTTTACAATCCATTCGGGGTCGATTTTGCCGAAAATAGCAAGGCACTTTCCTGCCAGGTCAGCCGCAGACGAAGGGTTATCGTATCGTACATAGCACTCTGCTATATTCAGATAGAATACAATTCTTGTCCATTTGCCGCCGTTGGGGTCTTTTGACAGCAGCTCGCGGTCGCAGTCTAAAAGCATTTGGCACCATTTAAACGCTTTTTCCTTCTCCTGATGACGGTCATAGTACTGAACACCGTAAAGATATGACCAGGCAAGCTCATACAAGCGTTGAAGCGTTCCTTCATGCCGATACAGTATTACAGAATGCTCTGTAAGCTTTTGTAAGTCCTCCTCCATCAGTGCTGCACCGTACATTCCTTTTTTTGCAAACATGAGGTCCTTGTCGTCCTTCCAGTTCCAGATGTCCAGACTGAGCCTTAAAACAATCCTTTTATACCGCAGATAGGACAGCATATCCAAAATGCTAAGGCTTTCCTCCTCTGTTTTGCCTTCCAAAAGGCTGTCGTAAATCTGTATAGCCTCGCGGTACGATTCGAGAAGCTTGCGTTTATGGTCAAATTCGTGTTTTGTTACTCTTTCTAAGGCATAGGCTTGCGAATAGTAGGAATATCCTAATCTGCGGCGAAACAGCTCAAGAGGACAAAGTCCTGATAGATATTCATATTGCTCTCGGAAAGCATTGATGTATTTTTGTGCAAAGTCGGCTTTGGTGCAGTTGATACGCGAGTTAAGAAGATTTGCATACTGGATTCGTTCGTCGATGGTAGGGAACAGGGTGATACGCTGTTCAAACCAAGGCGTGATATCCTTAATAAGTGCGGAAGCATAGCTGTACTGATTGTGATTATTGTATTCCTCGGCAAGCTGAACATACTGCGAGTATATCATATGATAGCTCATTTTCTCCTGAGGCTTGCAGGTTTCCCATGATTTCAGCTGCATTGTCGAACGCATGATATGAAGGTGCTGGTGCAGTGATTTCAGGCGTTCCAAGACTTTTTCCGACTCGACATGCTCTACTGCCTGCCAGAATACGAGCAGCATGCCTACTTCGACGGAAAGCCAATTTATCGTTTCTTTAAGAGATTCGTCACCTATATCGGTTTTTTTGTTAAGCTCTCGTATGCGTTTGTCGACAGCACTCCATTTTTTATTGAAACGCCGCTCTGATAAAATTGCGAGAAGTGTAAGGATATACTCACGCGTATCGTCAGGTTCGGGAGCGGCAATGGAAAAATACAGTTGGTCAACTGTATCCCAAGAGGTCAGGTAGGGCTGTGCGTCATCTAAGTATTTAAGCAGCGATAATTCCGCCAAATGTACGTAGTACAAGGTTTTTTTCGATTTTACGTCATTTTTTGCAGCACAAAGCAGCTCAAGCCAGTAGCCATGATTTTTCACAGCACGGTCAGTGTCTGCGAGAATTGTTTTTGCAAGAAGCCATGAATATGAATCGGGAGCTTGATGCAAGCTTGCCAATGCTGTCTCCTTGCCGACCTCCAAAAGATATGCATGGTATGTACCTAAGCAGCTGTCAAGCTCACTGCCTCGGCAGGACATGGCGGTATGCAGGCATCGGCTTATCTCATCGCGGTTTTCACTGCGAAGTGCATAATATAGGCTTTCGGAAATATTCGCTTTTTGCTGCATATAGCGGCACAAAAGCAGTGCATTGGACTTGTATTGCTCGCTTGAGAGCTGTGACAGCAAGCTTTCCCTTAAAAGGCGATGCGAAAAATCCCAACGTCCGTCGCGGTTCTCGCAAAATGCGTCGTACAAAAAGCTGAGCAGGCATTGAACTGCCATGGGAAGAAGAGTCAAGCCCTGCATTTTTAAAATTTCTTCAAGCTCCTGCAGCGTAAGACCACTGCGGGAGGATGCGAGAAGTGAGAAAATTGACATAGGGTCGGCTATTTTGAAATCGCCCTTTATGTCGGAAAAACGGCGGCTCATTCTTCTTGCGGTAAAATCCAGTGTATTGAGCGTCATTTCGGTAATATCCTCCGGCATCTGCTCAATAAGCTGCTCCATGTATAAGGACAGTCCCTCCATACCCGGTGCAAGAGCTTCTGCCGCTTTAAAATCCTCCTCGTTCATAATAAACAGCTGCTGAAGCACCAATGACAGATAATAGGGATTGCTGCAGCCTTGCTTATTTCGGATTGCATTTTGTGCTTTTGAGTCTAAATGCTTGCCCCTGTGGGCTGCGTGCATCTGGGCAAGAGAAATTACCTCGGTGGGGAGTAAATCTCCGATTTTATGGCAGCCGAAGTCTGAAAATTCAAGCTGCTCCAAATGCTTTTTATAGAAGGAGTCGAGTGATGTAACAACCAGACCATAGGGGTGTTCATCAACCGGGTCGCGAATAACTGCCTTTGAGATTAAGCAGAGAATGTCGGTTATATCCTCCTCCATTTGGTCTGCGGCGTCAATTAAAAACATCGTACTGCAGGTACGCTCAGCATTTAAAAGATCTAAAATCCACTTCATTTTTTGTGCACGGGACGTGTTTGCTCCAAGCATGGAGCTGCAGCTGCCGTTTCTGCGTCTGAGCCAATAAATGAGCACGTCTAAAAAAGTATCAACACTGCTGCAGTTTTCGTTGCCGCAATAGTATATAAATACATCATATCCGGCACTTGCCGCACCGTCGCATATGCTTGATAAAAAGGCACTTTTGCCACAGCCGCCTTCTCCATGATAAAGATATGCACCGCGTCCGTTAAGCACGGCGGGATTAGTGAGATTTTCACGCGGAACGTATGTAGACATATAGCGTGAGACGGTAAGGGAGGCGTTGTTTAAAATTTGCTCCTCCGGGCATATTGTTTGATTTTCTGTGACCTCCGCCTCAAGCATGTTCCATAACAGCTCGGTAAGACGGTTTTTAAAATCCTCCAGTCCGCCAACTTGATTTGTCTGCTCGTCCCATGTGGGGTGATATTCAAAAATTATTGCACCCGAAGTTGTGCGGATTTTTTCTTTTAAAGAGGTCAATTTTTCGCGGTGCTGCTCGCTTTCTGCCTGATATACGCCGCGGTATTCGGCAGGAATGTTATCGGAAAAATTCTCGTCACGGAAACAGAAAATACAGCGTTCTAAGTTGTCCTGCTCCAACGCTCCGTATAAAATTTCCATTTGTGTAATGCTTATAGGCTCGCTGTACCAGCGTGCAAGCCGCTCGTCGTGCGTGCTTGCTACGGTGTCTGAGCCGGGAATCCAGCCGTAGCGTTCACCGACGAGTATAATCATGTACGGGCGGCAGCGGTCGATTGAATCAATACAGCTCTCAATTACGTGATAGCCGCTTTCCTCCTCCGACATCAGGCTGGTGTCCACACCCCAACGGAGGTCCAATTCTTGTATATCCTCACCGTACTTTTTCAGCTTTTGACGAACCTGAGGAAAAATCTCCTGATGGAGCAGGTCTCTTTCTGCCTGCATATCCTTAAAGGTGCTTGAAATAAAAAATGATTTCATAAATTTACTCCTTCTTATGTATATCGCTGCAGTTGCTTAAAACAGACGGCGTGTTGTGCTGCCGGCGTAAGCATGCCTAACTTTATTTCAATTATAGCATAAATGTTTTTTAATGTAAATATTTAGCGTAGTTTTAGCTAACTAAAAGGTGAATTAAGTGTTCCTGGTGTAATGACAAGGACAGATTTTCGTTCCTGTTGAAGAAATATAGAAAAACGAGTATTGCATACGCAATACTCGCAACAATCCGTAAGATGTTATTCGTTCCGGTTTTATGAATTAAATGTTAATTCAGCCATATTTATTTATAAAGTTTCAAGATACTGCTCTGCTTCGGAAATCGCCTTCAAAACAGTGGTTTTTGCAGGTCCGCCGATAACGGTTCTGCCGTTTACGCAGGTTTCCATACTGATTGCATCATAAATATCGTTGTCAATTATGTCGGAAAATTCCTTGAACTCGGAAAGAGTAAGCTCATCGAGGGATTTATCCTTGCTGATGGCGTAGAAAACGAGTTTTCCGACAACAGCATGAGCATCACGGAACGGCATACCCTTTTTCACGAGATAATCGGCAACATCGGTCGCGTTTGTAAATCCGCCCTTTGCACCCTTTAGCATATTTTTGTCGTTTATCTTCATTGTAGTAATCATATCGCAGAAAACCGGCAGGCACAGCTTAACTGTATCAATTGCGTCAAATATCGGCTCCTTGTCCTCCTGCATATCCTTGTTGTATGCAAGCGGAATACCCTTCATTGTGGTTAAAAGTCCCATCAGATGCCCATAAACACGTCCTGTTTTGCCGCGGATAAGCTCGGCAACGTCGGGATTTTTCTTCTGCGGCATGATTGATGAGCCGGTTGAATATGCGTCGTCCATTTCCACAAAGGAAAATTCGTGACTGGACCACAGAATAAGCTCCTCGCAGAAACGTGATAAGTGCATCATTATGATTGACAGACAGCCTGCAAGCTCAATAGCGAAATCGCGGTCGGAAACTCCGTCCAACGAATTTTGCGAAACTGCGGCAAAGCCAAGCTCGTCTGCTACAAATTCTCTGTCTAACGGATAGGTTGTACCTGCAAGAGCACCTGAGCCGAGCGGCATAACATTAGTACGCTTTTTGCAGTCTTTGAGGCGGTCAAGGTCACGCTTTGCCATTTCAAAATACGCCATCAAGTGATGTGCAAGCGTAACCGGCTGAGCCTTTTGCAGATGTGTGTAGCCCGGCATGATTGTTTCGGTATGCTGTTTTGCAAGAGTAACCAATGCAGTCATAAGCTCCTTCAGCATTTGTGAAATCTCGTCCGTCTCGTCCATTAAATACATACGGATATCAAGAGCAACCTGGTCGTTACGGCTTCTGCCGGTGTGCAGACGCTTTCCGCTTTCGCCGATTTTGTCGGTCAAAAGCTTTTCTATGTTCATATGTATGTCTTCTGCATCAATTAAAAATTCAACCTTGCCTGCTTCAATTTCTGAGAGGATTTCCTTTAGTCCCGCTACGATTTTGTCCGAGTCCTCTTGGCTTATAATGCCTTGTTTTCCAAGCATTTTTGCATGAGCAATGCTGCCCTTTATGTCCTGTGCGTACATTCTTTTGTCAAATCGGATTGATGAGTTGAAATCGTCAACCTTTGCGTCGGTGTTCTTCTGAAACCTTCCGCCCCATAGTTTTGCCATATAAATAACTCCTTTGTGATTTTGTCGGGTGCTCTGCCCCTATAACCCCGCATGCCTTTTGGAAAAGGCTTGACCGAAAACTTTTCGGCATTGGCTTTGCCAATGCAGGTGAAATCTTAAGTAAAATTAAAACTTCCGAAATTTATTATACCATAAAAATTCGGAAGTCTCAATATATTTTTTATTCTTTGAGCTAAAACTTATAAAATTTTATAAGTTTTTGTCTAATGTACTTGACTTTTGCATTGCGATAGCAATGCACATAAGTTTTTGCCAAGCTTTTTTCAAAAAGCTTGTGGGGTACGGGGCAAAGCCCCGAAATACCTCCCCGAAAAGCATTATTTCTTATACTTATTCTCTCCGTGCTTGTTCATCATCATAGCACGCACCTTAAGCGGCAGACCGTAAAGGTTGATAAAGCCCTCGCTGTCCTTGTGCGAATAAAGCTCGTGCGAATCGCCGAAGGACGCGATATCCTCGTTATACAGTGAATACGGGCTTGTAGCACCTGCAGGGTAGATATTACCCTTGTAAAGCTTAAGCTTAACATCGCCTGTAACGGTTTCGTCCATAACGTCGAACATAGCACTCATAGCCTCGCGGAGAGGTGTGAACCACTTTCCGTCGTAAACAAGCTCTGCGAACTTAACTGCCGACTGACGCTTAAAGCTTTGTGTATCGCGGTCAAGACAGAGATACTCAAGCTCTTTGATAGCAGCGTAAAGAATTGTTCCGCCCGGGGTTTCATAAACGCCGCGTGACTTCATACCAACAAGACGGTCCTCAACGATATCTGCAATACCTACGCCGTAAGCACCGCCGATTTTGTTAAGCTCCTCAAGGAGAGCAAGAGGTTCCATTTTCTTGCCGTCAAGAGCAACCGCCTCGCCCTTTTCAAAGCTGATGGTAACATATTTTGCTTCCTCCGGTGCTTTTTCCGGCGAAACGCCGAGCTTTAAAAGACTGTCAAGCTGCGGCTCGTTTGCAGGATCTTCAAGATCCATGCCCTCATGGCTGATGTGCCATACGTTGCGGTCACGTGAATATAATTCCTTTTTGGTAACAGGTATTTCAATACCGTGTGCATTTGCATAATCAACAGCGTCCTCGCGGGATTTGATATCCCAGATACGCCATGGAGCGATTACCTTAAGGCTTGGATTTAACGCCTTGATTGTCAGTTCAAAACGAACCTGGTCGTTGCCCTTTCCTGTGCAGCCATGGCAGATTGCCGTTGCACCCTCTTTTTCAGCGATTTCAACAAGCTTTTTTGCGATAATCGGACGTGCATGAGATGTACCCAAAAGGTACTTTCCCTCATATTCCGCACCTGACTTAACAACAGGCCAGATATAGTCCTTAACGTATTCAGCCTTTAAATCTGCTATGTAAAGCTTTGAAGCACCTGCCTTTTTTGCACGCTCCTCAAGACCTTCTGTTTCCTTGCCCTGACCTACGTCACCGCATACAGCGATTACCTCATAGTCGTAATTTTCCTTAAGCCACGGAATGATGATTGATGTATCAAGTCCTCCCGAATATGCGAGAACAACTTTTTCTTTTGACATATTGAAATTCCTCCCTTTTTGGTATACAATAGTATAAATATATAACTTAAGTATTATTATACATTTTAGTTTATATTTATGCAATAGTCAAATGTGATAAAAGTATACAAAAACAGGAGGCGTTTTTTGTGATTATTTTAGGGATAGACCCGGGATATGCGATTGTGGGTATAGGAGTGCTTGAATACAAGGGGAATAAGTTCAGACCTATTGAGTACAATGCGATTACCACGCATTCGTCCATGATAACCAGCTTAAGACTGAAAAAAATCAAGGAGGAAATACAAGAATATCTGCATAAATATAAGCCTGACGCAGTGGCGATAGAGGAGCTGTTTTTTAATAACAATGCAAAAACGGCGATTGCAGTTGCACAGGCAAGGGGAGTTATGGTTGCCGAGGCAGCGAGCATGGATATTCCGATTTATGAATACACGCCGCTGCAGATAAAGCAGGCGGTTACGGGCTACGGAAGGGCGGAAAAGGGACAAATTCAGCAGATGGTTAAGATGCTGCTGAATCTGAACGCAATCCCGAAACCCGATGATGCTGCCGATGCACTTGCGGTTGCTATCTGCCATGCCCATTCGGCGAAAATCAGCGACGAATTTGGCGAGAACAGGCTGTAAAATCCGTTACATACTTGTAATGTAATCGTAAATGCGTAATTTGTCAAAATGTGATATAATTTAAACATAGTCTGTAAAATGAGGAATTGTACCTTGCCGAAAGCAACGTACAAAGGAAGGAAAGCGGAATGTATTACTATATAAAAGGTGAACTGGTTTTAAAACAGGATAATTTTGCTGTTTTGGATAACGGCGGAGTGGGATATAAGATTTATACCTCACAGCTTTCTGCGGAAAGTGTAAGCATCGGAAGCAGAGTCACCTTTTATACCTATGTGTATGTAAGAGAAGATATTTTGGACATTTACGGCTTTGTTTCGCAGGACGAGCTTTCGATGTTTTTGCAGCTTTTATCGGTTTCGGGAGTGGGGCCGAAGGCGGCACTTGCGATTTTGTCGGTAGTAACGCCGCCGCAGCTTGCACTTGCTGTTATGACCAATGACGCCAAAACCCTGACAAAAGCATCGGGCGTTGGTGCAAAAATGGCACAGCGTGTAATTTTGGAGCTTAAGGATAAGCTAAAAAATGCAGATATTGTCACCGAAGGAGTGACCGATGTGCAAATTTCGGCAGACGACAGCACTATGGAGGCTGTAACTGCTCTTACTGTGCTTGGATATTCGCAGCAGGAGGCAAAAAATGCCGTTGCAAAAATAGACCCGGCTTTGGGGGTTGAGGAAATTATAAAGCAGGCACTTAAGAGCATGGCGGGATAAAAGCAGTATTTGCAACTTTTAGGAAAGGAATTTTTGGGATAATGATATTCGATGATAACGAAAGAATAGTAACCGGAGATTTTATGGACGAGGACGCCGATATTGAGGTGGGACTACGTCCGCGTCAGCTTGCAGACTATGTGGGACAGGAAAAGGTTAAGGAAAATTTAAGCATTTACATAAATGCCGCAAAGGAACGCCGCGAGCCATTGGACCACGTGCTTTTGTACGGACCGCCGGGACTCGGAAAAACGACGCTTGCCGGAATTATTTCAAATGAGATGGGCGTAAATATACGTATAACGAGCGGACCTGCCATTGAAAAGGCGGGGGATTTGGCTGCGATTTTAACCAATCTGTCGCATAACGATATTCTGTTCATCGACGAGATTCATAGAATGTCGAGAACGGTTGAGGAAATTCTGTATCCGGCGATGGAGGATTATGCCCTTGATATCATTATAGGAAAAGGTCCTTCGGCAAAATCCATACGTCTTGATTTGCCGAAATTCACCTTGATAGGTGCTACAACGCGTGCCGGTCTTTTAACGGCACCGCTTCGCGACCGTTTTGGCGTTATTGCCCGTCTTGAGCTTTATTCGACCGATGAGCTGAAGCGTATTGTAAAACGTTCGGCGAATATTTTGGGTGTCGAAATCGATGACGGTGGTGCGGCGGAAATTGCAAGCCGTTCTCGCGGTACGCCGAGAATTTCAAACAGACTTTTAAAGCGTGTGCGTGATTTTGCACAGGTCAAGTTTGATGGCAAAATTACAAAGGAAATCGCATCGGAGTCACTTCATCAGATGGAAATTGATGAAAAAGGACTTGATATGATTGACAATAAAATGATAATGACAATGATTAAAAATTTTGGGGGAGGTCCGGTAGGACTTGAAACCTTGGCTGCGACTATCGGAGAAGAGGCTAATACCATTGAGGACGTGTATGAGCCGTATCTTCTGCAGCTTGGGTATATTTCAAGAACGCCGAGAGGAAGGATTGTGACACAGTCGGGCTATGAGCATTTTAAGGTGCCTATGCCCGAATAAAAGGGAGGAAAATACTTGATGAAAAAAATGGCGATTACGCTTTTTTTGCTGTGCTGCTTTTTAATGAATACAGTCGCCTCTGCCTCACTGCTTTTAGAATATGACGGCGGAATCCATAATTATACAGGGGCTGTATATGACCTTAAGGTAAACGGAAAAACGCTTAGCGACCTGCCGCTGGAGCCTATCATTTTTAATGACAGGGCTTTAGTTCCGGTGCGTGAGGTCTTTGAGGCTTTAGGTGCCGAGGTGGATTATGAGGAAACCGATAAATCAATAACGATTGATTATGACGATACAACTGTTCGCCTGAGAATAGGCTCTGTAACGGCAAGAGTAAACGGAAAAAATAAAACAATCCCCGATAAGGTTGCACCAAGACTGATTGCAAAATGGGGAGAGAGTGCAAAAACAATGGTTCCTGTGCGTTTTATTTCGGAAAGCGTGGGACTTAAAGTGGATTTTGATGAGGACGAAGGAATTATATCGGTTTCGGACGGGACAACCTCGGTTCGACCGACGGCAAACCCAACTGCTTCACCGACCGCTACACCCGCACCTGTACTCACAAATAAGCTGAATAAGCTGAAATATGACGAGGAGGACGGCGTGGTAACAGTAACCGTTTCGGCAAGTGACAGCATAGAAAAAATTTCCGATGCGGCAGTAACCTCATCAAATGTTTTGTATGTAGACGTGTATGGTGCGTCATATACAACCGACAATAAAACCGAGGTGAATTTGGGAGCGGTAAAGGCAGTCCGATTCGGACTTCATGAGGAGTCAACAAGAATTGCGGTTGATACCGAGAATATGAAAAAATACAGCGTGGCTCTTTCTGCAGATAGAAAATCCGTTGTGATTAAAGTAGCAGAGGACGAGGAGGCGGACGTAGAGCCGGACGAAACACCTGCACCTACAACATCGCCAAAGCCAACAACATCACCCTCGGCATCGCCATCAGCATCGCCGTCGGCTACGGCTACACCAAAGCCGATAAAATACAGCGAAGAAAAAATCGTGGTAATTGATGCAGGTCACGGAGGAAGTGACCCGGGAGCGATTGGCTATCTTATGACCGATGAGGAAAAAGAGGCTTATTATGCGGCACTTGAAAGCACCGAGCCTATTCTTTCCACGATGGCTCCGGGAACAGGCAAGAAACACAACGAAAAGGATATAGTTCTGTCGGTTGCAAAGAAGGTAAAGGAAAACCTTGAGGATAACGGCGTAAAGGTTATTATGACCAGAACAGGAGATACATATCCGACTCTGGAGTCGCGTCCTGAGCTTGCCAACACTAAGGGAGCGGTACTTTTTGTGAGTATTCACGCCAATTCCACAAATTATGATGTTACCGCAGCACAGGGTATAGAAGTGTATTACAGTGAGCAAAATAATGACGATGACTTAGGCGTTACCAGCAAGCAGCTGTCAAATGCACTTTTGGACAGTCTGACTAAATTTACCAATGCAAAATCGAGAGGCGTAAAAACAGGCAACCTTTTGGTAAACAGAAAGTGTCTGATGCCGTCAAGCCTTATAGAAATAGGCTTTTTGAATAATCCTGATGAGCTTGAGCTTATGGCATCGGACAGCTATCAGGATAAGCTTGCGGCAGGAATTACGCAGGGAGTGCTGTCTATATGGAAGAAAGTCGAATTGCCGTAATTTCGGAATTTTGAGAGAACGCAAAAGATAAGTAAAGGATTTTATTTAATGAAAAGACAAGATTTTTATTATGAGCTTCCGCCGGAGCTGATTGCACAGGAGCCGCTTCATGACAGACAGACGTCGCGGCTTATGTGCGTGGATAAGCAGACGGGAGAAATTGAGCATAAGCACTTTTATGATATTGTTGATATGTTAAATCAGGGCGATTGCCTGATACTTAACGATACACGAGTTATTCCTGCACGCCTTTACGGTGTTAAGGAGGGAACAGGCGGTCATATCGAATTTCTGCTCCTGCATAAGCATAAGCTGGACGAGTGGGAGGTCATTTTAAAGCCGGGCAGAAAGGCAAAGCCGGGTGCAAGGTTTGTATTTGGTAACGGCGAGCTGACCGCCGAGGTTTTGGAGGTAGTTAATGACGGAAACCGACTGGTTAAATTCTATTATGACGGTGTGTTTGAAGAAATTTTGGATAAGCTCGGTGAAATGCCGCTTCCGCATTATATAACGAAAAAGCTCGAGGATAAGGAGCGTTATCAGACTGTTTACGCAAAATGTGACGGCTCTGCTGCAGCACCGACTGCAGGACTGCATTTTACACATGAGCTTATGGAAAAAATCGAAAAAAAGGGCGTAAAAATCGGATACGTGACGCTTCATGTGGGTTTAGGTACCTTTCGCCCGGTTAAGGCAGACGATATTTTAGAGCATAAGATGCATTCGGAATTTTACATTCTGCCCAAGGAAACGGCGGAGCTTGTGAATGCAACCAAGAAAAATGGCGGACGGGTTATTTCGGTGGGTACGACCGCAACCAGAACGCTCGAAACGGTTGGTATGCAAAACCCCGTTTTAACCGAGCAAACCGGCTGGACCGATATTTTTATCTATCCCGGCAAAAAGTTTAACGTGATTGACGCACTTATCACCAACTTTCATTTGCCGGAATCTACACTGATTATGCTTGTCAGTGCCCTTGCCGGCAGAGAAAATATCCTGAACGCCTATAATGAGGCAGTTAAGGAAAAATACAGATTTTTCAGCTTTGGCGATGCAATGTTTATACATTAGGAGAAGAATATGTTTAAAATTTTACACACAAACGGGCTTGCCAGAAGGGGCGAGTTTACAACAGTACACGGTACTGTACAGACGCCGGTGTTTCAGAATGTCGGAACGATTGCGGCGATAAAGGGCGGACTTTCAACAGAGGATTTGAAGCAAATCGGCTGCCAGATTGAATTGTCCAACACCTATCATCTGCACCTCAGGCCGGGCGATAAGCTGATACACGACCTCGGCGGGTTGCATAAATTCATGAACTGGGACAGACCAATTCTTACCGACAGCGGCGGCTTTCAGGTGTTTTCGCTTGCGAAGCTCCGCAAAATCACTGAGGAGGGAGTGCAGTTTAATTCCCATATTGACGGAAAGCGTATTTTTATGGGACCTGAGGAAAGCATGCAGATACAATCCAATCTTGCTTCGACAATCGCGATGGCGTTTGACGAGTGCGTGGAAAATCCGGCACCCTATGACTACGTAAAAAAATCCTGCGAACGCACCTATCGCTGGCTTGAACGCTGTAAGGCGGAGATGGCTCGGCTGAACAGTATGGAGGATACGATAAATAAAAATCAGCTTTTATTTGGTATAAATCAGGGCGGAATTATTGACGAGCTGCGAATCTGGCACATGAAGGAAATAGCAAAGCTGGATCTTCCGGGATATGCAATCGGCGGGCTGGCAGTTGGCGAGAGCCATGAGGAAATGTATCACATTCTTGATGTAACCCTGCCGTATGCACCTGAGAATAAGCCGAGATATTTAATGGGCGTCGGAACGCCGTCCAATATAATCGAGGGAGTAGCGAGAGGTATTGACTTTTTCGACTGTGTTATGCCGTCGCGAAATGCACGTCATGCATTTATTTTTACCCGTCACGGCACAATGAATCTGCTTAATCAGTGCTATGAACGCGATATGCGTCCGATTGATGAGGAATGCGGCTGCCCTGTATGCCAAAAATATTCCAGGGCATATATACGTCACCTGTTCAAGGCGAAGGAAATCCTTGGCATGCGTCTTGCGGTTATGCACAATTTGTATTTTTACAATGAGCTTGCGGCGAGAATACGCACTGCTATTGAGGAGGACCGCTTTGAGGAGTTCAGACAGGAGAATGTAGAAAAATTAGCAAAGAGAATATAGCATAAAAATCACCTTGAAATCATATAGATTACAGGGTGATTTTAACATGAGAAGATTAATTATAATAATTGCGGCGGTGTTTTTGGCAACGGTTTTGATTCCTGCGGTGCTATATCTGCGTTGCGGGAAATACGAAAAGCCTGTGCCGGAAAAAGAGGATACAATATCGGTGTATATAAAAGCCGAGGACCGGGTCTGCGAAATGAGCAAGAGCCAATATTTAAAGGAGGTTGTGTCGGCGGAAATGCCGGCAAGCTTTGAAAAGGAGGCACTTAAAGCACAGGCGGTTGCGGCACGCAGCTATCTTGAGGCAAGACGCGATGCATACAAGGTGTCGGGGACGCCGGACGTGCATAAGGGTGCGGAAATATGCACCGATTCAACGCACTGTAAGGCGTGGATTGCAGAAAGCGAGCGAAGGAGCTTGTGGGGAGCGGACGCCGATAAAAACTGGGAAAAGATATCTCAGGCGGTGGACGAAACGGCAGACGAGATTCTGAGCTATGATGGAGAGGTAATATCGGCGGTGTTTCACTCCACCTCATCGGGAAAAACCGAAAGCTCAAAGGACGTTTGGGGAGGAGAACGACCGTATCTTGTAAGTGTAGACAGCCCCGGAGACAAGGTTTCGCCGAAATTTAAGTCAAGCAAGGAAATTTCCCTTGAGGAATTTAAAAAAATTGCACGGGAAAATATTGACGGTGTTGATTTTTCAAAGGAGCTTGTGGGCGAAACTCTGCGAAGTGATGCCGGAGGGATTTTGACGGTCTCGGTAGGCGGAGTGAAAATAAAAGGAACAAAGCTCAGGAGCATTTACGGGCTTAGGTCAACGAATGTTGCAATAAACATACAAAATGATATGGTGAGCTTTGATGTTACGGGCTACGGACACGGTGTAGGAATGAGCCAATACGGTGCAAATTATCTTGCGTCGGAGGGTAAAAGCTATGATGAGATTCTCAAAACCTATTACACAGGGGTAGAAATTGCAAAAACGGGTATGTGAAAGACACTTTACCCCCTTGACATAAATTTTACAAGGTGTTATTATTACAATAATCTAAAGAAAAGGGTGGGGATTTATTATGAAGATGTTATTTTTTGGCACAGGTGCTGCTGATTGGAATATAAAGGACCGCGTAGACGGTCAGTTTCACAGAAGGCTTACGTCGGTATTGCTGAATGATGATTTGATGATTGATTGCTCAACTGAGACGCCTGATTTTTTTGAAACAAATGACGTAGAGCTTGGAAATGTGGATAATATTCTTATTACGCATACCCATCGCGACCATTATTCTCCCGCTGCAATTTCGCAAATTTTTCATGACGGCAGTGTGACAGTTAATGCGGAGGAACGTTCACTTGGAAAGCTTAAAGCAGAGCTTAGCTGCAGTGTAGAGGGCTTAAAGCTTTTTGAGAGCAAAAGAATAGGTGAGTATGACGTAATTGCTGTGATTGCAAACCATTCGGTGCAGGATCCGTGCGAGCAGCCTGTAAACTACATAATCTCAAGGGGAGATAAGACAATTTTCTGGGGCTGCGACAGCGGCTGGATACATAATCTCAGCTGGCACGAGATAAGAAGGCATAAATTTGACCTTATGGTTTTTGACGGTACTCTGGGAGATCTTGACGGAGATAACAGAATTTTTGAACATAATAACTTGAATATGATACGTGAAATTGTGGCGACCATGAAAAGGGAAGAGATTATTAAGCCGGGCGGCAAGCTGATGATTTCGCATATGTCGAAGTATGCACATGGTACGCATGAGGAGTTGCAAAAGCTCATGGACGAAATCGGTGTGATTGTTGCATATGACGGTATGGAAATAGAATTTTAAAAAGCTCACATTTGACGTGTGAGAGGGGCACATTTGCTATTTTGCTGCTAAAGGTAGATTTTTGTATAACAAAAGAAAAAGCTGTGACAGATTTCTCTGCACAGCTTTTTTTAGTTAATCATCGTTGTCAACTTCCCATGAAACTATTGTTCCATCGGCTGCAGTGATGTCAGCATCGTATTCGACAAGCCCTCTTTTAAATTCTACTTCGTAGTGCCATACACCGCCATCTTTGTCAAGCTCAACTCTGTCAAATACCACGTCGCCTGCCGTCAAACCTGCTTTTTCAAGGGCGATTTCCTTGGCTTTATCCTCGCCGATGAAGCTTGATTGGTCGATTGCAGCAGGTGTGGCGGAAGCTGCCGGAGCTGCGTCAGCCTTGTCAGGGACTGCTACCTGCGTATCTGATGTTCCTGCACCTTCTGTTCCTGATACAATAACATCTGCGTCTGTAACGGTAGTTTCCTTAAGTTCAATCCGCTTTTCGTCCTCGTACCAAAATACGGTTTTGCCCATGATTTCGCCAATTGCTCTTATTGGGAGATATGTTGTACCGTCATAAAGCACAGGATAAACTGTGTCACCTGCTGCATTTTTGAAGGTTTTACGTTCTCCGTCAATTTCAATGGCGAAGTCCGGACGTATCTGAGCCTTGATTTCTCTGATAGCTGTAGACGCAGCCGCACCGACAACCGCACTTGCTAAGCATAAAGCACCTGCTGCCAATAGTGTGATTCTTTTTTTCATAGTACAATCATCTCCTTTTAAAGTGTTATATAATGAGACACTTATCGGCTAAGAACAATGCCTTAGCCGATGAAGCTGCCTGTAACAACAGAACAATATTTTGATATGCAAACTGTAATGGACTATCAGGATATTAGCCGAAATATCTCTTTAAAAGACCTTCAAGACCTCTTCCATGACGAGCTTCGTCACGAGCCATCTCATGAACTGTATCGTGGATAGCGTCAAGACCGTTCTTCTTTGCACAAAGTGCAAGGTCAACCTTACCCTGTGTTGCCCCGTATTCGCAGTCAACTCTCCATCTGAGGTTATCTTTTGTTGTAGCCTTCATGTTCGGCTCCAGGTCTTCGCCTAAAAGCTCTGCGAACTTAGATGCGTGCTCTGCCTCTTCATAAGCGGCTTTCTCCCAGTAAAGACCGATTTCGGGATAACCTTCTCTGTGAGCGATTCTTGCCATGCAAAGGTACATTCCAACCTCGGCACATTCGCCGTTAAAGTTTGCCATAAGCTGGTCAAAGATATATTTCTTATCCTCATCGCTTATATCAGGATTATTTTTTACAGTCTTTGCATAAACGCCGTACTCATGCTCGGCAGCAAGTGCTGCACCCTCCTGCATAATTGTGAATTTTGAGCCAGGAACGCCGCATAATGGACATTTTTCTGGTGCAGAATCACCCTCGTGAACATAACCGCAAACAGGACAGACAAATTTTTTCATAATACATACCTCCAAAATTTTATTAAATAACTTTTGTTTCAAGAGTTTCCTCTTGCTTGCATTTTTTACATTTTCCGTATAATACCAAGGAATAGGCTTCTACTGAAAATTCATCTTTTGCAAATTGTTCGAGTCCGGACGCAGAAATGGCTTCAATATCTCCGATGCAGCCGCACGACGTACAGTAAGTATGGTCATGGGGTATCTCAGTTTGAGCGTCATAATGGTCCAGCCCGTCACCTACATCGACTTTGAAAATTTGATTTTGTTCAAGCAGGATTTTTAAGTTACGGTAAACGGTAGCAATTCCGATTCCGGGGCAATCCTCTCTGACTTTTTCAAAAATCCAATCGGCTGATGGGTGAGTAGTTGTGTTTTTCAGAGCTGACAAAATTGCATTTCTCTTCTCCGAATTATTTAACCTTTTTTCCATCAGAAACTCTCCTTAATTGATAATGATAATTATTATCAATTTCAATTATAGCATAAAAAATTTATTTGTCAATACTTTTTTAAAAAAATTTTTGAAAATTTTTCCAAGAGAATATTTATACCTATTATAATAAAGTCAATAAAAACAAAATAAAACCAAAAAAATTAAAAAATACCCTATACAATTACGAAAATGTGTGATATAATGTGATTATTAAATTACAAAAAGGAGAATGTAACTATGTACGATATTGAAAAGGGCTATGAGCTTGCAAAAGAATACTATGCACAATACGGCATTGACGTTGACAAGGTGCTTGAAATTTGCGATAAAACACCTATATCCATGCACTGCTGGCAGGGTGACGATGTTAACGGTCTTGAGAAGAAGGAAGGCGGCTTGACCGGCGGTATTCAGACTACGGGAAATTATCCGGGAGCAGCACGTACCGGCGAGGAGCTGAGAGCTGATATTGAAAAGGCTATGAGCTATATTCCGGGTGAGCTTAAGGTAAATGTTCACGCAAATTACCAGGAGGCAGATACCTTTGTTGACAGAAATGAAATTGGACCTGAGCATTTTGAAAAATGGGCAAACTGGGCAAAGGAAAAGGGTATCGGACTTGATTTTAACCCTACATATTTCTCACATCCAAAGGCTGAGAACGGAACTCTTTCCTGCAGCGACGAGGAAACAAGAAAGTTCTGGATTGAGCATGGTATCCGCTGCAGACAAATCGGTGAATATTTCTATAAGACAACAGGCAAGCCGTGTGTAATTAATCACTGGACTCCGGACGGTGACAAGGAATTTCCGGTTGACACACTTGGTCCGAGAATGAGATTAAAGGACAGCTATGACCAAATCTTTAAGGCGACCGAAAATGTCGAGGGCGTTATTGACGGTATTGAGTCAAAGGTATTCGGTATAGGTCTTGAAAGCTTTACTGCAGGTTCACATGAATTTTGCATGGGCTATGTAATGAAGGCAAACAAAGATCATATTATTATGACTCTTGATACAGGTCACTATCACCCGACAGAGGTTGTGTCTGCAAAGCTTGCATCTGTACTCACCTTCTCAAATTCAGTGCTTTTGCATGTTTCACGTCCTATCAGATGGGACTCTGACCACGTTGTTGCATTTGATGATGAGACAAAGTCAATCATGGAGGAGCTTGTAAGAATGAATAAGCTTCAGGATACATATATCGCAACTGACTTCTTTGATGCTTCAATCAACAGAATTGCAGCTTGGGTTATCGGACTGAGAAACACAAGAAAGGCTATGCTTTATGCACTTTTGCAGCCTGTTGAAATGATGAAGAAGGCTGAGGCTGACGGCGATGTTTCGGCAAGACTTGCAATTACTCAGGAATTTAAGGCAGCACCGTTTGCGTTGGTTTGGGATTACTACTGCCAAAAGACAAACAAGGGCGTAGGTCTTGAATGGCTTGATGAAGTTCGTGAATATGAAAAGGACGTACTTTTGAAGAGATAAGCAAAATATTTGCTATATAAAAACAGGAATGGTATTATTAGGTATACTCCAAAGGACAGTAAAAGGTCGCAGCGATTTGCTACGACCTTTAATCATTATAAAAACAATCTTTTTCCCATCTTATAACATTTGTATCTATGTATTCCCATATTTTCTGATAATCTTTTTGGTCTCTAATTATATGATCATTACAAGAGGATTGAAAAATGTTTTTGCCATATTCGCGATTGCAATATCTTTTTAGGAGTGATACAAATTTAGCGGTTTCACTATTGTAGGGTGCGGCGGTTTCCGACGCACCGTTTTTGTAATCCGTTATGTTGAGAATTAAATGAAAATGATTTGGCATAATTACATATTTATCTACTTTGATATGAGCATATTTTCCATTCATCAATTTAATATATTTATCAAGAATTTGCCCATATTCAGATAATATCATTTGCTGTGCGTCGAAATCGCCGCACACTACGATTTCACCGAGCAACTGTTTTCTGTCTTTTACGCATATTGTGAGAAAATACATTCCCGGTGTTGAATAATCATATCCCTTTAATCTTGTCGGCTTTCGTTTTGGTAGTTTTATATTATCTGTCATAGCTTTTGGGAGCTTCTATTAGTCCAATAATGTAATCCGCAGAAACATTATACAATTTACATAAGATAGCTAAATCGTCTATTTTCAATTCTGCTCTGCCTGTTTCAATATGGTTATATCCCTGTTGAGATTTTTGTAATAGTGTACCTATATATGATTGTGTATAATCGTTATCTTCTCTCAAATTTTTAATCCTTGTTCTATAATCCATAATATCAACACTCCTAATATGATATTCTAAGAAAAGAATATCGTACTCATAAATAGAGTATTGACTTTTACTCAAAGTTTGAGTATAATAATATTGAAATTAAATTTCAGGAGGTAAAAATAAAATGAAGAAAAGATTACAAGGATTACTTGCAGGTATGCTTATCGGGGTAACAATTACAGGTGGTGCAGTGTTTGCAACAACAGGAACAAAAACTATTGAGGTGCTTTACAGCAATATAAATGTTTATAAAGATAATGTTTTATGTGAACTAAAGGATGCTAACGGTACAGTAGTTGAACCATTCATTTATAACGGAACTACTTATATGCCTGTAAGAGGAACGGCAAATTTAGCTGGAATGGATGTTGAATGGGACGGAGCAACGCAAAGCATATATTTATGGGATGAGATGTGTGGCGAAGAAGCTTTTTTGATGGATGTTTGTCCACCATATGAAACAGGCTCATTTAGAGACGAAAGTTTTTATATGGCGGGAGAAAAATATTCTAACGGCTTTTATAGCTGGTTTTATGAACAAGATGCTTACTTTAACTTAAATGGAAAATATTCAGAGTTAAACTGTGTTATTGGACATTTGGACGGATATGTAGATAGAGAAAAAACTGTTAGTTTTTTCGTTGATGGGAAGAAAGTTAAAGAAGTTGATGTTTTTGAGGGGGATATGCCTAAAAAAGTAACGGTTCCATTAAATTACGGCTTGCAATTAAAAATTCACACAAATGTAAATGGGCAAGATTATAAAGTAGGAATTGGAAATATAACTGTTAAATAAAATATTGTCCAGTACTTAGACAGTCATGGAAAATGTATAACATCTTCCAAAATGTTTAGGTTAATCCTAAGACCTCAAAACGGAACGATGTGGGCATCGTTCCCTACGATGCAGTTCGTCGAAAACCGCCGAACTCTACGAAAAAAGGCAGGAACGATTGATTTCGTTTCTGCCTTTTAAACTGTCCTTAAGAACAGTCGCCTTAAACCGTTCCTGTTTTTGTGTTACTTGTAATAATTTGTTGCCATATCAGCTATTTTGACTGCTTTTTAAATTCACTCGGAGTAAGCCCTGTATAGTTTTTAAAACAGCGTATAAACGTGTTACGGTTGTTGTAGCCGATGCTTAAGTATATATCGGTTATGCTCATATCATCTGAAAGCAGAAGCCTTTTTGCCTTTTCGATTCTGAGGAAGGTCAGGTACTCGGTAAAGGTAACATTCAGCTCGGCTTTTATCTTTTTGGACAGGTATTTTGATGTGGTAGAGAATACTTCTGCGACCGAGTCTAAATACAAATCCTCGTGGAAATGTGATTGCATATATGCGATTACTGTATTTATATCTACCTTATCGCTGCTTTGCGTTTGGATTTTTATTACATCGATATATTTTATAATAAGAGTGTAAACCTCTTCGGCGGACTGTGACATTATATTTCCGAGAAGTGTTAAATCACCGACGCCTTCATGGTCATAGGTCAAGTTTTTAAGACGCATGACCTTGAAAATGATATTGATTATCTGTACATAAAGCTGGCGTATGTTTTCTCCCTGAGAGGAGTCGAGCATATTTTTGTCTATTACCTTGTTTATGGTTTTAATCGCCATTTCGGTCTGACCGGAAAGAAGGTGGTTAAAAATTGCGTTTTCATCGGTGATTGTAAGCTGGTATGGCACGGCGTCGTTGCCGCCAACAATTATCTGTGCATTATTTGTAACCGAGAAATCGTTCATCGCCTCGTTGTGCGAGCGGAGCAAACCGTCCGCATATGGGTATATATCTCCTACTCCTATTTTAATATTGATATATTCGTTATCCTGCTTAAACAATTTCTCGAAGGACTGCAGGAGAGTAAGAATATCGTTTTTTTCCTCCTGTTTTTCAAGGTTTAAAAGGATATAATATGTATCGTTTGTACTCGGAAGTGTGTATGTAACAAATTTCTCCGAGAAATGTGCGTAAATGATTTTTGAAATACCAAGCTTTATCTGCTCATATTCCAAGCTGTTATACATGTCGTAAAAGTCCTTTGTAAGCTCAAAGCTGATTATTATTGAACAGAAGTAATCATATTTAAATTCGGGAATGTGCTTGTGAAGCACCTCAGTTTCGTCCTTTGAAATATACCGCATGTTGGAGTTTAGCAGATTTATAAGATACTGCGTGTTTTCAAGCGGCTTGATTTTTGTAATCTGCGAGGATAGATTTTTATTGGTATTTACAATGCTATTGATAGAATTACTTAGGTATCTGAGCATAACCGAGGGCGATTGGTTGTGCATCTTTTCTGTATTGTCAAACAGCCCTATAAGCTGCTTATACGGTGCTTGTATCGACTTAATCAAAAGCCGTGTTAGAACAGCAAGAGTGATAAATGCAATAATAACCACAAGTATAAGCATAAACTGTAAATCGATAGTCAGATTCCAGATATCTTTTTGGGGAATAAGTGAAACATATGTATAACCCAAAACGGAATATGACGGCGAGTATGCTACTGCAGTATACTTTGTGCCGGCAACAGTCGTATTAAACCTTGATGTGGTGTTCATTGAAATATAATCAATGAAGTCGTCATCGATACTCTGCGGCTCGGAGCCTGCAAAATAGCACTGTTTGGATTGCTTGCCTGCGATGGCAAATATGGTATTCGGTGTTAGCTGATGCTCAGAAAGCGAGTTTAAAAGCTTGGTTATATCAATATTTACCACTATAGGATTTAAAATATGAATACTGTTAATTTTTGAAAAAACAATAGGCACAATATATTTTTCACTGCCGTTATCACTTACATGCGTTACAGGCAGTATTTTTCGTGCCGAAAGCGGATTTGAATATTTAATCCAGTAATCGTAGTCATAATCGGCGTAAACATACTTCGATGCGAGAGTGCTTTCCATTGAAAGCGGCTCGGAATCGATTGTGCCGCAGATAATACTGTTCTGGCGGTCAATCATAAAAATGCTGTCCACATAAAGTGACGCATTTTTTCTTGTTTGGCGGAGAATTTGCGATACATATTTGTAATCCTCGTGCGGAAGCTGTTGGCTGGTATTGGTCAGTGCGTTCATAAATGTATTATCGTCTCCCATCATGTTGAGTGACGAGGAGATTACATTGATAAACTGCTCGGAGGACTGACAGATAGACTCCATTTGCGAGGTATAAGAGTGAGTCATTATATTAACGCAGCTGCTTGTCTGCGAAAAAATGCTGAAGGACAGTGTAAAGATTATAATACACACCAGCAGCAATAAAAATATGTATGTTTTGCTCATTCCGGTCTTTGTATCTAATTTATATTTTAGCCCCAAAAAGTCCATAGTCTGCGGACACTCCCCTTTAATCATATTATAGTGAAATTGTAACACGAAACTACTTGACAGTCAATCAAAAAAATAAACGAAGAATAAAGTTTTTAAGGGAGTAATTGTTACATGACAATCAAAAAAAGCTGATAACCATGCGGTTTTGCTGTGAAAAGTGTTACAATGCTTTAAAAATACGGGTGGAAATATGAAACATTTGAAAAAATTGGGTGTTGCATACCGAGCACAAATGAGTTATATTCAAATCATAAGGGGTGCAATACCCGAAGTATAATTTCATTCAGGAGGTAATATGATGAAAAATTTAATTAACAAAAAAACAGGAGCAGTTGCTCTGTCAGCAATTATGGCTTGTGCGGCACTTGCCGGATGCGGCGGTAAGGATAACGGTAAGCTCAGTGTAGCAATCGGAAACTGGCCGGACCCTGCGAATGAGGCAAGCTATGCTGCTGCTCAGGAAAATGAAACAAACTTTGAGAAGCTTTATCCTGATGTTGATATAGTTCCTGACTCTTACAGCTTTGATTCAAAGACTTTTAATGTTAAGGCGAGCGGAAATCAGCTTCCTAATATGTTTAATACACATTACACCGATGTTCAGCAGATTATCAAGGCAGGCTATGCACTGGATATAACGGATAAGATGACCGAAAGAGGCTATGCACAGGCGATGAGCCCGGACCTTTTAGAGCTGGTATCGGATGAGAACGGAAGAATATATGGTATTCCGATGCAGTCGGGTGCATATGCACAGGGTTTATACATAAATAAAGAGCTATTCAGACAGGCAGGTCTTGAAAATGCGGACGGAAGCTTTAAGATTCCGGCTACTTATGAGGAGCTTGCAGAGACTGCAAAGATAATTAAGGATAAAACCGGCAAGGCGGGCTTTGTTATGGGAACATCAAGCAACTGCGGCGGCTGGTACTTTATGAATATTGCATGGAGCTACGGAGTTCAGTTCATGGAGCAGGACAGCGACGGAAAGTGGACCGCTACCTTTGACACACAGGAAATGTATGACGCTCTTCAGCTTGTATATGATATGAAGTGGAAGTACAACGTTCTTCCGGATAACACCGTAATCGACCAGGCAGAGCAGCTCAAGCTGTATGCAACAAATCAAGCTGCTATGATGATTTCTTCACCGCCTCAGGATTCACTGGTTTCAAAGTACGGAATGAACAAGGATAATGCACACGTTGTATCTATTCCGGCAGGACCGAAGGGCAAGTTCTCCCAGATGGGTGGAACTGTTGTTATGGCTTCTACCAATACAACGGAGGAGCAACTTGACGTAATCTTCGACTGGCTTGATTTCAAGGGTCAGGGACCTGAATTTACCGAAACTGCGGAGTCCACGTTAAGAAGCTCTCTTGAAGCAAAGCGTGAGGCAAACAACATCATTCTTCCTTGCAGTGCCTTCAAGGTATGGGTAAATGATGACAGAACCGAAAAGGAAAATGCTCTGTATGCCGAATATACAAACGTTCAGGCGTCAGACTATGATAAATATTTTGCATTTGACGGCGTTCAGATAAAGGCGGAGGAGCCTGTATGTGCACAGGAGCTGTATTCGGTTCTTGACGGCGTTATTCAGGAAATTATAACAAACAAGGATGCGGATATTCCTGCATTGGTTAAAACAGCTGCAAACGATTTCCAGCTGAATCACCTGAATAATCTTTAATTGTAAATAAGGCTATGCAAACGGCGTTGGTGTAATACTCGACGCCGTTTGCAGACTAAAGTAAAGAATCGGACGTATAACCGCATGACGGTATATGTCATAAGGTGCTAAATTTGTGCCGCAAAAGCGGCGGAATGGAGAATTTTATGAAGAAAACAGCAGGGCAGGGTGCGGAAAAGAAAAATGCCGGAAAGTTTTTCGAAAGCTTTAAAGCAAACTTTTCGGGCTGGATGCTGATAGTTCCGTCCCTGATTTTGTTTATACTGATTGTATGGAGACCTATTGTTATAGGAATAAGCTATTCTTTTTTTGAGCTTCGGGGCGTAACGCCTGCGGAATTTGTGGGACTTGAAAATTTTAGACAGGTGCTTGCCGATACCAATTTTATTAAAACACTTTTAAATACTGTAAAATATGTATTCTGGTCGCTTATTATCGGTTTCCCGATGCCATTTATAGCTGCACTCATGCTCAATGAAATGGTTAACTGCAAGGGATATTTCAAGGTGGCAATGTATCTTCCGGTTGTTATTCCGGGAATGGCTACCTGCCTTATATGGAAAATGATTTATATGGACGGCGGCGGTGGATTTTTGAATATGCTGCTTTATTTTTTCGGCATAGGACCGCTGAATTGGCTCAGTAATGCCAATTTAACTATTCCGCTTATAGTAATAATGATGTCGTGGCACGGTTTTGGTACAACCCTAATTATGTACCTTGCCACCATGCAGAGCATAAATCAGGAGCTTTATGAGGCTGCACGTCTTGACGGAGCAGGCTTTTGGGGAAGAATCCGTCATGTGCTTATTCCGCATATGTCGGGAACAATGCTGCTTTTGGGAATCCGTCAGATTATCAGTGTGTTCCAGGTTACAGAGCAGCCGCTGGTTATGACCGACGGAGGCCCGAACGGTGCATCGACCACACTCGGACTTACAGGGTATAACTATGCTTTCCGCTACGGTCAGTACGATAAAGCGATGGCACTGGGCGTAATAAGCTTCCTGATACTTCTGGTACTCACGTTTATCTATTTCTATTTAGACAAAAAAACACAGAATTAAAAGGGAGGCGAAATTAAAGTGAAAAAAATTAGTGAAAGATTTTCTGAAAAAACAAACGGCTTATTAAATTTTGCTGACCTCAAAAAGACGAGATTCAAGGCTCTTTACTGGATAATGTTTGCCCTTTTGATGAATTTCACGCTTGCGTGCGTTGTGCCGACAATCTGGGTATTGTCATCGGGGCTTAAAACTACCGAGGAAATGTACAGAATACCTCCTACAATTATTCCGGAGGTTTTCCGATGGGAGCAGATTCCGATTGCTTGGAATAAGATTTCCTTCGGAAAGAATTTTCTCAATTCGCTGTGGATTATACTGGGCTGTCTTTTGTTTGACATAACCTTTAACGGACTTGCAGGATATGTTCTTTCCAGAATTAAACCCAAAGGCTCGGCAATTGTTGAAACGTTGGTATTCTGGTCAATGCTTCTGCCGACGATAAGCATGGTACCGCTTTACATAACCTTTGTTGATGTACCGCTTATACATGTAAACCTTCTGGGGACATTTACTCCGATGTGGCTGATTGCCGGTGCAAATGCGTTTAATGTGCTTCTGTTCCGCAGCTTCTTTAACGGAATACCTATGTCCTATGTAGAGGCGGCACGTATAGACGGCTGCAGCAATCTTGGAATTTTCAGAAGAATTATTCTGCCGCTTTCCAAGCCGATAATAATGGTTGTAAGCATTTTCAGTATTACAAGCTCCTGGAGCAGCTTTATGTGGCCGTACCTGGTGCTGGGCTCGACCGATAAGGTACCGGTTGCAGTACGTCTTTATGAGCTTAGCACAAAGGGAACAACCATTCAGGATAACGAGATGATGATTATTACAACCTTCTCGATAATTCCTCCGCTTATCATGTATATGATTTTCTCAAAGCAGATTATGGGAGGTCTGGATATGAGCGGTATTAAGGGTTAATGCTTTTATGTATTTAACGGATTCTAACAGAACTGCCATTGGCAGGATAAATAAAGGAAAGGGTGATTGTATGATTTTAAAAAGAACTGCTGCAGTGGCAGCTGCCGCGGCTATTATGGCATCATCTTCGGTGTGCATGGGTGCAGGCGTGTGTGACATCAGCTATGATATTGATACGAATACCATAGCGATAAGCGGACATGTGACAGGCAATGCCAAATATGCAGCCCTGGAAATATTAAAGAAGGCAAAAACAGAAACGGATATAAAGTCGGCCTCAATGGGAGATGATGAGGCAGAGGCACTTAGCGGTTTGATAATGCATGCCGACCAGACAGCAGCTGCGGAGGACGGAAGCTTTACCTTTACTTTCTCGCTTCCTGAGGATGCCGAGACAGGCACATATGCCGCAAGAATTTCTATGGGAAGTGTGGATAATGACCAGCTTATTTATATTAAGTACAGCGATTTTTCAGCTGCACTCGATAGAATAAATTCAGCCGATATAACCACTGCGTCCCAAATGAAGGGTGCGATAGATGCCGGCAAGAATTACCTGGGTATGGACGCAGTAGCCTACGACAAGCTTACCGATAGTGAAAAACTGAAAATTGCGGAAAAAGTGCTAAACGCCCGCGATTCAAAAACCGGCAAAGTATTTGCAGGCTCGGCAGATTTTTTGCAGAGCTATCGCCCCGCAGCACTGGTTGAGATGATAAATCATTTCAGCAGTAAAAACAGTGATTTCGAGGCAGACGAGCTTTTATCGGAAAATGGGGACTTGATAGATATATCTTCCCTAAGCTCATATGCAACATATGAAAAGCAAACCGACAGCGTGAAATCGATGATATTGAGTGCGGTCTGTGAAAAAACGGGTTATACAGATTTAGATGGTGTCAAAGAGGAATTTTTATTCCAGACCGTAAACTACGCACTTTATAAAGCATCGGGATATGACCTGGCGTATGAAATTTTAAATGATAATAACGGATATTTAGGATTATCCTTTACCGATTATAACAAGGTTAAAACAAAAAGCAAGGTAGACAAAAAAATGATAGGTCAGCTTTTTGCTTCAAAAGAGGATATCAAGAATAAGTTTGATGATTATGTTGACGCTGCTTTGGATTCGCAGTCGGATTCATCAGGAGGCGGCAGCAGCGGCGGAAGCGGTGGCTCTGTACCGAAAACCAATATTTCGGTCGGGATTTCGACGCCTTCGGGAACAGAGGGCTATAATACGCTGTTTTATGACCTTGACGGTGTAGAGTGGGCGAAAGAAAGTATTTTAAAGCTGGCTGAAATGGGCATTGTCAGCGGACGCGGCAACGGTATGTATTGTCCGCAGGATAATGTCACAAGAGAGGAATTTGTAAAAATGCTTGTCTGTACGCTCGGCTGCGAGGACGCTGCTGCAATATGCGAATACTCTGATACCGACGCAGGTGCGTGGTACTATAAATATGTTGCGTCGGCTGTTTCGGCAGGTATTGTAAGCGGAATAAGCGAGGAACGGTTTGGAACGGGTGAAAATATTTCCAGACAGGATATCGCAGTGTTAATAAAGCGTGCAGCCGAATATAAGGGAATTGCACTTGCAAAGGTAAAGGATAATGCCGGATTTGCGGATAGCAGTGAGGTTTCGGCATATGCTGCGGACGCTGTTACAAAGGTATCTGAAAGCGGACTTATAAATGGAACCGATAAGGGGACGTTTGAGCCGCGAAGAAGTGCAACAAGAGCAGAAACTGCAAAAATTTTGTATGATTTTTCAAAGCTGCTGTAAAGAAAGGGGAGAGTGAAGGTCAGTGAAAAAGATATTATCATTTTTAATATGTCTGGCAATGCTTGCTCAAAGCATAATGATAAACCCGGTATTTGCACAGGACAGCTCCGGTTTTGGTGAAGAATATGAGCTTTTGAAGGCACTGGGAATCGTAAACAGCAAAATAGTCATAGACGACAAGGATATTACAAGAGGCGAATTTGCGATACTTCTTGCAAATCTTAGCGGATTTACCGAGGGCGGCGAGGAAATATCGCAGTTCGTTGACGTTGAAGAGGAGTATTTTGCAAAAAAGGAAATAAATTATGTCGCATCTAAGGGATATATGAAGGGTCGCAGCGATGATAAGTTCTGTCCCGGATACAATCTCACAGCAGATGAGGCGTATCGGGTGGTGCTTACCGCCTTGGGCTATGGTATATATGCTGCCAATTCAGGAGGATATACTGCTACAGCTTCCTCTATAGGACTTTCTAAGGGTGTCAATGCAGGACGTCAGCTTTCAAAAAAATCGGCTGTTAGGCTTATATATAACGCACTTGATACGGGAATCCTGTCGGCATCGGAATATAAGGTGACTGACGGCGGAGTGTCGCAGGTTATGAAAACAACTGAAACTCCGCTTACCGAGTGGCTTAATCTGGATTATGCCGAGGGACTTGTTACAAAAGTAGGCACAAGCGTTATAAATAACGACTACAGCATCGGCGGAGATTTCATGATAGGCGATACCTCTCTTGAGCTGTCAAAAGATGATAACGTGTATGAATATCTTGGCTTTGTGTGCCGTGCATACTACGATAAGGACGACTATTCCTTAAAGGCTGTTGTTAATAGAGAAAATAAAAACGACATTACACAGATAGATACGGCAAGCTGCGTATATGTTGATGATGCAATCGTATATGACAATGGCAAAGGAACAAAAAGGGTTGAGGTTAAAGCTATTGACGAGGTTGTTTTAAACGGTGTGCCGGTGGCTGCGGACGAACGTGAGAGTGCAATCAGCAATGCCGATGGTAGGATTGTTGTGAACAAGGTATCGGATTATGACGGAAAAATTATTCTGATAACCTCTTATGAAACTTACTATGTAAGCGGAATTTCGCAGGAAAATACTACAATATACGACAGGGTTAATACAGCAAGAAGGCTTGTTATTGATTATGATAATGCAAGCGTGGATATAAAATATTCAGACGGCAGTGAGTGCAGATTTGAGCAGATTAAGACGGGAAATGTGTTGAGTATTTTAAGGCATGGTACAGGAGACGATGTCACTGTTATTGTTTCGGATAAGTCTGTTAGCGGAAAGCTTACGGCAAAGAGTGTTGAGGACCTTACTATTGAAATTTCCGCTACAGAGTATGCAGTAACAAAGGACTACATAACAAAAGACCTGCCGGAGCCGGGAACAAGCATTACAGCGTATCTCGATTGCTTCGGAAGAGTTGCGTATATCGACGATGGCGGCAGCGAGGGCTACAGCTACGGATTTATAAGAAAGTATTATCCTTCCGATGATGACGATACTCTGCTTAGCCTGAATATATTCACATTAGATGGTACATTTGTTACCTATAATACACGTGAAAAAACAAAAATTGACGGCAAGACTTTTGATACCCCTGATAAAAAGATAGAAGCACTTTCAAAGGAGAACGGAAATCTTGGAGTTTATCGTCTTGTGAGATATAAGCTGAACAGTGCAGGTGAAATCAGCCATATTGATACCTCGGTTTATACAAGCGGCAGTGAGTCGGATAGCAACAGAATGATAAAAATACACTCTGCATCAGGCGATTCGCTGCTGTATAAGCAGGTGCCGAAGGCTTTCGGACATACGGGAGATGTGGGTATTAAGGTTGTAACCGACGCTTCTACAATAGTGCTGAAGGTTCCGCAGAATGCTAATGCAGGTACTAACACAAAGCTTTTTAAGGTTTCAAGCCTTTCAAGCTATACCAATGACTACGCGTACTCAATTGATGCATACAAGTCATCTTTAAAGGATATTCCTGCGGATATAATTGTTGAATATGTAACCGAAGGCTCGGCTGAAAAGTACGCATACGGATTCATAAAGGAGCTGCAGCAGGTTTATGATGAGGACGAGGACGCTCCGGTTATGAATATAACTATGGTAACCTCCCAATACGGAGAAAAGGTTTATAAGACGGAGGCGGATTTTGATATTGCCGACGCTGTTAAAGCGGAGGGAGAAGCTGATGATACACTCACGCCGGGCAAGGGAGATATAGTAAAGGTCGGACTTGATTCGCAGGAGCAGATCCTCTCCATGGAGGTTTACTATGATGCAAGTGCTGCGAGCTGGCTGCCAAGTACAGCTCCGTACGGCTCAATTTATAACGACCATTTCTATTACGGTACGGTTTACCGCAAGGACGGACAATATCTGCAGATGAGCAACAGACCGGTAACGAGTGCGGTGTCACAGGAAAGCCTGCTGTCATCAATACCGCTTGCAAGTAATGTAAGGATTATAAAATTCGAGACTGCTTCAAATAAGGCAGAGGAGATTTCGGTAGATGAGCTGCTTGATTTTGAAAGCGTGGGTGCAAGTGCGTCAAGGGTAGTTGCTATCACCCGTGCGGCAAGCGGTACGGTAGTTATAGCTTATGAATAAGGAGAGAGCCATGAAAAAACTAATTAGTATTGTTTTGTCGGTATCGGTTTTGGCGGGCGTTTGCCCTATAGCGGCACACGCTTCGGGCTTTTCCGATGTGACATATGATAATAAGGCGTACGAAGCGGTTAATTACCTTGCAGCAAAAGGTATAGTGAGCGGTGTTGGAGATAATAAATTCATGCCGGAGGCTTCAGTGAAAAGAGCTGATTTTGCGGTTATGGCGGATAATGCCCTGGAGCTTTCCGACCAAAGCAGCACCGCATTTTCCGATGTTTATGCGGAGGATTATTACTATTATGCGGTACAGAGAGCGAGCGGCGAGGGCATAATAAGCGGAACTGGAAACGGACTATTCGAGCCGAATCGCAGCATCACACGCGAGGAGGCTGCCTCTATACTGGTGCGTGCATTTGAAAAAAGAAACGGTGCAACAGCCTCGCTTGATATGGCATCGGAATATGCGGACAAGGGCGAGGTTTCGGCATGGGCTTTGGAGGCTGTGGATAAAGCACTTGCACTTAATCTTATAACAGCAGAGAACGGAATTGAGCCGAAGCGTGCGATGACGCGTGCGGAAACAGCGTATGCTGTAGCGAATCTGCTGCTTTTGGAAAGTGAAAATTCTGTCTGGGACAGCGGAAAGAAAAGCTATATAGAGCAAACAACCGCAAGAGGAAATATTTTCCTTGTAAGTCATGAGAAAAAACTGATGACGCTGGTTACAGGCAGAAAAGCAATTGAATATATTATACGCGATTATTGGGGCAGGGCACTGGAGCATAAATACATACGCATTGAAAATGAAAAGCATGTATTTGATGTATCGGATTATACTCCGGGATATTATGAGCTTTATGTTTATGCAAGGGACAGTCAGGGACTGAAAGAGGAAATTTCCAGAGCCTCATTCTGTGTATTTGAGGACTTCGATTTTAAGAGTCTGGAATATTCGCCGTTCGGAATGAACACTCACATCACAAGAGGTGCGAGCGGATGGAAGCCCGACCTTCTGCATGAGGCTTCTCTTATGGGAGTACGACATCTTCGAGATTCGGACGAATGGGGAGGCGTTGAAAGGTCCAAGGGCGTTTATACAGATACATGGGCGGATAAGCGTGCAATAATGGACAAATATGGCATGGATAACCTCTGGGTATCGGCATATGTAAATCCGTTCTATGACAATAATTCTACGCCGTATACCGAAGACGGAAGAACAGGCTTTGCAAATTACTGCAAGGGCATACGCGACATTTGGGGCGATAAGATGATGCTCATGGAGGTTTATAACGAATGGTGGGGACCGCAGTTCGGTGACCGCGGCAGCGGTGAGGCAAATTCACTGCCGGAAACCTTTGTTCCGCTCGTTAAGAAAACCTATGAAACGGTTAAGCCGAATCATCCGGATGTGATACTGATGCCAACCTTTTCTACAAACGCAAACAGATATCAGCCAAACTGGAACACAAATCTGTTGAAGCTTGGTATTTTGGACTATATTGACGCCATTGCCCTTCACGGCTATGCCGGAAATGATAAAACTCCCGGAAAAACAGAGCCGGAGGGCTCAATCGCGGCAACCGTTAAGGAATTGAGAGATGAGCTTGATGAAAAGTTCCCCGACCGCGAGGTTGATATATATGTAACCGAAACAGGTCTTAACACAAGTACCAATAAGTATGGAATAAGTGAAAAGCTGGGAGCATGGTATGTGCCGAGAGTGTTCACGAGCTGTATGGCACTGGGAGTTAAATCAATATGGTGGTATGACCTTATTGATGACGGAAACACCGATTCGGAGCATGAGGACCGCTTTGGTACGCTGCGTGCCTTCGGAAGCAAGTACGGTAATTATACTCCGAAGCCAACATATGTTGCATACGGTGCATTTGCCCGTACAATTGCAGGTCAGCACATGACGGCGGAAAAACGAGTAGGAGATATTTACTGGTATGTTTACGGCGGAAAAGGCGAGGATACTCACGTAATTCATGCCCGCGATGATGTTAAAAAGAACATTACTGTTTATACCGATTCCCCTGTTGAAGTAATTGACATTATGGGCGGAAAAAGTGTATATACACCGGTTGACGGAAAGCTGTACTTTACTGCAAGCGGTGAGTCAATTTACATCAAGGGTGATGTAAAGGATATCAAGGAGGAATGTCCGATAAGCCTTACGGCGGACGGCGAGGTTATTTTGGGTGAAACTTACAGCGTAACCGTTGATAACGGCGGTACGGGACTTGATATAGAAATTGAAGGAAGAACTGCCGAAAACGGAAGCTTCACTCCCGACATTTTGTATATTGAAAGTGACAGAACGGTAATTGCCGAGGTTAAAAACGGTACAATGCCTGCAGGAAGAATTACTGCGGAGGTTTCACCGACGGCAAGATATGAAATAACCGCAAACGGCGACCTTGAAGGAACAGGTGACAGTGTTGAGGGATATATTTATGCGTTGGTAAAGAATCTTTCCGCTCGTGAGCTTCCGCTTACAGGTCTTGTGTGGACGCTGGAGGATAGAAGCGGAACTTTTGCCGCAGTAGAAAGCATACCTGCAAAGAGTCAGACTTATGTAAAAATACCCGTGGGACAAATTGAGACGGGAGTTGAGTATGACTACACTGTGCGTACACAGATTGGAGGAATTACTTCAGACGAGCTTGACATAAGCGATACCATAACCTTTAATGCAATAAAACGCTTTACACCTGTTATAGACGGTGTGGTAGACGCAGAGTTTGAGTCAATCACCGGCTTCAATCTTGATGAAGCGACAGTATCCTCGCTTATCGACGGTAGAAAGCACACAGGTGCCTCCGACCTTGGCGGTAAGGGCTGGATGACTTATGATGATAAATATTTGTACTGGATTGTCGACGTAACCGATGATGACCATAATATCATTGAAAACGGTATGAACATGTGGAGAAATGACAATCTGCAGTTTACGCTGTATTGCGAGAACTCCGAGCTTTATGATGAGGTAAGCAAATACTTTGAATTGGGTATATCGCTTACGCAAGAGGGCGGAGTGCAGGTTTACCGATGGAGAACGATTGACGATATGCCGGAGGATTTAAGCATTATACCCGATGCGGTATATGCAGCATCCCGTAACGAGGACACAAAGCATACTGTGTACGAAATCGGAATCCCGTGGACAACTCTAAAGGTTGACCCGACGGTGCAGAAGAATATCCGTTCATCAATTCTGATAAACGACAATGACAGCGGACAGCGTAAGAGCTTCCTTGAATGGGGCAGCGGAATCGGATACGGAAAAGACCCGAATGCATTTATCAAGTATATTATATCGGGAGGCGAAGCGAATGAATAAAATTCTGAAAACAGTTACGATAGCGGCAGTAATGCTTGCAGTGTCCGCCCAGAGTGTATTTTCGGCGGCACTTGAAAAGATTTCAAAGGGGACCTTAGTGTCCCCTGAAGAAAACGTGTTCCGCCTTTGGGGTGATGATAATGAATTTATTCTGTTGGACGTGTCGGAGGATAATAACTCAAAATTCTTTGTTATGGCGAAGAGCTATTTTTCTAAAAGAGCGTACAGCAGCGGTAAAAATCAGCGATTCGACCCTGAGAATCCGTCAAGTGTTGCATACTTTTTAAACGGCGAATTTTTGAAGAAGGGTATAACAGACAGCTTTACCAAGCGGAATTACCGTCTTCCGGAGGAGATAATCGAGCATATTAATTTCAATCACAGCTGGACTACCGAGGCAGGACGCGTCGGCGGAGATTGCCCCAAAGAGTATGTAACAAAGACGGGAATAGCACTGTTGTCACAGACTGAATACTTAAAGTATCAGGATAAAATCGGCATGACAGATGGCTTTGATAATTTGATACATACACCAAAATATACAGGCTTTTGGACAAGAACAGGTGCAAACAGCAGCGAAATGATTTGTGTGCGTGCGGTAACAAGTGTAACACAAACTCTTGCATGGGCAATTAATGATGCAGGTCTTAATATCCGACCGGTATTCTGGCTGGATATCGACTTTTTCCGCGAGGTGCCTATCGACCTTTCTTCCGCCGGAGAAAATGTAAAGGCGATTTTTAAGGAGTATTATACAATCAATGAGCTTGAAAAAATTTATCCCGAAAGCTGGGTTTATGATTATCTGGGATATAAGCCCGATGTCAGTGTAAAAAACACGGTGATAAAGGTTGACGGCGATTCTGCATCAGCTCTTAAGGCGGGTGCTCACAAGATGTCGGTAAATGCGGAGTTTGTAAACAATCTGCAGGAGGATATCGGTGGAAGAATTGTGGCAGTTAAGTATCATTCTAATGGTACTCCGCAGCAGATGGCGAGTTTGCCGCTTGATATTCCGGCAAATTCATCAGTAAGTGCGGGAATTGAGCTTAATTTCAATACCCCATGCAAAAACGGTGATTATGTAAAGCTGTTCTATTCGTCAGCTTATGATAAATTTGCAAAAACATCTAATTCAGTAAGAATTTACTGAGAAGGGAGAGTGCAGTAATGAAAAAAATAATTTCGCATCTTCTGGCAGCTGCGATGCTTGCTGCATGGATGCCGGCTATGGCAGAGGGAGAAACCGTAACCGTTGAGGCAAGGAGCGGCAAAACCCCTGCTTACGGAGAAACTCTTACTGCTGTGTTTTCCGGCGAGGGTGATGATATCACTGTAACCTGGCAGAGAGTTGACGGCAGCAATTCAGAAGATATTAAAACGGGCGATGAATATATCGTAACCGAAGCAGATATGGGATATAAAATCCGTGCATCGGTCTCGGACGGAACTAACACGTATACTTCGGAAGAATATAGTATTGCAAGCTATGTTGAGTCTCATTCGCGAAATGAGGACGCTATAGTAAACGCAGCCTCAGACGAGGACGCTCTGTTTAAGCTGAAGGGCAGCGACAGGGAATTTGTGCTTGCCGAAACCTTTAATAACAGTGAATCGAAGTATTTTGTGGTTGCAAATGAGCTGTACGGAAAAAAGGCGATCTCAACCGAAAACGGATATCAAAAATTTAATTCCGAGGAGGAAGGAAGCTTCCAGGCATGGATAAACAGCGATTTTGCAGGAAGCGGCATAGACGGCGTAAAGCTTCCCGAAAAGCTTCTGAGCTATATAAATTATAGTCACATCTGGCGTACCGAGGGGACGACAGCATGGACGTCAAATAATATTGACAGCTATACCTTTAAAGCAGGAATTACAATTCCATCGGTGTCGGAGCTTGTATATTATGACAGGGTTGGCTATGACGTAAAAAGCACAGAGGGCGAGTCGGCGGATAAAATAATGACGAGAACGCCGGTAAACCATTCGGCAGCACTTGCTCCGAACTGGATAATGCTTCTTAATATGCAGTATTCGCAAAATTCCTCAACGCAGGTACGTTTGGTGCATGGAGCAAGCCCGGAGGAATGGGTGCGTCCGCAGTTCTATTTAAAGGACGGATTTTTTGCAAACGTGGCGGTGGACCTTTCAAGTGCAGGAGAGGATATAATTAACCTGATAAAGCAGGAGGACGCAGATAGCCTGTATGAGCTTTATTCAGCGTATGAGGCGGTGAATATCTTAGGACTTGAGCCGCCGGAGGGATATCTCATATTGTCGGATATCTGTATGGAAACAAAAAGTGGTGAGACTCCGGCTTACGGAGAAACCGTTATCCCGAAATTTAAATACGACTCATCGAATGTAAATCCTTTTGAAAAGTGCGAATATGAGTGGGTAAGCGGCGGTGAGACGGTATCAAATGCGGAGGAGTATATAATAACCGAGGCAGACGCAGGACGTAAGCTGAAGTTCTTCGTAACTGTTTGGGATACCGAAGGAAACGAAACAATGCACGAGTCGGAGGAGATAGAGATTCCTGCAATTTCCATAAGTCCGGTAGCTCCTAACAGCTCAACCGGTAATATCGCAAATGCAGACGCAGCAAATGTGTTTGATATAGGCGGACAGAAGTTCACCCTGGTTGATAGCTTTAATAATTCAAAATCAACCTTTTACGTAATTGCCAATGCAGTTTACGGAAATAAGAGCTTTTCAAGCCCGATTATGAATACAAATGATACCACAAGCCTGTCCTACTGGTTGAATAACACGTTTTTAACGGAAGGAAACGGCACCGCAGGCACGTTGCCTGCATCGGTTAAGAGCTATATCGACTTTGAGCATATGTGGCTTACTGAGGGAGCACCCGATTCGGCATCGGGGCATTCGGCTTACAGCTTTGCTGCGGGTGTGACAATACCGTCGGTATCGGAGCTTATAAGATATAAGGACGTAATCGGAGTTTCCGATACAGGGGCACGCTATTGGCTCAGAACAAACATAAACTATGCTAACACCAAGCATTTTATGGGTACAATAGCCGGCACAGGTACGTCTTCGGCAATAAATCACTGGGATATACCAAACGGAAGTACAGGTATTCGACCGCAGTTCTATCTGGGTGAGGACTTCTTTAAAAATATTGCCATAGACCTTACTCTGGCAGGAAGCAATGTTATTGCGGCAATGGCACAGAGGTATACAATCGAGGAGCTTGAGCATCTGTATGATGCGGCTGTACTTGAGGAATTAGGCTTCGGCTATGAATTTGAGTTTGATGCAAGCTTCACATCGGGAGGTGTTAAGGCAGAAACTCTTGCCGGCATAACCGAGCTTACGGCAGAGGTTACACTTACGTCAAATACCGATAAGGGATTGTCCGGCTTAGTGATTTATGCTTTGTATGATGAGAAAGGGGCAACGCAGGCTATAAGGTTTGCAAGGATTGAAACCGAGGCACAGACCTCCGCCGACATTTCGATGACGCTTACGGGTCTTAGCGGCATTACGGCTGACTACAATGCAAAGGTAATGCTTTGGGACAACTCGTACAGCATGAATGTTCTGAATAATTTTGTGAGCTTTAAATAAAGGCTGAAAATCCATCTTCCTCGACTTTTCGAGGCATACGGACTAAAATGTTTTAAATAATTTTTGCGGATTTGCTGCTGCAGAAATGTTTAAATAAATGCTGTGGAAATTAAGAATTGTTATGCTCTTGCTAAAGATGGACGAATTTGCCGGGAATTAGTACGCAAATGCTTCACCCATACAAAAGCATTTGCGGCGTGGGGTAAATTTTTCGGGCATATTCCGACAGATTGGAGCGAAGAGTGAGTAATTATATTTTCTGACGGCAGCTTTAATAAAGAAATGTGCCTTGCGGCACAAGCTTTAGCGAAAGGAGATAATAAAAATGAAAAAAATATTATCAATGGTAGTTGCACTTGGTATGGCATTGTCAACATTTACGGCAATTCCTGCACAGGCTGCAGCCACAACAGTATCAATCGCAGCTGTAAGCGGCGAAGCGATTGCATATGGTGAAACCTTAAAAGCAACTCATGACGGGGACTCGGGAGCAACCGTAACCTGGCAGAGAGTTGATGGTAGCAATGTAACCGACATAACAACCGGCGATACATACATCGTAACCGAGGAGGATATGGGTTACAGTATTCAGGCAAAGGTTGATGACGCAGTATCATCTGCAGCTGCCATTGCAAGCTATGTAAAGACTTTTAATACAAATTCCACATATGCAAGCAACAGACTGTCTGATGAAAATGCGATTTTTAAGGTTAAGGGGAGTGACCGCACATTTGTTCTGGCAAAAACCTTTAACAATAATGAGTCAACATATTATGTGGTTGCTAATGAAACATACGGAAAAAGAACGCTGAATGAAAGTACATATACTATAGATGGTCTTGTAGCTAAGGGAAGATGGAATCCGAGCGTTGTGTCGGAAAGCAATTTGGCATATTGGCTGAATGTCAGCTTTGCAAACTACGGCAACTCCAGTTATGGTGACGGCAATAAATTACCGACGGAGCTTATTGACTGGATAAACTGGGATCATATTTGGCGTACCGAGGGAACGACAAGCTTGCCTGAACAAACCGTAAGCGGATATTATACAGATAATCTTGACAGCTATACCTTTACAGCAGGTGTAACTGTTCCGTCAATGTCGGAAATCACAAATTACAGCAAGGTGGGATATTTGGCATTGCCTGCAAACTCACAGAATAATTCTACTAAAGGATATATAATCCAAACAAGAACAGTCTGCGACAGACCCAGTACAAGTGCGTATAAATGGAATCTTGTACTTGTAACTCAGACAGCAGCTGAAGGAGCAACGTCATGGGCTGCGACCGATACGGCATTCAGGTCGAATCATAATGACTATCCGACTACAAATTCGATACGTCCGCAGTTCTATTTAAAGGACGGATTTTTCGGAAGTGTAGCGGTTGACCTTGCATCTGCAGGCTCAGACGTTATTGCAGAGATTAAGAAGGAAGACGTTGAAGACCTTGTTCTGATTTATTCTGCTGACGATATGAGAGAATATCTCGGAATAGATGTAAGCCTGTATCCTGAAATTACAGCTGTAAGCGGTGAAGCGATTGCATATGGTGAAACCGTTAAAGCAACAGCTCCTAATGTTACAGCGTTCACATGGAAGGCTGACGATGTTGTAGTTGCATCGGGTACAGATGAATATATCGTAAAGGAAGGCGACGCCGGTAAAAAGCTTACAGCTGAATACACCGCTGCAGACGGTACGGTTTATAAGAGCGGCGAGGATGTTCCGGCACTTTTGAATGAGGCATGGAAGCCAAATGCTACCGTGGCTTCAATAAAAAATTCTCCTAACACCTTTACGGTAGACGGACAGAGCTTTACACTTATTGCTGATTTTAACAACGATGAATCAACATACTTTGTTGCAGCTAATGATATGTACGGAAGTGTTAATATATCTACTGTAACAATGTCACCTGCTGAGGGTGTTATATCGTGGCTTAACGGTGCTGAGGGGCTGGCAGGCGGTTATGGCTCAAAAGAACTGCCGGAAGGAATTTTGGAATACATTGATACAGACCACGAGTGGCTTGCAGAGCCTGCTCCGCTTGACGCAACGGCTTCTGATACTGCAGAAGCATATACCTTTACAGCAGGTATCGCACTTCCGTCAATAAGTGAATTTAGACGCTATCCTGATACCTTTAACTGGTACGTTAAGAATCCTGATAAAACAGAAGTGATAGATTCTTCTACGGGAGCACTTACAACAGCTAATAACTATGCATACTGGACACGTACACGTGCAAACTTTGCAAATGCGGACAAGAACCACCTGTTGGTGGCACATGTAGCAACAAATGCCACCTATGCAAACTTCAATCCGCCGCACTGGGGTTTGCCGGCAACTACAAATGTAAGACCTGTGTTCTATCTTGCTGAGGACTTCTTCAGAAATGTTACGATTGACCTTTATGAAAGTGAGGCTGTAACAAATATTCTTGCTGAGAGATACTCGCTTGAGGAAATGAAGGCACTTTATCTCCCGACAGGTGAATATGTTGAGGAAGACCTTGTAAGCTTGGGCTTTAAGGCTGAAAAGGCCATCAGCGTAAGCTTTACAGACGAGAATGGCACAGCACTTGATGTGCTTGAAGGTGCAACGTCACTTAAGGCCGCAATAACAGCAGAAAGCTTCAATAAGAGCTTTGAGGCTGTTGCAATTTTGTCAGTATACGACGGAAATGGAAATTTAGTTGCAGTTGATATGGCAAATATCGACACAACATCAACAGGTACAGATTCTGTAAGCATCACTTTAACAGAACTTGAAGATATTGATGCAGGACATGTTGCAAAGGTTATGTTCTGGGATTCAATGGACGGAATGGTTCCGGTAGGCGATATTGCGGACTTTGGAACAGAGATTACTCCTGCAGGGGAGCTGAGCTTTGCTGCAGGTGCGGCATCGGACGGAAGCATTGGAGGATATAATTTTTTCTAAATGAGCCAATTGCGGTTTCCGTGGCAAGCTGCGACGGAGAATACTTTTCATATGAGGTAACGGATTACTACGGTAATGTTGTTATAAAAGAAAGAAACGAAAAATATGAGGGAGAGGGCACAGCACTTGACCTCTCCTCGCTTCGTGCAGGGTATTATGAGATTACGGCTTATGATACCCTTGACGCGGGCGAAAGGACGCAATTGGCTAAGACGTCAATTTCAATTTTAGAAGAGCATGAATTTGCTTCTGCCGAAAATTCATATTTCGGCATTAATATGCATATGCATAGGGGCAGTATAGGAAATGATAACGGTAGTGGCTGGACCTTTGATTTGATAAAAAATGCATGCAGCATCGGTGCTATGAGTATTCGTGAAAACAGAGAGTGGCAGGACGCGGAGGCAACACCGGGAAGCTACAGCTTTGGCTATGAGAATTATGCAGGAAAGCTGGCAACGCGTAATATGGATATGATTATGGCTACAGGCTTTAAAAATACCAATTATGATAACGGAGAGCCGCCGTACACCGATGACGGAATTGCAGCATTTGCAAATTACAGCAAGGCTGCGTTTGATGAATACCCCAAGGGACTTTTAAAATATCAGGAAATGTTTAATGAGTGGTGGAAGTACTCCGTTGACAGTGAAGATAATCAGAATGACCATGTGGACGGAACTCCCGAGGAGTATTTGAAAATTGCCGAAAGGGTGTATTCTACGATAGATAAGACAAATTATCCCGATGCGGTTTTGTTTGGAGAATTCAGCCGCGATACAGATGGCTGGAACAAGCCGCTTATTGACGGCGGAATCGTGGACCTCATGGACGCTGCGGCACTTCATCGCTATGGTGTGAGCTACAGTACGGATGACCCTGTTCATCTGCCGGAGGATGCTGTTGTAGCGGAATCCTTCCGAGAGCTTCGGGAAATGATGGATGCAAGCGGCGGTGAGGATAAGCCTATATGGCTTACCGAAACGGGCTATACGTCCTCTGCAAATAAGTATGGTATATCTGAGGAGCTGCAGGCAAAATATTTGCCGAGACTCATGCTGATGTGGATTGCTGAGGGTGCCGAAAAGGTATTCTGGTACGACCTTTTAGACGATGGATATGACAAGAATCAATCATGGATTAACAACCACGAATATCATTTTGGACTGATGCGGTCAAAGCTCAATTCCATGGGTGCATATTCGCCGAAACCAGCATATGTTTCCTTTGGCGTTATGGCACGTGCAGTGGACGGAAAAACCTTTGCCGAAAGAACTGTTAAGAATGATAATATTTATCGTTACCGCTTTGCGGACGAAACGAGTGAAATGAGTGCTTTGGTTGCACTTACACCCTGCAGTGTTACATTAAGCACGAATGCAGCACTTACCGTTACGGATATTATGGGACAGAAGAAAACGTATTCGCCTCAAAATGGAGTGGTTACGCTTGACTTGACCGATGATATCATTTATATTGACGGTGCATTTACAATGTAACAGACAACATTGTAAAATTTATAATAAAAAAATCCGTCCTCGCTTTTGGGGACGGATTTTTTATTATGTAGGAAACCTGCGTTTAGCAATGACGGAATAACAAAATTGCTGCTAAAATCCTACGCCCGCAGGCGGGGCTCCTATCAGAAGCCTTTTTATTATGTAGGAAATTGCGTTTAGCAATGACGGAATAACAAAATTGCTGCTAAAATCCTACGCCCGCAGGCGGGGCTCCTATCAGAAGCCTTTTTATTAATATTTTATTATTGTGTTTTGTTCTCGTCTTTTTTGTCATCTTCGTCTTCAAGCTCTCCGTATTTTTCGATGTATCGGTCAAGCTCCTTCTTAAGGGAATCAACCTCCTGCTGCAAGAGCGTTACCTGTCTTTTCAGCTGCGAGGTTTCAGACGGGGTGTAGCTTGCATTGGTTAAGGTGGTGTCCTCCTCCTGCCTTGTTAAAGAATATCCTACATATACTATTATAAGTAAAATAATTGTTATAAACAAAACTCTCCGCGAAATCTTGCTGTATTCTGACAGCTTGCTTTCCTTTGAGTTGGATTTTTTCAGCCATGAAGAAATAGAAAAACGCTTTTTTGCCGGTGAGCTTTTGGAGGAGCTTCTTTTTTTTCCTGAAGAGCTGCTGCGGCTTTTGTGATGATGGCTGTGACGGTGATGCGAACCATGGCTGCTGCCATTAGAAGTGCCGGAGCTTGAATGATGGTGCGAGCTGTGGCTGCCGCTTTCGGAAGAATGGGACGCCGAGTGATGATGTGAGCTGTGATGATGGTGATGATGACTATGGTGATGACGCGAAGTATGCTCGCTGCGTTCATCTGATGCCTTTTCCGAAACAGCTTCGCCTGTATTTTCAGTATTTATATTGTTCTGTAGGGTTTCTGCCATTTAGTGTTCTCCTTTATGTTTGCATTTTTCTACATTATACTACATTATTATCAAAAAATAAATAGATAAATGTATCTTTTACGTTTTTTTCTGTGATTTTCTCTAAAGCATAGCGGTAAAGCTCAAGCTGCTTGTCATATTTTTCATGTATTTCACTGATATCCTTGTAGTGGTCGGTCTTGTAATCCACCAAAACAATTCCGTCATCTTCTTCAAAAAAGCAGTCAATAACACCCTGCAGCATAATGCTTTCGCCGTCGGCGTTTTCCAGCTCCGGGTAAATGTATTTTGCCGGAAATAGCAGCTCAAACGGCTGCTCGCGGTAAACCTTTTTACTGCTCATAATGCGTCTGCCGATGTCGGACTGATAAAACAGAAGTATTTTCTGCGGATTTATTAAATCCGCCTCGGTTTTGGTCATTATTTTCTGTAAAACAAGCTTGTCAACTGCGGCTTTGATATACGCCTCGTCCATGTCCTGCTTTGGCACAAGATTCTGCATAACCTTGTGAACTGCAGTGCCGTAATACGCTCCGTCCGGGCGTTTTTCCTGCATAAACTGTGGCATTGGGTTAATCACTGTTTCATGTTCTGCTTTAAGCTCGGAAACCGAAACCTTTGTGGGAAGGTCGGAAATTTCGGCGTACGGATACTTGAAGTCAAGTATGTGAGTAATATCGATTGTGGTCTCCGTTTGCTCCTGCTCTTGTGATTCAGTTTCCGCCTCGGGCAGGGTTATTTTGCTGAAGCTTGTCAGGTCAAAGCTCCAACTGTCCGACGCAATAGCAACAGGTGCAACCCAATCGATAAAGCCGGAGGCTGCAAGAACATCGGCAGGCAAAAATTCCGCCTTGCCGTTTGTTAAATAGCTCTGCCATCTTTCCTTTGCACGCGTGCCGCCGCTTTTGCCGGATTTATCAACATTTCCCGATACCGTTCCGATAAAGTAAAGCTTTTCCTTTGCACGCGTGAGTGCAACGTACAGCTTGCGTATTTCCTCTGAGGTCTGCTCGGTGTTTCGTATTGATTTAAAGACAGATACCGCAGGTGTTTCAAAACGTAGGCTGTTTTCAAAGTCAATGTAGTCCATTGCGATGCCGTAGTCCTTGTGAAGAAGGACGCGCGATTCATCACTTCTTTTGTTAAACCGCTTGCCTCCGCCTGTGATAAACACTACGGGAAATTCCAGTCCCTTGCTTTTATGAATTGTCATAATTCGCACAACGTTATGACCTTCGCCGACGAGCTTTGCAGAGGACAGGTCGGTATCCTTTTCCTGTATGCGTTCAATGTATTTCACGAAATTAAACAAGCCCTCAAATCCGCCTGCTTCGTATTGCTTTGCACGCTCGAAAAGCAGACGCAGGTTTGCCTGTGCCTCCTCACCGCCGTGCATTGCACCGGCGAATGCGTAAAAATCCGTTTCCTCATAAAGCGTCCATAAGAGCTTGTCGGAGGACATGTATCGTGAATAGCGACGCCATCTTGAAAGGTCGCTGTAAAATTTTGAGGTTTTTTCGGCGGTTTTTATAAGCTCCTCGTCGGTCAGCTTGCCTGATGCGTTAAGATAAATCAGCTCCTTTACCGCAGAGAAGAACCTGCCTTTTTTGCATTTTCTGATTAAAACCAGTTCATCATCGGTAAAGGCTGCAATCGGCGAACGCATTACGCCCAAAAGCGGAATGTCGCTGTAAGGATTGCAGATGGTTTTTAACAGTGCGAGCATCAGGCGGATTTCGTTTCTTTCAAAATATCCGCTGCTTTCAACAAAGCATTCTATTCCGGCACTTAAAAGTTCTGCAATGTATGTTTCGGCAGCCGCCTTGAAGGAGGACATCAAAATAACGATGTCGCGGTTTTCTATGTCGCGGTATGTGTCGCCGTCGCGAACCTTGAAATGCTCCGCCTTCAGCTTGTTTATCTGTGCAGCAACAAGGCGAGCTTCGAGTGCATGATTTGTAAAATCCTCCTCGTCCTCATCTTCAAATTCGTATTCGGACGGAGGAGCCTCAATTATGTGACATTCCGAAATATAGCTTTTATTTGCCTGCTTATAGGTTTCATTGCCGAAGTAAAGCCGCTGCTCCTTGTCATAGTTAAGCTCGCCGGCTGCCTCGGTCATAATTGCCTCAAAAATATCGTTTACGCTTTGCAAAACCTCGCTACGGCTGCGGAAATTTTTAGACAGAATAATTTTTTTGTCAGCAGAGTCTTTTTCAAGGCTGTAAGCGTCGCTCTTGCTCTTAAAAATGGTCGGGTCGCTGCTGCGGAAACGGTATATACTCTGCTTCATGTCACCTACCATAAACAGATTGCTTCCGTTGGTTACATATTTAAAAATTTCCTCCTGCAGCATGCTTGTGTCCTGATACTCGTCCATTAATATTTCGCTGTACTTATCCTGTAAAGCCTTTGCAATGTCGGGATTTTCCGATAAAAGAACTGCACAAAGCTGCTCTGCATCGTGAAATTCCAAAATATTTTTTGCAAGCTTTTTCTGCATAAAAAGCTTGTCGTATTCTTCTGTAAGCCGCAGAATCGATAATGCGATCGGGTACAGCTTTTCAGCTGACAGTGAAACTGTGTCCTCTGCGGGAGAGGATACAAAAATTTTTGCCAAAGAGATGGAGCTACGTATTTTTTCTCGGAGATTTTTCAAAAAGTCCTTTTCGCTGTCGCTTTTTGAGTCCAGTCTTGCAAGTCGTGCCGCTCTGTATTGCGAAAGTGCCGATGAGAGTCCGTCAAAATCGGCGTCCTGAATATCGCGAAGAAATATGTAATCGCTGTAGAAAGCATTGTAATAGCTTTTCCACGCATCGTACACAGGTACTTTTTTCTGCGGAGGATTTTGTGCGATGAAGGTGTCGATATATTCTGTACCGCACATCATTTCAAGTCCCTTTTTCGCATATGAATACGCATCGGCAACACGTGTTTTGCAGTCTGCAAGACCACGCTTAAACCAAGGCGTGTTAAAAAGTCCCTGTTCACATTTAAGTTCCTCGACCTTTTCGCTCAGCCATTTCATCGGATAGGGAATGGAACGGGTGAATTTATATATGCTTCGTATAAGGTCGGAAAGACCGCTATCACTGCGGCTTGAGCCGTACAGGCATAAAAGATTTATAAATTCCTCGTCGTTTGCATCGTAAAGCTCGGAAAACAGCTCCTCCATCGCCTCCTCGGATAAAAGCTGTGCCTGTGCCTCGTCCGCGATGGAAAAATCCGGCTCGATTCCGAGAATATTGAAATGCTCACGCAGCAGCTTTAAGCAGAAGGCGTCAATCGTTGTAATATCGCTTACCGAGAGCAGAAGCTGCTGCTTTTTTATGATTTTTTTTCGCTCATCATCTCCTGCGGCTATAGCTGCTTCAAGCTCGTCAGAAAGTGCCGCGTTAATACGCTCTGCCATTTCGCGTGCGGCGGCGTTTGTAAAGGTGACGATAAGAAGCTTGTCCACGTCAATGCTTTTGGTAATGTCCTCCGGTATAAGCTTTTGTATTACACGCTCAACCAAAACTGCGGTTTTGCCGGAGCCGGCAGCAGCACCGAGAAGCAGGTTGCAGCTTTCGCCGTTGGTGCGATATTTTGTTGTAATTGCTTCGAGCTGCTCGGGAGTCCAGTTCTTTTTACTCATTTGATTATTCCTTTCCTGTTAATGTTGAAGAAAAATTTCAATCAATCTTTAAGCTCTTTCTTTATAAACTCTATTGCCTTGTCATCGTCTGAAAAGATTTTGCGGCAGCTGTCGAAGGCGGTGTCAAACATACATACCTCGCGGAAGTCGCAGTAGCTGCACGAGGATTTTTGTCCGCTTTTATACGGAGCGATGCTGATATCGCCGGATTTTATTGCCTTGTCGGCTTCGATAACCGATTTTTGCATGTAGTCGGCAAGAAGGTCAAAGGTTTTGCGTGATGTAACCTGCGAGGCTGCGGTAAGCGTGCTGTCCTGCTTAAAGGCGATGTTCAGAAATTCGCTTTGCGATGTTGCCTCAAGGTCTTTGTCCATATCAAATGCTGTGTCATAGACAAATTCGTCATCGCCTGAGGGCGATGTGACCTCGTCCAAAATCACAATTCCGTCCAGCTTTTTCTTCTTTTTCAGCTTATCGGGTGCTGATGACTTATCCTTTAAGTCAAGCGAAATAATATCGTCGTTAATTTTGTTATACATAATCGCCGATACCTGCGGCGAAAGAGCGGAATTTGTCTTTTCCAGTTCTCCGCTTTTATACAGCTTAACCGCCGCGACTGCGTAAAGCACAAGCTGCATATCGATTTTGTTTACGATTGCGGAAACGCTGAATTTTTTCTTGCCTGATTTATAGTCGATAATTCTTATTCCTGCCTTTTTCTCGGCAAGATGCTCCATTATATCAATTCGGTCGATTGTTCCGAAGAGGGTAACGCTGTTTTCCTTCCAGTTGATGCTTACCTCAAAATCCTTCTCGTAGCACACAGCGGTGTAGCCGCCCTTTGAAAGGCTCAGGCGAATAGTTTCGACGGATTTTTTCAAGGTACTCTCACAACGGCTTAAAAGATATTCAATCCTGCGTCTGTCCGAGCCTGTGCGGGCGAGAATTTTTTCGCTCATTTCGTTCATTACGGTGAGAATAAGCTCGTCGCAGTCCTGCGGCGTTAGCTCTCTCCAGCGATCGTGAATTTCAGGTATGGTAGAGGCACCCTCCTCAACCTTTTTGCAAAATTCGCATATGGCGGCATGAATAACACTGCCGATGTGGCTTTTTTCCACACGCTTAATCTCCTGTGGCTGTGCATACAAGCCCTTTTCGAGGTAATATGCAAAGGGACACTGACTGAATTTTTCAAGTGCAGTAATGCTGTAGCGTTTATCCTTGCCGTACAAAAGCTCTGCCTTCATTCGTGAAAGCTTGGGCTGAATACGCTTGTATTTTGCCACGGTTTTTAATATTTCCAGCTTATCCTTGTATTCGGGATTTTGTGCATACCAATCAAAGACTGCCTGCCACAGCTTTTCGGGCTTTTCGCGGTAGTATTCGGACAGCCTTGACAGCATGTAATAAAATCCACGCTTGGAGGAGGCTAAAAGCTCCTCGTTTGTCGGCTTTGATATAACATTGTCGGTCTTTTTGATATCCGGGAACATTTTTAAAATGTCATTTACAAACGAAGCACACGAAAGAGAGCTGCCCTCGGAATTTGCCGCAGGATAGCTTATGAACAGCTTTTCGGTTGCTGTGCTTATTATTCGGTAAAGCTTGAGGTTTTCAAGCATCATACGGTTTAAATCGTCGGGAGCAAGCTCCTTTTCGGATTTTGCGAGAGCGGCGTTTATAAGTGAGCGGTCAAGCGGGCTGAATATTGCCGAGCAAGAAGGCTCTGCCGGAATTGCACCATGCACTGCACCTACAATAAACAGATGTTTGACGCATGCCGGTGAATTACGGCTGACTGTGCCGACCGAGACTCTGTCAAGACCTGACGGAATGATGGACAGACTGCACTCGGAAAGCCCGTTTTTCATATAAGAGGCAAAATTATCGCGGCTTATCACCTCACCGCCCATGGTTGTTACCATCTGGTCAAGCACCTCAAGTATGAAGTTCCATATCTGCTTGAATTGTTCCGATTCGTCGCGAAGACCGCTTTTGTCAAAGGCACTGCACTCCGCGATAATTCCCTCGTACAGATTGATGTCGCAAAGAAAATTGTATACCGCCGTGGCGATTGCCTGTACCGTTCTGCCCTTATTTTCAAGGAAGTTTTTAAACGGGCGGATAATCTGTTCACGCAGGCAGTTCAGCTTTTCGAGGTCGTATTCGCACTGTGCGTAGCTTTCGATTACGTCATCGAAAATAGTTTCGCCGTTTTCAGTCCACTGCTCAAACCATGCCTTTTTGCCCTTTATTCCTGTGGCAAGAATATAGTTTTCAAGAATGTCTATCTCCTCTTGGTTTAGAGGGAATACTCCATGCTCATTTTTTGTATAAATGTAGCCTGCCCGCAGGTAATCAAAAACGGAGGAATAGCTCCAGTTTTCAGCGGTTATATTGAAAAGAGACAGCACTGTGCGGACGATGGGGTGCATTGTGATTGCAAGCTTTTCATCGGTGAAAAATGGTATGTTATAATCGGAAAAAACCGCGTTAAGAATATGAATGTATTGCTGCATATCACCGAGAATGACGCCGATGTCGCGGAAACGGCAGCCGCCGTCGCGAACGAGCGAAATGATTTCGGAGGCGGTATGCTCAATTTCGGAGTACAAATCACGTGCAGTGAAAACCGAAATATTTTCGCAGCTCCCTGCATATTGCACGCGGTTTTCCCAGTTTTTTAAAAGATGTCTTATATCGTCTGCTTTTATGTATTCGGCATCATTCTTAAGCTCCTTTGTGTAAAGCTGTGCGTTTTCCGAAAGGGCGATTGCCGAAAGGCGGCTTTTTGCTTTTATAACGGGAGCAAAAAGTCCGTCCTCGTCATTTTTGCCGATGCACAGCGTTACAAAAACGCCGCGTGATGCGGTTATTAGGGCACGTATAACGTCGTAATGCTGAGGCATAAAGTCGTTATAATCATCTATAAAAAAGAAGGTGTTTTTGAAGATATCGCTTGAGGCTATAAGCCTTGCGAAAATATCAAGAGCGTCGTCCGAATCGGTAAAGCTTTCGTCAAAATAGCTCAGGTAATTTTTGTAAATTTCATTTACCGAATGTAGCTTTTTTGAGGTAGAAGCACCTTCAATCTGCGTGCCCTCCAAGTCATCAGGAGTGATTTGGTATCGCTTGAACTCGGAAAAAAGGTCGGAAAGCGAGGTAATAAAACCGTTTCGCTTTGCACCTGTAAAAAACATATTGTCCTCTCCGATTTTTGAGGCAGCTTTGCAAAGAAGCATCGTTTTGCCGGAGGGCAGAACGTTGTTTTCGGAATTTACATATCTGTGCACAAGGCGTGAAAAGGTAAGCACTTCTACGCGGTTAAGACCGAGTCCGCCCATTGCCTCCGACAGTGTTTTTTCGGCGGTGTAGGAAAACTGCTCCGGCACAATAACTACAGCATCAGAGCCGGGATTGTTTTTTAGGTTTTCCTTTATGAGACTGTATAGATAGGCACTTTTTCCGCTGCCTATACCGCCTGATATTATATTTAAAAGCATAGTTTCACCTCTTTTGTGACTTATAAATATAATATATCATATTTTTTGCACAAAAAAAAGTACTAATCCAAAAAAATATTGCCGCCCAATGAGGAAATTTTTTCACATAAATGCTCGTAGCCGCGTTCTATGTGTTCAACGCCGCTAATTTCGGTTTCGCCGCTCGCACAAAGTCCTGCTAAAACTAAAGACGCACCGCCGCGGAGATCGAATGCGGTCACCTTTGCTCCGCTGAGCTTTTGCGGACCTTCAATAACTGAGCTTCTGCCGTCGATTCGTATGTTTGCACCCATTCTGTTCAGCTCGCCGATGTGCAGAAAGCGGTTTTCAAAAACCGTTTCAACGATGATTCCTGTACCCTCGGTTTCGCATAAAAGTGCCGAGAATTGAGCTTGCATATCGGTGGGAAAGCCCGGAAAGGGCAAAGTTTTAATGTTTGCCGAGGAAAGCGGACGGCTTGCATCAATGCTTACCGAGCTTTCATGCTCGGTAATGACAGCCCCCATTTCGCTCAGCTTGGCGGTTACGGGCTTTAAGTGTAGCGGATTTACATTTAAAATACTTCCGCTGCCGCCGGTTATGGCGAAGGCACTCATGAATGTGCCTGCTTCAATTCTGTCCGAGATTATGCGGTAGGAGGCAGGGGTAAGCTCTTTTACGCCGCAGATGGTTATGGTGTCGCTGCCCATGCCTGAAATGCTTGCTCCCTGTGCGTTCAGAAAATCAGCAAGGTCGGTTATTTCCGGCTCTGCAGCAGCGTTTTCGATAACGGTTTCGCCCTCTGCCAAAACAGCTGCCATGATAAGGTTTTCGGTTGCTCCGACGCTTGGAAAATCAAGATAAATTTTTGCACCTTTAAGCTTTTTGCAGGATAAATCCACAAAGCCATGCCCGTTTTCCACCTCAGCACCGAGGGCGGCAAAGCCCTTTAAATGCAGGTCAATAGGGCGATTGCCGATGGGGCAGCCGCCGGGCATTGAGATTCTTGCTCTGCCCATTCTGGCAAGCAGCGGAGCGGCAAGAAGAAAGGAGCCGCGAAATTTGCTTACCGATTCGTATGGGGCACAGTAGCCGTGACATTCGGTAAAGTCTATATCGACTCTGTCTGCAAAGCGTGTGCATTTTCCGCCAAGCTCACGAAGGATATAAAGCATATGCTCTATATCGGTAAGAGCCGGAATGTTAAAAAGCGTTGATGTGCCTTTGGTAAGTATAGTTGAGGCAAGAATTGGAAGTGCGGCGTTTTTTGAGCCGGAGCAGGAAACGCTGCCGCACAGCGGGTCGGATTTTTTTATGATAATTTTTGACATGGCTTTCTCCTTTGCTGATTTAAAACATAATTCTATGTTATTATGTTCATATTAATTTTTTTTAAAAGGGAAAAGCATAAATTATAAAGGAATTAAATGATAATAATTTTTCTGTATTTTGTATTGGTAAAAATGAGAAACTTCCTATCTATATTATAGACTCAAAAAATAAATTTCATATATATTAAATTATTTTTTTAAAAAAGCTTGACATTTGAGGTAGGGGGTGATATAATGATTTAGCTAAGAGGTAGGTCCTTTTTTTTTGCGTGTAAGATTACACTTAATTTAGGGACGTGCTTTACCTATAATTTTATAACTACAGACGGAGGTGTAACCATGAGAGTAAAGATTACATTGGCATGTTCGGAATGCAAGCAGAGAAACTACAATACTATGAAGAATAAGAAGAATGATCCGGACAGACTGGAAATGAACAAGTATTGTAAGTTCTGCAGAAAGCACACACTTCACAAAGAAACAAAGTAAGATAAGGAGAAACATTATGGCTGAAAATAAGAACACTGCTGTAAAGAAAAATAAGGCACTCAAGTTCTTCAGAGAAACAAAGTCTGAAATGAAGAAGGTTTCATGGCCTTCAAAGAATCAGCTTTTTCACAACACCATAGTTATTCTGGCTTTTGTTATCATTGTAACTATCATCCTGTCTTTACTTGATGTCGGTTTTGAAAAATTACTGTCATTTATTGTAAGATAACAGATAAGTTATTGATTTTAAGAGGAGATTGTTATGGCAGAAGAGGCAATGTGGTATGTGGCACACACATATTCAGGTTATGAAAACAAGGTAAAAGCGAATATCGAGAAATCAGTTGAAAACCGCGGTATAAGCGACCTTATTCAGGCTGTTGAGGTTCCTATGGAGGACGTTATCGAAGAAAAAAACGGCGAGCAGAAGGTTGTAAAGCGTAAGGTCTTCCCGGGATATGTCGTTATAAAAATGATTATGAACGAAGATACCTGGTATGTTGTTCGAAATACACGCGGTGTTACCGGTTTTGTCGGACCAGGCTCGAAGCCTGTCCCTCTTTCCGACGAGGAAGTCGAAAAAATGGGGGTTGAACAGGTGCGTATGGCAGATGTTGACCTTGAGGTTGGTGACAATGTTAATGTCAAGTCCGGACCTTTGGAAGGATTCTCCGGTAAAATCGAAAATATCAATAAAGAAACCCGTAAGGTTACTGTTAAGGTTTCTATGTTTGGACGTGAAACACCTATCGAGGTGGAATTCGGTCAGATTGAGAAACTCACAGACTAAGCTTTTTAGGACGGCACAGCCGTTTTAAAAATATCCCTCTGGTATACAGTGGGAGGGCATTTGCCCGATATCTACCACAAAGGGAAGATTATTCCCGAAATAATAGGAGGTGGCCAAAAATGGCACAAAAAATTGAAGGTTATATCAAACTACAAATTCCGGCTGGTAAAGCTTCTCCTGCACCGCCAGTTGGTCCGGCACTCGGTCAGCACGGTGTAAACATTATGCAGTTTACCAAGGAATTTAACGAAAAAACAGCAAAGGACGCAGGTTTAATTATCCCTGTAGTTATTACAGTTTATGCAGACCGTTCCTTTACATTTGTTACCAAGACTCCACCGGCAGCCGTTCTTCTTAAGAAGGCCTGCAAGATTCAGAGTGGTTCTGGTGTTCCTAACAAGACTAAAGTCGCTACAATTTCAAAAGACGACGTTAAGGCTATTGCGGAACAGAAGATGCCTGACCTGAATGCAGCTTCTCTTGAAGCAGCTATGAGCATGATTGCTGGTACTGCAAGAAGTATGGGTATAGTAGTCGAAGATTAATTACTGGGAAAAGCAATTAATATGGTGGGAGAGGCTAAGGGCCTTGCTTGACCACATAAGGAGGATAATAATATGTTTAGAGGAAAGAAATATCAAGACAGTGCAAAGCTGGTTGACAGATCAAAGCTTTATGATGTTGACGAAGCTTTGGAGCTGGCTATAAAGACTGCAAAGGCTAAATTTGATGAAACTGTTGAGCTTCATGCGAAATTGGGTGTTGACTCAAGACACGCAGATCAGCAGGTTAGAGGTGCAATCGTACTCCCTCACGGAACAGGTAAAACTGCTAAGGTTTTGGTTTTCGCTAAAGGACCTAAGGCTGATGAAGCTTTGGCTGCAGGTGCTGACTATGTTGGCGAGATGGAGCTTTGCACAAAGATTCAGGAAGAAAACTGGTTCGATTTCGACGTTGTTGTTGCAACTCCTGACATGATGGGCGTTGTAGGACGTTTGGGTAAGGTTTTGGGACCTAAGGGCTTGATGCCGTCACCAAAGGCAGGTACAGTAACTATGGACGTTGCTAAGGCTGTTAACGAAATTAAAGCAGGTAAGATTGAGTACAGAGTTGACAAGAACAACATCATTCACTGCCCTGTTGGCAAGGTTTCCTTCGGTAAGGAAAAGCTGGCTGAAAACTTTAATGCACTTATGGGTGCTATCATCAAGGCTAAGCCGGCAGCTGCAAAGGGTCAGTATTTAAGAAGCGTTGTTGTTTCAACAACAATGGGACCCGGAATAAAGCTTAACGGTTCAAAGCTTGGTTGATTAAATCTTCGGCAGATTTTAAAATCTGCCGGGATTTTTAAAAAAGTATTGACAAATTATGATTTCTGTGCTATATTAATATAGTTGGAAATAAATCCGTAGACAGTAGGCACAAAGGTAAGTCCTACCGAGGGTGTTAATTAGTTTTGATGACTAACGGCTCTTTTCGTCTACGAAAAAGAGCCTTTCTTTTTGAAAGGCATAAAATCTTATAGGAGGTGACATTATGCCAAACGAAAAGGTTTTGGAAGCAAAAAAAGCACAGGTTGCTGAAGTTGTTGAAGTACTTAACGGTGCAACAACAGGCGTTTTGGTTGACTACCGTGGTCTTAACGTTGAAGAAGACACAAAGCTCAGAAACGATTTAAGAGCAGCCGGCGTTAAATATTTTGTTATAAAAAACACATTGCTTCGTTTAGCAGCAAACCAGGTTGGTCTTGAAGAGCTTGACAGCATGCTTCACGGCCCAACAGCATTGGCAGTTTCAGAGGATCCGGTAGCTCCGGCAAAAATCCTTTTTGACTTTGCCAAGCAAAACGATAAGGTTGAAATCAAGACAGGCTTCATGGATGGTAAGGTAATGTCTATGGACGAGCTTACTACTCTTGCTAAGACTCCTTCAAAGGAAACTCTTATTGCAAAGATTATGGGCAGCCTGAATGCACCGGTTTCAAACCTTGTAAGATTGCTTAACACAATCGCAGAAGGCGGCGAAGAAATCGCTGACTTAATTGCAAAGAAGAACGGTGAAGCTACAGCTGAAGCACCTGCAGCAGAAGAGACTCCGGCAGAGGAAACTGCTCCGGAAGCACCTGCAGCTGAGGAAGCTCCTGCAGAAGAAGCAGCACCGGCAGAAGAGGCTGCACCTGAAGCAGCAGCTGAAGAAACTTCAGAAGAAAAACCTGCAGACGCAGAGTAATTTAATTTTATTTAATTAGGAGGAAAATAAAATGGCAGACATTCAGAAGATTTTAGATGATATCAAAGAATTGAAATTGTTGGAAGTAGCAGAGCTGGTTAAGCTGATGGAAGAAGAATTCGGCGTATCAGCAGCAGCTCCTGTAATGGTAGCAGGTGCAGTAGCAGAAGGCGGTGCAGCAGCAGCTGAACAGTCAGAGTTTGAAGTTGTACTTGCAGATGCAGGTGCTTCAAAGCTTAACGTTATCAAGGTTGTAAGAGAAATTACAGGTCTTGGTCTTAAGGAAGCAAAGGCTTTAGTTGACGAAGCTCCAAAGCCGCTTAAGTCAGGCGTAGCTAAGGAAGAAGCTGAAGAAATCAAGGCTAAGCTTGAAGAAGCAGGCGCTAAGGTTGAACTTAAATAATTATGCTTATAGACCTATCCGACATTATTAAGGATTATGGCGGTAAGTTAGAGCTTTGCGAAAGCTTTGAGATGCAGAATACGACCTTTTTGGGCGAGGATTTTGCCTTTGAAGGTCCGTGTCTGTTTGAAGGAACGATACAGAATAACACAAAATCTCTGGAGCTTGAAGCGAATGTTACAGGCAAGCTTTCGGTGCGTTGTGCACGCTGTGCCAAGCCGATGATTGTCAGCATATGCTTCCCGGTTTCGGAAATTCTTGTCCGCGAGGACGCTGAATTTACCGAGGACGAAGATGTTGTTGTATATTCGGGTAGTTCGATTGATCTTTCAGAAGTAATAACTAACAGCTTTTTAATGAATGTATCAGGGAAATATCTGTGCAGTGAGGACTGCAAGGGACTTTGTCCGCATTGCGGTGTAAATCTCAACGAAACGTCCTGCAGCTGCGAAAAGGATATTATTGATCCCCGGTGGGAAAAATTAGCCGAAATTATGAAGAATATGTCTGATACTGAATAGGAGGTGCGATTAAGATGGCAGTACCTAAGGGTAAAGTATCTAAATCAAGAAGAGATAAAAGAAGAGCTAATTGGAAGCTTGAAGTTCCTGGTATGGTGGAGTGTCCGCATTGCCATGAATATAAAATGCCTCATAAGGTTTGTAAGGCTTGCGGCTATTACAATGGCAAAGAGGTTGTAAAGGTTTCTGAGTAAGTAATTTTTCTGCGGAGTGCTTCGGCACTCCGTTTTTTTATTATGTAGGAAACCTGCGTTCAGCAATGACGGAATAACAAAATTGCTACCAAAATCCTACGCCCGCAGGCGGGGCTTCTATCAGAAGCTTTTTTATTATGCAGGAAATTGCGTTCAGCAATGGCGGAATAACAAAATTGCTACCAAAATCCTACGCCCGCAGGCGGGGCTTCTATCAGAAGCTTTTTTATTATGCAGGAAATTGCGTTCAGCAATGACGGAATAACAAAATTGCTACCAAAATCCTACGCCCGCAGGCGGGGCTTCTATCAGAAGCTTTTTTATAAAGTATGTGCTAAAAACATCAGAATGAATTATAATTCACTCTGATGTTCGTTTTTTTTATTCTTATATTCTTTAGGAGATACGCCAAAATAATGCTTAAACATTTTTGAAAAAGTAAATATTTCGCAGTACCCGACAGATGCGGCAGCAACGGAAACGGGGATCCCCTTGTCTATCAAAAGCGAAGCGGCTAAGTTCATTCTGTAATTCAATAAATACTGCTTTGGGGAAACTCCTGTTTTTCTTTTAAAATGTGCAGAAAAATATGTCCTGTCAAGATTTAATCTGGCAGCGATATCGGAAACTGTTATTTTGTTCATATATTCTGAATGTATGTAATCGAGAGCTGCTTTTACATAATCGTTTGAAGTTTTTTCCTTTCCCAACAATAACGCAAATAAATCCCAAAGTCTGGCAACTAAATATGCACTTCTTCCTTCTGAAAAGTTTTCGCACTCCTTCATTTTTGTAAAAATGTCAGCTGCCTCCGGACATCTGATGGTATGCGGGAGTTTTTTTGGCAGCATTTCGTTTGTTGTAAAGCCAATCCATATATAGTGCCAGGGATTTTTGCCGTCTGCCTCATAGTAAGTTTCGACGTATGGTGGAATAATAAACATTTCTCCCGGCGAAATATCGTATGTTCGACCGTTTATTTTAAAAATTCCAAAGCCGGAAACAACAAAGTGTATAAGCCAATGTGTGCGTACTGCCGGACCAAAGAAGTGGGATTTTTCACAGGATTGATAGCCGAATTGCACCGGATTTAAGCCGGAATAGGCTTTATCGGAAATAATAACGCTATGCATAATAGATATTTCAACCTCCAAAAAACAACAAAATGACAAATTTTAATAACATTATACCATTTCTATTTATAGGGTGTCAATGTATAATTACATTAAGGAGGCGATATTTATGAAAATAACATTTATGGGAGCAGGAAGTACGGTCTTTGCAAGAAACGTAATCGGAGACTGTATGTGCGTTGAGTCTTTAAGAGACAGTGTGTTTGCTCTCTATGACATTGACCCTGTACGTATAGAGGAAAGCAGGGTTATTTTAGAGGCAATCCGCAAGGAAAAGGGCGGATTTGGAAAAATAGAATGCTATACAGGCGTTGAAAACAGAAAGGAAGCATTAAAAGGTGCGAGCTTTGTTGTAAATGCAATACAGGTTGGTGGATATGACCCGTGTACGATTTTAGATTTTGAAATTCCAAAAAAATACGGTCTGCGTCAGACTATTGCCGATACACTCGGCATTGGAGGGATTATGCGTGCACTGCGTACAATTCCTGTTATGGACGATTTTGCAAAGGATATGGCAGAGGTTTGTCCTGATGCGCTGTTTTTAAACTACACAAATCCTATGGCAATGCTAACAGGATATATGCTTCAGCATACTCCAATTAACACAATAGGTCTTTGTCACAGTGTCCAGGTTTGCTCTGAAGGATTGCTGAAGGGTTTAGGCATGGAAGACAAGCTTGATGGAAGAAAAGAGCTTATAGCGGGTATAAACCATATGGCATGGCTTTTGGAAATAAAGGATAAAGACGGTGTTGACCTTTATCCTGAAATTAAGTCGAAGGTTGATGCTTACATAGCAAATCCGGATAATAAGGATAAAGTACGTATGGAATATATTAAGAATTTCGGATATTACTGCACCGAATCAAGCGAGCATAACGCTGAATATAATCCGTTTTATATAAAGAGTAAGTATCCTGAGCTTATTGAAAAGTATAATATTCCGCTTGATGAATATCCGCGTAGATGCATAGACCTGATTGATTCCTGGAAGAAGGAATATGCTGAAATGTTGAAAAATGGTATTAAGGAGCATACCAGAAGTAAGGAATATGCCGCATGCATAATGCAGAGCATCGTGGAAAATACACCGTATCAGATAGGCGGAAATGTTTTGAATAGGGGACATATAATTGCGAACTTCCCTGAAAAAGCATGTATTGAAGTCCCTTGCCTTGTAAACGGAAATGGTATTATACCTTGCCATGTAGGCAAAATTCCTACGCAGTGTGCGGCGATGAATATGTCAAATATAAATGTTCAGCTTTTGACTATTGAGGCAGCTGCAACAAGAAAGAAAGAGCATATTTATCAGGCAGCCATGATGGATCCGCATACTGCTGCGGAGTTAGATATTGATACAATAAAGAAAATGGTAGATGAGCTTATTGAAGCTCACGGAGACTATTTACCAAAATTCAATTAAGTAAATATTTAAAACCCGCAAGCCTGTTTGGTTGCAGACTTTTGAATAACAAAGAAATTATGAAAAATACAGTAAAAAATGTTGACAAACTATTATGGTTGTGGTATAATATCTGAGTATCCGCATGAGTGCATGGTTATAAATCCCAATGGGTACCGGCATCAGCGTGACTTCATATTATAAGGAGGTGTGTTTTAATGTACGCAATTTTGGAAACAGGCGGAAAGCAGTACAAGGTTGAAGAAGGCAGCGTTATCTTCGTTGAAAAGCTGGAAACAGCAGAGGGCGAAAGCGTTACTTTCGATAAGGTTCTTGCAGTTGCTGACGGCGACAATGTAACAGTTGGAACACCGGTAGTTAGCGGTGCTACAGTTACAGGTAAAGTTACAAAGCAGGGAAAGGCTAAAAAGATCTATGTCTTCAAAATGAAGAGAAAGAAGAACGAGCGTTCTAAAAAAGGTCACAGACAGCCTTACACAAAGGTTACTATCGAATCTATCAATGCTTAATCAGCATATTAAATTCAAATTGGAAAGCTGAGGTGTTTTTAAATGGCTCATAAAAAAGGTATGGGATCTACCAAGAACGGTCGTGACAGCGAAAGTAAACGTCTTGGTGTGAAGAGAGCTGATGGTCAGTTCGTTTTAGCAGGAAACATTCTTGTTAGACAGAGAGGAACAAAAATCCATCCGGGTAACAATGTAGGTATCGGAAGTGATGATACACTTTTTGCATTGATTGACGGAAAGGTTAAGTTCGAAAGAAAAGGCAGAGATAAGAAGCAGTGCAGCGTTTATTCTGCATAAATATCTTATAAAGCTGATAAGCGTCCGAAAACGGACGCTTTTTTGTTTTTTCCATAAAAAGGAAAAAAAGGGGGTAGACAAATAGATATTTTTGTGTTATACTATAATGGCAACGCAGTTTAATATTAGTCAACACGGGGTTAACATTTGGAAAAAATGTAGACTTTGGTAATCATATCTTGTGTTGATGTGGACTGCGTTGCAACAGTATCGAAGTCGCGTTTTTCGTGCGTTGACTTCGCAGTCAACGCATTTTTTATTATGGAAATTACATTCAAATGTTATTTTGCACAGAAAAAGTAAAAGAGCTTGTGTATAGTTCCCGTAATGTAAAATTTTTGTTGACTTTTGTCGGATTTTGAAATAAAATATTTATAATGGGGTATCTGATAGAAAGTAAGGGTGAATATTATGAAAGGTACGGGAATGAGCCGTCCTATAGACGAGCTTGGAAGAGTAGTAATTCCAAAGGAAATTCGTAAGGCACTGGGTCTTAATGTTAAAGAGCCTTTGGAGATATATCTTGAAGATGAAAAAATAATCTTAAAAAAGAGAGAGGATAAGTGTGTTTTTTGCGGAAACCAAGAAAAGCTTACGCAGGTGAGTGATAAAAATATTTGCAAAGCATGCATAGAAAAAATTAAGCTGTTAGAAAACTGAGGGTGAGTGCCGTCAGTTTTTTTATTTAAAAAATTGCCATCTCTAATTTTATTTTAATATTCTGCATGTATAATACAAAATAAAAGGAGGGATTAACTATGGCGATAGAGGTCTTTAACAGGTATGAGCATAAATATCTTCTTGATAAAGAGACCTACGAAAAGCTTATAGAGACGATAGAAGCTCACATGGAGCTTGATTCTTATAACTTAAACCATAATTTTTATACTATTACAAATATATATTATGACACCGATGATGATTACCTTATACGTACATCGCTTTCAAAGCCTATATACAAGGAAAAACTGAGGCTGAGAGCATATGGAGTACCGAGGAAAGAGGATAAGGTATTTCTGGAGATTAAGAAAAAGTATAACGGCATTGTAAATAAGCGGCGCACAAAGCTTCGGCTTGATGAGGCATGTGAGTTTGCAAAGACAGGAGAGCCGCCGGAATTTAAAGAATACATGAACAAACAGGTAGTAAAGGAAATCACATATTTTCTGCATAGATACAGCCTAAAGCCCAAGCTGTATCTGGCGTATGACAGGATTGCGTACTTTGAACAGGGAAATCCGGATCTCAGAATATCCTTTGACACAAATATCCGTACGAGACGCTATGACTTAAGCTTGGACAGCGGTGACTACGGTGAGCCGTTGCTCGATAAGGACGTATATCTTATGGAAATTAAAACTGCTCGTGCAAAGCCGCTGTGGCTTGTACATGTGCTTACCGAGCTTGATATCAAGCGTCAAAACTTTTCCAAATACGGAACAGAATTTAAAAATACTGTGCCGCAAAAATTGAAAACTGCAATATGAGGTAATTAAAATGGATAATTTATTTAATAATATTTTAACTAATGAATCGACCGACCTGAGCGTTTATTCGGCACTTATTAAAATGCTTGTCGCGGTTATACTCGGTGCAGTTATAGCGTTTACTTACTACAAAACCCAGGAGGAAGAAAATTTTCAAAGGAGTATTGCTATTACCCTTTTAATGCTTCCGATAATACTTTCGGTAATTATTCTGTTTATCGGCAGCAATATCGCACGTGCATTCAGCCTGGCAGGAACTTTGTCGATAATCCGATTCAGAAGTGCACCGGGCGACCCGAAGGATATAGGCTTTATTTTCTTTGATATTGCGGCAGGTCTTGCCTGTGGAGTTGGTCTTTACGGATACGGTGCTGTTTTTGTACTTATTTTATGTATTATTCTATACATTTCGGAAAAATATAGATGGTTTGAAAGAAAAACTGTGCAAAAGCATTTAAAAATTACCATTCCGGAGGATTTGAATTATCAGGGAGCGTTTGACGATGTTTTGAGCAAATATACAAAAAGATATTCACTTGAGAAAATCAAAACGACAGACCTTGGCTCATTGTTCGAGGTTTGCTATAATGTAACTATGGAGCAGGGCTTGAATGAACAAGAGTTCTTAAATGAGCTTCGCTGTCGAAACGGAAATTTAAGCATTATTCTTGCAGTTTCGCCGAGAATAGCAAAATAATAAAAAGGAAAGGAATGAAAACTATGAAAAAATCATTAGCAACGCTTTTGAGCGTAATCATGGCACTAAGTGTAATTGTGGTTGCTTGCAGGGCTGCCGAGGATAGCGATGAATGGAAGAATAACACAGGAGTAATTAATCTTACCGATATGACGGTAAGCGGAAGCGGAGTAAGTGTTTCCGAAAATACGATAACAATAAATGAGGGCGGTGACTTTGATGTTACGGGAACGCTTGCGGATGGAATGATTTATGTAAACACCGAGGATAAGGTCAAGCTGAGACTGAGCGGTGCGGATATCTCCAACAGTACAGGACCGGCGATATTCTTTGATAATGTAGAAAAAGGATTTATCACTATAACCGAGGATACCGAAAACTATCTGTCTGACGGCAAAGAGTATACAGAGGAAGAGGCTGATGCGGCACTTTTCTCAAATGACGACCTTGAGATAAAGGGAAACGGTGTACTTAATATTTCGGGAAATTATAAGCACGGTATTGCCGGAGATGACGATATTGTTATTGAAAACGGAGTTATTAATATTACGTCTTATGAGCATGGCATTAAGGCAAATGATACACTCAATATAACAGGCGGTGAAATAACCATAAACGCTCAAACAGGTAAGGGTATGAAGGCTGGATTAGAGCTTGTAATTGATGATGGCATACTTAATATAACCACTGAAGAAAGTGAGGGGCTTGAGAGTAAGGGTATTTTGACCATAAACGGCGGAGATATTAATATAACTTCGGCTGAAGACGGCATTAATACAGGAAATGAAAGCACTGTAGCAGAAACAGCAGCAGGTGAAAGCAAGGCAGACGCTACGCAAGACGCACAACAGCCGAATAATATGAGAAATGATGCAGAAAGACCTGAAATGCCGCCGAATGAGGAAAGGCAAGCAGGTATGCGTGGACCGGGAGGCAGAGGCTTCGGTGGTCAGAGGCAAAATCGGGAGATGCCGCCGATGACAGACGGGTCAGGTATACAGATGCCGGAAGTCGGTGTCGGAGAAATGCCGAGGGGTGGAATGGCTCAGGGCGGCGGATTTGGCAGAATTGACGAGGAAACCGCCGCAGCACATGCAATAACAATAAACGGCGGCAAAATTTATATTAATGCACTTGGTGATGGTATAGATTCTAACGGAAACCTGACCATAAACGGAGGAGAAATTATAATCGACGGTCCTGTAAATAACGGTAACGGTTCTTTGGACAGCGAGGGTACCATGGAAATTAACGGCGGAATTGTAATTGCTGCTTCAAGTGCAGGAATGATGCAGCTTCCAAGAGGTACAGACGGTCAGAATATATTAAGAGCAGTATTTGACGAAAAGAAGGGCACAGGCACTGTGATTTCCATAAGGAATGATGAGGGCGAAGAAATCATGTCACATACTCCGCAAAATGAGTATCAGGCTTTGATTTTCTCATCTGAACTTCTAAAGGGCAATAGTGAATACACCTTGTATACAGACGGCGAGGAATACGAAAGCTTTACCGCAACCGAAGGACAGACCACTATTGGAAACGCTGCGGGCGGAATGGGCGGATTTCGTGATGTCGGTCAGGCACGAGGAGATAGAGGTCAAATGAGAGAAAAACGCATAAGGGTTAATATTGACGGAAACGCCGTAATATTTGACACCGAGCCGACTATTAAAAATGACACTACTCTGGTTGGTTTCCGAGCAATTTTAGAGGCATTGGGAGCAGTGGTCGAATGGGACGAGGAAACACGCACCGTAACGGCTGTTAAGGACAATATTACAATTACTCTTACTGTAAATTCCGATATTGCGAGTGTAAACGGAAAAGAGTGTACTCTTGCCGCCGCACCCGAAATTATAAATAATTCAACAATGATTCCGATAAGATTTATTTCCGAGCAGCTCGGAATGAATGTTAAGTGGGACGATGTGACAAGGCAGATTGACGTGACATCAAAATAGAGAAATATTGAAGGCTCTGCACTTTTATGCAGAGCCTCAAAAGCTTGTTTACCGAAGATATATTTTATGATATAATTAAGGAGAAGGTGGGTGAGAAATATGAGATTGCTTGTTGTGGAGGATGAAAAAGACCTTAACAGGGTTATTTCAAAAAGGCTTGAAAATGAAGGCTACAGCGTTGACCGCTGCTATGACGGCGAGGAGGCATTGGACTTTACGGACGTGGGCGAGTTTGATGCAATTATTATGGATATTATGATGCCTAAGCTGTCGGGACTTGAGGTATTAAGAACTCTGCGTGCAAGAAATAATTCTACCCCTGTGCTTTTACTGACGGCAAAGGACAGTGTGCAGGACAGGGTTTCGGGGCTTGATGCGGGAGCGGACGATTATCTGGTAAAGCCGTTTGCATTTGAGGAGCTGCTTGCAAGAATACGTGCGATGACAAGAAAGGCTGCAGGAAATTCCACAAATGTATTTACTGCCGCAGATTTGATGCTTGACGCAAATTCGGGTAAGGTCACAAGAGGTGGCAGAGAAATTTCGCTGTCGGCACGAGAGTTTGATATTTTAGAATACTTTATGTATAACAAGGGCGTTGTGTTATCCCGTGAGAGGATAGAGAATCATGTCTGGAATTTTGATTACTGCGGCGGTACGAATGTTGTCGATGTGTATATAAGATATTTAAGGAAGAAGATTGATGACCCGTTTGAGAAAAAACTGATTCATACTGTGCGTGGAAAGGGTTATATTCTGAGGGAGGATATATGAGCAGGATTTCAGTAAAGCTGAGAGTTACCTTGTGGTATCTGATTATAATGATAATTATGTCGTCGGTGGTACTTGTTGCAATGACGTCCATCAGTGAGGAAATGGTGAGTCGGGACGCTTCGGAGCGGATAACACGCACAGTCAGGGATATGTCGAGAAGATTCCATATCCCAGGCGACGATTTGAGGTTTGCTCCTCCGGGATTTAAGCTTTATGAACAGGGCGTTCATATGGTGGTTTACGACAATGAATTAAACCTTATTGCGGGGCAGATTCCTTTTGGTATTGAGGAGGAATTTGAGCTTGAGAATGATAAGCTCAGAAAAGAGAATATAAACGGAAATCAGTATTATATATATGACAGTGAAATTAAACTAAGAGGCGGAGACTCGCTTTGGCTCAGAGGAATAATGTCGGTAACAGACGCAGGCTATGCCGTAAAATCGGCACTCAAAAACAATGTTATCCTGACGATTATCCTTATTTTTGCGGCTGCCGCAGGCGGATACTTTATTATAAAAAGAGCCTTTGTGCCTGTAAGTAAAATCAGTAAAACCGCGAAGGAGATAGCGGACAGCAGTGATTTATCAAGGAGAATAAATATAGGCGAAGGAAAAGACGAGATTTTCGCCCTTGCGAATACCTTTGATGAAATGCTTGATAAAATTGAGCAGTCGTTTGAGCGGGAAAAGCAGTTTACGCAGGACGCGTCGCATGAGCTTAGAACGCCTGTTGCAGTTATTCTTTCAGAATGTGAATACATGGAGGAATGTGCAAAAACCGATGAGGAATTTAAAGAGTCGGCAGCGTCGGTAAAAAAACAGGCGGAAAAAATGTCAAAGCTGATTTCCGAGCTTTTGATGATTTCGCGTATGGATAAAAATACGCTTAAAACCAATTTTGAGGAAACAGATATAAGCGAGCTTTTGGCGTTTGTATGTGATGAGCAGGAGGAAATCCGAACAGAAGATATTCTTCTTGAAAGAAATATTATGCCTTGCGTGACAGCAAAGGCTGACCGCTTTTTGCTGGCAAGACTGTTTATAAATCTTATCTCAAATGCGTATCAATACAGTGAAAGCGGCGGTACTATTAAGGTAACGCTTAAGGAGGGCATCGACAGGATTGTGTTTGAGGTCAGTGATAACGGAATTGGAATATCGGAGGAGGATTTGCCTAAGATATGGGAAAGATTCTATCAGGCGGACGCCTCAAGAACAGCAAAGGAAAACGGCAGCATGGGACTGGGGCTTTCCATGGTAAAATGGATAGCCGAGTGTCATGGAGGAAGGGTTAGTGCAAAAAGCGAGCTTGGATGCGGAAGTACGTTTATCTTTTGGCTGCCTAAAAATTAGTTGAATTTTTGAATAAAAAGTAAAACCCCATGTTTTGACCGAATGAGTCAAACAAGGGGTTTTTGTAATTCAAATATTTTTTAAGTATCAGCCGCTGTATTCTGCCAGCAGTTTTCTGAGAGCCGCCATGGTTTCACTTTTCGGCTCGGGTATATCCGCAAACGGAAAAGGAATTTGCAGGTTATCGTATTTTACCTGACAAAGCTTTTTAAACGGCAAAAGCTCTATCTTATCAACACAGCAATGCTGTTCGGCAACTGCTTTAAGCGTCAATATGTTTTCTTCGTTGTCATTGAGAGTCGGAATTATAACCTGACGCAGCGTGACAGGAATCTGTTTTTCGTTCAGATAGGCAAGAAACTCTAATACCTTTTCCATGCCGCAGCCCACATGCTCGCGATAAAGTGAATCGCACGTATATTTCAAATCCAGCAAAACGCGGTCGGTCTCATCTAAAAGGGCTTTGACCGTGTCACTTAAAATACTTCCCGAAGTATCCAGGCAGGTATGAATACCCTCCTTGTGGCAGAGTGCAAAAACTTCGCGGGCGAAATCTGCCTGCAAAAGCGGCTCGCCGCCCGAAAAAGTTATTCCGCCGCCATGTGAAAAATATTCGCGGAAGTGCAGTGCCTTTTCTGCAATTTCATGGGGCGTATATTCTGTGCCGTCCGATAGTGCCCATGTGTCAGGATTGTGGCAGCAGCTGCAGCGGAGATTACACCCCTGCAGGAAAACCACAAAGCGAACTCCCGGACCGTCCAGCGTGCCAAGACTTTGTATCGAGTGCACACGCCCTTTTATAGAAGCTTGTGTCATATGCTTTCGTGGAAGGTACGGCTGATAACCTCACGCTGCTGCTCACGGGAGAGCTTGTGGAAGTTAACCGCATAGCCCGATACTCTGATGGTCAGATTTGGATATGCTTCAGGGTCTTCGTATGCCTTCATAAGTGTTTCGCGGTTTAAAACGTTTACATTAATATGATGTGCCTTCTTTGCAAAATAGCCGTCCAAAATTGCAACCAAGTTGTCGATGCGTTCCTGCTCTGTTCTGCCGAGAGCGTCGGGTGTGATTGAGAAGGTATTGGAAATACCGTCGCGGCAATCGTCATAGCTGATTTTTGCTACAGAGTTTAATGATGCAAGAGCACCGTTTTCCTCGCGGTTGTGCATCGGATTAGCACCCGGAGCAAATGGAGCGGCAGCTTCTCTTCCGTCCGGAGTTGCACCTGTATTTTTGCCGTACATAACATTTGAGGTTATTGTCAGAACCGAAAGTGTGTGGATTGCATTGCGGTAGGTAGGAGTTTTACGCAGTTCGCAAATAACCTTGTGCGTCATATCCTTTGCAATTAAATCAACTCGGTCATCGTCATTGCCGAATTTAGGGAAATCTCCCGAGGTTTCAAACTCGGTTATAAAGCCCTCTTCATTTTTGACAGGGCGAACCGAGGCAAATTTGATGGCACTTAATGAGTCAGCCACTACCGAAAGTCCTGCAATACCAAATGCCATAAAGCGTTCGACATCTGTGTCATGCAGAGCCATCTGAGTTTTTTCGTAAGCATACTTATCATGCATGTAGTGTATAATGTTCATCGTGTTTACATAAAGGTGACTCAGCCAGCTGATATAAATATCAAAACGCTCCATAACTGCGTCAAAATCAAGGGTGTCACCGTCTAAAACCGGCATCTGAGGACCAATATGCATATTGCTTGTGGTGTCATAGCCGCCGTTTATGGCAATAAGCAGAAGCTTTGCCAGGTTGCAGCGAGCACCAAAAAATTGCATCTGCTTACCAACCTTCATAGCAGAAACGCAGCAAGCGATTGCATAGTCATCGCCGTAAATAGGACGCATAACGTCGTCGTTCTCATATTGAATTGAATCGGTATCTGCAGATACCTTTGCACAGAATCTCTTGAAATTCTCAGGCAGAGAATTTGACCAAAGCACCGTAAGGTTTGGCTCGGGAGATGAGCCGAGGGTGTAGAGTGTGTTAAGAATACGATAGCTGTTTTTAGTAACCAGCGTTCTTCCGTCCTCGCCCATGCCGCCTACAGCTTCGGTAATCCACATCGGGTCGCCGCCGAACAGCTCATTGTATTCGGGCGTTCTCAAGTGACGTGCAATACGCAGCTTCATTACGAAGTCGTCGATTAGCTCCTGTGCGGTTTCCTCTGTCAGAGTTCCATTTGCTAAATCCCGCTCGATGTAAATGTCAAAGAAGGTGCTTACGCGTCCTAAGGACATTGCCGCACCGTTCTGCTCCTTGATAGAGCCTAAATATGCAAAGTAAGTCCACTGAATTGCCTCGCGTGCATTTGCGGCAGGCTGACTGATGTCAAAGCCGTACATAGCTGCCATTTGCTTCATATGTCCCAAAAAGGCAATCTGCTGATACAGCTCCTCATTGAGGCGGATTCTCTCGGCATCAAAGTTGCCGTTTGCAAGATTGTTTTTATCATTTTGCTTTTCTTCTATTAGTTTATCCACACCATACAGAGCAACACGGCGGTAGTCACCGATAATTCTTCCTCTGCCGTATGCGTCGGGAAGACCTGTGATTACGTGGCATTTGCGGGCTTTTCGCATTTCATCGGTATAGGCACGGAAAACGCCGTCGTTGTGTGTGGTGCGGTACTGAAATTCCTCTTCAATTTTTGAGCTTAATTTATAGCCGTAAGCCTCGCATGCCTGACGAACCATTCTCATGCCGCCAAACGGGTTAACTCCGCGTTTTAGCGGGCGGTTGGTCTGCATACCGACTATAATCTCATTTTCCTTGTCAATATATCCCGGAGAGTAGCTGGTCAGAGATGAAACAGTGGCGGTATCGATGTCCAATACTCCGCCGCACTGCCTTTCCAGTGCAAAAAATGTTTCCAGCTTTTTCATCAGTGCCTGAGTACGCGGTGTAGCACATGAAAGAAAGCGGTCGTCGCCCGTATACTCCTTGTAGTTGGCTTGAATGAAATCACGCACGTTGATTTCGTCCTGCCAGATTCCTTTTACAAATCCATCCCAGTTTTTGTGTGTCATCTGTTTTTCCTCCTTACTGATTGAATTGCCTTAGAAACAAAAAGGGCAATTCAACTTCTGAAAAAAATTGAATTGCCCAGACGGTCGGCATCATAACATTTACATTCCACCGCGGTAACCCGCGAAATCCGTCAGTCATGTAAAGTCATATTTATTATACATCAAACCCTTTTATTTGTCAAGAAAAACAATAAAGAATGTAAAATTACGTCGAAAGGGCAAAACGCCGCCTTACACCTGCATTTTGTTGTAAAAAGCAGATGTAATCAAGCGTAATTTTAATAAAAATATTTTCCCTGCTGAACAAAAACGGAGGAAAAACATATTATGGTAGAAAGGAGGTATGGAGCGATGAAGAGTACAATATATGTTGTTGGCGGCGATATGAGGCAGGTAACGGTTGCGGAGCTTCTGAAAGAGGAGGGCTTTGCGGTTACTACTGTGGGGCTTTCGGAAGACAGAATCGATTTGCGTGAGTTAAAAAAGGCCGAAGCCGTCATTTTCCCTATTCCTGTCAGCTATGATAATGTTTATATAAACACGCCGCTGTCAAAAAGGCGTATAACAATTTCCGAGGTGTTAGATGAGCTTTCCCGGGACTGTATCGTCTTGGGAGCGTGCATATCGGAGGAGACAGAAAGGCAGCTGCAGGAGAGAAAGCTTAGATATATTGATTACTATAAGCGGGAGGAGCTTATAGTGAAAAATGCAATTCCGACTGCTGAAGGTGCGATAGAAATTGCACTTTCCGAGATGCCGATAACGCTTTTCAAAAGTCGCGTGCTGGTTATGGGATACGGCAGAGTGGGAAAGGTTATGGCAGACAGACTTCGTGCAATGGGTGCAATAGTGACGGTTTCGGCACGAAAGTGTGCTGATTTTGCATGGATAGAGGAAAACAGAATGAAGCCGATACATACGGGCGATTTAGCCTTTGTTGCAGATAAGTTCGACCTCATAGTAAATACAATTCCTGCGGTGGTGCTTACAGAGGATGTTCTTGGCAAGGTGAGGTCAGACGCACTTATTATCGACCTTGCATCAAAGCCGGGCGGAGTGGATTTCGGTACTGCCAAAAAGTTAGGCAAAAACGTAATTTGGGCATTATCTCTTCCGGGAAAATCCGCACCCATAACCTCCGGAAAAATCATTAAGGAAACGATTGTGAACATTCTGGCAGAAACGGGGGTGTAGAATGTGGATTTAAAGGGTAAAACAATAGGATTTGCCATGACAGGCTCGTTTTGCACATTTTCCAAGGTGCTCAAAGAGCTGGAGGCACTGGCGTCAACAGGGGCGGATATAATTCCGATTATGAGTGAAATGGCTTATAATACCGATACAAGATTCGGGTCGGCGGAGGATTTTCGCAACCGTATGGAAATGATTTGCGGAAATCCGATTGTGAAATCAATCAAGGAGGCAGAGCCGATAGGACCAAAAAGCTATCTTGATTTGCTGATAATCGCACCTTGTACGGGAAATACGCTTGCAAAGCTTGCGGGAGGAATAGCCGACAGCTGCGTAACCATGGCGTCAAAGGCACATCTTCGCAATCAAAAGCCTGTACTTATCGCGGTTTCGACCAATGACGGACTCGGCAATGCGGCAAAAAATATAGGAATTTTGCTGAATAACAAGCATGTTTATTTTGTACCCTTCGGTCAGGACGATTGTATGAAAAAACCAAACTCGCTTGTGGCGGATATGTCGAAAATCATACCGGCGGCAGAGTCAGCTCTTGACGGAAAACAATTCCAGCCAATATTGTGCTGATTATATATAGTCACCAAAGCTTAAAGGCTGAACGATTTATTTCGTTCAGCCTTTAAATTTGTTTAAAAAAGAGCCCTCAAAAAGTATTTGTATTTGTGAACACCATGGCCACTTATGTGCAGCTTTTATCGGAGCAGTGAGGATTTGTTAACAAAAATTGTAACTTGTATGCCCTGATTATTAATGCTACAATGAAAATGTAATAGACTCGCAAGGAGTGTTTTGATGCAAAAAAAGCATTATGCCTCCGCAACCCCCCCAATTCTGTCTGCCCGTGACAGAATTGGGAAAGTTATTAAATACGGGCAGAAAGGCTATGGTATTTTTATGAAAAAAACAAGACAAATTTTATGTGCGGCATTGGCGGCAATGATGACGTTATCTATTGCCTCATGCGGAACAACCGAGACATCGGGAGGGAACAAGATTGAAAAGATTACCGTATGGTCAAATGCGGCAGGAACAAAGGACGTTCTTGAAAAGCTTGTTCAGGAGTATAACGAGAACGAAGGTAAGGAAAAGGGAATTATGATTGAGTATACCGTCCATGGAGGCGATTATGCACAGACACTTGATATGGCATTTGCAAATGACCGTGCACCTGATATGATGAATATTCAGGGTGAAAGAAGAAATTATGTTGACAAGGGCTATTTAATGCCGATTGACGACCTTCCGGGAATGGACGAGTTTCTTGCAAAGTATGATGAGGAAACACTGACAAGATTTGCTGTTGACGGACGTATTTACAGCGTGCCTACACAGGTTACGGCTGTAGGATTGATTTACAACAAGGATTTATTCAAAAAAGCCGGCATTGTTGATGAAAACGGAGAGGCTAAACCACCACGTACATGGGCGGAAATGGTTGACGCTGCAAAGAAGATTACAGATGTACCTAACAAGGTTTACGGTATTGCACTTCCGATGAAGTGGGGAGGCTACTGGAGTTGGGATTTCCAAAAGCCGATGTTCTCCGCTACAGGAAAGTATACATATGACCATGCAAACGATGTGTATGACTATAGCCTCTATAAAGAGCCTCTTGAGTACCTTTTGCAGATTAAAGAGGATAAGAGCTTCTATCCGGGACCTGAAGGTCTTGACAATGACCCTGCAAGAGCACAGTTTGCAGAGGGCTTTGTGGGTATGAAGTTTGCCGCTTCATGGGACGTGTCAGTTCTGACAAACCAGTTCCCGGCAAAGTGTGACTGGGGTGTTGCACCTGTTCCTGCAATCAACGAGGAGGCTATAGGAAAATATTACTATGAATCTGCCGATGAGTGTGCACTTGATGTATCAAGCAAGGCAAGGGAAAAGGACCCGGAAAAGATTTCAGAGGTATATCGCTTCTTCAACAGCGATGAGGTTTTGACAAGGCTCTATGAAGAGGGCTGCATAATTCCATACAGAAGCGAATGTATAACAAATGCAACAAAGATAAGCGATGCAAAGGGCTGGGTTGAGTTTGGTGAAATAGCTACAAAGTCCAAGGCTGTTCAGGGCTGGGTTTCATTAAAGCTTGAAGGCGAAAGCGACAAGGATGCTCTTAACAAGGTATGGTACGGTACAATGACTGTTGATGAATTTATTGCAGACAGAAATAAAATCTGGAATGATGCTTACCAGAAAGCACTTGCAGAGGGTACGGTAGAGCGTCTTGAAGAATACAAGGCATTACCTGCGGAGCTATTTAACAGAGAAATACATTAATTGAGGTGAACAGGGTTGTTAGAAGCAAAAACTAAAGCGTCGGAAGGAAAAGTAAAAAAGAGGAAAAGCCGCGACGCCGTAAAATCCGATATACAGGCAGTATGTATGATACTGCCTCAGATTATCGGGCTTATACTTTTCAGTATCTATCCGATTGTGTATGTGGTCAAATATGCGTTTTATGACTATGACATGGTTACTGCACGGTTTATCGGATTTGACAATTTCATACGAATTTTTACCAATGATCCGGCGTACTGGAAGAGCATACTGAATGTAATCATTATAGGAATGTCAAAGCTGATTGTTGAGATGCCGCTGGCATTTTTACTGGCATATATTATTGACTCAAAGTTTATCAGAGCAAAATCGGTATTTCGTGTGATTTATTATATGCCGAATGTAATGAGTGCGGCGGTTGTCGGACTGATTTATTATTTCCTGTTTTCAGCAAGTGACGGCGTTGTGAATGCACTGCTTTTAAATATAGGTGCTATAACCGAGCCGATTGCATGGTTCTCTGGGAAATGGACAGCTATGCTGGTCATCGGTATTGCCTCACTGTGGCAGGGCTTTGGTGTAAACGTGTTGTTTTTCTCATCGGGCATGACCACCATTCCGAGAGATTACTACGAGAGTGCCGATATTGACGGTGCAACTATGCTGCAGAAGCTGATACATATAACAATTCCTTCATTAGGACCGATTATGCAGGTAATCTGTATGCTTGCCATTATAAATACTTTAAAAATGAACGATTTGGTAAAGGTTTTAACCAACGGAAATCCCGCAGGCGAAACCGAAGTTCTGATGCTGTATCTGTTCAAGAAATTCTTTGCTTACGGCAGCGGACAGCGTGCGGAAATCGGCTATGCGGCAGCACTTGGCGTAGTGACGGCGATAGTTCTCGGAATAATCACGCTTATTTACCAGAGAATGACACGCAAAATGAATGAGTAGGAGGCGGCAGAATGAAAAAGATTAATTTAATTGTTCAGATAGTGCTGTACGCCGTACTCGTACTGATTGCGGCTATAACACTTATACCGGTTGTGTATACATTTTTTTCGTCCTTTAAGGAGAACATGGAAATATTAAATAACAGTGCAAGGCTGTTGCCGGAAAAATTCAGATGGGAAAACTATGTTGAGGCTTGGAAGCTGGCGGATTTTAAAACATATACCTTCAACAGCCTTTTGATGGCAGGAACAACGGCGATTGGCGTTATGTTTTTCTCGGCAATTGCCGGATACGTTTTTGCAAGAGCATCTTTTCCCGGAAAGAATGTCTTGTTCTTTATAATAATTTCGACGATGTTTATATGCCTCGGAAGTATTACTCTTTATCCGATAATAAATGTGGCAAAGCTGCTGCATATAAACGGAAGTATTTTAGGCGTTTCGGTGATACAGATTTTCTCGGCAAATGCAACAAATATATTCCTGGCGAGAAACTTCGTGCTGCGTCTGCCGAAGGAACTGGAGGAGGCGGCGGCGATTGACGGCTGCGACTTTTTCCAGACCTGTATGAAAATTATTCTTCCGCTTTTAAAGCCGATTATGGCGACGATTGGTATCTTGGCGTTTAGCGGAAGCTGGAATGAATATATTATGCCGATGGTATTCACTCTCGGTAATCCGAAAAGCTATCCGCTGACGGTCGGACTGATTGCACTTCAGAGTCAGGGCGAGGCAGCAACCTCATGGAACCTGCTGCTTGCCGGAACAACAATGGCAATCGTTCCGATACTGGTTATTTATCTGGTATTTAACAAGTATTTCACAAAGGGACTTACAGAAGGAGCTGTGAAAGGATAATGACAGGAAGCTGTATTTTTAAAAAGTTTGTTGCTGCAATCGTGTGTACGGCGATGCTTGCTCCGTGCGGCGTCATGAAAGCGGCTGCTGCACCTGTAGAAAAATCGCCGTCCTGCGATACTTATGTAACAAAAAGCAGCGGCAGTAATTCGGTGTATTCTTACGAGCATCTTGAGTCGTCTGCCGATACATGGACATACCTTGCTTTTGATATGAGCGATATTAAATATCTGAATTATAAAGCAACACTGTCGTTTACATTAAAAAATGTTGTATCGTCGGGAGGTAAGGCGAACGCCGGAGTTTACGGTCTTTCGGAGCATGACTGGACTCCGGGAAGCCTGAGCGGTGCGAGCCGTCCGACGCCTATGCAGAAGCTGGGTGAGTTGGAGCTTGAGGCAGGAACTCGTGCAGAGCTTGATGTAACCACATATGTAAGGCAAAACATAAGTAAGCGTGGCAATATTGCGTTTGTGGTTCTGCAGGACGACAGTGCAGGAAAAACGATAGTCCTGTATTCCTCGGAGAGCGGAAAAGGACCTGTTCTTACTATTGACAGAGACGGATATGATGCTGAAATCTATGAGAAAGAGCCGACAGAGCCTGTAGAAATGTATACAGTTGCGGCAGAAAGCTCAGCAGGTGCAGATTATGAAACCGAGCCGCTTTCGGCATCATGGGAGGAGCTGTCGTATTATGTTCCCGAGCCGGATATTTCGGGGATAGGAAATATTGACATTGATTCTTTGACTACAACCCGTACTGCTCCATGGATGGTAAATTATCATCTTACAAAAATTGCACAGGCACAAAACGGTTATGCAGGCGGAGAGTGCGGACAGTTTATGTTTTGCATAGACGTTGCACCGACAGATTCACAGAAGATGATTTTAGGTCTTGATACCTGCGGTATGTTCCGCAGCGAGAACGGAGGCAAGTCGTGGAGCGACGCGTCAGGCGGCTTTAAATCAATGGGAACGATAGATATTCGCTATGACCCGGACAATGCAGATATTGTATATGTTGCGGCGTGTCCGCATTCGGGAAGCGACGCCTATAATCAATTTTCAGGTATATGGAAAAGCACTGACGGCGGTAAGAACTGGCGGCAGCTTAATGATTTCCAGTTCCCGAATCTTTATAACGGATATGTTATAGACTTTGGCGAGCCGAATGAAAATGGCAGTCGTACTATTTATGTAGGTGCACATAATGAGGGTGTAATGAAATCTGATGACGGCGGTGAAAGCTGGACAAATCTCGGACTTGAAAGAAAGGGCATTACAACACTTCGCGTAAGCTCGGGAAGGCTTATCGCAACAACAGAAAACGGAATCTATATAATGGAAGAAGCCGGAAACTGGCGTGAATGCTCGGAGGGGCTTGAAAGCAAGGATATAACGGGACTTGCAGTTGACCCTTATGATGATATGCACTGGTTCTCGGCAGATGAAAACAATATTTATGAGAGTATAAACGGCGGCGAAAGCTGGGACGTTATACATACTAAGGAAAGTGCCGGACTTACGACAGGAAAGTTTATGGCGGTGCATTTCAACAAAGCAAAGGATGGCGAACAGGCTATATTGTATATTGTCTGTGCATCTCAGACCTATTCGCTCAGGTATAGTACAGATTACGGAAAAACCGTTAAGCTGCCTGTATTTGACGGACGGGAAACAGTGTATCTTGAGGATAATCACGGCTGGTTTGCAGAGGCATTTCGTGTTCACAGCAGCAGATTTGATGAATGTATGGTTTCGGTGGACGGCGAGCTGCACAGAGGAGAGTATAAGGACGGCGAGCTTTATCTCTATCCGTCAGCAAGCGGAATTTCCGGTATAAGAGCAAGCGATTTTGCATTTTCGGCTGAAAATCCAAATGTTATGTTCATTGCGGCTATCGACCGCGGTGTTATAAAGACAGTTGATGCAGGGTTAGGAGAAAATTATCCGCTGGCATATAATCTGCCCTTTGAGGACAGATACAATATCCGTTTCAATGGCTCCAAAACCTCAAAGGGTATTGCGATTGACCCACGGAACGAAAACAGAATAATCTGTAATGTGGGGCAGTGGAACTTATCGGTGTTGAAGGAAAGCCGCGACGGCGGCAGGAGCTATGTGGAGCTGCCCGGAACACAGAGCAGTCCGCCCAGATGCATCGAGTTTCATAATACAAATCCTGACATTATTTATGCAGGCAGTCTTATAAGCTACAATAACGGCGTTACCTGGAAAAAATCAAAATATGAGGTTCAGGCGGTTTCGCCGATTAATTCAGATGTTGTATATGCCTCATCAAGCGATATGGTTTATGTATCATATAACTGCGGCGTTGACTGGCAGGTTTTGAATAATACAACGATAAGCGGTATGCAGAGAATAACTCCTGATAATACCACAGAGGGAAAGGTTTATGTTGGCTCATTTCTTGACGGCTTGTGGATTCTTACCAAGGATATAGCCGAGCATATTCTTGATGAAAACGGTCTTGTAAGAAGTGCCGGCGGCAGACTGCCGATAATGGATATTGCCCAGAATCACGAGAATCCGCAGCATCTGCTGGCGGGAGGCGTTGATAACTATGAAAGGGCAACAAGTGCAGGCTTATTTGAAAGCTATGACGGAGGCAAAAGCTGGCATGTGGTTGACGGGCTTACAGGAAGCAAGGACATTTGGGTAATAGAATTTCATCCGCACAAAAAGGCGGCATACATCGGAACTTCGTCAGGAACCTTTGTGTATGAGTATGAGAATTATTTTGATAGAAGTGAAGGCTATTTCAGCGATGTTCCGGCAGAAAAGGAGTATATAACCATACTTGCCGAAAGCGGCATGATAAACGGTTATCCGGACGGTACATACAAGCCGGAAAATGCACTTACCCGTGCGGAGTTTGCGGCATTTATAAAGCCGGTATTGGTGTCCGGAAGTACAAGCATGCAGTTTAACGATGTAGATGAGTACGCATGGTATTACGGAAGTGTGAATAACGCAGTAGGCGCAGGTGCTATGGTGGGCTACGGCGGATTTTTCAGACCGCAGGACAGCGTTACTCATGAAGAAGCACTTACTGTATTTGCAAAGCTTTTGGATTTTGGCGGAGTAAACAGAAAGTTCACTCTGCTTGAAGCAAAATCCTCAGCTATAACAGAAAATGTATCGGATTATGCTGTATACAGCGTGTATAAATGCTATCTTGCCGGATTAATCGGAGAGGGCTTCTCCTTTAAGGCTGATAAGACTTTGACAAGAGATGAGGCAGCACTTTTGATGTACAGGTTAAAGGGGGTATTGAGGAAATAATGAAGAAAACGATATTTATATTAGTTATGCTTCTGCTTGCAGGCAGTCTCACTGCATATGCACAGGAGTCAGATATTACAATAAGAGCAGACCTTAACGATATTCTGAAAATTTCCTATGAGACAGAAGCTGACGGAAGAATTAATGTAGGCGTTATGAAAACTACTGACTATGAAACGCTTTCCGAGAAAACTGAGGTCGAGGCAGTTAGCCTGATGATGTTTATGGACCAGTCAGACAGCGGCGGAGAATTTACATTTTTATCAAATGCACAAATCGGAACGGAATACACGGTAAGTGTAAGAAACGAAAATGAGCTGCAGGCATATTCAAAGCCCTTTGTGTGGTACGATGCCGATACCTTAAAGAACGGATTTTTTTCGGCATTGACAGCTGCTGTAGAGAAAGAAGCTGTGCTTAATGTATTTGATAATACATATAAGGGACTTTTAGACCTTTACTGCGGTGATTACAGTAAGCTTTCGACTGAAAGCAAGGCTGCATGCGGAGCTTATTTTGCCGCAAACGGCAAAAACAGTGCCGAAGGCTTTGTTGCCAATGCAAAAAGAGTGGTTTCGGCACTTGGAATCGCTGATGTTGCAGATAGCGAAATAACCGAGGTCAGCAATCTTGTTGATGAGATACTTACGGAGAATGCGGAAATTTTAGGGATAAGCAGTCTTTCAGAATTTACGCAGTACAGCGGAAAAAATACTGCGTTTAAAAGCACATTTGCAAAGCGGCTTAACAACAGCAGAATATGCGATGCATCAGCATTTTCAGCGTATTTCAGGGAGCAGTATTATCTTACGGAGCTTGAGCTTACTGTAAATTACAGCCAGGTAAAGCCGATTCTTACCGCTATGAACAGCTCCTGCGGATTGGATTCGGGGATATATTTCTCACTTACCGATACTAAAGCTTATGATACAGAGCTAACGGGAGCGGCATATGCCGATAAAAGCAGTCTGGAGGACTATCTGACCGCGATTACGGCAACGAAGGGAAATAACGGAGGTAATTCCGGCGGCTCAGGCGGCTCAGGTGGAGGCGGAGGAAGTGTGTTTGCATCAGGCGGAACACAGACTGCCTTACCTGCTCAGACGAGCGGATATACGGATTTATCATCAGGTCACTGGGCGTATGAAGCGGTTTCTGCGTTGTCTCAAAGAGGGGTTATAAGCGGATATGGCGACGGAAGCTTTAAGCCGGGGAATTACATTACCCGTGCAGAATTTCTGACGCTCCTGCTTGAGGCATTCTCTTTTGTGGACTCAGATGCAGTCGTCGAATTTGCAGATGTCGGTGAAGATGCATGGTATTGCAAATATGCAGCTACAGGAGAGAAATATGGAATAATCAGCGGCTATGAGGATAACACCTTCCGTGCAAATGATAAAGTTACCCGTCAGGACGCTTGCTGCATGGTGGTGAATCTTGCAGATGTACGTGCATTAGCACTTGCCGCAGGCCGTGAATATACTGAATTTCAGGACAGCTCTCAAATTGCAGCTTATGCAAGGGACAGTGTAGCAAAGCTGTATTCTGCGGGAGTGATAAACGGCTACGGCGAAGGTGAATTTTTACCTCAAGGTCAGCTTACAAGAGCGGAGGCAGCACAGCTTGTATTTTCATTAATAAAGCTGACTGCGTAGTAAAGACACTGTTTGTGAAAGGATTTATGGTTACACAATGAAACGTTTAATTTTATTATTTTCTGTAATCTGCCTTTTGTCGGGCAGTATTGCTGCAGATGTTCCGGTTTTGGCGGCACGTGCCGAGGACAACAGCGGATATTTCGGGCTTTTGGAGGCTCTTGACATAATTACTGCCGATGACTATGCACAAGAGGAAAAGCTTACGGCAGATATCTCAAGAGGCGAATTTGTAGGGCTGCTTGCAAATGCCTTAAGGGTAGAATATGGCACTTATGAAAAGCAGTATTGGGACGTAGAGCAGGAGGACGAATTTGCAAGTCAAATAACTGCACTTACAAATCTTGGATATGTAAGCGGCTACGGCGACGGCTCTTTTGGCGATAACGATGTTTTAACCCGTCAGGACGCTATGGTAATGGCAATATGCTCGCTGGGGTATAAGAATACATGGTCTGACGTTCAGGTTGAGTATAATGCATATTTAAACAAGGCATCAGAGCTTGATCTTGACGAGGGTATCACGGGTGATATGAACGTCGGAAATGCATATATTCTCATTTATAACATGCTTAATTCCTACATGGCAAAAATGGGAATAAAAAGCGGTGTGTCTACACTTGCAACAGGCGATGAAACCATGCTTTATAAGGTGTATGAAATAGAAAGCAATGAGGGAATTGTAAAGTCCGCAGGCGAAAGATATATCTCAGTCGGAACAAGAGCTGACAGTGGATATGTTTCGGTAGGGAACGACTATCTTTTGGCACAGGCAGATTTTAAAGGACTGTTAGGCTATAACGTAAAGTATTTTTACGACGAAGATGAAAGGCTGATTTACTGCTATAAGCTGCGAAAGCAGGAAGTTCTGACAATTCCGGCGGAGAAGGTAATCGGCTTTGCAGATATGGAATTTAGCTATGAGACGGAGAAGGGGCTAAAAAAGGTAATTGACCTTCCGGCAGGTGCCGACGTGGTTTACAACGGTATTGCAGTAGATTTTGAAACAGAATTTACCGATAGCCTTATGCAGCCTGAAAGCGGATATATCGACTTTATAGACAATGATGGTGACGACAAGTATGATGTGGTAATGATTCACGAAAGCTATAATATTATAGTGCAGTCCGCTTTCCAAAAGGACGAATACGTGTTCTGTATCATTGACAAAAATGACAGCACAAAGAATCTTGAGCTTAATTCTAACAAATATCTTGAGCTTGCGTGTACCGATTCCGCAGGCGGCGTAGTCGAGCTGCAAAACCTGTATACAGGTGATGTTTTGACAGTGTTCAAAAGCTTAAAGGGTGAAATTATAGATATTTATCTTTCCGACAGCAAGCGTGAGGCTGTGATTTCGGCAGTGACATTGGAAGACGGTTTTTATATCGTTTCGATTGATTCCGAAGAATACGAAACCGCGTCAGACTTTGCCGACGATTTGAAGGTAAACAAAACAGCGATTGTATATTTTGATATATATGGAAAAATTGCAGCGGCTACATACATTGATACGGGAGAATATATCACAGGTCTGTTATTGGAAAAGAAGCTTGATGATGACGACAGAGTTATTATCCGTATGCTAAACAGTGCCGACGGCATGATATATAAGTATTATTGTGCCGAAAAGGTCAGGATTGACGGAACGCAGAGAAAGGAAATCGACGACATGATTTCGGATATTGATACGTCGGGCTTTGCTACTCCGTTCCCTGTGCGTTATCGCTTAAGTGATAGCAGTGAACTTATCGAAATAGACACTCCGCGTGAAAAAACATCCGAGGTGGGAGACACTCTGGTGCACCGCAATCCGGGAAATAAAAATTTGTGGTACAAGACCACAAAAACCCTGTCCGGTCACTATGTTGTGAGTGACAGCACAGTTATCTTTGCTATACCTTCGGTGCGTGACAGCTGGAGTGATTATAAAATTGTATCATCTTCAAAGCTGGGAAATGATAAAACTGTCAGCATTGATGTGTACAGCGTTGGAAAGGACGGATTTTCCGCCGCAGCACTTGTTATGGAGGACAACGCATTTGCGTCGGATTACGGAGATGCTGCCGTTGTATGCGGTAAGAAGCTTGAGTTGAATGATGACGATGAGACAGTATGGAAGCTGGAGCTTTTTGAAGAAGGGAAGAGCTTTACCAGATTTGTTTATGAGGACGACTACAGCTTGATAGAAGACTTAAGCGTAGGCGACATTATACGCTTTAGTCAAAAGCCGAATGATGAGCTTGACGGAGTGCTTAGGGTATATGACTACGAAAACGAAAGCTGGTGCTACACAGATGAGGACGGAGAGGCTCAGCCTAATCCGACTTCGCCGTATACGAATAATGCCAATTTCCGCCTGTTCTTTGCAAAGGCAAACGAGATTTCGTCAGGCTATGTAGGGCTTGCTGAAACCAGTGTTGCAAAGGTGACGGATTCTGATATTGAGGCATATCGTTTCAGTGATTTGTGGTATGTGTATAAGGTGGAGAACAAAAAAATGGAATATATCAGAAAGGCTACCCTTGACGATATAGTGGAATACAAATATAGTCCGTCGGAGGCATCAAAGGTGCTTATTCAGACACAGTACGCATCGCCTCGGACAGCGTATATTATTAAGTAAAATAAGGAGGAATGAATATGAAAAAATTATTAAGCTGTATTTTAGCATTATGCATGATGCTTTCCTGTGTCGGAGTGATTATGGCACGGGACCTTACGGGATATGACAGCATCTCAAAGGAGCCGCTTATCTGGGCTGTTGTTAACGAGGACGGCAGTGCCGCAAGCGATACCAACAACATTCGTGTAGGCGGCGGTGTGTACGGATTGTTTGCATATGATATTTCTTTAGCTGCAGGAAAAACTGTGGGAAAGGCAGAGCTTTCCTTCCCGTGCAGCTCGTACAGCGACAACAAATTGTATCTTTATAAGATAACAAGCAGTTATGAGGCTTGGTCGCAGGGAGTAGCAAATCGTACTGCAGGCGAAGGATTCGTGATGCCGACATGGGATTCTTCAGCCATTGCAAGTCTTGACTGCGTTTCAAGTCAGACAAACGTAATTGATGTTACCGATTATGTAAAGAGTCTTGCGAAGGACGGCATTGAGACTGCACAGATTGTTGCAGGAACAGGAACGCAGTATACTGTGGGAATGGGTAACGCATGGAATGCGGGACAGCGTCCGGTACTTAATGTGTATTACGCAGACGCACCTGCTATTACGGTTACATCGCCTGAGCAGACTACTCTTTCAAGTGGAAGCAGTGTAACCTTTACGGCAGAAATAACCGACAGCAAGGGCGTTTCAGAGGTTAAGATGTATCTTGATGATACAGAGCTTGAAGTGACAAACAGTGAAAACACGTACAGTGCTGCTACAGAGGCTCTTGAAGACGGAAGATATGTTTTGAAGGTGACGGCAACCAACACAGTAGGTATTACTTCGACCGAAACGGTTACAGTTTTAGTTGGATATGAAAAGACAGAAACCGAGCTGTCGGTTTCCAAACGCGGTGCTAATAAAGATGACGGCGATACAAAGTGGAACGGTGCTGTAACCTCAGAGGTATACTGGTATTTTGCTTATGATGCATCGGCACTTGAGGATTACACTCTGATAAGTGCGGAATTTAAGTTTAATTGCAGAGTATCAGGCTCGGAGAATCTTAATTTCTATGAAATAACAAGCGGTTATGACGAATGGGCAATTCCTGATGAGGCTGCAGAAGGCGATGTAAATTTCCCGGCAGCTCCGCTTCCTGAGGTTAGCGAAACTGCATTTGTAAGTCAGACTATGACCATGCCCGAAACAGACGAAGATTATTTTGAAGCCTATGTTGATATAACAGAGTATGTAGAGAATAAGCTGGCAAGCGGCGAAACTATGATACAGTTTGCTATAAATACAAATCAGTACCGTATCGCTTCAGGAGGACTTAACAGTCTGCCGGTTCTGACTTTAACAACCTCAGAGCTGCTTCGTCCCACAGTTACACCAAAGAAGGACTACTCCTACGTATCGCCGAATACGGATACACAGTACACATTTACTGTTGACGCACACGGTGCAGAAATTTCTGCGGTAACTGCGGTGGTTGACGGCGAGCCGGCAGAGCTTACGGCAGAAAATGGTGAATACAGCCTGACAGCTGCATTTGAAGGCGGCGAGCATACGATTGAAATTACAGCGGTAAATGACGCTGGTGCAAAGAGAGTATATGCACAAAAGGTAAATGCTATTGATTACGAGGTTGTAACAGAAGATATTGTAATAAGCGAGGGCACTGCAAGCGGAGCGGCAAAAATTAATTCGTATACAGGAGTGCTTGATAACGCGGTTGTGATAATGGCTGTGTATGATGAAAATAATACCATGCTTGATAAAACCGCAGTGCCTTATGAAAATCTGTCAAAGGGTGAAACGCCTGTTTCAGCTTCAATAACTGTACCGTCGGGTGCGAAAACGGTAAAAATGTTTATCTGGTACAACATTGAAGGATTAAAGCCTCTTTGTAACGCAGAAGTAAAAGGTTTATAATTAAAAGGCGGCAGACTTTTATGTCTGCTGCCTGAAAAGGAGAGATAATATGAAGAAATTTTATGCCACTATAGCCGCAGTTGCTTTAACTGCGACGTGTACTGCACAGGCATTTGCTTCTACTCAGGTATTGGACATTACAAAGGACGGCAACTGGTATGCCGGAAATAATATGAATGTGGAGGTTGATACAAACTTTGTTGAGGGAAAAAGTCTTTTAAAGCTTACTAGACCCGAAAGTGCAACAGATGCCACGACAATATATTTTTCTTGGAACGGCTTTGATAACAACGGAGAATTTCCTTCCATTGATAACAAGTATGCAATAATGGATTATTACTATAAAACCCAAAACGGAAATCTGACAGGAAACAAGTCAACCTTCCAGGTAGATAAATTTAAGCAGATTACAGATGGAGCGGAGACAGATCCGGGACTTAACTCAAGCGGATTTATAAGCAATACCGAAACTGCAATATGTGCCAACGAATGGGCACCGATTCTTATTCCACTTAATAATTCTAAGCTTGAGGGCTACAGGAGCACTTATTCGGGAATAAAATACTACACAACACGCTGTTATCCTTCTCGTGCAGCTGTGATGAGTACAGATGATGCTTTGTATATAGGAAACATTACCTACTATACCGAAAAGCCGTCAAATGCAGTTTACAACCCGTCACTTACCTACGACAACAGTGTTTTAAGCGGAAGTGCAAGACTTTATCAGTTCAGCGATGCTGCAAAGGGCTGTGCAATGATACTGGCTCAGTACGATGATGCGGGAAATCTGACAGGCTGCAGCATAAAGGAATATACAGCAGCGGAATTAACTGCAGGTGCTTTTAACGATATCAGCATATCAATGAGCTATGTAATAAGCGAGGATAACAATGCGAAGATGTTTATATGGGACGGAATTTCTGATATAGCACCGCTTTGCGAGTCGGTTTCGGCAAGCTATGAAGCACCTATTACATATGGTACGGATAACGAGCTTTCATATGACAGCTTCGGAATTTCCGGTGCGGTTGTGACGGAATAAGAGGGGAGGAAAAAGATATGTTAAAGAAATTAATCAGCTCTATCTTGGCAGTATCCATTGCCTTATCTGCACTTATAATACCGCAAATTGCCGAGGCAAAAATATATGAATATACATATACCTTTACGAAGCATGGATATGCAGAAACAATAGTAGATGGCGAGTCGGCTTATAAGACTGCAGGAAATGCGAATTTTAGCGTTGATTTATCTGCGGACGACAGCGGAGTGAAGATTCCGGCTGCGGATATCAAATATATGAAGTTCAGCTATTACATTGAACTGCCCAACGGTGTAACATCGGGTGCTTCGGGAAAAACGTTTTATGCACAGATTCCTTCGTCAAATGCTTATACGGTTTATACAAGTGACGGAACGTCATCAAAAGTTGCAGGAACATCTGGATTTATTAATTTCGGTGCAACAAGTCAAACCAATAGCTGGGCATACAGTAGCACTGTAGAAATGAAAAATATTGCAACAGACGTTGCAAAGTACAGCAGTTACGCAGAAATGTATCTGACAAGTTTTCAGTTAAGACCTTTCTTTGGTGCAACATTAGCGGACGGAGAAAAAGTGTATCTGAGAGATATAAAAATATATACTGTAAATCCTGCTAATCAGAGTGCTGAAAACGGTGAGCAGTATAACGTAACCTTCTACAGCGATGACAGCAAGACAACTGTTGAAAGTACCGAGAGCTATACAAGTAATATCGCAGCATATGCAGAAAAAATTACAATGCCTGAGCCAAAATCGGCAAAGGACGGTTTTGCCTTTATCGGCTGGAAGAAGGTCGGCGGCAGCAAGGTTTATGCTGTAGGCGATACTTACACATTTGTTGATGGCAGTGATATTGAGTTTGTAGGTGTGTGGCAGGCAGACGAGGTTTATGTGTCGGAGTCGGGCAGCGATTCAAATTACGGAACCTCATCAGACCCTGTTGCAAGCATTGAAAGAGCTATAGAAATTTTAGGTGCTGACCGCGGCGGAAAAATTTATATAAGTGACACTGCGGCGTATGAAAATGTTCCGGAGCATTCTGCGGAAATCACTTTTGAGGGTATTGGCAGTGATGCTACGCTGACCTGTGACAGTGCAATTAATTTAAAGGGCGATACTGTGCTTAAAAACCTGACGGTTTCAGCCACAGGCGGCGTGTTCACGTTTACACATGAGCTTACCTGCGAAAATGTGAAAGCAGCCGAGGTTTCGCTTGGCGGTGATATGACGGTAGGCGGAAACGGAGTTCAGCCGCAAGCGGAGCTGGCAGTTTTAGACGGCGGTGAATACACAAGCGTGTATTTGGGCGGCGTAGACGATAATTACACCTACGGAACATACACCAAGGGCAATACTCTTTATATTAATGATGCAACAGCAGATGCAGTTTATATCGGGCATCAGACTGATAAGGATCAGCTTTTTGCAGGTGATGTAAATGTTATAGTAAATAATTCAACAGTTGGCTCGGTTACTGACAGCGGCAGAGCAATCGGCTGGCTGGCAGGTGCGGTTCAGGTACTTGCAAACTATGGCACAAGCGTTACATCAAGCATTTCAACTACAAGCATTTCCTTCGGAAAATGGTTTATGAATTCAGATTCTAAAGGCGGTCTTGATGTTACGGATACAGAGGGCGTGTTCACCGTTTTAGACGGAAAAACAGCCGTTGCAACAAATGCATCTACAGGCGATGTTTACTATTCCGTAGACAGTACTTTGAAAGTTCCGGCAGGTACATACAGTGTAACCTACCGTGACACCGCTGTATATGGATATTCGGAGGATATGCAGACACTTACGGTTGTTACGGATTTTGAGGCAGACTTTAATCTGATTGAATATCCGGAGCTTGACGGAATGCTGTTCCTCGGTTGGGAATATGAGGACGGCACAGCACCAAAAACAGGTGATACACTTGCAGCAGGAAGCGTGCTCTATGCACAGTATACCGATTTTGATAAAAATGACGGTGGCGATTTCTATATTGAAAGCACCGAAATAAGACAGGCAGATGAAGCAGAAGAGCCTGCACTCAGATTTATTGTGAACAGAAGTGCAAATGTCGATATTCCGAACGCAAATTACGGAACTGTAGCACTTCCGAAGATTGTGGTACAGTATGAGGCTTTGGAAATCGGCAAGCAGTACGAGTATCCGTACGGCAGCGGAAATATGCATACAGTGCAGAATGTTCCGGCACTTAACACTTATGTTGATACCGATGAATACACAAAATACACGCTTTGCATAACCGATATGCCGGCGGAGGAATATATCCGCGATATTACAGTAAGAGGCTATGTGAGCTTTACCGACTTAAATGGTCTTGAAAGAACGGAATATACAAATAAAAAGTCATCAAACCTTTACGCTGTTGCAAAGGCGGCACAAAGGACAGACTTAACTGACGCAGCACGCAGTGCACATGAGGAATACGGTGAAACTCCTGTAGGCTACCGTGAAGAACAGCAGACATCGCATGGCGAGACGGCACACCAGACAAATTACTCGGGTACTTTGTTTATGGAAACAACTATTGACTTAGGAATTGATGAGCCGCTTGAGTTTATTTCCTATGGTGACCAGCACTTTAAGTACATGGACGGACTTGACTATGAAGATCCGGAAATTATGTATACTGCTAAAAAACGTAAGGATTCTGTTAATCCGATACGCAGGCACTATCAGTCTGCACAGACTATGATGGAATATGCCTCAATGTTTGACTATACAATGTCTGTGGGCGATACGGTTGACTTCTTCTCTTACGGAAGCCTTGATATAGCTAAGGATGTCCTGTTCGATAAGGACCCGGATATGCTTGTTGCCCTTGGCTACCATGATTATGTTGTTTATACAATGAACGGAAGAAGCTCAAAAGAATTTAACCAGAGTGCGGCAAAGAAAGTTCTTTCCAGTATGTATCCGAATGACATTACTTATGCAAGCTACGATGTACCAAATACACCGATAAAGGTTGTGTATATGGACGATTCAAGAAACGGTCAGTATTATTACAGCGACGGTATTCACGATAAGCTTGCGGCAGATATTGCTGACGCTAAAGCAAACGGAAAGTATATCTTCATTATGAAGCATGAGGGTATGTGTACGAATGATGAGGACGCTACAACTCAGGAGGGCTTTATAACGGGCGACTTAAATGACGAAAATTCCATCGGATACGTGAATACAATTAATAAGTATATCAACTACAAAACACAGCAGGGTAATGTGTGGTTTAACACAATATCGGGTCAAGAAAATTATGATCAGGTTAAGGGTACTAAGGCTGTTTTGGAGCTGATTTACCATAACGCCGACGTAATCAAGGGAGTCTTCCACGGTCATGTTCACGCAAACTATGTTTCTGAGATTAAGGCGGACTATACAGACAGCGAAGGAAATGTTGTTGAAACAACAATACCGCAGTATTCATCTATGTTGAACGGAAGCTTTGACTACGGTATGGGAATAAAAATTAATATAAAATAAGCATTACGGCGTGCAGGAGGGTTATCGTGCCTTCCTGCACCGCAATACGGAGATTAATAATGAATAGAAAAATTTGGATAACGGCTTTTGCAGCAGCGATTGCCGCAGTCGGTGCGGCAGCTGCATTTAATAGTGCAATTTTGAAGGAAGCTGATATTGTAACAGTTTATGAAAATGATGTAACTGTTTCGGGTAAGACAGACTCAAAAACAGGCAGGATAACACTTGCTGTTGTCGGACCCGACATTACATATAAGGAATATGCAGCAAGCGGAGATTTCAATGCGGTGGTGCATATCGACCAAGGCACGATAACTGACGGTAGCTTTGAATTTGAATATGTTATGAACACAGAGCCGGGCGTGTATGAAGCGGCGGTTTTGGACGATAACGGCAAGGTTATCTATACCGACAGCTTTACCTACGGTATTTCGGACAGAATAAATGACTTTACGGCGACCTATACAGCTCCGTGGATGGCAAACTGGCACTTAACAACCGAGGAGCAGCTTGAAAGCGGTATTAAAGGCGGCGAGGGCGGTCAGATGGTATGGGGAATTGCTATTGCTCCGTCTGACGAAAATAAGGTGCTTTTAGGTACTGATACAAGCGGCATATATAAAAGTGATGATGCGGGCAGCAGCTGGCATGCTGCAGGATTGGGATTTTATGCTACGGGTATTACCGATATAGAGTTTTATCCCGATGATGCAAATATTGCTTTTGCAGCGGCATCTTCTCATAGCACAACGTGGCAGTCACCGTTTGAGGGATTGTGGCGAAGTGAGGATTCAGGTGAAACATGGGAGCAGGTTTTAAGCTGTGGCTTTGGCGGAAGCAGAAATGAAAGTATAGTATTCGCAGACCCGGAAAACGGCATAAGAACTATCTATGCCGGAGCATACAGTGAAATCGAGATTGATGGTACAAGCTGCAGCGGCGGTGTGTATCAAAGTGATGACCTTGGTAAAACATGGACTAATATCGGTCTTACGGATATGACAATTAATTCCTTGTATTATGAAAACGGCTGTCTGTATGCGGCTACAAACGATTATATATACATCTTAAACGACGGGGCATGGACAAAGGTATCAAGTGGTCTTGTGTCAAATATTTTGTCAGTCGCAGGTTTTAAGGACGCTTTGTATGCGGTGAGCAGCAGCTACCTTTACAAAAGCAGTGACAGTGGCGAAAGCTGGAGCTGTATAAAAACAAAATCCGAGATAGGTGCATCTGGAAGCTTTGCGTTTTTAATGCCGTTTGGTGACGCTCTTGGCATTATGACAAATATGACGTCCAATAATTTCTTTTACAGTACAGACGGCTGCGAAACCTTCCGCCGTCCTGAGTTTGACAAGACAAATGCATTTGTTCAGGAGAACAGCGGCTATTATTCCGAGGGAGCAGATGCGTTTAAGGATGGCAGTATTATTATCGCAATGGACGGAGAGGTGTATAAGGGTACAGTTTCGGACAGCATTTTGAAGGTTACGCCAAGCTCAAGCGGTTTTTCGGCTTTCCGTGCAAGACACTTCTTGTTTGACGAGGAAAATCCTGATTCTGTAATAATTTCTGCGGTGGATAAAGGCATGGTTGCAACAACTGGCGAGACGGTTGCAAACTCATATCTGCCGGTGGATTATTCGCCTATGGAGGACTATAACGGGGCAAGATACAACGGTAAAAAAACTGTATATAGTACAGCGAGAGACCCTCGAAACAGTCAGAGAATTTTGATTTCTATAGGAAGCTGGAGTACGTCAATCATAAAGGAAAGCTTAGACGGCGGAAAAACCTTTGCAGAGCTTGAAGGCTCGGAGGGTGTGCAGACAGAGGCCCTTATGTTTAACGCAAAAAATCCGGATATTATCTATGCCGGAAACAGAGTAAGCTATGATAATGGTGAAAGCTGGACATCTTTAGATATGAAGATTAAGGCGGTATCGCCATTTGACGGCGATAAGGTTTATGCACTGTCATCATCGGAGCAGATATATGTATCGGACGATGCCGGAAAAACATGGACGTTGTTTGTAAACGATTATGTTTACGGCTGTCAGAATATTCATGCAGATATTGCTGTGGAGGATAAATTGTGGGCAGGAACATTTTCCGGCGGAATAAAGATAGTTACCAAAGAGGGCGTAAAAGATGCAAATAACGGTATAACCGAAAGTGCCGGTGATACTTTGGCTATATATGATATAGCACAAAATCCCAAAAACCCAAATCATCTTGCGGCAGGCGGCGTAGACGGCAAGACCTGCTCGGTTTCATCGGGACTTTTTGAGAGTTTTGACGGCGGTGCAAGCTGGAGGCAGGTTGAGGGTCTTACGGGCAGCCGCGATGTGTGGACTGTGAAATTTCATCCGATATACCCGAGGCTGTATATAGGAACTTCATCGGGAACCTTTATCTATGAGTATGAAAAATACAGTGATGAAAAGCTTATTTTAGAAGACACTAAAGGGAGCATGGACAGCGGTTTTACCGGAGGCTTTAAAATATGGAGCTTTATACAGGATAAGCTGCCTGCAGTGGCTGTAACGGCATTATATACCAATGACGGCGGATTGAAGGCTGCAAGCTATGACTGCTTTACTCTATACAAAAACCGTCCGTTTGTTTTGAATAAAAATTTATTCGATGGCGAAATATTAAGCGACGACACAGTAAAGCAGTTTATCTGGAATGATGGACAAAAGCCGCTTACAGAGCCTTTGGAATATTAATTCAAGAGAGGTCAGGAAAATGACAGAGGAACAATATATTAAAAATCTTAATGTACCCCGCGGTACGATAGACGCTGTTCTTGATACAGACGCATATAATGAGATTGATGACCAGTACGCAATAGCATATATGCTGTTTTGTCAGGATAAAATAAATATAAAAGCAATATATGCGGCACCGTTTTTTGCAAAGCATGTTGTGAATAAAAAGGCAGACAGCCCTAAAGAAGGAATGGAAAAAAGCTATAAGGAGATTTTGCACATTCTTGACCTTGCAAATATGTGGCAGATGGGGAAAAGAGTAATGAGAGGGAGCACGGATTATCTGAAATCGCATAAAGAGCCGCAGCCCTCCGAGGTAGCCGAGGACCTTGTTCGGCTTGCCAGGCTGTACAGTCCGCAAAAGCCGCTGTATGTAATCACAATAGGCTGCCTTACCAATCTTGCGTCCGCACTTTTGATGGCACCGGAAATAAGTGAAAATATTGTGGTTGTGTGCATGTGCGGAAACGGCAGCGACTGGGGAACGCCGTATGAATTTAATTTAAATCAGGATTTTACAGCGTCAAAAATTGTATTTAATTCGGGTGCACCGATAGTTCAAGTGCCGGGAATGGGCGTTACGAGCGAACTGCGAGTTACAAAGCCGGAGCTTGAGTATTGGCTTTTGGGAAAAAACAAGCTTTGCGATTATATCGCAGGATATACAATTTCTGAGGCGGAAAGCTATGCTAAGGGCAGACCATGGAGCAGAGTTTTATGGGATGTTCCGGCGGTTGCGTGGCTTATGGACGATGAGGAAAGATTTATGAAAAGCCGACTGGTGTCCCTTCCCGGATATATTAAGCAGAATCAATATGAAAACCGCTTGATACGCTATGTATATTGGGTGGATAGAGATAATATATTTGAGGAATTAGTAAAACGGCTTACAGCTTTTGACGGAATTTGAAAAACGCTGTTCACTTACGGTGAACAGCGTTTTTTACATCAGTTATCGTATATATCAAAGAAGGAAAGTGCATCAAGCTCCTTCATCAGCTCCTTGGTGGACGGCTTATTGAATTTTTTCAGTATGCGGCTTATCTGCACGCGTATGCTTGGCTCCTCAACATGCCGCAGAGCGGCGATTTCGCGGTAGCTTAGTCCGTCGTGGATATATTTTAGAATTTCGTATTCGCTTTTGCTGAGCTTGGATATTATGCTGACAGAATATAAAAGGCTTTGGTTACGCTTGTATATTTTTGGGAATTGCAGAAGAAGCCTGCTTGCAATCTGCTCATTTAATCGGAAACGGTTCTTGTTTATGCTGTAAATAGAGTTAAGCACCATTGATGATGGGCTGGATTTTGTAATATAATCGGTTGCACCGTTGCCGAAAGCCTCGTATATATAATCATCGTCATCATACATTGTGCAGACAATAATGGAAATTTCGGGGTGCAGCTTCTTGATTTCGCCTATTGCCTCAATTCCCGCAAGCTCACTTTCCATTTGTATATCCATCAGAATAATGTCCGGCTTTAAGGTGTCGGCAAGCTGCACCGCCTCGCGTCCTGAAGACGCAAGACCGCAAACTTCAATATCATCACGCTGATTTAATATATTTTGAAAATGAGTTTGTATAGCCTCATTATCATCGGCTATCAGAATACGTATTTTTTCCTGCATATAATATCATCCTTTCCGCAGGCAATGCTTTTGTTTTACATCACAGGGAAAGAAAATACTGATTTGTGTTCCCTGACCGGGAGTGCTTAAAACCCGTATAAATCCACCATGTGAGCTTATAACCTTATGTACATAAAACATTCCGACACCCCAGTAGTCCTTTTTCACTTTTGTAGTAAACAGCGGACGGAACATTTTTTTGCGTGTTTTTGCGTCCATACCAATGCCGTTGTCGGATATGCTTATCTCAACGATATCGCGGTCGGAATTTAAGAAAACTGTGATCTCTCCGTCTGTTTTTTCTGCCGCAATAATCGCGTCGGCTGCATTGCGAAGTATATTTTTGAACATCTCGGTAAGATGGTAATAGTCAAAGGTCAGCATTTTCATGTTTGTATTGTATCTGCGGTATATCTTTATATTTTCAGGTAAGTTTATCCCTGATATGGCGGTTTCAATACAGCTGATAATGTCATCATTATTTTCATCAAGGTCGATATAGTCGAAGGAGTTAAGGGTTGTTGTAATTATACTCATGGTGTTTTCCGAGAGGCTGCTTATTGTTTTAAAAATTTCATCCTTCTGCTTTGGTGAGTCAGTGCTAAGGCCTTGTCCGCTTAATGCCTGTATTGTCAGTAAGTGATTCTTAAATGAGTGGAAATAAGTACGCAGCTGTTTCTTTGTTTTTGCAGCACTTTTGTTTAAAAAGAAGCTTTTTACCTTGATAATTGAACCGAAGGTTTTATAATGGAATACTGAAAATATCATGAATGCGGTTATGAAGAGTGTAAATACTCCAAGCATGATATACGTGTTACCCGACATGAAATAAGGATGCCCTGTAAAGGAAAGCAAAAGCTGAGAAATTTTAATGGTATCCGTACTCCATACGGTGTTCTGTAAAAGGAAAAACATGTAAAGCACATTAAGGGAAAGCATATAAATGTTATATGAAAATATCTGCCATTTTCTCAGCCATATGGTGGTTGAGCGGTATGCGTTAAACAGGATAAGATTGTTATAGCATACGTTTAAAATAAGCAGTATTATTGCTCCGTTGCGGACAGTGTTCCATACAATGAAAAGACACGGCGGAAGGGAATGATAATATATTGTCTGATAAACCCATGTGCTTACAGATGGCTGCTGTGTTACAAAATATATCAGGCAGAAAACCGCAGTTAAAGAAATTCTTCTGTTGTACTTATGAGGCAGAAAATCAAGAGTGAACAGCATGCATACGAGTGCGTAGAGAATCAGGCTGAAATGCAGCAGTCTTATAAGAAAGTAGTAGTTCAGCTTGACCTGAGACAGCTGCATATAAAAATTATAGTCTAAGGTATACAGCGGATTTCCTGTGTATTGATAGGTCAGAGACTTAGATGATAAAAAAATGCTTGTAATCATGACAAGACAAAAGCTGAGTATAATGAACAGGAATTTATAGGTGTATTTGCTTTGCGGATTATTTATAAAAAGAAGCAGTGCAAGTGCCGCAAGCATTATGAGTACATAAGTCATAAAATACACCCCTTAAAAACCTGAATAATTCCACTTATAATTATAGCATTTTTGAGTAATATTGTCAATGAAAAAAAGGACGAAAAATGCAGATTTACTGCGGTTTTGAGAGGCATTTGAAAAATTCCTGTATATGGAAATAAAGCACTGACAAAATCAAGACTTTTGTCAGTGCTTTTGCGTGAATGACCATATATTAAAATATTAATAAGCGTCAATCAGCAGTGCTGATACAGTTGTATTTTCTGCCGCCTACAGTTCGCTTAAAAATCTGTCCACAACGAGCTGACGAAATTCGGGTGAAAGGCTTGCAAAATATGCCGTAAAGCCTGTTACACGAACAACAAGGTCGGGGTGGAGGTCAGGATTTTTATGTGCCTCCAAAAGCTTTTCTCCGTCTAACACGTTTATATTAATCAGTGTGCCGCCCTGTCTGAAATGTGTTTCGATAAGGTTTAACACAACCTCAACGCCCTTTTCGTCTGCTGCCACCTGCGGGTCAAATTCAAGCTGAAGCGGTGCAGTGTTGCCGTAGCCGCACTGAACTGATGCAATTCCGCTTGCCTGTGCAGTGGCTGCACCGTCACCTCGAAAATGAGGATTGGGATTTGCACCGTGAGAAACCGGCTCGCCGCTGCGGCGTCCGTTCGGCGTTGCACCTACATTTTTTCCGTATTCAATCGTTCTTGCCCAGGAAAACCAGCCGGGAATGAGCTGTCGCCCTTTTGGCATTTTCTGTTCCTTAACAGCGTTTGTCCAGCTTTTTGTAAGCTCTTTTGCCCAAAGGTCAGAGAGTGTTCCGCCATGACAGTATTTGGGTGTGGAGCTTAAAATAAGCCGTATTCTTTCGTCCGCAAAATTACTGTCAAGGGCAGTATAAACCTCATCCCAAGTGAGCAGCTTTTCCTTTTCCACTCTTGTTTCAAGAGCACCGAAGGAGTCTGCCACAACCGCCAATCCGACACCGTCTACGCCGACTGTGTAAAGCTCTGCACATTTTGAAATGTCCTCGCCGAGTTCTATAGAATTTTCCATCATCAAATTCATAACAAGCTCAGGAGTTACCTCCCATTGATGTTCAAGGTGCAGATTAATGCCTGCCGCAGTAACCTCGACTGCCTTTTTCAGATGCTTCTTGTATATTTCATAGAGCCTTTGGGTTGATTTGTTTTTTTCGGACTTCATTTCGGAAAGTGCAACGTCAAAGACTTTTGCAATATTAATTTTCACGGTATCGTTCATGGGAAATTCCTTGCCAGGAACACACATCCAGTTGCAGCCTACAGCAATCCGTTCTCTTGCAGTCCTTTTGTCAATTCCGTTTCGCATATAGCCCTCGGCTAAAGCTTTGTCATTACAAAATCTTGGCCAGCCATTTTTGTTTTTCAAGAGATAATAAACTGCCTTCTTCAAAAACTCTTTGTCACAGTTTTCATGCACTCTCACCGTAAGATTGCAGGCAATATTAATAGAATCCGCAGCCTCCAAAATCAGATAGGAAAGGTGATTTGTCATATCCTCGTCATTTTCATTTACGCCGGAAATTTGGTAATAGTGCGGGTCGGTAAGCAAAAGATTTGCTATTAAAAACTTCGCTGTTTCATCATCTAAGATTCCGTTTTTAATGTCGTTTTCGTAATAAGGAAGAAGCAGTCCATCAAGCTGAAAGCCTGCCCCGTCACGGGTATATATTCTTGACGCACAATTAAAATATACCGTCCATTGACATACCTCATGAAAGGTTTTCGGTGCGTCGAGTCTGATATTTTTATTGACGGCAAGCATTTTTTCAAGACTTGCCTTGATTTCAGTTCTTTTTTCTGTTTTGATTTGTCTTTCTATTTCCTCAATATGCCTGTCTATAAACCTTATTATCGTCTTGACAACCTTTTCTTCGGCGTTGTAAAAGTACTGCTTTTCGGGGTTGATTTTTCTGTATTTTTCTATTTTATCCAAAAATCCGCCGAATCCAAGTCTGAATCCGATGCGGTAGTCACAGGCAAAATGGGCATCGCCGTCAATTCCTGTCTGAATGTTGTATTTTTCCTGAAATGGCTTCAGGTCATCATAAGGAAACCGCTGTTCGTCCCAACGCTTTGACCATTGATTCGTTGCAGTTTTCATAAATTCCATAGTTTTTGGTCTTTTTTTCAGCCAGTCCGGCATATAGTGAAGGTCGCCGCGGTAATTTACCAGCATATCACGCCACCTACCGCACAGCATTTCCATGGGATCGACATATGCAGGATGTGCGTCAATTACGCGGCAGAAGTTTTCGCTCATTCCATCATAGCCGTAAAAGCTGCCGTTTGAGCTGTTATACCACGGCTCCACTTCATATTCGGGAGTGATGGGAACTGTACCAAAGTCATCAAGGTCGGTATAGCCGTTTTGTTCTCTTTTTGCAAGTGTATGCCGGATTTTTGTGTCCCTCATTGATTTTAATCTGTCAGCGTATGTAAGCATATTTACTAAGCTCCTTCATATATTCCTTTGACGGGATTTCAAATTCTGTTATTGGCTTGCATAGTGCTTTTGCCTTTGCAGTGCCTAATGAATGATAAGGTAAAAGCTCATATGCAACCACGTTTTTTAGTGTCCCTGAAAATTCTGATATTTTATCTATCTCCTGATTTATTCGGGGGATTACAGGTGTTCTCAAAATAATCGGAATATTCAGCTTGTCAAGCATTTTGAAATGCTCTTTTATATTATAATTATCTGTCCCTAAATATTTTTTGTGTAGCTCGCCGTCCCATATTTTTAGGTCTGCCATTATGAAATCAAGATTTTTAAAAATGTCCTCATCATAGTATATAAGCGAGGTTTCGACAGCACAGCCTATATCGGAGTTTTTGCACAGTCTGATTATTTCCTTCAAAAAATCCTTTTGTGCCAGCGGCTCGCCGCCTGAAAATGTTACTCCTCCGTTTTCGCCGTAGTAGTCCTTATCAAGAAGAATTTCGCAAAGCAGCTCATCTGGCGTATATTCCTTGCCGCAAACTACTTTTGCACCGGCAAAGCAGCCTTCGCTGCACTTTCCGCAGCCAATACATTTTTCGGGATAATGTAAAATTTCTTTTTCAAAAGATATGCATTCGGGATTGTGGCACCACGGGCAGGAAAGCGGACAGCCCTTGAAAAAGATAGTTGTGCGTATTCCGTATCCGTCGTGAATAGATGCCCGTTGTATATCGGTTATCAGTCCTTTAATCACGGATTTCTTCCTCTTTTCTGCTTGCGGAACTCTTTATGGCTGCGTCTAAAATTGACATAACCTTCATATTTTCCTTTAGTGTCAGCATCGGATGGATTTCTTTGCCGTATATTTTATAATTTGCATACTGCCACGGCATATTTTTAAATTCATCACCAACCTCGATATCGGGAAGCTCAATTTCGTTTCCGTAAATATCATATGCTTTAACGTCGGGCTGATTTTCCGCACCGCCCGTGCACATTATAACGCCATCGGTGCAAAGCACCATCGGACCTGAAGGGATAACGGCTCTCGGAGTTGACCATGTTCCCTCAATTACCGACATTTTTCCGTCATAGCGGATAACTGCGGCAAAATTGTCCTCGGTATCGCCAAAGGGAGTGTTAAGATTTTCTCCGACCGAGACCACGCTTGTTGCACCGCTGCCCAAAAACCATTCCGAGAAAAAGCAACCGTAGCAGCAAATATCGAGGTATACGCCGCCTCCAAGCTGTGATTTATGCCACCACGTTTTTGCACGCTGCTCGTCGGTCATTTCCTCGGCATTTTCCGAAACGCCTCTGTGCTTGGCACCTTTTCCCAAAGGTCCTGTGTGACCGTTTATATATCGTAATTTAATCGGCTCTCCAACGATTTTTTTGTCGAGTGCAGCTTTCATTTTAAGAATGTATTTACGCCACACAACGGGCCAGTTTACGACTGCCTCAATGCTATATTTTTTTACGCTTTCTTCTATTTTTTTTGCTTCATCAAGACTTACCGCGATAGGCTTTTCTATTGAAACATTCACGCCTCTTTTTGCACATTCTGTGACTATTTCGGGCTTTTTACAGTTTTCGGCCATGATGAATGCAATATCCGGCTTGACCTCGTCAAGCATTACTCTGTAGTCGTCATAAACCTTGCTGCAGTAGTTGTTTTTTACATTTTCCATGTTCCACTTCGGTGTGTACCGAAGCGGCGGGATTTCCTCTGTGTTTTCCGCACAATCTGCAATAGCACAAAGCTCAAAATCCGGCTGCTCATGAATATACAGTGCGATTTCGTTTACATGCATATGTGAAAATCCGATTATTACTGATTTTATCATTTTAATTCCTCCATAAATATCTCACGACCAAGCTCTGCAGAACGGTAGAAGAGGTCGATTATTGCGGAAACGTTAATTGTTTCCTCCGGCGTTACTATCGGGCTTTCTTCGCCTTTTAAAGCCTTTCTCAGGTTGTCGGCAAGGAAAATATGTCCAGGGAATTTTGAGTCATAAGGAATTTTGGTGGGCATAAGGTGTTCTTCGGAGTTTTCGCCTGAATATATTTTACATTCAGGAAGATAAACTCCTCTTTTTTTGCCAATTAAGCGTATATCTGACGCTTCGGGCATATTTGCAGCCCACGCAACCTTAAAGGACACCTGTGCATTATTTTCAAAGGTGATTATACCGCTTGAAAAATCCTCAACGTCCATTTCGTCGGGATTAAATTTTCTGATATTATCCACATTTCCCGTTAATGCACCGCTTGATTCCAAAGAGCCAATTTCGTCCTTGTGGTTTTGCATTGTGACCGCACGGACAGATTTTACTTTTTTGTTTCCCATAAGCCACACAAGTGCGTCCAGCATATGCACGCCGATGTCAATAAAAGCACCGCCGCAGCTTATTTTCTTCATATGAAATGTACCCCAGAACGGAATTCCTCGTCTGCGGATTCTTGAAAGCTCGCCGTAGTAAATGTCTTCAGTGCCGTTTTCATCAAGGTGCTTTTTTGCCGCCAGGCGGTCGGGAGTAAAACGCATACTCTGGCACGCCATTAAAATTTTTCCGTTTTTCTTAGCGGTATCAAACAATTCCACTGCGTCACTATATGTAACCGCAAGCGGCTTTTCGCACAGCACATTTGCACCGTAGGAAAGAGCCATTAATGTGTATTCTTTATGGAAACAGTTTGGTACACAAACCGAAACCACATCCGGCTTTTGCTCCTTCAACATAGTTTCTGCATCGGTATAAAAGCAGTTGATGCCGTGCCTTTTCGCAGTTTCCCTTGCGGCCGTTTCATTTATATCGCAAACGCCGACAATTTCATAGTCATCGGGAAAGCTTTTGAATGCCGGAATGTGTGCCGAATTTGCAATCATTCCGCAGCTTATTATGCATACTTTAAACATTTTCTGCCTCCTTTAAAAATCCCAAAGTTTCGCCGTCGTGTTTTGTGCTTCTATATTCCAAACCAATAAAACCGGCGTAATCAGTTTTATTGATTTCGCGGATTATGCTTACATAATCCACATTACCTGTGCCCGGCTCATGCCTGCCGGGAGCGTCTGCAACATGAAAATGACCGATTAAATCAATGTTCTTTAAAACCTCATCTAAATTAAAATCACCCATCATATTTTGGTGATAAATGTCATACAGCATTTTTATATTGGTACTGCCGACTTTTTTCAAAAGCTCAAATATCGGCTTTGCATAAGGCATTGAGTAGTTTTTTCGGTCAATGTCATTGAGCGGCTCGATTATGAGAGTAACATCTTCCTTTTCAACAATCGGTTTTGCCGCCATAAGGCATTTTAAAACATTCTCCTCACTGTATTTCGCATTTTCGCCGATTAAGACAATCATTGCCGAGGCTTTCAGCTTTTTATAAACAGGTATACTCTCGGAAAGTGCTTTTAAAAAGTCATCACATCTTCCCGCATTTAAAATACCTCGTGATAAGTCATATGAAAGGTTTTCGTTCGCAGAATCAATATTGAAAACGGAAACGGACATATTTTCACTGTCCAAAAGATTGCGTATGCTGCCAATATCCTTGTTGGTCCATTTCCAAAATTCGACCGTATTAATACCGCTTTTTTTGACCTCGCCAAAGCGGTCGTAAAAATCGCAGTATGAATACATCATATCTATGCAGCAGCTTATTTTTGCCAATTAAATCACGCTCCTTTACAGGTATATCAATAAGGCTTTTCGTCAAAATCTATTGTTCCCCAATCATCGGGAGCTTTTCCTACATATGGAATTTTAAGTGTTTTGCCGCCCAGCATTGCACTTTCGTGTGCCTTTATTCCGGTAATGGTATATGTAGCCGCCATCCATGGGTTCACGGGCGGCAGTTTTCCTGTTATAACAGCTCTTACGAAATCATCTACCAAGAATATGTGTGAGCCGTTGTGCCCCATAACGGCATTAACGTGTGCGTTTTGGTCGATGGTCAATAAATTTTGCGGAAGTCTTTTGAGGTTGTGTATTTTTGAAAAGCCCATCATATAGAAATAATCGGTTCGGCCGTCCTCCTCACGCATTTTGCCCTTGTTATTGACAAAATTGAAGGTGTTGATTTCATCACTGACTGTTTCTGAGGTGAACTCGCCATTTTGAGGTACGTTTCTGCTAAAAAGATGCTGATTTCCGCTGCCCTCATATGCCCCTTTGTCGCCGTATAAGCCTGTGATATATGATGTCGGTCTTACGTTACCGCAGCGTCTGAATTCATTAATACGAGCGATTCCGCCGCCGCTCATTCTAAGGATTGCGGTTTCGTTGCTAAAGGGATTGTCCCAGTCATTATTTCCCTTGCCGTAAATTCCATCGCCTTCTGTATCCTCATAACCAAAGCAGGTTACGTCAAGCGGATATTGGTCTATTGCCGAAAAAAGCATAGACATGGAATGAGTTGCGTAATACATGGGCGGAATACCGGCAATTCTCTTCCAATTATCGCCCTGTGCGGAGAACGAGCCGTACATATCCATAATATCATGATAATACTGCGATTCGCCGTAAACAAATTTGCCAAATCTTCCGGCTTGGTAGTTTTCTCTGCACCAGACTGCACAAGGGAAGTAGTAGCAGGTTTCCGCCATCATATATATGAGCCGCTTTTCCTCTGCGATTTTCAGTATTTCCATTACCTCTTCCTCGGTACAGCCCATCGGAACGGCAGAAAATACGTGTTTCCCGGATTTAAGCCCCTGAATTACCATTGGACCATGCTGATGCCGCTGTGAAAAAATTCCCACGCAATTAAGTTCGGGCACCTTTTCGAGCATTTCATCATATGATGAATACATTTCAATACCGTAAGTTTCTGAAATATGCTTTCTTCGGTCGGCGATAAGCTCCGCACCGACTACTTTACCTACGCCCGGATGCTGAAGCCATATATCTAAAAAGCTTTCAGAAAATTCGCCGAAGCCTACTATGCCTATGTTTACTTTCATTTAACCACCTCGTAAAATGTCTCTTTTATAGAGAAATAATATACTATAATTATTCTTTTTGCTATAGACAAAACGGTATTTTTGTTGTATAATTTGAGTAAAAGGAGGTATGGGATATGTACGAAAAATTCAAGGAGCTTATGAAGACTGATTTCAGGCTTGAAAATCTGCATACAATTTCAAATACTGTAACGCCTCCGGTGCCCTTTGTGTGCAGCCATAACTGTGTTTTGCACGACAGATTTTTCTATATTGTAAAAGGAAAGATTATTTTTGACTCAAATACTAAAAAGGAGCAGTCTTTTTCGGCAGGAGATATTGTTTATCTGCCTTATGACATAACCTATACCTCGATGTGGGACACGGCGGAGAGTGGTGAATATATATCGGTTAATTTTATGATGTTTGATGAGGAAAACAGGCTTTTATCTATTGCGGACAGAATCACCTTGCTGATACATGATTCCTCAAAAAAATATTTTGACCTATTTAATGAAATACATAAAGTCTGGTCCTTCGGCTCACTTGGATACGGTATTAAAAGCAAATCTCTTTTTTACAATCTCTGCTTTCAGCTTACTGCCGATTTTGAAAGCAAGAGCCTGAAAAAACAACATTCGGGAATTTACAAAACGATACTATTCCTTGAAAATAATTATATGTCGGATATTTCGACGGGGGAGCTTGCGAGAATGTGTGGTCTTAAAGAATGTATGTTCCGCAGACTGTTTAAAAAAATCAAGGGAATGTCGCCTGTCAAATACAGAAATATGCTGCGTGTGAAAAAAGCTCACGAAATGCTTTCAAGCGGGGAATTTACTGTTATAGAGGCTGCAATCGTAACCAACTTTAACGACGCAAGCTTTTTTAACCGTGAGTTTAAAAAATATTACGGAATAAATCCGTCAGAATGCATCCCTAAATAGAAGGCTACAGAAAATAAAATATAATAATCAACAAAATATTGCTTTTTTATCCAATTAATGATATAATCACCAATAAGAGGTGATCTTATTGGCGTATCTTAATGAAATTATAAGTGGTGTTATCGTTACCTTAATTGTAACTTTTCTTATATTTTTCGGCACAAAAATCATCAACTTCTTCAAAAAATTATTTACAGAATTAAATGGAAAAGCAGAGGTAAGGAAAGAAATATCACAATTAATCAATAAAGCGAATGATGAAATAAAAAAGGGAGTTAAGTCATACATCACCGAAGACAGCCCCAACAATTTGTTTATCGTAAGGGCTTTATTCAACTCTACTGCCCGAAAATACGGAGTGCCTATTGAAAAATTAAACTCATTAGTAGAAATATGCGAAGATGTAATTAAGGAAATTAACGATGATGACCTTTTGGTTAAGACAGAAAAAGAAGCAAGAATGGAAAATGTTGTTAGGAATATCAAAGAGCTTCAAAATCTGTCTGATGTGCCGAAGGTTGCCGATACCACAGCGGAGAAAAATAATGCGGAAACCGAGCGGATTGAGAGTGAAAGCGAGAATGATGGCTTAAAAGTGTAGCGTAAAGATGTGCATTGTGATGAAATTTCAGCTTATAATCAGAAAATCCTGTCATGGATAAGTTCAACGTCGTGCTTGAGGTAAAATTCAACGGATTTTTACTTGATTATATCAGGGGCTTTATAAACAGTATAAATTAGATATGGACAATGCCTTTATTCGTGCCGACATGGAAATGTATGAGCAAAAGAAAGCCAAAAATGTACTCAGATACATATTTTAAAATCCGAATTCTGAGGTAAAATATTATTAATAAAAGCTGATAAGTATTTACTTCTTATAAATTTTATGATAGAATTACTACTGTCAAATGAAAGGAGCGTTTTTATGTCTAATATATGGCACGATATTTCACCAAAGAGAATAAATGCAGATGATTTTATTTGCGTTATCGAAATATCAAAAGGAAGCAAGAAAAAGTATGAGCTTGATAAGGAAACAGGATATCTTCTTCTTGACAGAATTTTATATACATCAACTCATTATCCGGCAAACTACGGATTTATTCCGCGTACCTACGGCGATGATAATGACCCGCTGGACGTGCTTTTGCTGTGCTCGGAGCAGATTGAACCAATGACCTTGGTGCGTGCATATCCTATTGGCGTCATATCCATGATTGATAACGAAAGAAACGATGAAAAAATTATCGCAATTCCGTTTAATGACCCTAATTATAATATGTATAAGGACATCAGCGAGCTGCCAAGTCACGTTTTTGATGAAATGAGCCATTTCTTTAAGGTATATAAAAATCTGGAGAATAAAACAACCGCGGTCAACGAGGTTAGTAACCGCGAGGCATCGCTAAAGATAATCGATAATGCTATAAATAATTATGTGGAAAAGTTTTGCAAGTAAGAATTGCCTGAGCGTTCAGGGCTTACAAGCATGAAATGGCAACCTTCTGTTCTTGAAGGTTGTTATTTTTCGTTATACAATGAAATATCCCACAATACGGGGATATTTATTAAAATACAGACATGGAAGATAATAGAAATATTTACATTTAAGTTCATCTGTGCTATAATAGCCGGGAGGTGGAAACAAATGGACAAGCTTAAAATTACAGATGTAAGGGTTAATCCCGGGGACAGTGCGTTCCTTATTGATGACGGAAATACGGCTATTATGTATGATTCGGGCTTTGCGTTTACGGGCTACAGTGTGGCGGATAAAATTAAGGCTATACTTGGGGAGCGTAAGCTTAACTATATATTTCTTACTCATTCTCATTATGACCATGCGTTAGGCTCTGCTTATGCACTAAGGTATTGGCGTGGTGCAAAGGTTGTTGCAGGAGAATATGCGGCAAAAATTTTTGCTAAGCCATCTGCAAAGGCGGTAATGCGTGACCTTGACAATAAATTTGCGAAAAAATGCGACGTTGACAGTTATGAAGACCTGATTGATGAGCTAAGGGTTGATATTCCTGTTTCGGACGGAGATGTGATAAAGGCGGGAGACCTGGAATTTATCGCACTTAATCTTCCGGGGCATACAAAATGCTCGATTGGGTATTATTGCCCAAGACTCAAACTGCTTTTGGGCTGCGAAACCATCGGAGTTTTTGACGGTAGTAGGGAGGTTGTGCCTTCCTATCTTGTGGGATACCAAATGACGCTTGACTCAATCGCAAGGGTTGAAAAGCTTGACATTGAGAATATCCTTGTTCCGCATTACGGGTTTCTTGATAACGATAAAACCAAGCTTTATCTTAAAAGAGCAAAGGAAAGTGCGGCTGAAACCGCTGCCGACATAGCCGCAATGCTTAAGGCTGAAAAATCAAGAGAAGAGATTATGGAATATTTTAAAAATAAATTTTATCACGGATATATAAAAGAGATTTATCCCATTGATGCGATGGAGCTTAACACCGGCATAATGATTGATTTATTAAAAAAAGAGCTTGATTATTAAAAAGTATAAGAAAGAGGTAAACTATGCTGTTTGATTCAAAATGGATTACATACAAAACAGGAGAATACAAAACCGCCGATGACAAGTATGGCAATCCCTCGCCGTATTTCAGACGCAGCTTTAAAACGGCAGGCAGAGTTAAAAAAGCAACGCTTTTTGCATCAGCACTCGGAGTTTTTAAGATATACTTAAACGGAGAGCCGTTGTCGGGCGAATACTTATCTCCCGGCTGGGTGGATTACTCGAAAAAGCTGCCATTTATCAGGTACGATATAACCGAAAGGCTTTTGGAAAGCAATGCAATAGGCGTTGTTTTGGGTGACGGCTGGGCTGTAGGACATATAGGCTCAAACTATACCTTTAAGCGTAACGGCTACAGCGACCGCATTGAGTTTACCGCTCTGATAAGGATAGAATATGAGAACGGAGAGCTTGAAGAAATCTCCTCCGACAAAACATGGAGGGCGTCTTCGGGGGCGATAAGGAGAAGTGACATATACATGGGCGAATTTGTGGATAACCGCCTGTGTCTCGGAAATTTTTCCCAAGCCGCTTATGATGACTCCGCGTGGGATTATGCGGAGGAAACGGTGTTTAAGTTTTCAAGAAATCTCTATCTTGAGGAAACAATCGTTCCGCCTATTGTGGTAAAGCATACCTTTAAGCCGGTGCTGGTATCGCAGGAAAACGGCACCTTCATATATGATGTGACGCAGAATATAGCAGGCGTTTTAAGCTGTGTTTTTCGCGGAAAATGCGGAGCAAGGGTTGTTATAAGGCATGGCGAGCTGCTTGAGAATGGAAAGCTTTATACCGAAAATCTCCGAAAGGCTGAGGCAACAGATACATATATATTGTCGGGAAACGGCGATGAATACTTCCGTCCGCTGTTTACCTATCATGGATTCAGATATGCCGAAATTACGGTTGAGGGCGAGGCAGAGATAGTTGATATTACAGCAGAGGCGATGTATTCCGACCTTAAGAGTACAGGCAGCTTTGAATGCTCCGACCCGATTGTTTCAAAAATCTATCAGAATGCACTTTGGGGACAAAGGGACAATTTTCTGAATGTTCCGACCGATTGTCCGCAGCGTGACGAGCGACTGGGCTGGACGGGAGACGCACAGATTTTCTGTCAGAGTGCAATGTATAACATGGATTGCCGTAAATTTTATGAAAAATATTTAGCCGATGTGCGTGACGCACAGCTGGGGAACGGGGTTATTCCTGCCGCAGCACCGCTTCCGCATGTGGGATTTTACGATTATACGGGGCATGACGCCGCCGCAGGCTGGTGCGAGGCAATAGCTGAAATTCCGTACTGCCACTATAAAATGTATGCGGATAAGAAAATTATACGGGATAATCTTCCGGCACTTAAAAAACTGCTTGATTATTATGAAACCGAAAGTCCCGACTATATCCGCAGCGGCGGAAAAGGCTACGGTGACTGGGTGAGCCTTGGAACTCCTACCGATTTGGGAGTTGTGTCTACCTTGTATTATGCTAAAGCCGCGGAGCTAGCCTCAAAAATGTGCGGCATAATCGGAGATTTTGAGGAGGAGTATTACAGTAAGCTGTATCTGCGTATAAAAGATGCATTCAGAGCAAGATATATTTCAGAGGACGGCAGAATAAAGTCGGATACGCAGACAGCGTATGTTATGGCTTACAAATTCGGTATCATTGATAAAAATGAGGCAGAAGCAAACCTTGTACGAAAATTTGATGAGAACGGAGGGCATCTCACTACCGGATTTTTGGGAATAAAGTTTCTTTTGCCTACTCTTTGTGATATCGGGCGTTCCGATATAGCCTATCGCATTATTACCGATACAAGCTATCCCGGATGGGGATACTCGGTGGTAAACGGAGCCACTACAATTTGGGAGCATTGGGACAGCTATACGCATGAAAACGGCATAAGAAAGGGCATGAATTCCTTTAATCATTATTCCTTCGGCTCATGCAGCGAATGGATGTTTGAGTATTGCCTGGGAATACGTCCTGATATTGAAAATCCGGGTTTTAAAAAGGTGAAGCTTGCACCGTATATGGACATAACAGGAAAAATAACCTCCGCAAGCGGATATTACGATACCGATTACGGAAGAATTTCCGTATCGTGGCAAAAAAACGGTGATTGCTTTGAATACAAGGCGTCTGTGCCGCAACAGATAAGCTGCGAATTTGTCTTTCGCGGCATGGAAACTGTAGAGAGCAGCAACAGCGGCACAAGCTATTTCTTTAAATTAAAAAAATCCGAATAAAGCTTTTCTGTAGGATATTACAGATATTCCTGTAATTACATTTGCATTATGTAAACCAATATGTTATGATGGTTAGGCGTCGTGATTTACGACAGCTTAAACAGGAGGTATATATAAATGAAAAAGCTGTTAATATCCGCATTAGCTGCGGCAGGGATTAGTATAATGCTTTCCGCCGGTGCATCGGCTGCCGGAACGCATACAGTGGTATCAGGGGACAGTATGTGGAAAATCGCTGTAAAATATGAGGTAGGACTCAGTGAGCTTAAAAGTGCAAATCCGCATATCACAAATCCGGAGCTGATTTATCCCGGACAGGTTATCACAATACCAAGTGTGGATTCAACCGTTTTGGAATATGAAAATGAGGTAATAAGACTTGTAAACGAAATAAGGGTTAAAAACGGACTGAATAAGCTCACTGCTGACTGGGAGCTGAGCCGTGTTGCAAGATACAAGTCACAGGATATGAAGGACAATAATTATTTTTCTCACACAAGCCCTATTTACGGCTCTCCGTTTGAGATGATAAAGAATTTCGGTATATCGTACAGAAGTGCGGCAGAGAATATCGCAAAGGGGCAGGCTACTCCGCAGGCGGTTGTCAATGCATGGATGAATTCATCGGGACACCGTGCGAATATTCTGAATGCATCGTATACAAAAATCGGAGTCGGATATGTCGCAAACGGAAAGTATTGGACACAAATGTTTATAAGACAGTAATTTATGCGAACACTTGTGAATTTATCCTGAGTGTTTGTTTTTATGTGTAAATTGTTAATCGTATGCCTGATGTGTAAATTTAAAAAATATAATATTGAAAATCAGTGCTGCTAATGATATAATGATAGTTGCAAATATCTCGAAGGGAGAAAAACAACATGATAATTAAAAATGGAAATACAGTTCATCTTCAGGGACGCGAAATAAGCTATATTATGATGGTATCGGAAAAGGGAGATTTGCTGAACTTTCACTTCGGCAAGAGGCTTGATGAGAGCGACTATTCTCTGATGTACGATGAATGGAAAAAGGGAGGCTTTATTTCAAATGACCTGTGTCTTGACGAGCTGGCACAGGAATATCCGTCATATGGCTACAGAGACCTTCGTATGCCGGCATATGAGGTTGAAAATATTTACGGAAATATGCTTTCACAGCTTAAGGTGAAGGATTTTATTGTTCACGAAAATGAGACTGCTCAAATTGAGGGAATGCCGTCGCTGTTTGCAGGGGATAAAAAGGCGGACACTCTTGAGGTGGTTTTATGTGATGATGCGATAGCCTTGGAGGTACATTTATACTATACGGTTTTTGATGAATATAATATAATTGCAAGAAATGCGGTTATTATTAATAAAGCTGATGCAAATGTTACCTTAAAAAGAGCGTACTCTGCCAGCATTGATTTGCCAAAGGGCGATTATGACATGATAACCTTTCCGGGTGCATGGGGGGACGAGCGGAATATAGTACGCACTCCGCTTAAACGCAGCGTTATGCTTGAGGCGGAAACTTCAAGATATACCTCGCACAATCTTAACTCGTTTGTTATGATTGCAGGCAGTGAGGCAAATGAGGACATGGGCGATGTTTACGGATTTTCGCTCATATACAGCGGTAATCATTCAACTGCCGTAAAAACCGAGATGTATGGGGACGTAAGAATAATGCAGGGAATAAATCCGTTCCAGTTTAAGAAGGAATTAAAGCCGGGCGAAAGCTTTGCAACTCCGCAGAGCGTTATCTGCTATTCGGACAGCGGTTTTGGAAAAATGTCGCGTGAATATCATGATGTATACCGCAATAATCTTATGCGGAGCAAGTTTACGCATATGGACAGACCGATTTTGATAAATAACTGGGAAGCTACATATTTTGAGTTTGATGAAGAAAAGCTCGTGAACATGGCGAAAATCGCACATGATGCCGGAATTGAGCTGTTTGTGCTTGATGACGGCTGGTTCGGAAAGCGTGATACCGATAACTGCAGCTTAGGCGACTGGGTGGCTGATAAAAAGAAGCTGCCGAACGGAATTGAGGGCTTGGCAGAGAAAATAAATGCAATCGGAATGAAGTTCGGACTGTGGTTTGAGCCGGAAATGGTAAGCCCTGATTCCGATTTATACAGAGCTCACCCCGATTGGGCAATCAGCGTTAAGGAGAGAACTCCGATTGAGGGACGTCAGCAGCTCATTCTGGATTTGAGCAAAAATGAGGTTTGCGAATATATAATAGAGGCGGTAAGCTCGGTTTTACGCAATGCAAATGTTGAGTATGTAAAATGGGACTTCAACCGTATGATGACCGACATGCCTTATCCGGGCTTTAACCATGCTTTTACGCTTGGCTTTTATAAGGTGATGAAGGGCATAACAGAGGCGTTCCCGAATGTTTTGTTTGAGGGGTGCTGCAGCGGCGGCGGACGCTTTGACCCGGGTGTTTTGGCATATATGCCGCAGATTTGGACGAGCGATAACTCGGACGCTGTTGCACGAATGAAAATTCAGTACGGCACTTCAATGTGCTATCCGCCGTCAAGTATATCAAGCCATGTTACGGCTGTGCCGAATCATCAGTGCGGACGCCTTACAAGCTTAGATGCAAGAGCAGACACCGCGTATATCGGTACCTTTGGATATGAGCTTGATATTACCCAAACTCCAAAGGAGGAAATAGAGGAAATAAGAAAGCAGATTGCTTTTGATAAAAAGATACAGCCGCTTGTGAGAGAGGGAGATTTCTACCGTCTCCAGAATCCGTTTGACAGCAATTTCTGCAGCTGGCAAATGGTGTCTAAGGACAAAAAGCATACCGTTGTATATGCGGCAAAAATTCTTGTTGACGCACATACCTTTACGGGTACTTTAAAGCTTAAGGGTTTGGACCCTGATAAAAAGTATAAGGATACAAAGACCGGTGCGGTATACAGCGGAGCATATCTTATGTATAAGGGAAAGAGAATGAATTACGAACGCAATGATTTCTCAACCGAAATAATTGAGCTGGTGGAAGCATAATGCAGACATCAGCGGAGATGCCTATGAAGGTAATTGCACATATAGAAACGGACTTTAAAGAAAAATTCGGTATTCCGCGTCAAAGCGGTCTTGCAGGCGAAACAAAGGGCAGGATAGTTTTTGAAAAGGAATACAGAGTTAATGAGGCGTTAAGAGGACTTGAGGGCTTTTCGCATATATGGATTTTGTGGCAGTTTTCAAAGGCTGTAAGAGAGGATTGGTCGCCTACCGTAAGACCGCCTGTTTTGGGTGGAAACAAACGCGTAGGTGTGTTTGCGACGCGTTCGCCCTATAGACCGAATCCGATAGGACTTTCCTGCGTGCGGCTTGAGAAAATTGAATATACCAAAGAGGAAGGTCCTGTTATCTATGTGAGGGGTGCGGATATCCTCGATAATACGCCGATTTTCGATATAAAGCCGTATCTGCCCTATAGCGACTGCTATCCCGATGCGTGCGGAGGCTTTGCCGCGAGTCCCGATAAAAGAAGGGTGGAGGTGCGGATTTCGGATAAAAAATTTTACGAATTATCCGAGGAAAAGCAGAGGGAAATAACAGAAATTCTGTCGCATGACCCAAGACCCTCCTATATTGAGGAGGAGAGAATTTACGGCATGAAATACGGCGGCTATGAAATTAAATTCAGTGCATCAGGCGACGAGTTAACGGTTATTTCAATAGAAGAAGTGTAAGAAAAAGACGGTGAAATGAGGATTTATCATTTCGCCGTCTTTTATAATTCACTTTGAAGAAACAGCTTTTCTCAGTTCCGAGACATTTTCTGCAAAGGATTTCCCTTGTGCAAAAACGCTTGATGTTCCTGCAACGAAAATATTTGCTCCTGCTTCGCTCATAAGCCGTGCATTTTCAAAGCTGACATTCCCGTCTGCTTCGATTTCTATGTGCTTATATCCGTTATTATCAAGATATTCCCGTAGCTGTCTGATTTTTTTGAGCGTGGATTGTACCAGCTTTTGACCGGCAAAGCCCGGGTTTACCGTCATAACAAGCACAGCGTCTATATCGTCAAGCAGGTTTTCCAAAACGCTTATGGGAGTTGCCGGATTGATTGCCACCATCGGCTTTGCACCGCGGTTTTTAATTGTGCATACAGCTTTATGCAGATGACGCGTTGACTCATAATGCACCGAAACATAATCATTTTCACCGAATTCAAACCAATCAAGCTTGCTTTCGGGATTGTCTATCATAAGATGCAGGTCAAGCGGAATTTTTGAATTGCTCTTTAAGGCTTTTATAAAGTCAGTTCCCAGTGTATAGTTAGGAACAAAGCTGCCGTCCATAACATCAACATGTATATATTCAATGCCGCATTCTTCAAACTGTTTGATGTAATTGTTCAGCATAAATGGACTTGCACACATAATGGAAGGGGAAATTTTTTTATTCATTGGTATCCTCCGTATTCATATTTAAAATCACTTTGTTATAAAATTCTGTTCTGTTTTTCATCATTTCAAACGCATCGCAGCACTTTGATAAAGGAAATTTGTGAGTTATAAGCGGTTTGACATTGATTTTGCCCTCGGATAATGCTTTAAGGCTTTCTCTCCAGTCATTCTCGCGATCGTTAAAAGAGGAATTCCATGTTCCGGATATTTTTAATTCTTTTCTTAAAATATGCCAATATGTATCCTGCGATAGAACAACCTCGCCAAAGGGGTTGCCCATTAAAACCATTGTGCCAAATGGACGAATAACTTCAAGACATTTTTTTAGAGCATCGCCTGCACCTGTACCTTCAATCACGTGGTCGATTACAGCACCGTCACCATATTTGAAAAATCCGAGACTTTTGGCAAAATCAAGCTTTCTTTCATCAATATCCGTGTAATAAACATTTTTCGCACCAAAGAGCTTTGCCCACTGTCCTGCAATAAGCCCGATAGGACCTGCACCCGAGATAAAAACGTTGCTGCCTTCTGAAATATTAAGCTTTTTTACAGCGTGTCTTGCAACCGAAACAGGCTCGCACATTGCACCCTCGTCATAGCTTAAATTCTCCGGCAGCTCCAAAAGATTCCAACGCTTTACTGCGATATATTCCGTCATTCCGCCGTCTCTTCTTGAGCCGTAATAATCATATCCGCTGCAGGTCGGATAGCTGCCGCTTTTGCAGCTGTCACATTCAAAGCAGGGAAGGAGCGGGAATATAACAACATTCTTGCCGGTGAGAAGTCCTTTTGGATCCTCTGTAACCTTGCCGGAAAATTCATGTCCTATTATTGTCGGAAAATGATACGTACCTTTTTTGTAGACACGCGAAATATCACTGCCGCATATTCCGCAGCTTTTTACCTGCACCATAACCTCATCCTCGCCGATTTCCGGCATTTTTGTATCCTCGTACCTTAAATCGTTTACTGCATATAAATTTGCTGATTTTACTTTATTTTTCATACTTACCCTCTTTTCTTTTCTGTTCGTATATGATATAATAAGCAAAATAAAAAATCAATATTTGGCGGTATTATTGAAAAATAATCTGATTTTATTAATATTTTAGAAAATAATCGAAAATAAACGAAAGAGGGAGCAATATATGTTTAATCTGGAACGGCAGGAGGAAATCCTTAAGATTTTAATCAAGTCGGGGAGTAGCAGCGTAACAAAGCTGTCGAAGCTTTTATATGTCAGCCAGCCCACAATCCGAAGGGATTTAAGTGTACTTGAAAATCAGGGAAAGGTGATAAGAACACATGGAGGAGTGGTTTTAAGGAATGCCTCTGATAATGAAATACCTCTTGTGTTGAGGGAAGAGCGGAACAATCTTTCAAAAAAAATTATTGCAGAAAAGGCGTCAAGGCTGATAAGCGATGGAAATGTTATTTTTCTGGACGCGTCATCAACGGTTTCTTATCTGATACCGCATCTTGAAAAATTTAATGACATAATCGTGATAACAAACAGTCCCAAAACGTCTATGAAACTGGGAGAGAAGAGAATAAAAAATTATTGTACCGGCGGCTTGATGCTGATGCATTCAATAGCCTATGTGGGAAGTGAGACCGAAAAGTTTATTTCCAATATAAATGCGGACATATTCTTTTTTTCGAGCCGAGGCTATATAGAAAATAGTGTTATTACCGATTCCTCGGTGGAGGAGGCGTCGGTTAGAAAGGCGATGCTGAAAAATTCCGATAAAAGCTATTTTCTATGCGACAGCAGCAAGCGGAATAAAAAATATATGTATAATATCTGTAATATCGAAGACATAGACGGTATTATAGATGAGCTGAGTGAATAGAAAATCATTTTACCCACTGTTTGCCGATTTGCAGCGGGAGACTTGCGTCAATGGTACATCTATACAAAAGGCGTTGAGCTGTGACACTTATTTTTGCATCATTCTCCTCACATTTATATGCCTGAAAGCATATGATAATACGAGGTGATATTATGAAAAATAATTTTGCTCGTCCTAATGCAGTGGCATTTATAAAGGGCGGACCGGAGGCACCGAGCCTTATGGGAAGTGTTAAGTTTTATCAAAGAAAAGGCGGAGTTTTGGTGGTTGCGAACATGACAGGTCTGCCGGAGAGCACGAGCGGTTTTTTCGCTTTGCATATCCATGAGGGAAACAGCTGCACCGGCGAAGGCTTTGCGGATACCAAGGGACACTATAACCCGAAAAACCGTCCGCATCCTGAGCATGCAGGAGATTTGCCGCCGCTTTTGTCGGCTTCAAATGATGCATATATGTCGGTGTTTACGAACAGGTTTTCGGTGGCGGAGATTATTGGAAGAACAGTTGTAATCCACAGCGGACCGGACGACTTCCGCACGCAGCCTGCAGGCGACAGCGGCATGAAAATTGCCTGCGGCGTAATTCGCAGAAATTAGTTAAGCACATAGTTTTGTTGATTGACATATCCTTCAGGTTGTGATACAATTTTATGGAAATCAATTTTTGTGTGCAAAGAAAAACACGGAAGAAATAAAGACAAAAGGGGTAAGACTATGAAAAAATTACTTAGCTTCGGTTCACTCAACATTGACTATACGTATAGGGTAAACGAGTTTGTGTCTTCTGGAAAAACAATAAAGTCTTTAGGGCTTGAAAAGAATATAGGCGGAAAGGGTCTTAATCAGTCTACGGCGTTTGCAAAGGCGGGAGGCTGTGTTTACCATGCCGGAAAAATCGGTACAGACGGATTGTTTTTAAAGGAATATCTTGATAAGGTGGGCGTAAAAACGGAGCTTATCAACGTTGGCGACACCTTCAGCGGTCATGCAATTATTCAAGTTGATGATGCAGGCGGAAACTGTATCATTATATCCGGCGGTTCTAACATGGAAATCACAGATGAATATGTTGATGAGGTTTTAAGCAACTTTGAAAGCGGTGATTACCTACTTTTGCAGAATGAAATAAATAATCTTGACTATATTGTGAGAAAGGCTCATGAAAAGGGAATGTATATTGTGCTGAATCCATCGCCGGTCGAGGAACTTGACCTGCCGATGGAGCTTGTTGACTGCTTTATCTTAAATGAGCATGAGGCAGAGGCGATATTTGCCGCAAGCGATATTGACGATATAATTGAGGCGATGAAAAAGCAGTATCCGAATGCGGCTTTTGTGCTTACATTAGGTGCGGAAGGCTCAGTTTACATTGATAAAAGCAGCACTATACGGGCAAATGCGGTAAGAACCAAGGCTGTGGATACAACGGCTGCGGGAGATAGCTTTACGGGATATTTCCTTAACGCTCTGATTAACGGGGAATCGCCGAAGTCAGCTTTGGAAATTGCATCGAAAGCTGCGGCGATAACCGTTTCAAGAGTAGGTGCTGCAGAATCTATACCGACATTTGATGAAATTTGAGGGGGAAACCGGATATGCATATTAAGGATAAAATTTACATGGAGCGGGAAGGGCTGGAAAAGTACGGTCCGATAACTATAGTCGCGTTTGGTGACAGCGTAACGCACGGAGCGGTTGCGGACGGAGAGATTGACTACGAGAGCGTATATTGGAACAGGCTCAGAAAAAAAATTCTTGATGTCAGAAATTATGTACCGGTAAATGTTATTAATGCAGGAATCGGCGGAATCACCGCTGCGGGCTCGATTGAGCGAATGGACAGGCAGGTCCTTGCCCATTCACCGGATTTGGTTATAGTGTGCTTTGGACTAAATGACGTAAACGGCGAGCTTGAAGAATACATCGGTGCTTTAAAAACTATTTTTAAAAAATGTCAGGAAATTGATACCGATGTGATTTTTATGACACCGAATATGCTGAATACATATGTTGCAGAGGATACTGCACCTGTGCATCGTGAATATGCGGCGACTACGGCGGAGTACCAGAACAGCGGAAGAATGGATATGTTTATGAATAGTGCATGCGAGCTTGCAAGGCAGATGAATGTTGCGGTCTGCGATTGTTATTCCATGTGGAAAAAGAGGAGCGAAACTGAGGACACTACCATGCTTTTGGCAAATCGTATAAATCACCCCACGAGGGAAATGCACCAGCTTTTTGCGGACAGCCTGTTTGATATAATAATCGGAAATGCAGAAGAAAAAGAGCTTGACAGCGATACAATGTTTAAAAAGTAAGCCGTGCGGTTATTGTAGCAAGCAGTCTGCAAGTATCGCAAAGCAGTATAGCAATAAAACAACACTCTATATTTGAACAACAAAATGAAAAAAGAGTGTTGTTTTTTTGTGAATATTTTGTCTAAAAAATCATTGAATTAATTATGCAAATGTGCTATAATATAAAACGGTTTTGATTAAAAATAATAGAAAGAAGTGGAATTAATGGATACATTATTATCAGTATCAATAGCACTATTGGCAGGACTTATTATGACGAGGGTGTTTAAGCCGTTAAAGCTTCCGTCAGTAACGGCATATCTGATTGCAGGAGTGCTTATCGGACCTTATTGCATAGGTGCGTTGAATATTGACGGTGTCGGATTTACAACGGCAGAGGCGGTTGAAAGATTATCGCTGATTTCGGAGGTTGCTCTTGGATTTATCGCATTTTCTATAGGAAATGAGTTCAGAGTGTCAGAACTAAAGCATACCGGTAAGCAAGCTTTGGTTATAGGCATTTTTCAGGCATTGACGGCTACTCTGTTAGTAGACTTGGCGTTATTTGCTGTTCATTTGATTATGCCGGATAAGCTGTCTGTTCCTCAGCTTTTGACGCTCGGTGCTATCGCAACCGCAACTGCACCTGCTGCAACGCTCATGGTTGTACGTCAGTATAAGGCGAAGGGACCTTTAACAAGTCTTTTGCTTCCTATTGTTGCACTTGATGACGCTGTAGGCTTAATAGTTTTTGCGGTTTCGTTTGGTATCGCCAAAACTCTTATGCTCGGCTCTGTAGATATGGTGTCTATTATAGTTAATCCGATCGTGGAGATTGTCTGCTCTTTGACGTTGGGTGCAATAATGGGCTGGGTTCTTACTCAGCTTGAAAAGCTGTTTAACTCAAACACCAACCGACTTAATCTCACCATTGGTATTGTATTTTTAACAGCATCACTGTCTATGCTTGATTTTAATATCGGACCTGTGCATATCAGCTTTTCATCACTGCTTGTCTGCATGATGCTCGGAACGGTATTCTGCAATATCTGTCCGCTGTCACATGATTTGATGGCAGCTTCCGATAAATGGACCTCTCCGCTTTTTGCTCTTTTCTTTGTTGTAAGCGGTGCAGAGCTTGAGCTTAGCGTATTTGCGGATTGGGCGATTGTATTTATAGGTGCGGTTTATATAATTTTCCGCTCGTTGGGAAAATATTGGGGTGCTTTTATAAGTGCAAAGGCAACAAAATGCGAGCCGAAGATTTCAAAATATCTCGGAATTACACTTCTTCCGCAGGCGGGTGTGGCACTCGGAATGTGTGCTACAGCAATGCAGCTGGGTGAAGAAGGACGTCTTATCAGAAACATCACATTGTTTGCGGTATTGATTTACGAGCTGGTAGGTCCGCTTTTAACGAAGCAGGCATTGACTGCTGCAGGAGATATCAAGCCTATGTCCGATGAGGTTAAGCAGCGTCGCCAGACTAAGCTTGAGCAGGCTAAAAATAAACAGTAATAAAAAATGGAGTTACTATAAGGTGTACTCTTAAGGACAGTAAACGGAGCAGTGATTTTCACTGCTCCGTTTCGCTATTATAGAAACAATCGTTTTCCCATCTTATCACATTTGTATCTATATATTCCCATATCATCTGGTAATCTTTCTCACCACGAATGATATGGTCGTGGTATGAGCGTTGCCATATTTTTTCCTTATCTGTATTATGTATCTTTTTTGATACATTCATTTTTAGAAATCCCATCATTTTATCGATAACAGAACGGTGGTATTGTAGGGGCGATTCACGAATCGCCCGTTTTTCATCATTGTAAATTTCTATAATCAAATGAATATGATTTGGCATAATAACATATTTAGGAATTGACACATTAAACCTGTCGGGCAATATTTCAATAATTTGTTCTACCAATTCCCCGCACTGCGTTAATTTATTTTCGGGCGATACGTGAATCGCCCCTACGATATTTGAAAACAAACATTTTCTGTTATGTGTACATATCGTAATAAAATATGCACCATTTTGTGAATAATCATATCCTTTTAATCTTGTTAGCTTGCGTTTGGGCAAATTCATAAATATTCCTCATTTTATTTCCTGTTCAAGATTTTTGAAATCATCTGTATTAAAGAACTCTATCAATGATATACCTAATCCGTCACAGAGCATCTTTAATGTTATTATTCCGGGATTTTGACTTTTCCCGTATAGAATATTTTTAATCGTTGACGGAGCAACTCCTGATTCTGTTGCTAACTTATTTATTGTAATTCTTTTTTCTTCACATAAAGATAATATTCTGTTTTTAACAGTTGTATAAGTATCCATTTTCCTACCTCATATAAACTTTATATAGATAAATTATAGTCTGTTAGTATTGACAAAGTAGGCTATATATGATACAATATAGGCTATAAAAAGACTTTTGTGCTAATTAGGAGGTAAAAATCAAATGAAAAAGAGATTACAAGGATTAATTGCAGGTATGCTGATTGGTGCTATGTTGACAAGTGGAGTGGTGTTCGCAAAACAAATCAGTGAAACAGCAGAATTATTTTACAACAACATCAAAATTTACATTGATGGTGGAGAAATTGTACCAAAAGATGCAAACGGAAATGTGGTTGAACCATTTACAATGAATGGAACAACTTATTTACCTGTTCGAGCTATTTCTAATGCATTTGGAAAAGATGTTGAATGGGACGGAGCAACACAGAGCGTTTATATTGGCAAAAAAGACCAAACAAAGCCGGATAATTATTTGCACAAGATACAATATAATGATTATAAAGAAGCTGATAGTTATAATGATTTTACAATTATCAACGGCAAAATAATAGATTATAGTAATAACGAATATACTAACGGATTACTTTTTTATACCAGAAATCAAATGTGGAGAGGAGAAATAGAAGGCGATGAAAATGATTCAGATTGCATTATATATTATCCTTTAAATGGTCAATACAAAAATTTAAAGGGGAAAATTGTTTTGCCAAAGAAATATTTTGTATCATCGTGGGAAGATAACGAAGAATGTTCTTCGGCTCCTACGGATATTTATTTTTATGGTGACGGAAAACTTATATATAGAGCAAATTCAGTTACTTCGTCTATGCCTTTTAGTTTTGACATAGACGTATCAGGAGTAAATCAATTGCATATAAAAGTTAAAGCACAAATGGGATATCCTTCTGTTGCATATGTAGCTCTCACAGATTTAGCTCTATACAAATAATGTCCTGCACTTTAACAAGCAGGGAAAATGTATATTACATTTTCCAATGATTTAGGATAATCCTAAAACCTTAAAAACGGGCGATTCGTGAATCGCCCCTACGATAAAAGCCTGAAACGAGAATTATCGTTTCAGGCTTACTATTATTTAGATTTAATTGTTTTTAGTGATGAAATTAACATTCTGCGAATAGCGCCACATTCGCTTTGCATCTTCTTATATTTTTCTTCTTCGATACAATCTGTCTCAAATAGCAATTCTAACCAATACTCTGTTTCATAACACTCTTTTTGTGCTATTTCGAGTTTTGATATGAAATCGTTCTTGCTTTGAGCATATTGTGCTTCGTGAAGATTAGCACCTATCGAAGTCGCTGAACGCAATAATTGATTTACTAATACCGCTTCTTTGTGGCTTGATTTAATTTCTCTGCATAAGAAAACCATATCTTTTGCAAACTGTTTTGCTTTCTCCCTTAATACACTGGCTGCCATCGATATCACCTCTGCGATTATTATACTGTAATTTTACTACTTTTTCAAGTGATATTCTGTACTTCGTACAGAGTGATATTTTTGATAAGTCAAAAGTGTTATTAAAACCTTTGGTTTTAGTGGTATTTTATTCGCCAATAAACTGCCGAAGGCAATACCACTGCGTAGCAATATCACTTGCAAAGCAAATACCACTCGCCCAAAGGCGAATAAAACTGCCGAGTGTCCTTAGGAGCACTCGGCATATGCTCCATTTTTTGTATTCTTTTAAATTAGTTTTCTGGATAATAAGAAATGCTGCAGCTCGTCGCCATAGGTGTGAAGCAAAGCTGTTTTTTTTGAAAATTAATCTCCCAAAGCCTTATCGACCTGTATCATAATAGCACATTCAATACGCTTTTTAAACAGCTCGCAGCCATATTCGTAAATGCCATTGATATCGCCGGTTGCATGATACGCATTTGCCGCACAGCCACCTGAACAATAGAGCTTTGCCCAGCAGTCCTTACATTCGCTCCGCGAGTAAACATTGCATTTTCTGAATTTTTCGCGAAGCTCAGTATTTGTAACTCCGTCCCAAACATTTCCCATACTGTACTTTTCATCGCCGACAAACTGATGACACGGATAAAATTCTCCCCATGGCGTTACGGCAAGGTACTCCGTACCCGAACCGCAGCCCGAAATCCTTTTATATATACAAGGACCGTTGGCAAGATCAATCATATAATGATAAAAGGTAAAGCCTCTACCTTCTTTTTCACGCTTAATCATTTCATCTGCAAGGATTTCATATTGCTCAAAAAGCTTCGGCAAATCCTCCTCGGTAAGTGCATAAGGGTCGGACGGAGCACACACAACCGGCTCCATGCTAAGCTCGGAAAATCCCAAATCCGCCATATGTAAAATATCGCTCGTAAAATCGACGTTATTGTGTGTATATGTACCGCGGATATAATAGCTCTTGTCGCCTCTTTTTTTCACAAACTCTTGGAACTTCGGCACAATTATATCATAGCTGCCTCTTCCTTGATAATCGCGGCGAAGTTTGTCATGAACCTCTTTTCTTCCGTCAAGGCTTAAAACAACGTTGTTCATTTCCTTGTTGCAGAACTCTGTTACCTCGTCATCAAGCAGCATACCGTTGGTAGTTAAGGTAAAGCGGAACTTTTTGTTATGCTCCTTTTCTAAGCTTCTTCCGTATGCAACAAGCTGCTTTACAACCTCCCAGTTCATAAGCGGCTCGCCGCCGAAAAAGTCCACCTCAAGGTTGGTTCTCGTTCCGGAATTTGCAACCAGAAAATCCAACGCCTGTTTTCCTACCTCAAAGCTCATCAAGGCTTTATCGCCCTGATATTTTCCCTGACTTGCAAAGCAGTAGCTGCAATTTAAGTTGCAGGTATGTGCAACGTGAAGACAAAGTGCCTTGACTACGTTATTTTTATTCTTCAAAATATCCGCCTTATCCTCATAGGAATCCTCTGCAAAAAGCTGCTTTGAAGCCTTCAAAGCCTCAATCTCATCTATACACGATATTACGTCCTCCTCGGTAATACCACTGTATTTTTCCATGATGTTTTTGATAATTTCAGGTCTTTTACAGCTTTCATACATTCCTATAATATCGTAAGCGACCTCGTCCACAGCATGCACAGAGCCGCTTAAAACATCTATTACTATGTTATATCCGTTTTGTTTATATTGATGTATCATATTTCTTTCCCTGTTTTCTTTTACAATAAATTTGCCGACTGAAATTCAGCCGGCAAGCCTTGATAAATTTATCTGTTTTCACATGGCTGATTTGCCACACCGCATGAGGTTTTGCATGCTGACTGGCATGATGTCTGGCACTCGCCGCAGCCGCCCTCACAACTTGTTAAATTTCTTGTTGCCAAGGTTACAATTCTCTTTGTGCTTTCGCATGGCTGGTTTGCCACACCGCATGAGGTTTTGCATGCTGACTGGCATGATGTCTGGCACTCGCCGCAGCCACCCTCACAGCTTGTTAAATTCCTTGTATTAAGTGTCTGAATTCTGTTCATAAGAAAATACTCCTTTTTATAATATCCAATATATACATTATATAGTGTTTTTTTTCGCTTGTCAAGTAAAATGCACTATTTAATGACAAGTATTTTACCGTCCATGCAGCTCGGCACGCCTTTTAATTCTATGCCGCAGCTTTTATAGTCCGCCAAAATTTTCGCTATGCTCTTTGAAATCCGCTCTCCCGGAAGTATAATCGGTATTCCTGGCGGATATGCCCATACATATTGTCCGCATATACGCCCTGCCGCCTCGCTATATGATACATACTCACGCGGTTTATCTATCGCTGCTTTTACTGTCAGCACCTTTTGGGGGCATTCGGGATAGAGCGTATATTTTTTTTCTTGACAAGCAACTTTTTTATCCATTTCCCAAAGACAGTCCGCAAGATATGCAACCGACTCCGCCGTATCGCCCATGCCGGTCATTGCAACAGCGTATCCTAAAGACGCCATTTCACATTCAATGTTATACTCTCTCAAGGTGTTTACAACCCAATTTCCATCGGCTCCCGATATAACAATTTTGCTTGTATCAAAATCAAAAAATCTGCCGTTTTCATTATTTAGAATTTTTAAATTTTCAAGCTTTCCCGCCTTATTATAAAACAAGTCAAGCCACCTTCGCCAAGCAGAAAAAAGCTCGTCCGCCCTCTCTGTTAAAAGGCTTATACAACCGTCAATCGAAGCCATTAAAAGATATGATGGGCTGCTTGTTTCAAAAACGGCAAGCTTATCCGATATAAGCTGAGGATTAACCAGCTCTCCCGACACATACAAAATCGCCGTCTGTGTAAGGCTCGGCAAGGTTTTATGAAGGCTTTCCACCACAATATCCGCACCGCATGATATGGCGTCTTTAGGAAAGCCATATCCGAAGCCGAAATGTGCTCCGTGTGCCGCGTCTATCAAAACAGGAATCCCGGCATTATGTGCAACGCGACAGATGCTATCTATATCGCTCACCACACCCTCGTAGGTCGGACTTGTTACGATAACCAAAGCCGCGTCGGGATTTTCTGTGATTTTATTTTCAATATCAGCCGCTCTTACCTGTCCACACATTCCCGTTCGGCTGTCAAGCTCCGGCATAACAAATACCGTCTGTGCATCGCAAAGTTCTAATGCGTTATAGACCGCCTTGTGACAATTTCTTGCCAAAATCACCTTTTTACCTGCCGCTAACGCATAAATTGCTGCCAAAAGTCCGCAAGTCGCACCGTTCACCAAATAAAACGCCTGTTTTGCCGACCGCATTGCAGCAGCCCGCTCCATCGACTGCTTTAAAATTCCGCTTGCTGAGTGAAGGTCATCAAAGCCGCCAATTTCGGTAATATCGTACCTCGCTGCAAGCCGCTCAAGATACGGTGCAAGCTCTGTATTTCTCTTATGTCCGGGCATATGCATAGGTATTCTTTTATTTTCTTCCAGCAAATCAAGAAGTGTTTTCAAGCATTTTTCCTCCCTTGCAGCATTAATCAATAAATCAAGTATATCACATAAAAACCTTTATGGCAATCAAAAATATCACAATCAAACGATAATAAAGTGTAAAAATGATTGACATTCATTTTACCAAATGGTAAAATTAGTATAACTTTTAACATTCGGAGGAATAACAAATGGATTTTAAAAATGTACCGAAAAAATATCGTCCGATTCCGTTTTGGAGCTGGAACGAAAAGCTTGATACAAAAGAAACGGTCGAGCAGATACATAAAATGAACGATGTCGGAATTGGCGGTTTCTTCATGCATGCACGCGGCGGACTCGAAACCGAGTACATGGGCGAGGAATGGTTTGAAAACGTAACCGCCTCGGCTGAGGCTGCCGAAGAGCTTGGTATGGGTGCGTGGGCGTACGACGAAAATGGCTGGCCAAGTGGCTTTGGAAACGGACTTGTAAATGGGCTGGGAATTGAGTATCAGCAGAAATATCTGCGTATGTCGGACACCGAGCCGAAAGAAAATGTAATATGTAAAAGCGGTGAGCATTGGTTTTATTTTGATGTAAACCCGTTTTATGTTGACGTGCTTGACAAAAAGGTTATAAAAAGATTTATAGATGTTGCTTACAAGCCGTACTATGAAAAATACGGCGACAAAATCGAGGGCTTTTTCACCGATGAGCCGCAAATTTCACGCTGCGGAATACCGTGGAGTTTCGTCTTTAAAGAGGAATATGCCGCAAAATACGGCGAAGACCTTTATGAGCATTTAGAAGAGCTTATTCTGCCAATCGGTGATTATAAGGCGACACGTGTCAACTTCTGGAAAATGGTAACCGACCTCTTCTCGGAGGCGTTTATGAAGCAGATTTATAACCAATGCAGTGAGTGGGGCTTAAAGCTTACAGGTCACCTTGTTTTAGAGGAAACCCTTCTCTCGCAGCTCACAGCAAACGGCTCATGTATGCCGCATTACGAATATATGCATATTCCGGGTATGGACTGGCTCGGCAGAAATATTTTTGACTGCTTAACTCCGCTTCAGTTATCCTCGGCAGCAGAGCAGCTCGGTAAGGATTTGGTGCTTTCCGAAACCTTTGCTCTTTGCGGACACAACGTCAGCTTTGCGGAGCTAAAAGGAATTTACGAATGGCAGATGGTACACGGCATCAATCTTCTCTGCCAGCACCTTGAAGGATACTCAATCCGCGGTATCAGAAAGCGTGACTATCCGCCTGCCATGTACTGCCAGCAGCCATGGTGGAGCGAATACAAGGGCTTTGTTGATGCAATGTCACGCGAGGGCATGATTTTATCTAAAGGCGAAAAAGCTGCAGACGTTCTGCTTATGCATCCGCAGACAACCGCATGGACGCTGTATGATGAGGAGTTGGGACCTGAGATAACAAACCGCTTAAAGCCGGGAATAAAAAGAGCAATCGACGACCTTAATAACCGCTTTTTGGGCGTAATAAAGACCTTAGAGCAAAAGCATATTACCTTCCACTTGGGCGATGAAACGCTTATGGAGCGTCATGCAAGGGTAGAAAACGGCAAGCTTATTATCGGCAAGCAAAGCTATACACATGTGATAACCTCATGCTGCGAGGTTATGCTTCCGTTTACCGAAAAGCTGCTGTCCGAGTTTGTAAAGACAGGCGGAAAAATTGTTACAGCAGAGGAGCTCCCTGCAAATAACATAATTGACAACTGCGAAATCACCTACACAAAACGAGGCTATGACGGCTTTACTGTTCATTATTTTGTAAACACATCGCCTGACAGAAAATCCGCAAAATTTACTGTAGGCGGCAAAAAGCTGGATATTTACACAGGAGAGATTTCCGAATTTAACGGCTTGCACGAGTTTGAGCCGTGGGGCAGCCTTATGATAATCGACGACGGCTGTGCGGCATCGGAAGAAACTGCAAAAAATCCGACATTTATCCGTCCGGAGGGTGAGTTTACCTTCTCCGCACCTGTGCAGAATACGCTTACGCTCGACTACTGCGACTATTATTTTGATGGCGAGCTACAGGAGAAAAACGGCTATGTTCTGAACATTTGCGAGCGTGCCAACGCACTTGCACGACCTGTGAAGATTCATCAGGATTATCATATTAAAATCAATTCTGTGCCGAAAACATTGCTTGTTGCATGCGAAACACCTGAAATTTTTGAAATTTCGGTAAACGGCGAGAAAATTGACAAAACGGTTTGCGGATATTTCCGGGATAAGAGCTTCAAAACCATCGACATTGCAAAATACGTAAAGGAAGGCGAAAACACAATTTCCTTTGACTGCGATTTTGTTCAATCGGAGGAATTTTATGAAAACCTTAAAAAAGCTCGTGTATTTGAAAGTGAAAAGAATAAGCTTGTATATGACATGGAGATTGAGGCGATTTACTTAATCGGAGATTTTGCAGTTAAAACCGACGGAAAATGGACTCAGCTCGATAAAAATGCATTCAGATATTGCGGCGGATTTGAAATCGATGCACCGAAAAAATCTGTTAATATTAAGAATATCGAGCAGCAGGGTTATCCGTTCTTTTGCGGCGAAATGTGCATAGAAGGCGAGCTTGACATCTGCGGCGAAACCCCTGTTTTAGAGCTTGATATCAAGGGCATAAACGCAATTCGTGTTGAAATAAACGGTATTACCAAGGTTATGCTGACGGACAACAGACTGCCGCTTTCCAACTTTGGTGTAAGCGGAAAAACAAAGGTTAAGCTTACGCTTATAAACAACTTAAGAAACCTCTTGGGACCGCATCACTTAACCGAAGGCGAATGCTATATTGTCGGACCATGGAGATTCTTTAAAGAACCATGCATCTGGAATCCGAATGAGGACGGCTCTGCATGGAGTGACGATTATTGCTTTGTTGAGATGGGAATATAAGTATTAAGAAAAGCAAATAGCGAGAAAACCGGCTTCGCCGCCCGCCTATGGCGGCAAGCTGCACTGTCATTTTTCTTATTATGCAGTAAAACTGCAGATTTTCTATTAGCAAAAAGGTTTTGCCGTACTCCTTGACAAATTTCAGAAAAATGGTAAAATAATAAATAATCACACAGTGTGTCGTCTGCGGCGTAAAGGCAAAATGCAAGCCGCAGTCGGTGAAAAGGGAAACGGGTGTGAACCCCGTACGGTATAATGTCGCTGTATGTGTTTGGGGCTTATTTTCGTCGGTGAAAGCCGGTCATTGGGAAACTGAGAAGGCAGGAAATAAAGTCATGCCGAAAGGCAGAAAAACACGAGTCAGAAGACCTGCACTGATGTCTTTCCGTAACCTGCAAAAAAGCAAAGGAGAGATAGTTTTGTTTGCGTGCAAAAAACGCAAATAAATTGTGACGCACACAGGAAACACAGCTGTGGCAATGTAAAAATTGCCGCGGCTTTTTAATTTGCAAATACAAACGCGGCTTTTGCGGAGGTGAGGATATTAAAATAATTTAAAAAATGCTTACGAACGAAAAAGGAGAGATTTATATGAAAAGAAAAAGCATTTTAGCATTTTTATTGTCAGTTGCAATAATTTTATCATCATTTGCACCGGCTGCGTTTGCACAAGACACACCGCTGCCTGAATACACAGGAGAGTGGACGAGTTTCAGAGGAAATCCCAATAATATGGGTGTTACTTCGGTGAAATTGCCGACAACCACCGAGGATACGGTGCTTAAATGGGCACAGAGCATGGCGTCGGGCTGGCTTCCGTCTATGCCGCCGATTATCGTAAACGGAGATTTGTATACTGCAAGAGGCAGCTCTGCTATCAAGGTTAGCACTGAAACAGGCGAGATTTTAGCGGAAAATACAGAGCTTGCAGGAGCTATGGGCTATTCACAGGTGCCGCTTGCTTACGGCGAGGGTATGATATTTCTGCCTATCGGCAGGGGCAAAGTGCAGGCACTTCGGGCAGATACATTGGAAAGCGTATGGGTGAGCGAGGAAAATGACGTGGGCGGACAGACTCTGTCGCCTATTACATACCATGGAGGCAGGATTTTTACCGGAACGTGGAATGCTGAAACCGAAATCGGTGAATATTTTTGCATTTCTGTTTCGGACGAGACCACCTTATCGGAGGACGGCGTAAAAAGCCGCGACTGGTCAATTCAGCATACAGGCGGCTTTTACTGGGCAGGTGCATATGCTACCGAGAATTATGTGGTTTTCGGCAGTGATGACGGAACAGATAGCAGTGATGCGGACAGCTCGACGTTGTACAGCGTAAATCCTAAAACAGGCGATATTATTGATAAGCTGGAGTCGCTTTGCGGCGATATTCGTTCTACTCTTGCCTACGATGAGGAGAGTGACAGAGTTTACTTTACAACAAAGGGCGGTGTGTTTTATCAGGTTAAAATAAATGCCGACGGAACCTTTGATGATGAGGCTGTACGCAGCCTTGACATGGGTGGAATGAGTACGTCAACTCCTATTGTTTATGACGGACTTGCATATCTGGGAATTTCAGGCTCCGAGCAATTTAGTGAGGAAATTTCTGCCACACGTCAGGTTTATGCTGTAATTGACATTAGCAAAATGGAATTTGTTACAGCTGTCGGCGTGCCGGGATATGCACAGGGCAGCGGACTTTTAACCGATGCGTATAAAGCGGAGAACGGAAAGGTATATGTGTATACCACATATAATAATCCTCCCGGCGGAATTTATGTTATAGAGGCACAAAAGAGCGTTGCAGAAGATGGAGAGGTTAGTGTTTCGGTATCGGGAAAGGACCTTTTCCTGCCACAGGAGGACAAGCAGAATTATTGCTTGTGCAGCATCATTTGTGACAGTGAGGGAGCATTGTACTTTGCAAACGATTCCGGATATATGTTCAGCGTGCGTCCCGAAAAGAAGGAGAATGCGATCAAAAGCTTCAAAATCGAAAGTGTGGTAGGGGATATTGATGAGGAAAATAAAACTATTTCACTGAAGGTTTCAAAAAGCAGTGATTTGACAGCATTGACGCCTGAAATATCGGTAAGCGACAATGCAACGGTTTTGCCTGCAAGCGGCGAAACTGTGGACTTTACTGACCCTGTCACCTACACCGTTACAGCAGAAAACGGAGAAACACAGGAGTATACGGTGACAGTTACGAAATCATCAGGCACGTCAGGCTCATCAGGTGGAGTATCTACACAGAAACCTAAGGATATTACCGTTTGCGTAACTGTAGAAAAGCTTACCTTGGGTCAGGGATATATTGTAGAGCCTATCTTGATGGACACAACTACTGATGAGTCTGTAGCCAATATTCTGTGCGACCTGCTTGATGAAAACGGCATAGATTATGATGCGTCAAACGAAAACGGATTTTATCTTAAAGGGATTGAAGACGGCGAATCGGGTGAAAATATCCCGGATTATATAAAAGAGGACCTGGGAGAGATAGGCAAAAGAAGTAAAAGCGGAATGCTGTCTGAATTTGATTATTCCGAAACAAGCGGCTGGATGTATATGGTTAACGGCAAGATACCGTCAAAGAGTGCGTCGGCATATAAGCCAAAGGACGGAGACGTGATACGCTGGCAGTTCACCCTTTGTGCGATGGGAGCAGATTTAAAGGGCGGCACGGGCGGTCTTGCGAAGGTTGCCGATAAGGACGATTTGATTTATGAAATTGCTGAGCTTAAGGCAAGCCGCGATTTTGACGATATTATGAATATCGGCGAAAATGCCAAGAAGTATAAAGATGCAATAGCTGTTTTGGAACAGATAGACAGTACGCAGGACGAGGTAGACGAGGCACTGTCGGCACTTAAGAATCTCGATGAAGAGGATAAGCAGACGAGCAGCAGTATAAAAGCAGAGGAATCCGAGAAAGATGAGCCGACTGATGAACAGCTTGCCGAACAGCCTGACGAGCCGCAGGCAGCTACAGTTTCGTTTAATGATATAGAAAATCATTGGGCAAAGAGCTTTATTGAGCAATTAGCCGCAAAAGGGCATATAAGCGGAAAGCAGGAAGGCAGCTTTGCTCCTGATGACAGTATTACAAGAGCTGAATTTTTGGCAATACTTTTCCGTATGAGCGGCGAGGCTTCTCACGGAAGCGAAGCCTTTGAAGATGTCGGCGACGGAGATTGGTTTAAGGACGCTGTCATCTGGGCGGCGGCAAACGGCGTTGCAAGCGGTGTGAGCAATACCGAATTTGCACCCGATGCCGATATCACGCGTGAGCAGATGGCAGTGATGCTAAAGCGTTATATTGACTGCTTTGGAATTGAGCTTGCAGAAAATGAGGAAAACGAGGAATTTGCAGACGCTGCCGAGATTTCGGCGTGGGCGGCAAACAGCGTAGCGGCTATGCAAAGGCTGGGCATTATAAGCGGAAAGGGCAATAATTGCTTTATGCCAAAGGATAATGCCACAAGAGCGGAGGCTGCAAGAATGTTATCGGTTCTGCTTAGTGTGAAATAGGGGGTTATATGAGCTTTTTTAAAAACAACCTGCGGATATATGCGGTGCTGTCTGTGGTTTTAATAAGTATCTGCACCTTTTCATGCTCAAATAAAAATGAGCAGCAGAATTTAGGTGCGAATGAGGTGCAGCAAAGCCTTGCGGATATCAAGACAGAGGCTGTCACAAATGAGCCTGCGGATGTGCCTGCAGAGTCTGTGCAGCCGAAAAAGGAGTCACAGGCTGATAAATCATCTTTTGCACCCAAAAAGGAAACACCTCCTCCCGAAAACGTTCAAACGGCAGTCCCTCAAACAGAAACAGCGGTGCAAAGTACTCAAACACCGCTGCCTGCACAAAGCGAAAAGCCTGCTGTAATTTCTGAGAAAGAAAAGCTTTTAACCTGTACAATGTCGGTAAAATGTGATACAATATTAGAGAATATGGACAAGCTTGCACCCGAGAAGGTCGGGCTTGTCCCCAAAGACGGTGTTGTTTTTGCCGAAACGGAGGTAAGCTTTACCGAGGGCGAAAGCGTTTTTGATGTTTTGGTGCGTGAGATGAAGAAAAATAAAATTCATCTTGAATTTACAAACACGCCGGGCTATGGCACAGCGTATATCGAGGGGATAAATAATATTTACGAATTTGACTGCGGCGAAATGTCCGGCTGGCTTTACAGAGTGAACGGTGCATCGCCCGGAATGGGTTGCTCTAAGTACTTTTTAAAGCAGGGCGACCGTGTTGAGTGGATTTATACATGTAATTTCGGTGAGGATATATAGGGAGGAAGATATGAAAGGGACAGAGATGCGTGAATTTTCGGAATTTCACCCGATTGTAAGCTTTATATTTTTTGCAGCGGTAATGGTACTTTCAATGTTTTTTATGCATCCTGTCTGTCTCTTGATTTCACTTGCCGGCGGCTTTTCCTATTCTGTCGTGCTGAAAGGCAAAAAGGCGATACGAGAAGCACTCATGATTATCATTCCGATAATTTTACTATCAGCGGTTATAAATCCGCTGTTTAATCACGAGGGTGCAACAATTCTTGCATATTTACCCGGTGGAAATCCGCTGACAGCGGAATCAATAGCCTACGGCTTTGCGTCGGGTACAATGCTGGCATCGGTAATATGCTGGTTTTCCTGCTGTAACGTGATTATGACAAGCGACAAATACATATATCTTTTCGGAAGACTTCTGCCGTCACTATCCTTGATTTTTTCGATGATTCTGCGGTTTGTGCCAAGGTTTTCCGCACAAATGAAGGCTGTTTCGGATACGCAGAGCTGTATGGGACGCGGCATAAAAGAAGGCAGTATCATAAAAAGAGCGAAAAATGGGATTTCCATACTTTCCATCATGCTCACTTGGGCACTTGAAAACTCGGTGGATACTGCCGACAGCATGCGGGCGAGAGGCTACGGTCTTTCGGGAAGAACTGCATTTTCGGTTTTTCGCTTTGACAGGCGTGATTTTGCCGCACTTTTTCTTATTTTATTGTCGGCTGCTTATGTGACAGCAGGAGCTGCGTTGGGTGAATTGCGTGTCAGTTATTTTCCTGTTTTTTCGATTGGAGTATCGCATTTCGGAATAAGCGTATTTGCGGTGTATGCACTTTTGTGTGCTATGCCGATTATCATTGAGATAAGGGAGAGTTACCGATGGTTTGTTATGAAGTCAAAAATTTGAGCTTTACCTATGCAGGAAGTGACGCTCCTGCTGTTTGCAATGTTTCGCTTACCATTAACAAAGGCGAATTTATAACGCTTTGCGGAAAATCGGGCTGCGGAAAAACTACGCTCCTGCGGCTTTTAAAGCCGGAGCTTGCACCAAACGGAAATGTAAGCGGTGAGATTTTGTTCTCAAATAGAAGGCTTTGTGAGCTTTCGCAGAGGGAGAAAAGCGGTAAAATCGGCTTTGTTATGCAAAGTCCGGAAAATCAAATTGTTACCGATAAGGTGTGGCATGAGTTGGCATTCGGAGCGGAGAGTCTTGGCATGAAGCCTGCCGAAATCCGCACGCGTGTTGCTGAAATGGCGTCATTTTTCGGAATACAGGAGTGGTTTTATAAAAATGTAAACGAGCTTTCGGGCGGACAAAAACAGATTTTAAATCTTGCCTCGGTAATGGTGATGCAGCCCGAAGTGCTTATACTGGACGAGCCTACAAGCCGTCTTGACCCGATTGCCGCACAGGAATTTTTGCAGGTGCTCGGAAAAATAAACCGCGAGATAGGCACAACAATAATTTTGAGCGAGCATCGGACCGAGGACGCTTTTGCATTATCAACCGGAGTGCTGGTTATGGAAAACGGCAGGATTACGGCGGATGGAACGCCGGAAGCTGTGGGCAGACAGCTTATGGAAAGCGGCAGCGGTATGATGGCGGCTATGCCTGCCGCGATGCGGATTTTCGCAAAGTGCAAAGACGCAGCTGCGTTGCCTGTAACCGTTTGTGACGCAAGACGTCGGCTTGAAGGCGTTAAGGCGGAGCAAGGCTTTAAGAAAACAGATTTTAAAAAGGAAGAAAGCAAATCGAGATTATCGGAAACAGCGGTTAAGCTCGATAATATATGGTTTCGTTATGAAAAAAATCTGCCGGACGTCTTAAAGGGGACATCGATTGATATAAAAAAAGGCGAGTTTTATGCCATTTTGGGCGGAAACGGTGCAGGAAAAAGCACAGCCATGTCGGTCATGAGCGGAATTTTAACGCCATATCGCGGCAGTGTTTATATATGCGGCAGAAAAATCAACGAAATTGAAGATAAGTACAGCGGACTTCTTGGAGTTTTGCCGCAAAATCCGCAGACCTTGTTTGTGAAAAAAACCTTGCATGAGGATTTGTGCGATATGCTCACGGATATAGGTCTTTCAGACAGTGAGATAAACAGCGAGGTCAAAAGAGTTTCGGATATATGCGAGCTTTCGCGGCTTTTGAAAAGGCATCCGTACGACCTTTCGGGAGGAGAGCAGCAGAGGGCGGCACTTGCAAAGGTGCTATTGTTAAAGCCTGAAATACTGCTTTTGGACGAGCCGACAAAGGGAATGGACGCTGAATTTAAAAACAAGCTGGCGAGGATTCTTGTAAGTCTTAAAAAAAGCGACGTAACGATTGTTATGGTATCGCATGATATTGAATTTTGTGCAAAATACGCCGACCGATGCGGAATGTTTTTTGACGGAGGAATAGTCAGCGAGGGAGCGGCACGGGAGTTTTTTGCGGATAAATCTTTTTATACAACGGCGGCAAGCCGTATGTCGAGGGGGATTTTGGACGGAGCTGTGCTTGATGAGGATATAATAGCCGCCTGCGGTGGAGAAGCTGAAGAACAGGAGACGGAGGAAGAGGAAAAAACATCAGCTCCTGAGCATACGAAAGAGGAAAAAGCGGTCAAGGCAAAGAAACCAAATATTGCGAAAGTTATTTTTGGCGGTATTTTCATATTGATGCTTGTGTATGTGCATAGCATGGTTGCAGGAAAATTTACAGATTGGAAAAACACCGCTGTTCAGCTTGCGGAAATGCTGCTTGCAGCGGTAGGCTTGATGTGCCTTCTACCGCAGGAAAAGCCGAAATCACTGACGGTTACACCCTTGAAAAAATCAAAAGGACACAGCCTTACCGCATGGGCGTGCGTTATTGCAGTACCGATTACGGTGCTTTGCGGAAAATACCTTTTTGGGGACAGGCACTATTATTTTATAAGTCTTATGATTATATTTGAAACGCTGCTCTTTTTTGCGGCGGCGTTTGAAAAGCGAAGACCGCAGGCAAGAGAGCTGGTGGTGATAAGCGTGCTGTGTGCGATTGCAGTTTTGGGAAGAACGGCTTTTTATATGCTGCAGCAGTTTAAGCCGATGGCAGCTGTTGTGATAATTTCTGCTGTGTGCTTCGGTGCGGAGACGGGATTTTTAGTGGGAGCAGTTTCGGCGTTTGTCTCAAATTTCTTTTTCGGTCAGGGTATATGGACGCCATGGCAGATGCTTGCATTTGGTGTGGTGGGCTTTGCAGCAGGTCTTGTGTTTTATCGACGGACAGTGCCAAACCGCATTACGATGAGTGTTTTCGGATTTTTTACAACTGTTGTTATTTACGGTGGTATAATGAATCCCGCATCGGTGCTGATGATGACGGGAAAACCGACGGTAGATGCAATACTATTGGCGTATGTCATGGGATTTCCGCTTGATGTAATTCACGGAATTTCAACGGCATTCTTCCTGTGGTTTGCGGCAGTGCCGATGATAGAAAAGCTTGAAAGAATTAAAATAAAATACGGAATATGATTAAAAATCCCGTTATCGAATTTGATAACGGGATTTTAACTTTATCTTAATTGTGCGTTATTCTTATACTGCAAATCCTTTACGATTTTGTTAAATACCTTATTAACTTCTTCGCTTGTCAGGCTTCGGTCAACCGCACGGAAAGAAATTGCAAAGGCTACGCTCTTTTTACCCTCAGGGATTCTGTCACCTTCGTAAACGTCAAAGAGCTTTATGCTTTCAAGAAGTGATCCCGATGCTTTAATCATTGTTGCCTCAAGGTCGCCTACTGCCACCGTTTTATCAACCAAAACCGCAATATCACGCTCTGCCGCAGGGAATTTCGGAAGTGCCTTGTACTTGATGTTATTGTCAACACACTTAAAGCTTCCTGCGATATCAATTTCAGCAACGTAGCACGGAATATCAATATCGAAATTCTTGCATACATCAGGGTGAGCCTCGCCGACAATACCGATTTTACTGCCGTCTTTATATAAAGCCGCAGCTCTGCCGGGGTGCAGTGACGGACAGTCGGTAAGCTGCTTCCATTCAACTCCCTTCATGTTAAGGCTGTCAAATGCCGCCTCTAAAACGCCCTTTATGTCAAAGAAATCTATTTCCTTGCCGTACATGCCGATTGCCAGCTTTTCCGGCTCATTCGGCAGCTTGCCTGCCTCGGTCGGCAGATAAACCTTGCTGATTTCAAACAGCGATGCCGCCTCATTTTTGCGGTTGTAGTTGTAGGAAAGGGTTCTCAGCATGGACGCAAGCATTGTTGTACGCATGATTGAGGTGTCCTCGCCAAGTGGATTACGAATTTTAACGACATTTCTGAATGTGCTGCCATCGGGAAGATTAAGCTTGTCAAATTCGTCCGGACCTGTAAAGGTAAAGGTGAAGATTTCATTCATGCCCTGAGCAGTAAGAGCTGCGGACAAATTCTTTCTGAAAATCTGCATAGGTGAATAAAAGCCCTTTGTAGCCTCACCCGAAATGAGCGTTGTGGGGATTTTGTTGTATCCGTAAAATCTTGCTATTTCCTCCGCAATGTCTGCCTCTGCCTCAATGTCGGGACGGAAGGACGGAGCTGTGATTTCCATTTTGTCAAGGTCAACAATAAATTCTATTGCTCTTAAATATTCAGCCATTTCCTCTTTTGAAATATCAATTCCCAAAAATGCATTAATTTTTTCAGGACGGAATTTTAGCACTGTAGGCTCTTTTATATTTCCCTTAACGTCCAGCATGCCGCCTACGATTTCGCCGCAGCCAAGCTCCTCTACGAGCTGGCACGCACGCTCGATTGCAGGAACCGTATTGTTCGGGTCAAGTCCCTTTTCGTAGCGGGAGGACGCTTCTGTACGAAGTCCGGCTTTTTGTGCGGTAAGACGAACAGATACCGCGTCAAAGGTGGCTGATTCAAAGATAACGGTGTCGGTGTCGTCCTCGATTTCCGAGTTAAAGCCGCCCATTACGCCTGCGATTGCAACAGCCTTGCTTGCGTCTGCGATAACGAGGTCGTTGGAATTAAGAGTTCTGTCCTGCTCATCAAGAGTTTTGATAACCTCGCCGTCGGCAGCGTCACGCACGATAATTTTGCCGCCGTCTAAGTGACGCAGGTCAAATGCATGCATAGGCTGACCGTATTCCAAAAGGATATAGTTTGTGATGTCAACAATATTGTTTATTGAACGGATACCGGCAGCCTTTAAGCGATGTACCATCCAGTCGGGTGAAGGTCCGATTTTTACATTTTTAACCATTCTTGCACAGTACCGCAGACACTTGTCGGGGTTTTCAACAGTAACCGAGATTGTATCTGCGATGTTTTCTGAATTTTCGGAAAATTCAGGCTTTTTAACACCGAAAGGTCTTTTAAAGGTAGCCGCAGTTTCACGAGCTAAGCCAATTACGCTGAAGCAGTCGGGACGGTTGGAGGTTATTTCAAACTCAACAACGTCCTCATTCAAATGGAAGAAATCCTTTATATCCATTCCAACCTGTGTGTCCTCCGGCAGGATAAGTATGCCGTATTCCGGCTCCCATGAAAGGTCAGCCTCTGTAAGACCAAGCTCCTCGTGCGAGCAAAGCATACCACAGGATTCAACGCCTCTTAATTTTCCTGTTTTGATATGCACTCCGCCGGGGAGGTAGGAATCATTTTTTGCAACAGGCACAATTTGTCCAACCTTAACGTTCGGTGCTCCTGTTACGATTTGAAGGGTTTCGTCTCCTACATCTACTTGGCAGATAACCATGTGGTCAGAGTCGGGATGCTCGGTTATTTCGAGAATTTTGCCGCAAACCACGTTCTTGATGTCCTCTCCCATGTTCTCAATGGTTTCAACCTTCGAGCCTGTCATGGTGAGTGCTTCGTTATATTCCTTCGGCGTAATGCCGCTTATGTCAGTATAGTCATTAAACCAACTCATTGGTACTTTCATTTTTATCAGTCCTTTCCGTAATTAAAATTGCTTTAAGAATCTCACGTCATTTTCAAAGAACAGTCTGATATCATTGATATCGTATCTGCCCATAACAAGTCTTTCAAGACCGATACCGAAGGCAAAGCCTGAATAAACCTCGGGGTCAATGCCGCAGCCGGCAAGCACCTTCGGGTGAACCATGCCGCCGCCCAAAATTTCAATCCAGCCCTCGCCCTTGCAGACGCTGCAGCCCTTGCCGCCGCAGCTGAAGCAGCATACGTCGGTTTCAACAGACGGCTCTGTGAACGGGAAGTGATGCGGACGGAAACGGCATTTTGCGTTTTCGCCGTAGATTGAACGGATAAGGGTTTCAAGCGTTCCCTTTAAATCCGCCATGGTGATGCCCTTGTCCACAACAAGACCTTCAATCTGATGGAAGATAGGTGAATGTGTTGCGTCAACAGCGTCACTTCTGTAAACTCTGCCCGGTGAGATAATTCTTATCGGAGGCTTTGTGTTTTCCATAACACGAATCTGCATTGGCGATGTTTGTGTTCTTAAAACTATATTGTCCTCAACATAGAAGGAATCCTGCGTGTCGCGTGCAGGGTGATTTTTCGGAATGTTAAGAGCCTCAAAGTTGTAATAATCGGTTTCAACCTCAGGTCCTTCTGCAATTTGAAAGCCCATGCCGATTACTGCGTCCTTGAACTCGTTAAGAACCTTTGTAAGTGGGTGAAGATTACCGATTTCGGACTTTTTGCCCGGCATGGAAATGTCAATCACCTCTGCCTTTAGCTTAGCCTCCTGGATAACCTTTGCCATCTCTGCCTTCTTTTTATCGATTTCACCCGATAAAAATTCTCTTATCTCGTTTGCAAGAGCACCTATTACCGGACGCTCCTCTGCACTAAGGCTTCCCATGCCTTTTAGAATTGATGTAAGCTCGCCCTTTTTGCCGAGATATTTGATGCGTATTTCCTCTAAGCTTTCGATGCTCTGTACGCTTGCGAGCTGTGCTTCCACACTTTTTTTGATTTCTTCAAGCTGCTGTTTCATACATTTTCCTCCTTTTTCAAACAAGAAAAGCTGTCTTGCCAAACGTTGTTGCGGTGGCAGGAAGTGACCTTGCTTTTCTTACGCCCATATTACTGCATGGACAGTTAAATTATTTTTTATATGATTAGGAAAAGAATTTTCCGTTACACAAAAAATACTCCGCCCTAATATTTTAGGGACGAAGTAAAAATCTCCGCGGTACCACCCGTATTTCCGCAAAGCTTGCGGACACTCATTTTTCGGTCTTACGTGCCGTAGACGGTATGGGCTACACACTAAAAAGCTTCACTCATACAGCTCCGAAAGGAAATTTGGGATATGCAGGTACCGAAGCGGCTCACAGCCGATGACCGCAACTCTCTTTTGGAAAGCATATCTTACTTTGTTTCATCATCGCTTTTATTCCATATGCAGTAATTATATCACAATTTTTTTATAATTACAATAGTTTTTGTAAATTTTTTTCTGCGGCGGAATATAATAGAGGTGAGGGGGAATTCCTATGAAAGAAAATATAAGTGATAAGCTGACCCGCATGCTTTCGGGAGTGGACGGAAATAAATTGAAAATCTCTGCGGACGCTGTTTCCAAGCTGCTCGCAACTCCTGAGGGACAACGGTTTAAAAACTCGCTTTCCGAGAGCGATAAAAAAGCTCTTATAGAGAAGTTTATGAGCCTCGATGCAAATGAGGTAAGTGAAAAGCTGAAAAATGCCGATATGTCAAAGCTTGGCAATATGTCGGCGGAGGATATTATGAAAAAGCTGAGGTGAAAAAATTTGGCAGATATGATGAGTACCCTACGGGGGATTTTGGGAGATAATGCCGATGACAAAATCAAGACTGCTATGAGTATGCTGTCTTCAACAGGGCTTTTGCAGGGCGGTCAGCCAAGCAGTGTGGCGACGCAGCCGAAAAAAAGCGAAAGGCTTGCGGAGGAGATAAATGACAGTATAACCATAGATGATACTGAGAAATTTGAAAAAAATGAGATCAGCACTCAGCCGCAGCCTGGCAATAGCTCTCCTGTGCTGACGCCTGAAGGCTTGGAGCTTTTGGGACAGATAAGAGGTATGGTAGACAGGATTTCAAACACAAACGATTCACGTTCGGATTTGCTGAAATCTCTTAAGCCATTTATGCGAAGTGATCGCCAGCGTAGTATTGATAAGCTGATAAGAGTAATAAATATAGGAAGGTTTTCGGGATTATTCGGAAGGTAGAGGACTGAAATATGTATCGAAGATATTACAGCTACAATGATATGCCGCAGATTGCTGTGCGGAACGAGAAAAAAACGGAGGAGGTACATAAATGCGAGGAGCAGGAAAAGTGTACCGACAAAAATGCGGCGGACAATAAGCTGTTTGGAAAATTTGAGCTTGATGACATAATTTTGGCGGTAATTATCCTTGTACTTCTCATGGACGACGGCGATGACACTGTTCTTTTGATTGCTCTTGCCGCTGTTTTCTTGACAGGGCTTATATAAAGAGCTGTAATTTTGAAAATAAATATTTGCGGTGTACTTGTATGCCGCAGCTTTTACGCATGAAAAAACCGTGCTGAAGCGAAAGGCTTGGGCACGGTTTTTGTGTTTTAGTTTATTAATATTCCTTGTAAATTCTTTCGATGCCAACGGTCTTGCCGGTATTTGTGTCAATATCAAATATTGCACCGCAGAATTGTCCGGCACCGTTTGCAACAGTGAATTTTTGCGGCATACCGTTCAAAAATCTTTTGATGATTGTGTTCTTGTCAACTCCCAGGATTGAGCAGGAGGGCCCGGTCATTCCGAGGTCGGTGATATATCCCGTTCCGCCCGGAAGGATTTTGTTATCGGCTGTCTGAACGTGTGTGTGCGTTCCGAAAACTGCACTGCATCTTCCGTCAAGGTAGTATCCGAGAGCCATTTTTTCGCTGGTTGCCTCGGCGTGGAAATCCACAAAAATTATATCAGCCTTTCCCTGCATTGCCTCGATTTCGGCATCAGCCGCAAAGAATGGGGAGGAGGCAGGCTGCTGTATATACGTTCTGCCTATAAGGTTGATGACTCCCACACGTACACCGTTTTTTGCGGTTATAATTGTGCTGCCCTGTCCGGGGACAACTCCTTCAAAGTTAGCCGGGCGAATAACATTGTCGTTATAACGCATAACGCTTTCTATATCGGGACAGCCCCATGTGTGGTTGCCGGTGGTGAATACATCAATGCCCGATTTTGAAAGCTCCTCATAAACCGGCTTTGAAAGACCTCTGCCATGAGCCGCGTTTTCGGCATTTGCGATGATAAAATCAACCTCTGACCGCAAGTTTTCAAGCTCTTCAAAGACGGCGTTTCTGCCGATACGCCCAAAAATATCGCCTATTGTAAGAATTTTCATAGTAATAGTCGCCTTTCCTTGACATTGAAGCGGTTATCAAATATGATAACCGCTTCAGACTGTCGAAAAAGTCGCATAACCGCAGAAAATAAAAATTATTATCTCTGTTTGTATTAAGAATAGTAATTTTAAATTTATTATATTTTTACGAAAATGCAATAAAACTCTGCTTTTTCCGTTTTAAAGCCCTACCGTACCCACGTACGCCTACGTGCTTTAAAACAAAAAATTCTGCTTTCTTTTTCGGCATCTGCAAACGTGCCGATAAGTTTATCGACACGTTCAAGCGGTTATCAAATATGATAACCGCTTTTTGTATAATTATTTAGCAAAGTCAACTGCCCTGGTTTCACGGATAAGGCTTACCTTAATCTGACCCGGATATTCAAGCTCTGCTTCGATTTTCTTAACGATGTCCTTTGCAACCAGTATCATACCTGCGTCATTTACAACGTCAGGCTTAACCATAATTCTGATTTCGCGTCCTGCCTGAATAGCGAAAGACTTTTCAACACCGTTAAAGTTATTTGCAATTTCTTCAAGACGTTCCAAACGCTTGATGTATGTTTCGATGTTTTCACGTCTTGCACCAGGTCTTGCAGCGCTGATAGCGTCTGCCGCCTGAACAAGCTGTGCAACGATAGTCTGTGCATCAACGTCTCCGTGATGAGCCATAATAGCGTGGATAACGTCATTATTTTCCTTGTATTTTTTAGCGATGTCGGCACCGATTGTAACGTGTGAGCCTTCGATTTCATGGTCAACCGCCTTGCCGATATCATGCAGAAGTCCCGCACGCTTTGCAAGGTTGATATCAACGCCAAGCTCACCTGCCATAACGCCTGCCAAGTGGGAAACCTCAATAGAATGCCTTAAAACGTTCTGACCGTAGCTCGTTCTGAAACGAAGACGACCGAGAAGCTTAACAAGCTCGGGATGAAGACCGTGTACGCCTGTTTCAAAGGTAGCGGCCTCGCCCTCCTGCTTAATGGTGGCTTCCACTTCTTTTCTTGATTTTTCAACTATTTCTTCAATACGTGCCGGATGGATACGTCCGTCCACGATAAGCTTTTCAAGTGCGATACGTGCAACCTCGCGGCGTACCGGATCAAAGCTTGAAAGAATAACAGCTTCAGGCGTATCGTCGATAATCAAATCAACGCCTGTAAGGGTTTCAAGGGTACGGATATTGCGGCCCTCACGTCCGATAATTCGTCCCTTCATTTCATCAGAAGGCAATGCCACAACAGAAACAGTGGTTTCTGCAACGTGGTCTGCGGCAATTTTCTGTATAGAGGTTGCCACAATATTTTTTGCCTTTTTCTCTGCTGTATCCTTTGCTTCCTGCTCAATTTCTTTAACCATAATTGCTGCTTCGTGTCTTGCTTCCTGCTCAAGATCGCGAATGAGGAGATCCTTTGCCTCCTGCTGTGACATTCCGGAGATTTTTTCAAGCTCCTCAACCTGACGTCTTCTAAGCTCGTCTATTTCGGCACTCTTCGCGTCATATTCCTTGATCTTCTGATTTAAGGTATGCTCCTTTTTCTCCAAGGCGTCATTTTTTCTTTCAAGATTTTCTTCTTTTTGATTAACTCTTTTTTCCTGAATAGATAATTCACGTCTGCGGTCTTTTATTTCTGCGTCCAAAACAGAACGAAGCTTCTGGTTTTCCTCCTTAGCCTCAAGCATAAGCTCACGTGCTTTGGCTTTTGCATTCTTTTTTGCTTCTTCGACTATACTTTTAGCCTTTTCCTCGGCGGAACCAAATTCGGCTTCTGCAATCTTTTTTCTGTAAGAAATACCTCCGAAAAATGATGCAATGTTCAGTAGGGCAAAAATAACCGCTGCAATAATAAGTACGATGTTTAATGTGTCTATTTCGTCCACCCCCATAAAGTTTTTTAATATAAATCGGGGATGCTGAATATATGAAATTACTGTACATTTATTCAAAAATTATTTTCATAAACTACTATCAAAAATTCAACATTCCCAATAAATAGTTTAAAGAAATAACAAGCATATTACTATTTTATCCTATTTTTGCTCTTATGTCAAGAGAATATTAAAAAACTATAAAACTTAAAGATAATTGTCAATAAACGGGACATAATGTAGAATGTATAAATGATTTTTAAAAATTTGTAAAAATGCACAAAAAAATGACGGAAAAATTTACCATTTTAGTATTTACTGCATAAACAATATGTGCTATAATAATATATAGCAATTAAAAGAGAGGGGACAACCGAAGATGCCGTCGATGGAAGAAAAAAATTGGGCGGGAATTGATGAATTTCAGCTGTATTTGTATAACGAAGGGACAAATTTTCAATCATATGAAATGCTTGGACCACATAAAATAAATAAAGGGTGGAGATTTGCCGTATGGGCACCGAATGCCAAAGATGTTTCGCTTGCAGGAGATTTTAACGGCTGGAGCGGCGAGGGTAGACCTCTTACAAAAATCGGAACTACCGGCGTGTGGTACGGGTACTTTGAGGATATAAAGGAAGGCATGCTTTATAAATATGCTGTAACGGATAAAAGCGGCAATACTGTGCTGAAAACCGATCCTGTTGCATTTGCCTGCGAGGTACGTCCGAACACGGCTTCTGTCGTACGTGATATTCCAAAGTATCGCTGGAGCGATAAAAAGTGGCTTAAAATGCGGGAAAAGACACCTATATATGACAAGCCTATGAATATTTATGAGGTGCATGCCGCATCATGGAAAACGCATGAGGACGGAATAGGATACACCTACAGGGAGCTTGCGGACGAGCTGATACCTTATGTGAAAGAGATGGGATATACCCACATAGAAATGATGCCGCTTTCGGAATATCCGTTTGACGGCTCATGGGGATATCAGGTTACTGGTTATTTTGCCGCAACCTCGCGCTACGGCTCGCCGGAGGATTTGATGTATTTGGTGGACGAGTGCCATAAAAACGGCATAGGAATAATTATGGATTGGGTTCCTGCACATTTTCCGCGAGACCTTCACGGGCTTTTCCGATTCGACGGAACTGCGGCATATGAATATGCTGATCCGCGTCTTGGTGAACATAAGGATTGGGGAACGATGGTTTTTGACTACTCAAAAAGCGAAGTAGTATCATTTTTGTTGTCATCGGCGTTTTTCTGGATAAAGGAGTATCATTTTGACGGACTTCGCGTAGATGCGGTATCATCGATGTTGTATCGTGACTATAGCCGCAATCACGGCGAATGGATTGCAAATATCTATGGCGGAAATGAAAATCTTGAGGCAATCGCATTTTTACAGAAGCTTAACCAAATTATGTTTGCAAAGTTCCCGAATATTTTGATGATTGCAGAGGAATCAACCGCATGGGGAATGGTTACGGGACCTACCGAAAACGGCGGACTGGGATTTAATTATAAATGGAACATGGGTTGGATGAACGATACCCTTCGTTATATGTCGATGGACCCGTATTTCAGAAAGCATAACCATGAGCTTTTGACGTTTTTGATGTGCTATGCGTATTCGGAAAATTTTATCCTTCCGCTGTCGCATGATGAGGTGGTTCACGGCAAAAAATCGCTTATTGATAAGATGTTTGGCACTTATTCCGAAAAGTTTGCGGGATACAGAGCACTTTTGGGATATTATTTGTCGCTTCCCGGCAAAAAAATGATGTTTATGGGCGGCGAAATTGCACAGTTTATTGAATGGCGTTATGACGAGGGGCTTGAGTGGAGTCTTTTGGAAATTGACAGTCATAGGCAGCTTCACGACTATGTGAAGGAAATAAATCATTTTTATCTTGATAATAAGCCGTTCTGGGAGATTGACCGGAGCTGGGACGGATTTTCCTGGATAAATGCAGAGGACAGGGATAATTCGGTGCTGTCCTATATGAGAATGTCTAAAAAGGGTGAAAAGGTTATTGTTGCTGCGAATTTTACTCCTGTGGAACGGAAAAAATATACGATAAACGTTCCCGATGCAGGTGAGTACGAGGTGGTAATAAGCTCGGACTGGAAACGCTTCGGAGGAAGCTCTGCCGCACGAAAAAGGAAGTACAAGGCGGTAAAAAACAAAAATTCGCAGGAAATGCCGTATTCAATCCATGTTGATTTAAAAGGCTTGTCTGTTTTATATTTGAAAAAAATGCGAAAGGAAGAGATAAAATGAATGCAAAGGATTGCGTGGCAATGATTTTGGCGGGAGGACAGGGCAGCCGGCTTGGTGCACTTACAAAAAATGTTGCAAAGCCTGCCGTACCTTTTGGCGGAAAATACAGGATTATAGATTTTCCGCTCTCGAACTGTGTTCATTCGGGAATTGATACCGTCGGAGTGTTAACGCAGTATCAGCCGCTCGAATTGAATACTTATATCGGAAACGGAGGACCGTGGGATTTAGCAAGAAACTACGGCGGAGTATATGTTCTGCCTCCGTATCAGAGTGCAAAGGCGGGCGAGTGGTATAAAGGAACAGCGAATGCTATTTACCAGAACCTTAGCTTTTTGGATAGGTTTTGTCCCAAAAATGTTCTTATTTTGTCGGGTGACCACATTTATAAAATGCATTACGGCGAGATGTTAAAAGAGCATAAAAAATCGGGTGCTGCGGTAACTATTGCCGTTATGCCGGTTCCGTGGGAGGAGGCAAGCAGATTCGGTATAATGAATGTTGACGAAAACGGAATTATAACCGAGTTTGAGGAAAAGCCTGCGAATCCCAAGAGTAATCTTGCGTCAATGGGTATTTATATTTTTGACTATAAGATTTTGAAAAAATATCTTGAGGACGATGAAAGAAATCCTGAATCCTCAAATGACTTCGGAAAGAACGTTATTCCGCAAATGCTCGGAAACGGCGAAAAAATGATGAGCTATCGGTTTGAAGGCTACTGGAAGGACGTTGGAACGGTGCAGAGCCTTTGGGAGGCTAATATGGACCTTATCGACGCTCCGCCGAAGTTTGAAATTTACGACGACAGCTGGAGCATCTATTCGCGAAATACTGCTTTGGCACCGCAGTATGTGGGCAAAAACGCAAAGATAACCGAGAGCACTGTAACACAGGGCTGCATGATTTACGGCGAGGTTTCACATTCAGTGGTTTTCTCAAATGTTCAGATTGGTGAGAACTCAAAAATTTCCGACTCGGTTATAATGCCGGACGTAAAAATCGGAAAGAATGTTGTGATAAATAAAGCGGTTATCGGTTCGGGAGCGATAATTGAGGATAATGCCATATTAGGAGTAAACGAGGACGAAAAGAGTAAATACATTTCGGGCATGTGTACAAACGGAATCGTACTGATTGAAGGCGGAGCAACCATTCCTGCAGGAGAAGATATTCCTAAAGGCTCAATGGTTGAGGTTGAATAAGAAGGGGGTAGCGACATGATAGATACAATGGGTATTATTATAGCAAGTAATATAAACATTCCTCCGCTTACGGATATCAGAAGTGCTTCTGCTTTGCCGATTGCGGGCGGATACAGAATTATAGATTTTGTGCTGTCAAATATGGCAAGTGCCGGTCTTGAAAACATCGGCGTTGCAACCGAGGCAAACTATTCCTCGCTTATGGACCACATAAAATCAGGCTCGCCGTGGGATTTGGACAGAAAGAACAGAGGTCTTAATATACTGCCTCCGAACATCGGTAAAAATTCGGTTGAGATTATCCGGGGCGATTTGGATATTTTAAGCGGAATAAGAGAGTTTATTCACCGAAGCCGCGAGACATATGTTATTTTATCTCTCGGCAGTAATATTTACAGTATTGATTTTAATAAGGTAATAGAAAGCCACAAGGAAAAACAGGCAGATATTACTATTGTATATAAGGATTTGAACGGGATTGACCAAAAGGAGCTGTCACGCTTTACGCTGCTGGAGGTAGACGAGGACAAGAATATAACCGATATTGAGGTATGCCCTTATTATCCAAAATCAACCTGTGCAAGTGCTGACGTGTTTGTTATGGAGAGAATGCTTTTGGAAAGTATTGTTGATGAATGCTCGGCACGCGGCAGTCATGACTTTATAAAGGACGCGATTGCTAAGAAAATGTCGGGGCTTAGAATGTATGGCTACGAGCATGAGGGCTATACCGATAAAATTGACAGTATGAAGTCGTATTACAACAATAATATGAAGTTCCTTGAAAAGGAAATGCAGGAAGAAATGCTGAAATCCGACCTGCCGATTTATACAAAAAACCGCGACCTGCCGCCAACCAAATACGGTTCTGATGCGGAGGTTGTCAATTCGTATATTGCTGACGGATGTATAATTGAAGGTACTGTAATAAACAGCGTGCTTTCGGGAAATGTTGTTGTCAAAAAAGGAGCGGTGGTTAAAAATTCAATTCTGATGCAGGGCGATATTATCCATGAGGACGCACTTTTGGAATATGTAGTGCTGGATAAAGAGGTGGAGATAACTGCTGCAAGAAAGCTGATAGGTCAGGAAAACTATCCGCTGCCGGTTGCAAAGGGAACCGTTATTTAAAAATTATTCCGCAGATTGATTTGCAGTCTGCGGAATTTTATGTTTAACGCCGCATAAAGTGGGAATACTTATTTATAAAAGATGCTTTAGAGGTAAAGGAGGAACAGCTATGACTGAAAGAAAAATGAGCGTGAGTGCAAAAATAGTTATTGTGGTGTCGGCGGTTATTATTGTTCTGCTTTTTTGCACAATGGGACTTCGTGCATATAATATGACTACCGAGCAAACGCAGGATATCGGCAGGGAACGGGCGGCGGAAATAGTATTTACCGATGCAAACGTCACTCAGGAAACGGTCACGCAGTATCGTTTGGAGGCTGATTACAATAACGGAAGACGTGTGTATGAAATTGATTTTAGATACGGCGGCTATGAGTATGAATATGAAGTAGACGCCGCAAGCGGTGAGATTATAAAATATGATAAGGATTATGAGAGATAAAATCAGACATATCACAAATGAGCCGACCTCCCGAGGGGGTCGGCTCATAAAAGTATTGACAATATTTTATTTTTTTGATATAATTTGAGAATAATTTTTTAAGAAAGAAGAGAAAAGTATGAGGAAAAATATAATTTTTACATTGATGTTGACACTTGCTTTAAATCTTTTAACTCCTGTTTATGCATCAACTGCGTGGGACGGAACCGTTGCGACAGGCTTTGCGGGAGGTGAAGGAACAGAGAGCAGTCCTTATTTAATTGAAAATGCAAGTCAGCTTGCATACCTTTCAGCAGTAGCCAAAAAAGAATCTGCAAATACGGCAAATTATGCAACGAAAGAAAAATATTATAAGCTTACAGCCGATATTGATTTGGGAAATGTTGAGTGGACTGCAATTGAGGACTTTCGCGGAGTTTTTGACGGGAACGCTCATGTTATAAGCAATTTAAAAATCGGTTCGGGAGCAAGTTATCGTGGACTTTTCGGACAAAACTACGGTACAATTTCGGATTTAACAGTAAAGGACGCAACAGTTGAAGATAGCATTTCCTCATCAACCATTGGTGTTATATGTTGTTATAACAGCGGTACAATTGAATATTCCGGCTTTACGGGTAATTTTGATACAGGTGAAGGTAAACAGCTTTATGTTGGAGTAATTGCAGGCCGTATGTCGGGAAGTTCTGCGGTTATAAGATATTGTGAGGTTAAAAACGCCGATATAGACGGAAAGCTAAGTACCTTCGGTATCATTGCTGGTTATTTATCAAGCGGGTGTAATATTTATCAATGCAGAATTGATACAGTCGATGTGGATATTGAAGGAGGCTGTACAAATGTCGGCGGAGCAGTTGGTTATACAAACTCTTCAAGCGTAAATGATATTTATGTAAAAGGTCTTGATATTTCTGTAGGAGATTTCAGCACAACAATTTCCAGTTATTTTGGCGGAATTGCAGGACGTGCCGTATCTTCGTACATTAAAAATTGTTATATTTCAGACGGTAATTTGATTTCAAATCCGGATGTTCAATGGCATTATTTCGGTGGGATTGCAGGTTCTATTCAGAGCGGAAATATTACAAACTGTTATTCGAATTTAAATCTTATTCTCAATATGTCAAAAGATTCTATCTGGCCTTATAGTGTCGGCGGAATTGCAGGTTATGCGGTAGACACTTATATCAAAAACTGTATTTCAACAGCAAAATACAGTTTAACAGATAGCACAACAAGTAAAGATAATACGTTAGAGGTTGGCGGTATTTGCGGTAGATCAAGTTCGTGGGCATGGGCAGAAAACTGTGTAAACGATTCATCGATAAACGGTACTGATGGTGCGTATACTAATATAGGTTATATTATTGCTAATGAAGAGTCAACGGAGTATGCAGTAAACTGCTACTATAATTCAGCAAACACTCTATCGGGAGGAAAAACCACATTACAGTGTGCAACAGAGCCAATAAGCAATACAAAAGACGTAACATTCTTAAAAAATACAGTAGGACTTCTCGAATATACTCCTACAACAACAGATGAGCTTTATGTATGGCTTTATGGAACAACCGATTACCCTGAAATATATTCAATTTATAATAAATGTGTGACCTACTCCGCAAACGGCGGTGAAAATGAGCCTGCTTCACAATTTATAAAATACTATTCAGGCGATACTCTTTCTCAAACTGTGCCGACAAAGAACGGATGTAAATTTAAGGAATGGAACACACAAGCAGACGGAACAGGAACAAGCTATACTACGGGACAGGATATTTCGACATCTTCGGAAGGATTTTTAAAGCTTTATGCAATCTGGGAGGAAATACCAAGCACTGTTACAACAGTTATTCAGCAAACAGGATATAAGGCATACATAGTAGAAGCGACAGGTATACCTGAAAACGCAAATATCATAATTGCTTGTTATAACGGCGACAGTTTTGTTTTGGCAAAGATTTTAGACGAAGAGTTAAAGACAACGATTTCTGACAGTGTGGTATATGATAAAACAAAAACATTTGTTTGGAAGGATTTAACTCCGATTAAGGAACCGGAAATTAAATAGATTTTAAAAGTGTCAATTACAGATGTCGGTTTTGCCGGAAAATTTTTCGACTGCACATATTTTATTGATTTTACCTACTAAAAGATATTACTTTTTAGAAAAAGTAATTGGCAAAAACTAAAAATGTATTGATTAGTAACGAAAAAGCTGCACGTAGTCAAAAGATGGCTATGTGCAGCTTTTTATTTCTTTTTTTGTTGATATTGTTTACAGCAGATTTATGCCATGCTTTTTACATTCCTCCAGCATATCCTCCGGCCATACCGATGCCTGAACCTCGCCTACGTGGGCTTTATGCAGGAAGTACATGCAGATTCTTGACTGTCCTATTCCGCCGCCGATGGTATAGGGCAGCTCGCCGCGAAGAAGTGCTTTCTGGAACGGAAGCTCTGCATTTTCCTCTTTTCCGCGGATTTTCAGCTGGGAAAGAAGAGCCTCTTCGTCAACGCGGATTCCCATTGAAGATAATTCAAGGGCAGTGTCTAAAACGGGATAATAAACGATGATATCGCCGTTTAAGCTCCAGTCGTCATAGTCAGGAGCACGTCCGTCATGCATTTCGCCGGATTTTAATGCTCCGCCTATCTGCATGATAAATACAGCACCATTTTCCTTTGAAATGGCATATTCACGCTCTTTGGGAGTTTTGTCGGGATACATGTCCTCAAGCTCCTGGGTTGTGATAAAGAAGATATCCTCCGGCAGATAAATTTCAGCAAAATCGTATTCAGAGGCGATATATCTTTCGGTGTGCTTTAAGGTGGCATATACCTTTTCAACTGTGCTTTTTAAGGTTTCCATTGTCCTTTCGGATTTCTCAATAACTCTCTCCCAGTCCCACTGGTCAACGTAGTTTGAGTGGAGATTGTCAACGTCCTCATCGCGGCGGATTGCGTTCATGTCTGTGTAAAGACCTTCGCCCGGCTTAAAGCCGTAATGCTTGAGAGCAAATCTCTTCCATTTTGCAAGTGAATGAACAATTTCAAACTCGCCGTCTATGCCCTTTATATCAAAGGAGACGGGACGCTCAACGCCGTTTAAGGTGTCGTTAAGACCGCTGAAGCGGTTAACAAAAAGCGGTGCGGAAACACGGGTAAGGTTAAGCTGAATCGATAAATCACGCTCAAAAAAATCCTTAACCTTTTTTATTGCCTGCTCAGTCTGTCTTAATGACAGGAGCGATGTATAGCCTTTTGGAATAATCAGATTTTTCACACTAATGCCTCATTTCTGTTTTACGATTGTAAAAAATTAACTTATTTATTATATAATAAATGCCCTGTAATGTCAATGCTTTTTAGAAGAACAGGTGTTCAACCAGAATTTTTACGCCAATTCCAATCAAAACAAGACCGCCTGCAATTTCCGCCTTTTTCCCAAGCAAATTGCCGAATTTGCTGCCGATATAAACGCCGGAGAAGGAAATAGCAAAGGTCAGAACGCCGATTATTGATGAGGCGTACACAACGGGTACATTGATTGTTGCAAAGGTAACGCCTACGGCAAGTGCGTCAATGCTGGTGGCAACGGCAAGAAGCAAAAGTGTCGATGCGGACAGCGGATTTTGGATTTCCTTATCATTATCGTCGTCTTTTTCGGTAATCGCCTCAAAGAGCATTTTCCCACCTATAAAGGCAAGAAGAATAAAGGCAATCCAATGGTCGAAGGTTGTTATGTAGTGTGCAAAGGCACTTCCCAAAACATATCCGGCACAAGGCATTAAGAACTGAAATCCGCCGAAGAATAAGGCTATTTTTGCAGCCTGGAGCGGCTTTGGATTTTTTAGTATGATTCCGTCGGTTACAGAGACCGAAAAAGCGTCCATTGCAAGTCCTATTCCGATTAGTAATATTGAAATTAAGTCCATTTTGTTCTCCTCAATCGTTCTCCGCCGTTTTTGAACGCGTCATAAGGTCTAAAACGGCTGTTTTTGCGTCCTTGCCCTCAAACAGCACCTTGAATGCTTCGGTGGTTATCGGCATGGATACGTTATACTTTTTACTTAGATTATATGCAGCTTTTGCGGTATTAACACCCTCAACCACCATAGATATTTCCTTGAGAGTTTCCTCAAGGGAATAGCCCTTGCCCAAAAGTATTCCCGCACGGTGATTTCGGGAATGCATGCTGGTACAGGTAACTATAAGGTCGCCTATACCCGAAAGTCCGGCAAAGGTTTCCGCTTTCGCCCCCATAGCAATCCCAAGACGCTTTATTTCGGCAATTCCGCGTGTCATCAGTGCGGCACGTGTGTTATCGCCGTAGCCGATGCCGTCCGAAATACCCGAACAGAGTGCGATTACGTTTTTAAGTGCACCGCCAAGCTCAACGCCGACCATGTCGCTTCCTGTATAAACGCGGAAGGTGTCTGTCATAAAAATGTTCTGTATATATTCCGCGGTTTTTGCATCTTTTGCGGCTACAACATTGGTGGTGGGGAGATTTTCACTAACCTCCTCCGCGTGTGACGGTCCGCTCATTACAGCTATTTTTGCCTGCGGGATTTCGCTTTCATAAACCGCAGAAAGGGTCATAAGGGTACTTTCCTCAATACCTTTCGATAAATTGACTATTATTTGAGAGTCACGAACATATGGTGCAAGCTGCTTTGCTGTAGAACGTGTTGCGGGACTCGGCACAACTGTGACGATTAACGCCGCGTCCTTTGCACACAGCTCTATGTCGTGCGAGCAGATAATGCTGTCGGGAAAGTGCTTGCCCGGAAGAACAGCTTTGTTTTCGCGGTCGGCACTTAAACGGTCAGTTTCCTCCTGCTGCCAGCTCCACAGATAAACGTCGTTTCCCTTTGATGCAAGCAGAATTGCAATCGCACAGCCCCAGCTGCCGGATCCGATTACTGCAATTTTCATGGTTGATGCCTCTCTTTCTGTTAAAATGTTTGTCTATTCCTCGTTCTGCTCATTATCTTCTTCGGGCTGAGCTTTTTTTGCAAAAAGCTTATTTTCTGTCCCATTTTTGAGCCTTGAAATGTTTGTATGATGCTTTGCAATAATCAGAATTGCTAAAACAAAGGACATTATCAGATATGTAACCGAGCCTTCAAGATTTTCTCCCTTTGCAAGAAGATAGGTAAAGAGAATAAACGGATAAATACCTGCGGCGGTAATTGAGCCGAGCGACACATAGCGTGATGACGCCATAATGATAATAGCGGCAGCACATACAATAAGTCCCACCTGCCAGTTAAGTGCAAGCACAACGCCGAGGCTGGTTGCAACGCCTTTTCCTCCGCGGAAACCGAAGAAAACAGGGAAGTCGTGACCGAGCACAACGAATATACCTGCGATATATTTCAGGTTATTGACGATAAAAAGGTTTTCGTAATATGAAACGGCGGTATTTCGAGCGGCGTCTGTAACAAAAATGTCCAGCCACATTGCAAGTATAACCATTAATGTTCCCTTTAAAATATCACAGAGCAGAGTGGCAACCGCCATGCCATTGCCATGCGTACGGAGCATATTTGTGGTTCCTGCGTTTCCTGAGCCGGAGGAGCGGATATCACTTCCGTAAATACTTCTGGAAAGCACGATTGATGTGTTAACGCTTCCTACAAGGTAGGAAACAACCGCTGTTAGTATGGCAATAATATATAGCATAATTTTCACCTCGTTAAATTATAGATCCTTTTGACCTTTTTCTCTTAAAATAAAGTGTATCGGAGTGCCGTTAAAGCCAAACGCTGCACGAATCTGGTTTTCAATAAAACGCAGATAGGAATAGTGGAACAGATCCTTTGAGTTGCAGAAAAGAACAAAGGTCGGCGGTGCAACCGAGGCTTGCGTTCCGTAGTAGATTTTAAGTCGCTTTCCCTTGTCTGATGGCGGCTGCTGCTTGGACATGGCATCGTTCAGCACGTCGTTTAACATTCCTGTGGTTATTCTGCGTTTATGCTGCTCGTTTATCAGCTTGATTTCCTCTAAAAGCTTATCAACACGCTGTCCGGTTTTGGCGGAAATGAACATGATTGACGCATATGACATAAAGGCAAAGCCTTCTCGTACCTGCTGCGTGAAAACTCGCATGGTTTTGTCATCCTTTGCAATAGTATCCCATTTGTTAACGGCAAGTATACACGCCTTTCCCTGCTCGTGTGCATAGCCGGCGATTTTTGTGTCCTGCTCGGTAACACCCTCATTTGCGTCCAGCATGATTATGCAGACGTCGCTGCGGTCAACAGCGGCAAGGGCACGCACAACACTGTAATGCTCAACGTTTTCGTCGATTTTTTTACGTTTTCTCACTCCTGCTGTGTCGATAAGCAGGAATTTGTCGCCATTTTTCTCAAAATGTGTATCTATTGCATCGCGGGTGGTTCCGGCTATGTTTGAAACAATAACGCGGTTTTCGCCGAGAATACGGTTTATAAGGCTTGATTTGCCTGCGTTCGGCTTGCCGATAACGGAAACCTTGATTTCGTCCTCGTCATCGCTCATGTCGGCATTTTCAGGGAAGTGTTTGCATACCTCGTCCAAAAGGTCGCCTACGCCGAGACCGTGTGTAGAGGAAATTGCAATCGGATCGCCGAGCCCCAAGTTGTAAAACTCATAAAATTCCATGGGCGGCTCGCCGATGTTGTCCACCTTGTTTACCGCAAGAACTATCTTCTTTTTTGCCTTTTGCAGCATGGAGGCAACGTCCAAATCGTTGGCGGTTACTCCGTCTGCAACGTTGACCATGTGAATAACAACGTCCGCCATGTCGATGGCAAGCTCTGCCTGAAGCCGCATCTGGCTTAAGATTTCGTCCTTTGAAGACGGCTCAATTCCGCCTGTGTCGATAAGGGTAAAGGATTTGTCAAGCCAGGAGGCGTCTGCATAAATCCTGTCCCTCGTAACACCCGGCGTGTCCTCCACTATGCTTATTCTTTCTCCTGAAATTTTGTTAAATAATGTAGACTTTCCCACGTTCGGGCGTCCCACTATGGCTACAACGGGTTTCATATCTGTAACTGTTCCTTTCTGTGCAAGAATGATGATTTCGTCAAAATTCAAGCTCTTCGTCTAAGATTTTTTCTATAAAAACGTATCCGTCATTGTAAACGGGCGTGATTTTCATTTGAAGCTTTTCGGAAAGCTCTGAAAGTGTTATGTCGTCAAGGAAAATATCCTCGCCGTCTCGCAGCATGCTGTCCGGAATAAGCAGTTCGTCAAATTTCGGCTCGCCTGCGAGCGTACGCAATATGTCGCTTGCGGTAACAAGCCCCGAAACATTTACACCGCCGCCGAAAAATTCGTTTTTGACGGGATAGACGGTTACTTCAAGACCGCTGCATTTTTGAATAAGAACGTCTGTCAGCGATTTTATAAATTCATACGAGATTTCGCCTGTGCAGATGCCGACGCGGCGGTTATATTTTTTTTGCTTAACAAGCTGTATTGCACTGTCAAATTCCTCCTGCATCGAGGAAATAAGTCCGACACCGTTTTCAAGCTGCGGAAAGCCATCATATTCGTACGCTTTAGGGAGGGGCAGCTTTGCATTTATATAAAATTCATCAGCGGCATAAATAAGATTTATGCCAAACTTTTTGCGGAAATTTTTTTGATGCTCCTCAATCTGCCGTACGGTATCAAGTGACATTCTGCGGTCAAAGGGGGCAATTTCGCACAGCCCCTCGCGGTATCTCGTAAGCCCTACAGGAACTACCGAGCAGCTTGCAACATACGGATAAAGTGCCGCCATATCGAGAATTGTTCTGTCAAGCTCGGTTTTGTCGTTATAATCGGGACAAAGCACTATCTGGCAGTTCATATATATATCATTTGCGGCGAATTTACGCATTATGTCATAAATTTTTGCCGCGTTGGGATTTTTCAGCATTTTAACCCTTAAATCGGGGTTGGTGGTATGCACTGAAATATTTATCGGTGAAATCCTCATTGCGATAAGGCGGTCGATTTCCTCATCCGAGAGATTCGTAAGCGTTACGTAGTTTCCCTGAAGAAAGGAAAGACGGGTATCGTCGTCCTTAAAATAAACCGTTTCACGCATGCCCGGCGGAAGCTGGTCGATAAAACAGAAGATGCACTTGTTTTTGCAGTGCTGCGGAGTGTCGATAAGCCCCTGACGAAATTCTATGCCTAAATCCTCGTAATCGTTTTCCACCGTAATAATTTCGGTAGAGCCGTCCTGCTTTAAAACTTCAAGCTCCACCTCGGTTTCGGATATCAGATAGCGATATTCGAGGATATCGTGAAAAACGTGTCCGTTTATTTTTTGGAGCACATCTCCGGCGGCAAGCCCTGCCTCCTCTGCCAAAGAACCCGGTTCTATATATGAAATTGTCCTGTCTTCCTTATGCATAAGCCGTTTCCTCAGAATAAATTATTAAGTGTATTCATATGTAAAATTTTACATACATATTCATTATACACAAAAATAATGCATTTGTCAAAGAGGAAGTCTTGAAATCGGAATATTTTAGTGATATACTGAAATAATAACGGAGGAAAGAAATATGGCGGATATGATTAAAAAAGGCTATTACAGGCATTTCAAGGGAAATATTTACGAGCTTTTGGGGATTGCAAAGCACAGTGAAACGCTTGAAGAAATGGTAGTTTACCGTGCCTGCTACCAAGCGGAAGGGCTTTGGGTACGACCGCTTTCGATGTGGGAGGAAGAGGTTATGCATGAGGGCAGAAGGGTTAAAAGATTTGAATATATAGGAAATTCTCTTTCGGAGGTGGACAGATGAATGCATGGAGGCATTTTAAAACAATAACAAGGCATCGGCATGAGGTCATTAAAAACTGTGCAAGGGCAGGAATTTTATGGCAAGGGCTTTTTCACGATTTGTCAAAGTATTCGCCGAGCGAATTTTTGCCGGGAATAAGGTTTTATCAAGGCGATAAAAGCCCTAATGAAATGGAACGCAGGCAAAACGGATATTCTCTTGCATGGATGCATCACAAGGGCAGAAACAGGCACCATTTTGAATACTGGACCGACTATAATCCGCAAATCGGACGTTACGGACCGGTTAAAATGCCGATTAAATATGTAAAGGAAATGTTTTGCGACAGGGTTGCCGCAAGCAAAATTTATCAGGGAAAAAATTACACAGACTCGCATCCGATTGAGTATTTTAACCGAGGAAGGGCGAACAGGCTGATTCACCCCGAAACCTCGGATTTTATCGAAAAGCTGTTAGTAATGCTCAGCGAGCAGGGCGAGGAAAAAACCTTTGAATACATAAGACAAGTAAAAGAATATTAGAGAAGAAAGGTCTTGATATACATATGAAGAATGATGACGCACAATTTAAGAAAATGACCGAGGAGAGCATACCGAGGCTTATAGCGTCGCTGTCTGTTCCGACGGTTATAAGTATGCTTGTAACCTCTGTATACAATATGGCAGACACGTATTTTGTGTCCAGATTGGGAACGAGTGCGTCGGGAGCTGTGGGCGTGGTATTTTCGCTTATGGCGATAATTCAGGCGGTCGGATTTGCTATCGGTATGGGCTCGGGAAGTCTGATTTCGCGGCTTTTGGGACAGCAGAAGGAGGACGAAGCAACCGAGATTGCATCAAGTGCGATTTTTATGGGAATTGGTTTAGGTATAATTCTTGCTGCTATTGCCAGCATAAAAATCAATGACCTTATGCTGATTTTCGGTGCTACTGAAACGATACTTCCGTATGCGGTAAGCTATGCAAGATATATTATTTTCGGTGCTCCTGTTATGATGGGCTCATTTATAATGAATAATATTCTGCGTTCGCAGGGCAGAGCAAAATATGCAATGATAGGAATAGGCTTTGGCGGCGTTTTAAATGTTGTACTTGACCCGCTTTTTATATTTACCTTTAATATGGGGACTGCAGGAGCGGCGATAGCAACGCTTGTGAGCCAGTGTGTGAGCTTTTTGATTCTGCTTGCGTGCTTTTTGACCGGAAAGAGTGCGGCAAAGCTGAAAATAACAAAAATGTCACGCTCGCCGAAAAAATATCTGATGATTTTAAAAACGGGACTTCCGTCTCTTTCAAGACAGGGGCTTTCGAGTGTGGCGACTATGCTGCTGAATCGCAATGCCAGAATTTATGGCGATGCAGCTGTTGCCGCAATGAGCATTGTCGGAAAGATTTTCATGATAATTTTTGCGGTTCTTATCGGTATCGGACAAGGCTTTCAGCCTGTTGCCGGCTTCAACTACGGTGCAAAGCGGTTTGACCGCGTTAAAAAGGCGTTTGTTTTTACGCTTTTGATGGGCGGAGCTGTGATGATAATTATGGGAACGCCGGTATATTTTTGTGCAGACTGGCTTATGGAGAGGTTTACAAAGGGCGATGCCGATGTGGTTAAGATAGGAAAGACCGCACTTCGTCTGCAATGCTTGGCACTTCCGCTGATACCTATAAGTACGGTGTGCAATATGACATATCAGACAACGGGAAAATCATGGACGGCAACGCTGCTGTCGGGTGCAAGACAGGGGCTGTTCTTTATACCCCTTATAATGATTTTGCCGGCAAAATTCGGGATTTTCGGACTGCAGCTTTCTCAGCCGCTTGCAGACCTTTTGGCGTCACTCTTTTGCGTGCCGTTCGGAATAAAATTCTTACATGAGCTTAAAAGAAAATAATGAAATGAAATATCCCTTTCCATACGAACGGGATATTTTTTTTAAAAATAATGTAGTTGTAATTTTGAAAAAGTTATGATATAATATTAAATTGGATAAAAATATAATTGATTTTAACTTACTATAAAATTTTGAGGTGTAATATAATGGCGAAAAAGCAGACACAGAAGAAGACCTCCGCAAGAGGCTCGGTAAAAGCTGTGAAGAAGGGTCAGAAAAAGAATATTAAAAATAATCATGTAAAGGGAAAAAGTCCGTATGCATATGCTGCGGCAGGTGCGTGGACAATTCTTGCAGCCGTTCTGATTGGTATATTTACATACGGAAATGCACAGGGCGTGCTGGCAGGCTGGATAAATGACGCGATGTTCGGATTGTTTTCGGTTACGGCATATCTTGTACCGCCTGTAATTTTTGCTTTGGGAGTTTATGTTTTTAAGGTTAAGCGGACTAACAAGCTTGCACTAAAAATATGTCTGTCTATTATTGAAATTATCCTGATAGGCAGCCTTGTTATGCTGTTTTCAAAGGGTGAATTTCCGATGATATCCACGCTTTGGGGCTATGGAATAGATAACCTTGGCGGCGGTGTTTTGGGCGGAACTCTTGCAATTTTACTTTCGGGACTTATCGGAAAAGCAGCGTCAATCGTTGTTGTGCTTGTGCTTATTGCGGTGATTTTGAGCCTTATCCTTAAAATATCCTTTGTCAGCATTTTAGACAGCTTTGCAAGCGGATACAGAAGTGTGCGTGAGGAATTTGACGAGGTTGAGGACATTGACCTGACAGGAAAGGGCAAGGATGTCTCAGAAAAGCTTGTCCGCGTGCGGAAAAAACGCGGCGAGATATCGGAAAAGCAGCCTGAGCCTGCGGCGGATATAGATGTTTTCTCACATGGCGAGGAGAAAACGGATAAAAAAGAAGAAAAGCCGGAAAAGGAGCAAAAAACGGATGATGCTGCAGAAGAAGTGGCATTTGACCCCGACGTGTTCTTAGAGGGCGTTGCGGCACAGCTTCCGCAGACCGAAGGCGTAAAAGAGCTTTTGGAGGAGCAGAAAAAGAAAAATGCCGAGAATGAAAAGCCCAAGAAGGTTTCTGCGGCTACCGAAGAAGAAAAAACACAGGTGAGCGATGAGATTGAAAAATCCATTGAAAAGCCTGTTATTGAATACAAAATGCCGCCAATCGACCTTTTAAAGAAGGTGGAGGCGGTTTCCTCGGACAAACGCCGTGAAATGTATGAAACAGCGAATAAGCTTGTGAAGGTTTTAAAGGATTTCGGCGTAGAGGCAAAGCTTTTGCAGGTTACCCAGGGACCGACCGTAACGAGATACGAAATTCAGCCGTCAACCGGCGTTAAGCTTGCGAAAATCACAGGGCTTGCCGAGGATATTGCACTGAATCTTGCAGTACCGACCGTATTGGTTGCGGCTGTTCCGGGAAAAGCGGCAGTCGGAATTGAGGTTCCGAACAACACAGTCGGAACTGTTTCGGCACGCGAGCTTATGGAAAGCGAAAGTTTTAAAAAGGCAAAATCTAAGCTTTCAGTTGCACTCGGTAAGGATATCGGCGGAAATGTGGTAATAGGCGATATCGCAAAATTCCCGCACGTGCTTATTGCAGGCTCTACAGGCTCAGGTAAATCGGTTTGTATAAATACAATTATCACGAGTATACTTTATAAGGCACGCCCCGATGAAGTAAAGCTTATCATGATTGACCCGAAGGTGGTTGAGCTTGGCGTATATAACGGTATTCCGCATCTTTTGATACCGGTTGTTACCGACCCGAAAAAAGCTGCAGGAGCTTTGAACTGGGCGGTTGGCGAGATGATGCGAAGATACGCACTGTTTGCCGAAACCGCAACAAGAAATCTTGAGGGCTACAACGAGCATATAGAAAAAGAGGGCGGCGAAAGACTTCCGCAGATTGTTATAGTAATTGACGAGCTTGCTGACCTTATGATGGTTGCGGCAAAAGAGGTGGAGGACTATATCTGCCGTCTGGCACAGCTTGCAAGAGCTGCAGGACTTCACTTGATAATTGCAACACAGAGACCTTCGGTTGACGTAATTACGGGACTTATCAAGGCAAATGTGCCGAGTCGTATCGCTTTTGCGGTATCAAGCGGAGTGGATTCAAGAACTATTCTTGACAAGGTCGGTGCAGAAAAGCTTTTAGGTAAGGGCGATATGCTGTATCACCCGACAGGACTTCCGAATGCCTTGAGAGTGCAGGGAGCGTATGTGTCCGATGAAGAAATTGAAAATATAATCAACTTTATCAAGGAGCATTCCGAGCAAACGAACTATGCTCATGATTTGGAGGAGCATATTGAAAGAATGGCGACAGGTGAAAACGGCGTAACCGACGAGGACGAGGGCGAGGACGCAGACGAGCTTCTGCCGCAGGCAATCGAGCTTGCCGCAGAGCTTGGACAGATTTCCACCGCCATGATTCAGCGTAAGATGAAGGTCGGCTATGCAAGAGCAGGAAGAATTATAGACCAGATGGAAACAAGAGGCTTAATCAGCGGTGCAAACGGCTCAAAGCCGCGAGATGTTTATCTGAACAGAATCCGCGGCGTGCAGGAGGATATGTTTGACACCGCAGAAGACGAAGAAGAGTACGATGAAGAATGATTTTTTACCTGTTTCGCAAAATGATATGAAAAAACGCGGCTGGGAGCAGCTTGATTTTCTTTATATTGTCGGTGACGCATATGTTGACCACCCCAGCTTCGGTCATGCAATAATTTCGCGTGTTCTGGAAAGCCGCGGCTACAGAGTGGGTATTATTTCGCAGCCCGATTGGCACAGTGCCGAGGATTTTAAACGGCTTGGACGACCAAAGCTCGGCGTACTGGTTTCGGCAGGAAATATCGACTCTATGGTGAATCACTACACTGTCGGAAAAAAACGCAGGAGCTGTGATGCGTATGCTCCGGGAAATAAAGCAGGACAGCGTCCCGATCGGGCAACTATTGTTTACTGTAACCGAATCCGCGAGGCTTTCGGCGATATTCCGCTCTTAATCGGAGGCGTGGAGGCAAGCCTGAGGCGTTTTGCACATTACGACTATTGGGACGATAAGGTGAGGCGTTCAATTCTTTTGGACAGCCGTGCGGATATTCTCATGTACGGCATGGGCGAGCGGCAGATTACAGAAATTGCAGACTGTCTTGCAAGCGGTATGGACGTTAGGGATATTACCTATATAAAAGGAACGTGCTATCTTTCGGACACCTCTGATGTGTTTGACAGCGTGGAGATTCCGTCCTATGAGGAGTGCTGTGAGGATAAGCGTGCATACGCAGACTCATGCAGGATTCAATATTATGAGCAAAATCCGTATATGGGAAAGACGGTTGTGCAAAAACACGGGAATAAATATCTTGTGCAGAATCCGCCGGCAGAGCCGCTTTCGCGGCAGGAGCTTGATGATGTTTACGAGCTTGCGTATATGAAGACATACCACCCGATGTATGAAAAATCAGGCGGTATTGACGCAATAAGTGAGGTTAAATTTTCAATAACAAGCTCAAGAGGGTGTTTCGGTAGCTGCAATTTTTGTGCGTTGGCTTTTCATCAGGGACGAATTGTTACCTCAAGAAGCCATGAATCTATCCTTCGAGAGGCAGAGGAAATGACAAAAATGCCCGATTTTAAGGGCTATATCCATGACGTGGGTGGACCTACGGCGAATTTTCGTTTTCCTGCCTGCAAAAAGCAGAATACGCACGGGGCTTGTAAGGAAAAGCAGTGCCTTTTTCCAAAGCCATGCAAAAATATGGAAATAAGTCATACCGAATATGCACAGCTTTTGGAAAAGCTTAGAGGTATAAAGGGAGTTAAAAAGGTTTTTATCCGCTCCGGAATACGGTTTGACTATCTGATAAATGATAAGGACGATAAGTTCTTTTATGATTTGTGCAAGCATCATATAAGCGGACAGCTGAAGGTTGCACCCGAGCATATTTCAGACAATGTTTTAAGGTATATGGGAAAGCCGTCAAATGCTGTTTATACAAGATTTGCGGAGAAATATAAAAAAATAAACAAGCAGCTCGGCAAAAAGCAGTATCTGGTGCCGTACCTGATGTCCTCGCACCCCGGAAGTACACTTTCCGATGCGGTGGCACTTGCACTTTATTTAAAGGAAAACGGCATAAATCCGCAGCAGGTGCAGGATTTTTACCCGACGCCCGGAACAATTTCCACCTGTATGTTTTATACAGAGCTTGACCCGTTTACGATGAAAAAGGTGTATGTTCCGAAATCGCCCAAGGAAAAGGCGATGCAGCGTGCCCTTTTGCAGTATAAAAATCCCGAAAACTACAGATTGGTTGAAGAAGCACTCAGGCTGTGCGGTCGGGAGGATTTGATAGGATACGGTCCTGAATGTCTGATAAGACCGAGAGGAAATAAAAAGGAGAAAGAAAATGGCAAAAATTTTAAGCGGAAAAGAAGTATCGGCAAGAATAAAAGGTGAGCTGAAAATCGAGGCGGAAAAGCTGAAGGAAAGCGGAATTATGCCCGGTCTTGCCGTAATAATAGTCGGTGATGACCCTGCGAGCAGGGTTTATGTGAACAATAAAAAGAAGGCGTGCGAGGAAATAGGAATCCACTCGGAGGAATATGCACTTCCTGCAGATACCGATGAGGCGGAGCTTCTTGCATTGATTGACAGGCTTAACGGTGAAAAAAGCATTTCGGGAATACTGGTGCAGCTTCCTTTGCCAAAAGGGATTGATGAGGAAAAGGTTATAAACAGAATTGACCCCCAAAAGGACGTTGACGCCTTTCACCCTGTAAATGTAGGAAAAATCATGGTGGGGAATTATGATTTTGTACCATGTACACCTGCCGGAATTATGGAGCTTATCGCCGAAAGCGGCATCGACATTTCCGGCAAGGAATGTGTGGTTGTGGGAAGAAGTAATATTGTAGGAAAGCCTATGTCCATGCTGCTTCTGCACCAGAATGGAACGGTTACGGTATGCCACTCCCGTACAAAGGACCTAAAAGAGGTTACAAGGCGTGCCGATATTTTGGTTGTAGCAGTAGGAAGACCGAATTTTGTGACAGGTGATATGATTAAAGAGGGTGCGGTAGTTATTGATGTCGGTATAAACCGTATGGCGGATAAAAAGCTGACGGGTGATGTTGATTTTGAAACCGCCGAAAAGGTTGCTTCGGCAATTACTCCGGTTCCGGGAGGAGTTGGACCGATGACGATAGCAATGCTTATGAAAAATACGCTCAAGGCAGCGGTGATTAATAAGGAGGATAACTAAATGAAAGCAGCAGAGTTAAAGGAAAAGATAAAGTATATTGACATTGAGTACATATATGCCTGCAAATCGGAGGAGAGAAAGGTATATGAAGACAGATTTGTAAAGGTTATTGATGGATTTTGCGGTGAATTTGGTGATGGCGACGGCTTGAGACTTTTCTCAGCTCCGGGAAGAACTGAAATCGGCGGAAACCATACCGACCATCAGCACGGAGCGGTGCTTGCCGGAGGTCTTAATTTAGACGTTATCGGAGCGGCTAAGCTCAACGGGACAAATACGATAAGAATTAAATCGGAGGGCTATCCGATGGACGTTATTGATTTATCCGACCTTTCCGAAAACGAAGCTGAGTACGGAAAATCAGGGGCTATTATTAAGGGGATTGCAGCAAAGTTTGCTGAAATGGGATATAAGCTTGAGGGCTTTGATGCATACACTGTTTCAAGTGTATTAAAGGGCTCCGGAATGAGCTCTTCTGCCGCGTTTGAGGTGCTTGTGGCAAATATTATTAATTCGATGTTCGCAGCTAGCGAGGTCAACGCCGTTGAAATCGCAAAAATCGGACAGTTTGCGGAAAACGTGTATTTCGGAAAGCCCTGCGGACTTTTAGACCAGATGGCGTGCTCTGTAAGCAATATGGTTGCGATTGATTTCGCATCAACCGAGAAACCTGTTGTGGAAAAAATCGACTTCGATTTTGCAAAAACAAATCATGCACTGTGCATTATTGATACCGGTGCGGATCATTCCGACCTTACCGATGAATATGCGGCAATCCCGACCGAAATGAAGAAGGTTGCGGCATTTTTCGGAAAGGAATTTCTAAATGACGTTAAAAAAGAAGAATTTATGGGTAAAATAAAGGAAATAAGGGAAGCGATTAGCGATGACCGTGCGGTGCTTCGTGCAATTCATTATTTCAATGAGACCGAAAGGGCAAAGGCTGAGGCAAAGGCACTTAAAAACGGCGATTTTGACGGATTTTTGCAGCTTGTAAAAAAATCGGGACTTTCTTCATATATGTATCTGCAGAATGTGTATGCCGCAAGTATGCCGCATGCACAGGCGGTAAGCCTTTCGCTGGCACTTTGCGATGAAATCCTGGGAGACCGCGGTGCATACCGCGTACACGGCGGCGGCTTTGCCGGAACAATTCAGGCTTTCGTTCCTTATGATATGCTTGATGAATTTAAAACTAAAATTGAGGCGGTACTCGGCGAGGGTATGTGCCATGTTCTTGCAATCAGACCTGTCGGCGGATGCGAAATCAAAATAAAATAACACAAAAAGATTGCAAGTAAAAGAAAATAATGGTATAATATTTTTAACGGAGCTTATTATGCGGAAAAAACGCCATGTAAGCTGCAAAAATACTTAATAAAATACGGAGGTCAGTATGGGTGCGAAATACAAAAAGGTATTGATAAAGGTAAGCGGAGAGGCACTTGCAGGAGAAAAAGGGCATGGACTTGATGTACCTACAATGCATAAAATCTGCGAAAGCATTAAAAAAGTCGTGGATATGGGAGTTCAGGTATCGGTTGTAGTCGGCGGCGGAAATATCTGGAGAGGCAGAAGCAGCGGAGGCATGGACAGGACAAGAGCCGACCACATGGGAATGCTGGCAACCTGTATCAACGCCTTGGGACTATGCTCGGAGCTTGAGGACTGCGGCGTGGATACCCGCGTGCAGACAGCGATTGAAATGCGTCAGATTGCAGAGCCTTACATAAGACTTAAAGCGATAAGACATCTGGAAAAGGGCAGAGTAGTAATCTTCGGTGCAGGAACAGGAAATCCGTTCATGTCAACCGATACAACAGCGGCTCTGCGTGCCATTGAAACCGAGGCAGAAGTGATTCTTCTTGCCAAAAAGGTAGACGCTGTTTATGATTCAGACCCTAACATAAACCCGAATGCGAAAAAGTTCGACGCACTGTCCTTTAACGATATCCTGTCAATGGAGCTGGGCGTTATGGATTCAACCGCTGCGTCGATGTGCCGCGACAACGATATGCCGATTTTGGTGTTTGGACTTGATGACCCCGAAAATATAGTAAAAGCCGTAAGCGGCGAAAAAATAGGAACCTTGGTAACAAAGGACGGAACAAGATAAAATTTTTATAAAGAAAGGTAAGTGAGATTATGGGAAAATATCCGGAAATTGAAGAAAGAATGAATAAGAGAGTGGAGGGTTTTCACTCAGAGCTTAAAACAATAAGAGCAGGAAGAGCAAATGCATCTGTTTTAGACAAGATATCGGTTGAATATTACGGAGCGATGACTCCGATTGCACAGATAGGCTCAATCTCGACTCCGGAGCCGAGAATGCTTGTAATTCAGCCATGGGATCAGTCAATACTCGGCGAAATCGAAAAGGCTATCAACAAATCAGATATCGGTATCGCACCGCAGAATGACGGTAAGGTTATAAGACTTACCTTCCCGCCGCTTACCGAGGAGAGAAGAAAAGAGCTTGTAAAAACTGTTAAAAAGTATTCCGAGGAGGCAAAGGTTCAGGTAAGAAACGCACGCCGCGACGCTATGGATGAATACAAAAAGAAACAGAAGGCTTCTGAAATTACCGAGGACGATTTAAAGGGTATTGAGAAGGATATTCAGGCACTGACGGATAAATACATCAAGGAAATTGATGATATAACTGCAGCGAAGGAAAAAGAAATACTTGATGTTTAATTTTAGCGGGGGTGCTGCGTAAGACATGGTCTTAACGCAGCAGCCCTTATCGTATAATGAGGTAAATTATGCTTTTTAAGAAAAAGAACAGAAAAAGTGAGCTTGATATGAGCCGTCTTCCGACTCATATCGGTGTGATTATGGACGGTAACGGCAGATGGGCAAAAAAACGCGGTCTGCCGCGGAGTGCAGGACATCAGGCAGGGGCGGATACACTGAAAAAAATAGTTACGGAATGTAACAAAATGGGCATAAAATATATAACCGTTTATGCGTTTTCCACCGAAAACTGGAAGCGTCCGAAGGAGGAGGTTGATTTTTTGATGAACCTTCTTATGAGCTATTTAAAGGACGCAGAACGTACCTTGGCGGGTGAAAATGTTGTAATTCGTGCAATCGGTTCAAGGCGGGAGCTTTCGGAGGAAATGTGCCGTCAGATTGAAAAAACCGAGAATTTCACGAAAAATAATACGGGAATTGTTATGAATATCGCTCTTAATTACGGCGGACGCGAGGAAATTGTTCACGCAGTTAAAGATATCTTCAAAAAGCTTGAGGACGGCGAATGTAATATTGGCGATGTTGATGCGGATATGATTTCGGATAATTTATATACAAAAGGTCAGCCTGACCCGGATTTTATTATCCGAACGAGCAACGAGCAAAGACTGTCAAATTTCATGATGTGGCAGGCGTCCTATTCGGAGTTTTATTTTACCGAAAGGCTGTGGCCGGATTTTTCCGTAAAGGATTTGCATGATGCGATTATAGAGTATCAGAGCAGGGACAGAAGATACGGAGGCGTGTAACTTGCACGTTGAGAATAACGAATAAGGGTGAAAACGGCTGTGAGCCGACTCACGGAAAAGGTGGTTAAAATGTTAAAAAGAATACTTACTTCTATAATAGGCTTAGTGGTGTTTTTCGGAGTAATATTTTCGCATCATTATGTGCTTTACAGTGCTGTTATATTGCTTATTATGGGCATGCTGTATGAGGTATACGGAGTGATGGGAATAAGAAAAGAGCTGAAGGCAGTCGGATTTTTGTCTGCACTTATCATCTGTGCCGGCTTTCTTTTCGGAAGAATGATAGCGGCAGGAGTTATTTCCTGTATGCTGTTCCTTTTGATGATGATTTATCTGCATGGAAAAAGCGACTCGAAAGAGGTTCTTTCCGCGGCATTTATGACAATATTCATCACCGTATTTATGACAATGCTTATTTTAATCCGCAGGAGATGTGACAGATACACCGTAATTCTGCCGTTTATATGTGCGTGGCTTACCGATACCGGTGCGTATTTTGCGGGAACATTTTTAGGAAAGCATAAGCTTGTTCCGAACATCAGCCCAAAGAAAACAATCGAAGGAGCTATCGGGGGTATACTGCTTTCTACAATCGGAAGTGTTTTGTATATAGTTATAATGGTTGCGGTAATGGCAGGCGGCATGGCAAGCACAGAGGCTGTTTTGAAATTTGCGTTTATCGGCTTTATCGGCTCATTTTTGGCACAGGCAGGCGATCTGATTGCGTCCTGCATAAAGCGTGATTGCGGCAAAAAGGATTACGGCTCAATTCTTCCGGGACACGGCGGAATTATGGACAGATTCGACAGCGTGATTTTTGTAACGCCGTTTGTGTATTATGCTATGATACACCTTGTTCTTTAAGAAAGATAAGGCTGAATAAATTTCTGAGGCTGACTGCATATAAGCCGCATTTTGGCATTTGGAGATTTTTTCGCTATTCTGCCGTTTGTGTGAAAAGGAATGGTAATAATGATGAATTTTGAACATAATATATCAATATTGGGCTCTACCGGCTCAATAGGTACGCAAACTCTTGAGGTAGCACGGGCATATAAGGGAATACGTGTCCATGCACTCTCGGCATATTCAAATATTGACCTTTTGGAGAAGCAGACAAGAGAGTTCAATCCCCGACTTGTGTGCGTATTTGATGAAAAAAAAGCAGAGGAATTTAAAATAAGAGTTGCAGATACCGATGTTAAGGTTGTGTCGGGAAGGGACGGTCTTATTGAGGCTGCAGTCTGCCCGGGTGCAGATACCGTTGTTACTGCAGTGGTAGGAATTTCGGGACTTTTGCCTACAATCGAGGCAATAAAAGCAGGAAAAAATATTGCACTTGCGAATAAGGAAACTCTTGTAACAGGCGGACATATCGTTACAAGGCTTGCACGCGAGAATAATGTAAAACTTTTGCCGGTAGACAGCGAGCATTCTGCAATATTCCAATCATTGCAGGGAAACCCGAAAAAAATAAAAAAGATACTTTTAACGGCGTCGGGAGGCCCTTTTTTCGGCAAGACGAGGGAGGAGCTCAAAAGCATAACGCCGGAGCAGGCACTAAAGCACCCGAACTGGGATATGGGTGCAAAGGTGACGATAGATTCCTCAACACTTGTGAATAAGGGACTTGAGGTAATCGAGGCAAAATGGCTGTTTGATGTGGATATTGACAAAATAGAGGTTTTGGTACATAGGCAGAGCGTACTTCATTCCGCGGTTATGTACGAGGATAATGCGGTTATTGCTCAGCTTGGCGTGCCGGATATGAAGCTGCCGATACAGTATGCACTTACCTATCCCGACAGACTGCCTATGCAGGGAAATGAGCTGGATTTTACAAAATACCCGGAGTTGACCTTTGCAAAGCCGGACACCGAAACGTTTTATGCCCTGGAGCTTGCGAAGAAGGCAGGACGCGAGGGAGGAATCCTTCCAACGGTCTTTAACGGCAGTGATGAGGCTGCGGTAGAGCTGTTTTTAAAGGGTAAAATAGGATACCTTGACATTGCGGATTCGATAGCCGATGCAATGGATAGGGTGAAAAATATTGAAAATCCGTCGGTAGAGGAAATTCTTGAGGCGGATAAGTTTGCCAGAGAAGCGGTATATTCAAGGAGTTGATGTTTGTTGGTTACAGCGATTGTAACGATTGTGATTTTTCTTGTGATGATTACTCTGCACGAGTTTGGACATTTTATAATGGCAAAAACGGTAGGAGTTAAGGTGCTTGAGTTTTCGGTTGGTATGGGACCTGCAATTTTTAAAAGGCAGGGTACGGAAACTCTGTATTCTGTGCGTGTTTTCCCGATAGGCGGCTACTGCAAGCTGGAGGGCGAAGACGGAGACAGCGATGACCCTTCTGCATTTTCAAATCAAAAGCTGTGGAAACGGTTTTTGGTTGTTTCTGCCGGTGCAGTCTTTAACCTGATTTTGGGATTTATACTTTTTGTTATTATAGTCGGCATGACGGGACCGTTTCTGTCAAACACTGTCGGAAAGGTTGATGAAAGGTCATATCTTGCACAGTCGGGAGTGGTGGCAGGTGACAAAATTATAGCGATAGACGGGCATAAAATTAATTTTTATGACGATATTGCGTTGTATACGGGCGAGTTTTCAGAGGATACCGAGTTTGATCTTACTGTAAAGCGTAACGGAGAAAAGCTTAAATTCAAATTAAAGCCGTCGGTAAACGTGACTACGGTTACGTATGACAGAAATTCCGCAAGCTATACAGATACCATAAACGGCATAACGGAGCAGTATACCAGAAGCTTTGATGAGGGAGTGATTCCTGAAGCATATATCGGCAAAGAGGTTACAACAACACGCTGTATAATCGGCTTTGAGCCGCTTGTGGTTGATGTTACTGCGAGAAATATTCTGCCTCAGGCTTGGCACTACACCGGATATATTGCAAGAAGCATTTTTATGGCACTGGGTGAGATGTTCACCGGAGAGACAGGACTTGACAATGTTTCGGGACCTGTGGGTGTTGCCGGAGTTGTAAGCGAGGCGGTAAATTCCGGAACAAATCACCGCGAGAGCTTTATAAATATTTTGTTTATAGTTGCTATGCTGACAGTAAACCTCGGAATTTTTAATCTTTTACCGCTGCCGGCACTTGACGGCGGACGCTTGTTCTTTATGCTGATAGAGCTGGTAAGAGGAAAGCCTGTTCCTCCCGAAAAGGAGGGCGTGGTGCATGCAATCGGACTGCTGCTGCTTTTGGCACTGGCTGTCGTAATATGCTTTAATGATATTTTGAAGCTTATAGGATAAAGCACCAAGGAAGAAGGAGTTACGTTGTTATGAAAAGAGAAGTAAATGTTGGCGGAGTGAAAATCGGCGGTGAAAATCCGATTTCCATTCAGTCGATGACAAATACCGATACGCGAAATGTTACAGAAACGGTAAGCCAGATAAAGCGTCTTGAAACCGCGGGATGTCAGATTATACGCGTTGCGGTTTTGGATATGGACGCAGCAAGAGCTGTAGGCGAGATAAAAAAGCAAATTAATATTCCGCTTGTATGCGATATTCACTTTGATTATCGCCTGGCTTTGGAGTGTATAAAAAACGGCGTTGACAAGGTGAGAATTAATCCCGGAAATATAGGAGATATGGACAGAGTGCGTCAGGTGGCGGACGCTTGCCGCGAACGCGGAATCCCTATAAGAATAGGTGTAAACGGAGGCTCGCTGCAGAAGGATATTTTAGAAAAATATAAAAAACCTACTGCCGATGCCTTGGTGGAAAGTGCTCTTTGGCATGTTGAAATTCTTGATTCATTGAATTTCTTTGATGTTGTGGTGTCGATAAAGGTGTCCGACGTTCCTGCAATGCTTGAAGCATACCGAAAGTTTAATGCGATGAATGATATCCCGCTGCATATAGGCGTTACCGAGGCAGGAACGGCGAGCGGCGGAATGATAAAATCGGCTGTGGGAATAGGTGCGTTGCTTTCGGAGGGAATAGGCAATACAATGCGTGTTTCGCTTACGGCAGACCCTGTTCAGGAAATTTATGCCGCAAAGGAAATTTTGAAGGTGCTGGGACTGCGACGTCAGGGAGCAGAGCTGATTTCCTGCCCTACCTGCGGAAGAACGCAGATTGATATGATACCGATTGCAGAGGAAATGGAAAAACGTCTGCTTACAGTTGACAAGGATATCAAGGTTGCGGTTATGGGCTGTGCAGTGAACGGTCCCGGAGAGGCACGCGAGGCGGATATCGGTGTAGCGGGCGGCATCGGTGAGGGACTGATATTTAAAAAAGGCGAGATTATAAAAAAGGTTGCGGAAAAGGATATTATACCTGCACTGATGGAGGAAATTGCAAGGCTGTAGCCATAAAGTTACTCTTGCCACCGACTTCTTAAGATTAAATTTTGTGCTTTTAGCACAGAAAGGATATTAGAATGAACAAATACTTGATTATAAACGGACCGAATCTGAATATGCTCGGTATTCGCGAGCCTGCGGTGTACGGAAGCCGCACGTATGACGATTTATGCGAATATATCCGGGATTTTGCGAAAAAAATAAACGTAGAGGTTGATTTTTTTCAAAGCAACTCGGAGGGCGAGCTTGTAACGGAAATTCAGAAGACACTGGGAAAATACGACGGAATTGTGATGAATCCGGGTGCCTATGCACATTATTCCTTCGCAATACATGATGCGATAAAGGCGGTTACAACGCCTTGTGCCGAGGTACATATTTCGGATATTCATTCGCGTGAGGAGTTTCGCAGAACTTCTGTAACGGCACCTGCCTGCTGTCATATGATTTCAGGCAAGGGCTTTGACAGCTATACTATCGCTTTGGAGATGCTGGAAAATGACAAGAACAGATAAGCTGAGAGGACTTTTAAAGGAAAACGAGGGAGTTATACTTTCAAGCTATCCCAATATTTTTTACTATTCGGGCTTTACCTCGGAGGACGCACTTATATTTGTAACGCATGACAGGCAAATTTTGGTAACAGATTCGCGGTACACCGTTCAGGCAAGACATCAGGCAAAGGATTTTGAAATACGAAACATTACCGAGGGCGTTGTGAAGATTGCCGAAATGCTGGAGGTTGAAGCTTTAGGCTTTGAGGAGGAATTTGTAACCGTAAAGCAGTTTTCGCAGTTTCGCAAATTCGGTAAAAAGCTTGTTCCGATGCAAAGCACGGTATCAGGTCCGCGGCGTGTTAAGGATAAGTATGAAATTAAAAAAATTGCACAGGCGGAGGAGCTTGGCGATGCGGCGTATTCTTATGTGATTGAAAATATGCGTGCCGGAATGACCGAGCGTGAGGTTGCACTTATGCTTGAATTTTATATGCGTAAAAACGGAGCGTCGGGGACATCATTTGAAACGATTGTGGCAAGCGGCGTACGCTCCAGTATGCCTCATGGAACGGCGACCGACCGCGTTATCGGAATCGGCGATTTTGTTACAATGGATTTCGGCTGCAGGCTGGACGGGTACTGTTCCGATATGACGAGAACGGTTGTTGTGGGCAAGTGCTCAAGCAGGCAGCAGGAGATTTATGACGTGGTTTTGGCGGCACAAAAGGCTGCAATAGACAAAATTTCACCGGGCGAGAAATGCTCGGACATAGATAAGGCTGCACGGGACATAATAACAGAAGCAGGCTATGGCGATAAATTCGGACACAGTCTGGGACACAGTGTAGGAATAGAGATCCATGAACGCCCTGTTTTTGCACCAAAGACGGACGAAGTGGTTGAAGCCGGCAATGTAATAACGGTCGAGCCGGGAATTTATATAGACGGTTTCGGCGGTGTACGCATCGAAGATGTGATTGTTGTTGGTGAAACTGTTCATAATATTACCAAATCTTGTAAAGATTTGACTATTATTTGAAAAAAGACTTGAAATTTCATATAAAATATATTAAAATATAATTTATTAGAGATAATATAACAATGGAGGATAAAATTTATGATTAAAGCCAAGGATTTTAGAAACGGCAGAACCTTTGAGTATGAGAACGGTGTTTATGTGGTAGTAGAATTTCAGCATGTAAAGCCGGGAAAGGGTGCAGCGTTTGTAAGAACAAAGATGAAAAACGTTATTACAGGCGGTATTATTGAAAAATCCTTCAATCCTGAAGAAAAGTTTGAAGAGGCACATATCGAGAAGAAGAATATGCAGTATTCATATAATGACGGTGATTTGTACTATTTCATGGATCAGGAAACATATGAATTGCTCCCTATAGGCAAGGACGAAATCGGCGATGCACTCAAATTTGTTAAGGAAGAAATGATTTGTATGATTTTGTCATACAAGGGTAAGGTTTTTGGTATCGAGCCTCCTACATTTGTTGAGCTTGCTATCTCTGAAACAGAGCCGGGCTTTGCAGGAAACACAGCAACAGGTGCAACAAAGCCTGCAACTCTTGAAACAGGTGCAGTTATACAGGTTCCGCTGTTTGTAAACGATACTGATATTATCAGAGTTGATACAAGAACAGGCGAATACATGGAGCGTGTTTAAGTCTGAAAAAAATTGTAATTGAAGAATTTTCTTTCAGCTTATAGTTTTGCTGATTGCAAAGAAAGGAATACGATTATGGAAAGTATGGTTTCAAAGGTTTCATATTTGAAGGGTCTGTGCGATGGACTGGGTATCGATACGGCAACGCCGGAGGGCAAGCTGCTTGTTAATATCATTGATGTTTTAAAGGATATGTCTGAAGCACTGGACGATGTTATCGACGCACATGATGAGCTTGAAGAAAAGGTTGACGAAATCGACAAGGATTTGGCTGACCTTGAAGAAATCGCTTATGAAGACGATGACGAAGATTATGATGACGAAATTGATTTCGACGATGAAGACTATGACGATGACATGGACTTTTTTGAAATAGAGTGTCCGAATTGTCATGAAGACGTTATGATTGATTTTGATGCTCTTGATGAGGATAAGGGGATTATCTGCCCGAACTGCAATCAGGAAATCGAGCTTGAATTTGAGTGCGATTGTGATTGTGACTGTGATGACGACTGCGATTGCGGCTGCCATGACGAATAATATGATAATTTAAAGGAGGGCTTTTTGTATCAAGCGTTTTTGATACAGAAAGCCTCTTTTTGTTGCTGTGAGGTGAAAGAGTATGACCGGGCTTTATGTTCATATACCGTTTTGTTTAAAAAAATGCAAATACTGCGATTTTAATTCCTTTGCGTTTTCTGCGGCTGATAAGGGGCGTTATCTTAACGCATTGTTTTCGGAAATGGAGCAATACCGCGGAAAAAAGTGCGATACGGTATTTATTGGCGGAGGAACGCCGACCGCACTTAATACTGCCGAAATGAAGATGCTATTGCAAAAAATCAAAGAGATTTTCATTCTTTCCAAAGACTGCGAATTTACCGTTGAGGCAAATCCAAAAACCGTTGACAGGCAAAAGCTTGAGGTGGTGCGTCAAAACGGAGTTAACCGTCTGTCTTTGGGAGTGCAATCCTTTAATGACAGCGAGCTTTTGCTGCTCGGCAGACTCCACACTGCGAAGGAGGCAGAGGAAACAGTGGCTCTTGCAAAGGATTGCGGCTTTACCAATATCAGCATTGATTTAATGTCCGCAATTCCGGGGCAGACAGCCGACAGCTTTAAAAAAAGCCTTGATACTGCCTTTTCACAAAATCCTGCACATATTTCCTGCTACAGCCTTATTTTAGAGGAAGGAACTCCGCTTTTCCGCGAATTTCACGAGGGCTTGCTTACGCTTCCCGATGAGGACGAGGAACGCAGAATTTATGAGCTTGCCTGCAGCCAAATGCAGCTGCACGGATATGAGCAATACGAAATTTCAAACTTCGCAAAGCCGGGCTTTGAGTCGCGGCATAACATAAAATATTGGAAATGCGAGGAATATATCGGCGTCGGACTTTCCGCACATTCTTATTTAAACGGAGTCAGATTTTCAAATACCGATTGCTTTTCCGATTACTTAGACAGAAAGTATCGTAGCGGCGAGAATGAGCTTTTGTCGGAAAAGGATAAAATGTCGGAGTTTATGTTTTTGGGACTTAGAATGACAAAGGGCGTATCGGCACAGGATTTTTACAAAAAATTCGGTGTGGATATTAAAAAAGTTTATGGAAAACCCTTATCAAAATTCATAAAAATGGGTATGATAGTGGAAGAAAACGGATTTTTACGCCTTTCGCATGAGGCAATAAGTGTTTCAAATCAAATAATGTGCGAATTTATTATTTAATTGTTAAAAAATTTTAAAAATATTAAAAAACCCCTTGACAAAACATGTAAAGAGGGGTATTATTTATACTGTTAGCACTCGACTGATTTGAGTGCTAACAGTGTTCTGTTATATGAGGTCATATGCGAGTGAAACATACGGGAGGTGAGAGCCTTGGAGCTGAGTGACAGAAAACAAAAAATTCTTCAGGCGATAATTGATGAATATATTGGTACTGCAGAGCCGGTGGGTTCTCGTGCCATTTCAAAAAAGAATGAGCTGGGGCTGTCGAGTGCCACTATCCGAAACGAAATGGCAGACCTTGAGGAAATGGGATACTTAATACAGCCGCATACATCTGCAGGCAGGATTCCCTCCGATGTGGGTTACAGATTTTATGTAAATTCGCTTATGCGAAGGTATCAGATGAGTGTTGAGGCGATTGAAAAGCTGCAAGCGATTATGACCGAGCGTGTAAGTCAGCTTGAAACGATTATCAGGAAAGCGAGCTTGATTGCGTCCACGCTTACCGAATACACAACCGTTGTAACCTCGCCCAAGCTGAACAGCTCGCGGATTAAAAAAATTGAGCTTGTGAACATGGGCTTTGGCAATGTTATGATTGTGATTATAACCAGTACGGGAATTATAAAAAATCAATCGGTTGCCATCGATATTGACGATGATTTTGCCGCACGTCTTACAGAGGTGCTAAACAGCCGTATCGCAGGGCTTACTGCCGATGAGCTTACGTTTGACAAAATTAAGCAAATAGGTGATGAACTGGAGGGCTGCCTTGATGTTCAGCCTCGTGTACTTATTAATATACTAAATTTTGTTTATGAGGCGATTGATTCGCTTGACCAAACCGAGGTTTATGTGAATAATGCAAAATCAATTCTGTCATATCCTGAATTTTCCGACGTAGGCAAGGCTCGCGAAATGCTTGCATTTTTGGAGAATAAGGATAATCTTGTTAAGCTGATAGGCGGAGCAAAGGACGGCGTTGATATAAAAATCGGTGCGGAAAATGAGTTTGCCGAGCTTTCTAATTCGAGCTTGGTTACGGTAAACTATTCAATGGGAGATAAGGTGGTCGGCAGGATTGGCGTAATAGGACCTAAGCGTATGGATTACGCAAAGGTTATTGCAAGCCTTGACTGCATATCGAACCATGTAGATAAAATTTTAGACCAGCTATATAACACAGAAGGTGAGGGTTAGAATTGGCAGAGGAAGAAAAGAAGGTTAATACGGAGGAAACTCCGTCAGAGGAAAAGGAAAAAAAGGAAGCACCTAAAAAGAAGGACGCCAAGGCCGAGCTTGAAAAAAAGCTTTCGGAGGCGGAGGAAAAGCTGAAGGAGAGCGAGGATAAGTATTTGCGGCTTTATGCTGAGTTCGATAACTATAAAAAGCGTACTCAGAAGGAAAAGGACGCAAGATACGCAGATGCAGTCATCGACGCAGTTTCCGAGCTTTTGCCGGTGCTTGATAATCTTGAAAGAGCACTTGCCGTAGAGGTAAGCTCAGAGGACGCCAAGGCTTTAAAGGACGGCGTGGAGATGGTTAAAAAGCAGATGACCGAATCGCTTACAAAGCTAAAAATAAGCGATATCAAGGCAGTTGGCGAGGAGTTTGACCCAAATCTTCATAATGCGGTAATGCATATTGATGATGATACAATCACAGAAAATACCGTTGTTGAGGAGTTTATGAAGGGATATATTTATAATAACGAAAGAGTAGTAAGATACTCTATGGTAAAGGTAGCAAATTGATTTGACTGTGTTTAAAGAAAGAAATGGAGGAATAAAAAATGGGAAAAATTATTGGTATTGACTTGGGAACTACAAATTCATGCGTAGCTGTTATAGAGGGTGGTAATCCTACCGTTATAGCAAACTCAGAGGGTGCAAGAACTACCCCTTCCGTCGTTGCTTTCCAAAAGGACGGCGAAAGAATTGTAGGTCAGGTTGCAAAAAGACAGGCTGTAACAAATTCAGAAAGAACAATTATGTCTATAAAGAGAGAAATGGGTACTGCATATACAGTATCTGTTGACGGCAAGGCATACACACCGCAGGAAATTTCCGCAATGATTCTTACAAAGCTTAAGCAGGACGCAGAAAGCTATCTCGGAGAGACAGTTACACAGGCAGTTATTACTGTTCCTGCGTACTTTTCCGACTCGCAGCGTCAGGCAACAAAGGACGCAGGTAAGATTGCAGGACTTGAGGTTTTGAGAATTATCAACGAGCCTACGGCTGCAGCACTTGCTTACGGAATGAACGATTCCGACCAGAAGATTATGGTATACGACCTGGGCGGAGGTACATTTGACGTATCTATTCTGGAAATCGGCGACGGTGTATTTGAGGTTCTTTCAACAAACGGTGACACACGCCTCGGCGGTGACGACTTTGACCAGAGAATTATTGATTATTTAGTAGCGGAATTCAAGAAGGAAACAGGCGTTGACTTAACAAGCGACAAGATGGCAATGCAGAGACTCAAAGAGGCTGCTGAAAAGTCAAAAATAGAGCTTTCGGGCATGACGACTTCAAATGTTAACCTGCCGTTTATCACAGCAGACGCAACAGGTCCTAAGCACCTTGATATAACACTTACAAAGGCTAAATTCGATGAACTGACAGCTGATTTAGTTCAGAAGACTATTGTTTGCATCAGAAACGCTATGAGTGACGCAGGTCTTTCAAAGGGCGAGGTTGATAAGGTTCTTTTGGTCGGCGGTTCTTCAAGAATCCCGGCTGTTCAAGAGGCTGTTAAGAATGAAATGGGACAGGAGCCTACAAAGGGTATTAACCCGGACGAGTGTGTTGCATTGGGTGCCGCTGTTCAGGCGGGCGTTCTGGCAGGAGACGTAAAGGATTTGCTGCTTTTGGACGTTACTCCGCTTTCACTCGGTATCGAAACTATGGGCGGCGTGTTCACAAGACTTATTGACAGAAACACAACTATTCCTACAAAGAAATCACAGATATTCTCAACAGCAGCAGACGGTCAAACCTCGGTTGAGGTACACGTTCTGCAGGGTGAGAGAGATATGGCTCAGTACAATAAAACCCTTGGACGCTTCAGCTTAACAGGCATTGCTCCTGCACCGCGTGGTGTTCCGCAGATTGAAGTTACCTTCGATATTGACGCAAACGGTATCGTTAAGGTATCTGCAAAGGATATGGGTACAGGCAACGAGCAAAAGATTACAATTACCGCTTCTTCAAATCTGTCCGAGGAGGATATCGAAAAGGCTGTTAAGGAAGCTGAAAAATATGCGGAAGAGGACAAAAAGAGAAAAGAAGAGGTTGAAACAAGAAATAACGCCGAAAGCATGGTATATCAGTGCGAAAAGACCTTGGGCGAAATCGGTGACAAGATTGATGCTGCCGATAAGTCGGATATTGAGGCTTCAATAAACAGTGTTAAGGAAGCTTTAAAGGGTACTGATTCTGAGGCTATCAAGAATGCATCTGAGGAGCTGCAGCAGAAGTTCTATAAGGTTTCGGAAAAGATGTATCAGCAGGCAAATCCGCAGGGAGCGGCCGGCGGTGCAGGCTTTAATCCGAATGACGCACAGGCAGGAGGAGCAGCCGGCGGACCTACAGGCGACAATGTTTATGAGGCTGATTACAGAGAAGTGGATAACGACAATAAATAATTGCAAGACAAGAATAGGGCGGCGGAAACGTTCGCCCTTTTGTCAGTAAATTTATGAGGTGAAAATTGTGGCTGATAAAAGAGATTATTATGAGGTATTAGGTGTACAAAAGGGTGCATCAGCCGATGAAATAAAAAAGGCCTACCGCAAGGAGGCAAAAAAATACCACCCCGACCTTCACCCCGGTGATAAGGCTTGTGAGGCGAAGTTTAAAGAGGTAAACGAGGCATACGAGGTGCTTTCGGACAGCGATAAAAAAGCGAGATATGACCAGTTTGGTCATGCAGGAGTTGACCCGAACTTCGGTGCAGGCGGTGCGGGAGCAGGCGGCTATGGCGGCTTTGGAGATTTTAGTGATATCTTCTCGGATATTTTCGGGGGTTTTGGCGGTTTTGGCGGAGGCGGCAGCCGCAGAAACGGGCCGAGACGCGGTGCGGATATCCGCAAGGTTGTCGAGCTTACGTTTGAAGAAGCAGCTTTTGGCTGCAAGAAAAAGCTCACCATTGATAAAATGGAGGACTGCAGCACCTGTCATGGCAGCGGTGCAAAACCGGGCACAAGCCCTGTGACCTGCGGACGCTGCGGCGGCAGCGGTCAGGTTACAACTCAGACCAGGACGCCTTTGGGATATATGAGAAACGTTTCGGTATGTCCTGAATGCCGCGGTGAGGGTAAGATTATAAAAGAGCCTTGTACGGAATGTCGAGGCAGCGGAAAGGTACGCGTTTCAAAAACGATTGAGGTGGATATTCCACAGGGTATTAACGATGGACAGACAATGCAGATTTCAGGAGCCGGTGAGCCGGGAACAAGAGGCGGTGCTCCGGGAGATTTGCTGATTACTATTCGTCTTAAAAAACATAACATATTTACGCGTGATGAGTTTGATGTATACATTACAATCCCGATAACCTTTGTTCAGGCGGCACTCGGAGCATGTATAAAGGTGCCTACTATAAGCGGCGTTGTGGAATATGACATTCCGCCGGAAACACAGACAGGAAGTGTGTTCAGACTTCGCGGCAAGGGAATCCCATATATCCGCGGCAAGGGCAGGGGCGACCAGTATGTGACAGTTGAGGTGGAAACACCGAAAAACCTCACGCAAAGTCAAAAGGACCTGCTTCGTGAGTTTGACGGAAGTCTGGAGGAAAAGAACTACAAAAAGCGTAAGGGCTTTATAGATACGATGAAGGAAATTTTTAAGTGATGGAAGCTTTGAAAATAAGGGTTGAAGACTTAAATGATGAAAAAATAAAAAGCCTTGCGGCAGGGGATTCCGTCCTGCTGTCGGGCGTGATTTACACTGCACGTGATGCGGCACATGAGCGTATGGTGAAAAATTACGAAAAGGGAATAGATTTTCCCTTTGATATAAAGGGACAGGCGATTTATTACGCAGGACCTTGTCCTGCAAAGCCCGGCGAGGTAATCGGCTCATGCGGACCGACAACTGCAGGAAGAATGGACGCCTACACGCCACTGCTTTTAGATAAGGGCTTAAAGATAATGATAGGCAAGGGTGCGAGAAGCAGTGAGGTTGTGGATGCAATCCGCCGCAATAACTGCGTTTATTTGGGGGCAATCGGCGGAGCAGGTGCGTTAATTGCCGAATGTATAAAAAAGGTCCGCGTAATTGCATACGATGACCTTGGAACCGAGGCTATTCGTGAAATGTACGTGGAGGATTTTCCATGTACGGTGCTGATTGACAGCGACGGTAATAACATTTACGAAATCGGTCAGGAAAAGTACCGCGAAATCTAAAGCTTCAGCTTGGAAAAAAACTCACGTGTAGAAAGTCTGCCGTCTCGGTTATACCGCTTTAAAAGATAAAGGCAGTCGGAGTCGCGGGTTATTCGGTTGATGCCTTCGGTGCATGAAAACGTGATCAAAAAGCCCATTTTTTTAAGCACACGCGTGCTGTCACGGCTGTAACTGCCGAAAGGATATGTATAAATTATAGGACGAAAATTGCAGTTGGAGTAAAATACCGACTGCATTTTTTGTGTGTCTTGATGAAATGCAGTTATATAGTCAAGCGTGCTTTCGTTTTTGTTTTTCTGCGTACCGTAGCGTGCATTGCTGATTGTATGAAAGCCGTAGGAATGATTTCCGAATTCAATATACGGTGTTTCGGAAAGCTCCTTTACATCGCACCAACGCAGATAGCTGTAGGCAGGGTGCGTGATATTGCTCTCGGTATATTCGTCGGTATAGCTTCCGACAATCGAGAAGACAGCACAGGCATTGTGCTTTTGTAAAATAGGCAGTATGTATTCATAATTGTTATACATACCATCGTCAAAGGTGATGATTACGGGCTTTTCGGGAAGCTGACCATCTGCATAAACGTAGCGGACAAGCTGCTTTGCAGAAACAGTCTGGTAGCCCTTTTCTTCAAGATATATAAGGTCCTCTTCAAATTTCTGAGGAGTAATTGTGTACTTTCCGGTGCGGCTTGTGTCCTTTAAAACACAGTGATACATAAGCACAGGTAAATCTACATCTTCCTCCTCGTTGAAGGCAGGAAAAGAACCGCTGTTTTTTGCGACAAGGGCTGCGAGAAGGACAGCAATAGCTATGACAGGAGCTAAAAATTTTTTGAAGACTGTTTTTGTATTCATTTAATCACCCAATATTATCATATGTGTTTTTTCGGTGCAAAAGTACATTACCGCGTGGACATTTGGGAAAATATGTAATGCAATATTTCTGCGACATAAACTTAATATAAGTAATACGAAATATATGTGTTTTTTCTTTTGGCAAAAATGTTATACTCTTTAAAAGCATATGTTTTGTATACGCTTCGATTTGTCGCTAAACAAAAAAATCCGCATATTTGCGGATTTTTTTGTTTATAGCTATTTGCTTATGCCTTATTGATTGAGCCGAACAGCTCCATTTTTTCCTTAACGATAACCTTGATAGCCTCAAAGCCCGGAGCCAGAAGCTTTCTCGGGTCAAAGCCCTTACCTTCCAAATCCTTGCCTGCTTCGATATACTTTCTTGTAGCCTCCTGGAAGTAAAGCTGACATTCTGTGTTTACGTTGATTTTAGCAACGCCCAAAGAAATCGCCTTCTGAATCATGTCGGCAGGGATTCCTGTACCGCCGTGGAGAACGAGCGGAAGGTCGCCGATTTTTTCCTTTGTTGCGGCAAGTGCGTCAAAGTCAAGACCCTTCCAGTTTTCAGGATATTTTCCATGAATATTACCGATACCTGCAGCTAAGAAATCAATTCCGAGGTCTGCAATCATCTTACATTCGTTAGGGTCAGCAACCTCGCCTGCACCTACAACGCCGTCTTCTTCACCGCCGATTGAGCCTACCTCAGCCTCAAGTGAAATACCCTTTGAGTGGCAGATTTCAACCAATTCCTTTGTTTTTGCGATGTTTTCCTCGATAGGATAGTGTGAACCGTCGAACATGATTGAAGAGAAGCCTGCTTCAATACACTTTTTAGCACCGTCGTATGAGCCATGGTCCAAGTGAAGAGCAACCGGTACTGTAATGCCCATTTCCTCTATCATAGCGGAAACCATTGCCGACACAGTCTTAAAACCTGTCATATACTTTCCTGCACCCTCTGAAACGCCCAGTATTACAGGTGAATTATTTTCCTGAGCTGTCTGCAGAATGGCTTTTGTCCATTCCAAATTGTTTATGTTAAATTGACCAACGGCGTATTTGCCGCTAACTGCCTTATTTAACATTTCTGTTGCTGAAACCAACATTTTATTTTCCTCCTTGTGAAAAAATATTTATTAATCAAGCACAATAGTGCTTGCATTTAACAGTAGATTGAGGCTTTCCTCGGTTGCCGGAATATCCTTTACTCTGGCACAATCGCGGCAGCGGAGTGTGATTTTTTCGCTGTCAATCTCGATTGAAATTGCACTGCTTCCGCAGGAGCAGGATACGCCGCCGCTTTTGGCAAGCTCGTTTATCCGCTCAACCGTATCGAAAATCATATTAAGCTCGTCGCTTACGGCATATTCTTCGTTCATTTTTATGAACATTTCCTCCTGCTGCTCAATTTCTGCCTTGACAGTATCACGGTCGCCGATAAAAAGAATTCCTATGCCGGTGTCGGGACAGTGCAGGATAAGCAGCTTGTTCTGCCAAAAGGTTATTTTCTTTATATTAAAAACATGCGGGTCATCGCACATGGGACAGTTTACCGAAATAGTATACTTGTCCTTTTTAGGAGTAACCGTAATGCACTGCTCGAAGCAATCTCCACCGCAGGTGAAGGCTGTAGGGGTATTTCCCGAAAAATCAAACAGATTTATGTCCCGTATAGCTATTGATGAGCAATATGGACAAATATATGCGATTGATTTTTTAAATTCCTTAATCATATCTAAATTCCTATCTTGTTTTCTCTTGCCCAGTAGAACAGATATTGTTGAGCAAAGCCGCCGAGCGTTCCGAATTTTTCTGCAGCAAAATCTGCAATGATATCCTTTGTCTGCTCGCCGTCAAAATAGCAATGCTCCATTATACGCTTTATCCAGACATCAATGGGAAAGCTTGAATATTTTTCGAGACTGAACAAAAGCACGCATTCCGCGACCTTGTTACCAACGCCGTTTAGCTTTAAAAGCTCGGTCTTAGCATATTCCAAAGATGCCCTTTTTAAACATTCAAGGTCAAGCTGACCGCACTTGACGCATTTTGCGGCACCAAGTATGTATTTATCCCGAAATCCCGCCTTTATAACTCCCAGCTCCTCAAGTGAAAGGGCAGAAAGCCTTTCTGCGGTTGGAAAGCTGTAATAATCCTCGCCGAGATATGTTATTTTTTCTCCGAAATTAACGCAGAGAGAGTCAATAATTTTTTTTATTCTCGGAATATTGTTGCTTGCGGAGATTATGAAAGAAATAAGACATTCAAACGGCTCTTGATTGAGTATACGTATGCCTCCGCCGAAGCTTATTGCCTCCTGCATGATTTTGTCACTGCTAAGTGTTTTTTTGATTTCGGAATAATCCCTGTCCATATCAAAATAATGACTCCAGATTCTGTTCCAATCGTCGAGTGATGTTTCGTGAAGAATTATATCCTCGCCCTCTTGGGTAATTTTGAGAACTCGTCCGAAAGCAACGCCGATATAGCCGCCGCTGCACTTATTCCAGCGAAAGCACTGACCGCATTCAAAGGTTTGTACAAGGTCAAAATCACAAGCGTTTTGCAGTATTAAATTGTTATCTTTTTCATAAATATTCATAACTATATTAGTATAACATAAAATTGTAATATTATCAATAATTTTAGAAAAAATTGTATAAAATAATAGACAACAGCGTATTTTGTGGTATAATATCAGTAGAAGTTGATGGATATGGAAAGGAACAATGGAAATGAACGAAAAGGAATTTTATAAAAAGCTTGCATATAAGACAAAAAACGTATATGAGCAGCTTTCAGCGGACGAACGCAGAGAAATGATGGATATGTGCGATGAGTACAGGGTATTTCTTGACGCAGGCAAAACCGAGCGTGAATGTGTGAATGAGGCTGTAAAGATGGCGGAGGCAAACGGCTTTGTACCTTTTAAGAGCAAGGACAGCTTAAAGCCTGGCGACAGGATTTATTTTATCAATCGAAAGAAAAATATTCTGCTTGCAGTAATCGGTGAGCGTGATATAGAAGAAGGCGTTAATATCGTAGGTGCACATATAGATTCGCCAAGACTTGACTTAAAGCAAAATCCGCTTTATCAGTCAAAGGAAATGGCACTTTTGAAAACGCACTATTACGGCGGAATTAAAAAGTATCAGTGGACTGCAATGCCGCTTGCAATTCATGGTGTTGCATATACTAAGGACGGCGAGCAGGTGGAAATCTGTATCGGTGAAAGGGAAGAAGACCCTGTTTTCTGCATAACAGACCTTCTGCCGCACTTGGCAAAGGATCAGATGGCGAAAAAGCTCGGTGACGCCATTGAGGGCGAATCGCTGAATATTCTGATTGGCGGAATGGGCATAAACGGCAGCGATATTGACGACAGCGTAAAATATAATGTGCTGAACATTTTAAATATAACCTACGGAATCACAGAGGAATCCTTCCTGAGTGCTGAGCTTGAGCTTGTGCCGAGCCAGAAGGCGAAAAACGTCGGTATTGACAACAGCTTTGTGGGTGCATACGGTCAGGACGACAGAGTGTGTGCATTTACTGCTATGAAGAGTATTTTCGAGGTGGAAATCCCGCAAAGAACCGCAATGTGTCTGCTTGTTGACAAGGAGGAAATCGGCTCTACGGGAAATACCGGTATGCTGTCAAAATTCTTCGATATGGCAGTTGCAGAGCTTATAGAAAAGCTGACGGGAAAGTGCGATATGGTGACATATAATCGGGTTATACGAAATTCTGCATGCATGTCCAGCGACGTAAGTGCGGCGGTTGACCCGAACTATGAAAGTGCTTTTGAAAGACAAAATTCCTCTTATGCCGGAAGGGGTATGGCACTGATGAAATATACAGGCTCACGCGGAAAATCAGGTGCCTCCGATGCTTCTGCCGAGTTTGTACATGAAATTGTTTCGATTATGAACAAAAACAACGTTGTGTGGCAGACGTGCGAGCTTGGAAAGGTTGACCAGGGAGGCGGCGGAACTATTGCGATGTATGTTGCAAACTTAAATATGGACGTAATAGACTGTGGCGTTCCTGTACTTTCGATGCATTCGCCGTTTGAGGTTACGGCAAAGGGTGATATCTATATGGCGTACAAGGCGTATGCTGCATTCTATAAGGACAGATAGGCTATTATAAGGAGTCGGAGTAAGCTGCTTCGGCTCTTTCATTCGTTGACATAAAAACGAAAATGTGGTATACTTACAAAAAATAATCTAAGGCAGTACATAAAGGAGAAATTAAAATGAGTGAAGGATGTAGTCATAATTGTGAAAGCTGCTCCGCAAACTGCGGAGAGAGAACTGCGGAATCTCTGTTGGAAAGACCGCATGAGCTTTCAAATATAAAAAAGGTTATAGGAATTGTAAGCGGAAAGGGCGGCGTAGGAAAATCGTTGGTAACGGCTTTGCTTGCCGTTACTGCACAGAGAGCCGGATATAAAACCGCGGTGCTTGATGCCGATATTACAGGTCCGTCTGTTCCCAAAATGTTTGGAATAAAGGAAAAAGCACAGGGCACAGAGCTGGGGCTTTTGCCGGTAAGAAGTAAAATGGGAACTGATATCATGTCGGTCAATCTGCTTTTAGAGGACGAAAGCGATCCGGTAGTGTGGAGAGGCCCTGTGATAGGCGGAACGGTAAAGCAATTCTGGACCGACGTTATATGGGGCGATGTGGACTTCATGTTTATAGATATGCCGCCGGGAACAGGCGATGTTCCGCTCACGGTTTTCCAGTCCATTCCGGTTGACGGTATAATAATAGTGGCTTCGCCGCAGGAACTTGTTTCTATGATTGTTGAAAAGGCTGTAAAAATGGCGAAAATGATGAATATACCGATTTTAGGCTTGGTTGAAAATATGAGCTATGTAAAATGTCCCGACTGCGGCAAGGAAATAAAACTGTTCGGGGACAGCCATATAGACGAAACGGCAGAGAAGCACGAGCTGAAGGTTATAGGGAAAATTCCTGTTGACCCCAAACTGGCAGGTGCATGCGATGCGGGAATGATAGAGCTTTTTGACGGCGACTGGCTGGAGGGAATAAATGAAATTCTGGAAAGCATGATAGACGAAAAATAAATTTGCGGCTTGTGAAAAAAAACAGCAGAAGCTTGCCGAAAAATAAAAAACATATTGACTTTTAGTCGAAAATATGCCATAATGATAGACATATAAGAATGTCTGTTCCGTATGAGGAACGGCTAATGGTAGAGGTGCGGCGTTTATAAGTAATCCGGCTTAATTGACAGGCATCACGCTTGATGAAAGGAAATGCCGCCGAAATGTGCAGCTTCGCCTGAGAGGGTGCATGTTGGGACACAGCAGAATATGTTGTGTACTGCCACAAAAGTGGAGCGCTATCACAGTGGGTATTTTGGCATTTATAAAGCCGTGTACGTTTAACTGTAAGCGTTCGCGGCTTTTTAGCTGTCAAAAATGCGGAGGACAAAAAATTAAGAGGTGGTAATACTATGAAAAAACTTATTTCAGCATTAATGGTATGTGCAATGATTCTTACACTGGGAGCCTGCGGCGGAGAAAAGCAGGAGACAAACAGCGACGTGTTAAAGGTTGGTATGGAATGTAACTATGCTCCGTACAACTGGTCACAGCCGGACGATTCAAACGGTGCTGTGCCGATTGCAAACGTAGAGAATATGTACACAAACGGCTATGACGTTCAGGTGGCATTAAAGATTGCCGAATCAATGGGCAAGGAAATCGAAATCTATGCTTATGAGTGGGACAGCCTTGTTCCGGCAGTACAGTCAGGCAACCTTGATATGATTATCGCAGGTATGAGCCCGACCGACGAGAGAAAGGAAAAGATTGATTTCTCTGAAAACTACTATACATCAAACCTTGTTGTAATCACAAAGGCAGGTGAGCTTACGGATGTTAAGACCATCGCTGACCTTGCCGGCAAGAAGATTGCTGCACAGTCCGGAACATCACATCTTGAGGCTCTTGAGTCACAGACCGAAGCCCAGGTTAATGAAATTGCTGACTTTACAACAATGTTTATGGCACTTTCTGCAGGTACAATCGACGGCTATGTTTCGGAAGAGCCTACAGCAATGGCTGTTTGTGCAGATGAAGCATACAGTTATGTTCCGTTTGTAAATAATGACACAGGATTTAAGGTTCCTATGGAGGACACAAGTATCGCTGTTGGTGTTAAGAAGGAATCCGAGCTTTTGGAGGGTATCAACAACTTTGTAAACGGCTTTGACCAGGACGTTCAGAAGGCTCTTATGGAGGAAATGGTTGCACTTTCTCCTTCAGAGGAATAATAAGGTTTTGCTATGGTTGAATTTATTAAAGAGGTCATAAATATCTTCACTGAATACAGGGGCTATTTCCTGCAGGGCATAGGCTACACAATGCTTATCGCCCTGTCGGGTACTGTTATAGGCCTTGTAATCGGTCTTATTACGGGCATTATCCGTACAATACCAACATCAAAGAACCCGATTATACGAATTTTACTCAAGATAGTGAATGCCGTTATAAGCATTTATGTGGAGGTTTTCCGCGGAACGCCTATGATGGTTCAGTCAATGGTTATTTTCTGGGGATATGCGTTCATGAATAACGGTGCAACGCTGCCGCTTATTCCTGCCGGTATCTTCATTGTGTCCATTAACACAGGTGCATATATGGCGGAAATTGTAAGAGGCGGAATTATTTCTATTGATAAGGGCCAGTTTGAGGGTGCGTATTCGATAGGAATGAACCACTGGCAGACCATGCTGCATGTGATTATTCCGCAGACCATGCGTAATATTCTGCCGGCAATCAGCAACGAGTTCGTTATCAATATAAAGGATACGTCGGTGCTGAACGTTATCGGTGTAACTGAGTTGTATTTCTTCACCGCAAAAATTTCAAAGATGACGTGGTCTATTTTTGAAACATATGTTGTTGCGTGTGTGATTTACTTTATTCTGACCTTCACTATTACGCGTCTTTTGAGATTTATTGAGCATAAAATTGACGGTCCTTCATCATACAGCATGAATATTGATGAGGATGATGTAAAGGAGGACCGATAAATGAGTAAAATAATTTCAGTAAACGGACTTAAAAAGTCATTTGGTAAAAATGAGGTCTTAAAGGATATTAATTTCTCGGTAAATACCGGCGATGTAACCTGTATTATAGGTGCGTCGGGTTCGGGAAAATCCACAATGCTAAGATGCATAAACCTTCTTGAAGAGCCTACCGGCGGCGAGATTGTTTATAACGGTCAGAATATTCTTGAAACCAAGAATATCCCTGCATACAGAGCGAAGGTGGAAATGGTTTTCCAGAGCTTTAACCTGTTTGACAATATGACGGTTTTGAAAAACTGTATGATAGGTCTTAGAAAGGTTTTAAAGGTTGATAAGGAAACGGCGAAAAAGGAAGCAATGTTCTATCTTGAAAAGGTGGGAATGCTGCCGTTTATCAATGCAAAGCCAAGACAGCTTTCGGGAGGGCAGAAGCAGAGGGTTGCCATTGCAAGAGCACTTGCGATGAAGCCTGATGTGATACTTTTTGACGAGCCGACCTCAGCACTTGACCCGCAGATGGTGGGTGAGGTTTTGGAGGTTATTAAAAAGCTCGCAGCCGAAGGACTTACCATGATTATTGTAACGCACGAAATGGCGTTTGCAAGAGATGTTTCAAACCATGTTGTATTCATGCATAACGGCGTTATCTGCGAGGAAGGAACTCCTGAGGAGATTTTCAAAAATCCTCAAAAGCAGGAAACAAAGGATTTCCTGTCAAGATTTATGAATAACTGATTTTATGCATCAAAAAAGCAGCCGAGAGGCTGCTTTTTAAGTTTATTAAGTTTATCCTGTTATAACAACGGTATTTGTCGCACCGTCCCAGTTTACGAGGCAGTCTAAGGCTTCGGAAACTGCTCGTGCGGGAACGAAGATTCTGTCGCTAATAATTTGAGCGGGGACGTCGAGAGAGATTGGTGTGCCGTCCTTTATTAGCATATTTTCTCCGACAGTTATATTTATTTTGTGTCCTCGTCCTTCTGCAAAGGCTGTTTTTGAGTCAGCGTCCCATTCTACCGCAGCACCCAGAGCGTTAAAGATTGCTCTTACAGGAACAAGCGTTCTGCCGTCTATAATTACAGGAGGTGCGTCAAAGTTTATGGCAGAGCCGTTCACCGTAACCTGTATCGGGCTTGCCTCCGGCTCTTGTCCAAAGCAGATTGAGTTTCCTTTTTTATAGAAGGTGTAGCTTTTGGAAAGTCCCTCTGACGAGATTTCCAGAGTGTGAGCTCCATTGGGAAGTGCGGAAATATCAAGTGCACAGGTATACGGAGCCGATTGTGCCGAGTGATACCATGTACCGTCAAGCGTATAATTTACCGTTATATACGGCTTTTTCGGAAGATATGCAAGAGTATACAGATTTACCACTCCGTTTTCGGCAGTAAGCGTGTGACCCGCGTCTGCACGTACAAACACAAATTCGGGTGATGCACCGTAATTTCGGATATATGCACCGCTGTTTGCTGCCTCGGACATGATATATTTTGCATAATCCTTGTCTGTTGTGCCTGTTGCATGAGTATCGCGAACATAAAACTTTTCTGCTTCATACCGGCGGTAGGTGTTGAAATAGTTTATCAGCTTAACCTGCGGATATTTCATAATTACATTGTAGTACATATTTCTGAATCTCGGCGACGCCCATACCGAGCAGTCCTCGCCGTACTGATTCTCGGTTGCGATGCCGCCCTCGCTTATCATAACGGGCTTTTGAATATTATTGTCCTGCATGAATTTTATAATCGGCTTTAAGGCGTTTGTTGACCATGCATAATCGCCTGTCATAAAGTAAATCGCTTCCTTGTCCAGAGTATCCTTTCTGCCCTGAAAATACATTTTCATATATGAGCTTACGCCTATCCAGTCCACGTATTCATCGCCGGGGTAGAAGTACTCAAACGGACGGTCGAGTGCTCCCATGTCATTTGGCGACCATACTGTGGCAAAATTCGGATATTCATGCACCATGTTAGCAACGTTTCTGAATACTTCGATGTATCTTGCAGGGTCATCGCCCAGGGAGGAAACATTCATTTCATTTGCAAAACGGATAAACATCGGCTTGTTGTAGGATGCGAGTGTGTCGAGACTTTGTCTGATAACGTCGTAATTTACCGCGTCGAGTGAATTAACGGTGTAGCCGATGGTTACAACAGAATTATTTTCCGAAATAATCTGATTTGCGGGATAATATATGTCGGGTTGCCTATCGTCCATAGAAAAATATGTGAGATACGAGCCTACCGGCTGAACAAAGTCTGAGTTTTCGGTTATTATACCGAAGTATGTACCGCCCTGCGGCTCAAGCTTTGCACCATAATACGGTGCGGAGGAGACAGGTCCTTCGGTATAAAGCTCAAAATCGGTTTCGTATACCATGTCGGTCTTTTCTTTTAAAAGAGCACCCCAGTCAGGCTCAGGGAAGGTAAAGGCGTAGGCTTGGCTTGTCAGCATAAGCATAGCCAAAAGCAGTGAAATGATTTTTTTCATAGTAAACGTCCTCTCTTTTATGGTGTAGAATTTTGTGACAATATTTTAAATGCCTGTGCAACTGCTGCATGCAGATTTCACAGGCATTTAAGCTTATATATTCATTTGCTCCTTTACATCGCAGACGAGCTTGTCGATAAGGGCATTGCCCTCCTCCATGCTGCTTGCTGATGTGCCGATATATAGCTTGATTTTGGGCTCTGTACCTGAAGGTCTAATAATGAAATAGGTCTTGTTATCCGAAAGCTCATACTTTAAAACATCAGATTTCGGAAGCCCTGTTTCGTCCTGCTGATAATCGGTGGATTTAATAACGTCCATGCCTATAACGTGCTTTATCGGAGATTTTCTCAGGTTGATAAGAAGCTCTGCCATTTTCTCCATTCCGTCTTTACCCGGCATGGTGAAGGATATGGTTCTTTCGGCATAGTAGCCGTAGGTTTCGTAAATATTCTGCAGTGCTTCATAAAGCGTCATACCCCTTGTCCTGTAGTAAGCCGCCATCTCAGCAATCAGCATTGTTGCAACAACGCCGTCCTTGTCTCTGGCGTGATTTCCTACAAGATATCCGTAGCTTTCCTCAAAGCCTATCAAGTAAGTGTGATTTTTCTTTTCAGAAAATTCAGTCATTTTCTCACCGATATACTTAAAGCCGGTAAGAAGGCTCATAATTTCTATATCATATGCCTTGCAGATAGCCGACGCAAGCTCTGTTGTAACGATTGTTTTTATAACAACACCGTCTTTTGGCAGCTTGCCCTGCTCTTTCCTTGCACGAAGGATATATTCTACCAATAGTGCACCCGTCTGGTTTCCTGTAAGGGTTCTGTAAATTCCCTCTGCATCGCGGACAACGATGCCTACGCGGTCACAGTCCGGGTCAGTACCGATGATAAGGTCAACATCATTTGCCTTTGCAAGCTCAATAGCGAGCGTAAAGCCCTCAGCATTTTCGGGGTTTGGTGATTTAACTGTTGAGAAGTTTCCGTCCTCGTTATCCTGTTCCTTTACAACAAGTACATTTTTAAAGCCGATTTTTTCAAGAATTGCCTTAATCGGACGTGCACCCGTACCATGGAACGGAGTGTAAACCAGCTTCATTGTGTCTGCAACCTGCTTTACTGCGTCAGGATTAATCTGCTGCGTTTTTATTGTATAGAGGAATTTATCGTTAAGCTCAGGACCTACTATTTCTAAAAGTCCCTTTTCTTTGGCTTCGTCAAGCGAAATGAACTTTACGTCGTCAAAGACATCGTATGTTCCGATTGCATCAATAACAATCTGTGCAGCCTCAGGAGGCAGCTGTCCGCCGTCAGGTCCATATACCTTAAAGCCGTTATATTCCTTTGGGTTGTGGCTGGCAGTAATCATAACGCCCGCACCGCAGCCCAGCTCTCTTATTCCGAAGGAAACCTCGGGAACAGAGTGAACAGTGTCAAAAAGATAAGCCTTAACGCCGTTTGCAGCGAGAGTTTTTGCGGTTTCCTCGGCAAAGATTCTTGAGAAGTTTCTTGTATCATAGCCTATAAGAACACCCTTGTCCTCGGTTTTTGTATCATGCACGTATTTGGCAACGCCCTGTGCCGCACGGCGTACATTATATATGTTCATTCTGTTTTTGCCAATGCCTAAAATTCCACGCATTCCTGCCGTGCCGAATTCAAGCTCGCGATAAAAACGCTCTTCCGTTTCCTTTTCGTCATTTGAAATTGCTGAAAGCTCTTGCTTTTCTTCATCGGAAAGAAGACTGCAACCCAGCCATCTTTCGTAATCTTTTCTGTAATCTGACATAATGAAAATTCCTTTCTGATAATTTGTTATGTAACTTTATTATACCTTATACAGCATAATATTTCAACTGTTTTTTTGCTCCCGAAAGATAATATTTTCCAAATTCATATCATCGGGCAGCGGAGCGGTAATTTTAACCGGCCTGCCTGAGAACGGGTGACAAAATTCGACTTGTCCGCAGTGCAGGCGTATCCGCTCTCCGGGAATATCCTCTCCGTACAGGAAATCGGCATAAATCGGCGTACCGATGTGTGAGAGATGAAGACGAAGCTGATGTGTTCTGCCTGTGTGCGGAGTAAGCTTTATCAGCGAAAGCTTCCCAAGGGTGGAGATGACCTCGTAATTGGAAACCGCTCTTTTTCCGTCCTCATGTATGCAGCGGCGGATAATGCCCTTTTTCTCACGCTTTATCGGTGCGTCAATCGTTCCCTTTGTGGCTTTTGGTATTCCCACGCACACAGCTGTGTATTCTTTTATAAAGTCGCCCGATTGCAGCTGAGAAGAAAGCCTGTCTGCTGCGGCTGCGTTTTTTGCAATTACAACAACGCCTGAGGTGTCGCGGTCAAGCCGTGTTACGGCTCGGAAGGTGAACGGGATATCTCGAAAGTAGTGCATAACGGCATTGGCGAGAGTTCCCTCAAAATGACCTATCGATGGGTGGGTGGGCATGTCGGCAGGCTTGTTTACCGCTAAAATATCCTCGTCCTCGTAAAGAATATCAAGGGGTATATCGTTGGGAAGAATATTCAAAGACCTTTTTTCGGGAAGGGTGAGCTTTAAAAAATCGCCCTTTTTAACCTGCTTAATAACAAACTCTTTTTTGCCGTTAAGCAAAATCCCGTCATCGGATTTTAGGGCGGTTATCAGCTTGTCTGAGAACTGAAAATAATTCTTCAATATGAATTTTATGTCCTTTCCGTCAAAATTATCCTCTATATTTAAAGTAAATTCTCGCATAATATTCACTCCTTGCCACTTTTATTATACGATATGACAGAAGAAATTTCAACAATTTCGTTCAAGTTAAAACAATTTCCCAAAAAACGGTTGACAAAGAGGAGGCGTGGTGCTATAATAAATAGAAAATAAGAAAAAGGAGTACGGAAATGAGCCACCTTCGCAGCACATTTGAATACTTTTATGGCTTTACTTATTACTTTAGTAAGGCCTTGTTGTGTTGCTTGGTAGACGGTTGAAATTCATTTTTGTATTTTGGCGGGTATTACGAGTAACACGTAATACCCGTTTTTGTTTTATTAAATGTATGTGAAACAATGCTAAAAAAGAAAGGGTGCTGAAAATGATTCTTATTTTAAAAGAAAATTACGACAAAAAACAGCTGGACAATCTTTCTGATTGGCTGAAAGCTCAGGACATTGAAATTCATATGTGTGAGGGCGTACATACCACTATTATGGGACTTATCGGCGATACGTCGTCGCTTGATATAGATATGCTCTTAACTCTTGATATTGTTGAAAGTGCAAAACGTATTCAGGAACCGTATAAAAATGCTAACCGTAAATTCCATCCGCAGGATACCGTTGTCCAAATAGGAGATGTTAAAATCGGCGGAGGCAATTTTGCTACAATAGCAGGTCCGTGTTCGGTAGAGTCCGAGGAGCAGCTTTGCACAATCGCAGAACAGGTTAAGGCGGCGGGAGCAAAGCTTTTAAGAGGTGGAGCGTTCAAGCCAAGGACATCTCCGTATGCCTTCCAGGGACTTCGCGAAACGGGAATTGAGCTTCTTTTGAAGGCAAAGGAAAAAACAGGTCTTCCTATCGTGACCGAAATTATGGATATTTCACATCTGCCGCTTTTTGAAGAGGTTGACGTAATTCAGGTAGGTGCAAGAAATATGCAGAACTTCGAGCTTTTAAAGGAGCTTGGAAAAACAAGAAAGCCTATTCTTTTAAAAAGAGGCTTATCCAGCACACTCCAGGAGCTTTTGATGAGTGCGGAATACATTATGGCAGGCGGAAACGAGAATGTTATTCTTTGTGAAAGAGGTATCAGAACCTTTGAAACCGAAACAAGAAATACACTTGATTTGTCGGCAATTCCGATGCTTCATCAGATGTCACATCTTCCGGTAATTATAGACCCGAGCCACGCAACCGGAATTTCAAAGCTTGTTAAGCCTATGTCGACAGCAGCTGCTGCGGCAGGTGCCGATGGTCTTATCATTGAGGTACACAATGACCCGAAACACGCTTTGTGCGACGGAGCACAATCCCTGGCTCCGGAGCAGTTTGCAGATGTTCAAAAGGCGGTAGACGCAGTTCTGCCGTTCGCGTGCAGATAATATGAAAATAGCGGTAATAGGTCTGGGCTTAATAGGCGGCTCAATAGTAAAGGGATTTAAAAAATATACCGATTATGATATACTCGGATATGATAAAAACGATAAGGTTCTGAAAAAAGCACTGTCGGAAGGCTCGATAGACGGTGTATTTGAAGGGGATTTTGACGAATGTGATATTGTTGTTTTGGGACTTTATCCGGAGGCGGCGGTGAATTATGTACGCGAATATGCTGATAAAATCGGCAAAAACGTGATAATAACCGACTGCGGCGGCGTTAAAGAAAAGGTTTGCGGCGGAATTTATCCTATCGCCATGGAGCATGGATTTACCTTTATAGGAATGCATCCCATGGCAGGCTTGGAAAAATTCGGGTACGATAATTCAATACCTGATTTGTTTGATGGTGCATCGCTGATTTTAACGCCGTATGAGGAAACTGCAAAGGAAAAAGTGCAGCTTTTGGCGGATACTATGTGTCGGATAGGCTTCGGCAGAGTTCAGATGTCAACGCCTTCGGAGCATGATAAAATCATTGCATACACCTCGCAGCTTGCACATGTGGTGTCGGGTGCTTACATTAAAAGCCCTACGGCAATGCGTCATGCAGGATTTTCTGCAGGAAGCTTTAGGGACATGACGCGTGTCGCACATCTTAACGAGACAATGTGGACCGAGCTGTTTATGGACAATCCTAAGCATCTTGCCGATGAAATTGATACTCTGATTGAACGGCTTAAGGAATACTCCGACGCTTTAAAGAAGGGTGATAAGGCGGCAATGTTTGAAATTTTGAAGGACGGCAGAGAGAAAAAGGATTTGGCGGACAGACTTTAACGGAAAGGAATAATATATAATGAAGAAAATTCATATAGACGCATCGGTAAAATATGATGTTATTATATCGCATGGAATTTTAGAAAGCTGCGGAAATGAGATTTTAAAGGTGATTCCTAAAAGCCGTGCGGCACTTGTGAGTGATGACAAGGTATTTTCGCTGTATGGCGAAAAGGTAAAAAAATCTCTTGAAGCATCGGGCTTTGAGGTGGTATGCCATACCTTCCCAAACGGCGAAAAATCAAAAAATGCCGCGACCTACATAGAAATTCTTGAATTTCTTGCCGAAAACAAGCTCACAAGGAGCGATATTGCGGTTGCTTTAGGCGGCGGCGTTACGGGAGATATGGTGGGCTTTGCAGCAGCGACATATCTTCGAGGAATCAAGTTTGTGCAGATTCCGACAACCTTTCTTGCGGCAGTGGATTCATCGGTCGGCGGAAAAACCGGAATAAACCTTGAAAGCGGAAAAAATCTTGCGGGAGCGTTTCATCAGCCGTCGCTGGTAATATGCGATACCGATACCTTTGATACACTTGCACCCGAAACCTTTTCGGACGGCGTTTCTGAGGCAATAAAATGCGGAATGATAGCAGACGCGGCTCTTTTTGAGAAAATGAGCGGCGATTTTAAGGAGAATATTGAGGAGATTATTGCCTCCTGCGTCAGCATAAAGCGTGATGTGGTATGCTGCGATGAATTTGATACGGGAGCACGTCAGCTTTTGAATTACGGGCATACAATCGGACATGCAATAGAAAAATGCAGCAGCTTTTCTGTAACGCATGGTCATGCGGTGGCAATCGGTATGGCGATTATCACGAATGCGGCAGAAAAAATCGGATTTTGCGAAAGCGGAACATATGAAAAGCTTATAGGCACGCTTGAAAAGTGCGGTCTGCCAACAGAATGTCCGTACGGTGCGGAGGAGCTTTACAGCGTAACGCTTTCCGATAAAAAGCGTTCGGGAAACAGCGTAACACTGGTGCTTCCGCAAAAAATCGGAAAATGTGTTCTTCATAAGGTGAGCACAGAGGAGCTTTTGGAATATATTAAAAAGGGATTGGAAAAATGAAGGTAAGAATAGTACCAAAAAAGCTGTGCGGTACGGTTGAGGCAGTATCGTCCAAATCGGACGCACATCGTAAAATAATTGCATCGGCACTGGCAGATAGGCCGACGAGGATAGGCATAAATAATTTTTCTGACGACATAGACGCCACGCTGGAATGTATAGAGGCATTGGGCGGCGGCTGGCAGAAAAACGGAAACAGCGTTCTGATAACGCCTATTAAGCCGAGAGAGGGAACTGCAAGCCTTGATTTTCGCGAAAGTGGCTCAACCGCACGCTTTTTGCTCCCGGTAACTGCGGCACTTTCCGAAAACGGCGAATACCGCGGCAGAGGAAGACTGCCCGAGAGGCCGTTTGAGGAGCTGACAACGCAGCTTAGACTGCATGATGTTGCGGTAGACAGCGACAAGCTGCCTATGCGTACAAGCGGAAAATTGAAAAGCGGCGAGTACCGAATTTCGGGCAGTATAAGCTCGCAGTATCTGACGGGACTTTTGTTTGCTCTTCCGTTGCTTGAGGGTGACAGCAGAATTGTGCTGACGTCTTCGCTCAATTCCTCTGCATATGTCGATATGACGCTTGATACGCTTTCGCAGTTCGGCGTTAATATAGAGGTTCGCGGAAATGAATATGTGATAAAATCGCAGAAATATATTTCGCCCGGAGAGCTTACTGCAGAGGGTGACTGGTCGGGAGCGGCATTCTGGGTGGCTGCCGATAAAATCTGCGGCGGCGTGAATATAAACGGAATGAATTTTGCCTCGCGTCAAGGAGATATGCAGATTATGAGCCTGCTTGATGCAACCGACATAGACGCATCGCAGATACCTGATTTGGTGCCGATACTCGCGGTTTTAGCAGCGTCAAGAAATGCAAGAACGGTTATTCGCGGAGCGGAGCGGCTGAGGCTTAAAGAAAGCGACCGTCTGCTTGCCATGACAGAGTGTATAAACAGCCTCGGCGGAAAAGCGGAGGAAACCGATGACGGAATTATAATTTATGGAACGGGACGACTTAAAGGCGGAAGAGTTGACGGCTTCGGCGACCACAGAGTTGTTATGTCGGCGGCAATCGCCTCCTGTATTTGTGAAAATGAAGTGGAAATTGATGGGGCAGAGGCTGTTAAAAAGTCGTATCCTTCATTCTTTGAGGATTTTGCGGCATTAGGAGGTGTTTTCGATGTATCAGACAGGTGAAAAAATCAAGGTTACAGTTTTCGGTCAGTCGCACTCGGAGGCAATCGGTGCGGTGATTGAAGGGCTGCCTGCCGGAATAAAGCTTGATATGGAGAGAATTTATGCTTTTATGAGGCGGCGTGCTCCGGGAAGAGACAAGTTCTCAACTCCGAGAAAAGAGGCGGATTTGCCGGAAATTATTTCGGGACTTGCAGACGGAAAAACCTGCGGAGCACCGATTACGGCAGTCATTAAAAACGGCGATACAAAGAGCAAGGATTATGAAAATCTGCGTCTTGTGCCGCGTCCGGGTCATTCGGATTTTACAGCATTTGTGAAATACGGCGGCTGCAATGATATAAGAGGCGGAGGACAGTTTTCTGGAAGAATGACAGCTCCGCTGTGCTTTGCAGGTGCAATCTGTATGCAGCTTTTAGAAGAAAAGGGGATATATATAGGTGCACACATTGAGTCGGTGCATGGCATACATGATGAACGCTTTAATCCAATAAATGTGACCAAAGACGAGCTTGATGCGATTAAAGCTAAGGATTTCTGCGTAATCTCGGATAAGCAGGGAGAGGCGATGAAGGCGGAAATTGACAGGGTGAGAGGAAACCTTGATTCTGTCGGCGGTACGATAGAATGTGCAGTAATCGGCATGCCGACAGGAGTCGGCGGACCGCTCTTCGGCGGCATTGAAGGCAGAATATCGTCCGCGATATTCGCAATTCCGGCGGTTAAGGGCATTGAATTTGGTTCGGGCTTTTCAGCAAGTGAAATGTACGGCTCGGAGAATAACGACAGCTTTTATTTTGACGAGGACTGCGTAAAAACCAAAACAAACAACCATGGCGGAATTTTGGGCGGAATATCCAGCGGAATGCCGATTTTGTTCAGAACTGCAATAAAACCGACGCCGTCAATTGCGAGGGAGCAGGACTCGGTTAATCTGAAGACAAAGACCTCGGAAAAGCTTGTGATATCGGGAAGACATGACCCGTGTATTGTTCAAAGAGCGGTGCCGGTTATCGAGGCGGCTGCGGCGATTACTATTTTAGATATGTTAGGAGAGTAAATTATGGATTTGGATAAAGCAAGACAAACTATTGACAGGGTAGATGACCAGATTATTGAGTTGTTTGAAGAACGCATGAAGGCGGCATATGAGGTTGCAAAATATAAAAAGGAAAACAATTTGCCAATTTATAACGGTAAGCGTGAGCGTGAAATTGTGAACAGGCTTATAGGCAAGGCTTCGCCTGAGTTGGCACTTTATGTGAAGGTGCTTTACAACACACTGTTTTCGGTAAGTCGGGAATACCAGACTAAGCTTATAAACAGCAGCGGAAAAATTGTGGAGCAGATTAAGACTGCACTTGAATCTACCGACAATCTTTTCCCGACCTCTGCCGTTGTGGCGTGTCAGGGAACGGAGGGTGCGTATTCGCAAAAAGCGTGTGAAAAGCTGTTTTTCAATCCATCGGTTATGTATTTTGAAAGCTTCAAGGGCGTATTTGACGCGGTTTCAAGCGGAATGTGCCGCTACGGTATTCTGCCTCTTGAAAACAGCGTTCACGGCACTGTTACCGAGGTTTATGACTTGACAAGCTCATATGATTTTTCTATAGTAAAGGCAGTAAGAATCCAGATTAATCATGTTCTTGCGGCAAGGTCAAAGGACGCAAAAATAAAGGAAATATTCTCGCACAGACAGGCAATCGGTCAGTGTGACAAGTATTTAAAGAGCTTAAAGGACGTAACTGTTACACCGTTCGAGAATACGGCGATGGCAGCGGAAATGGTTTCAAAATCCGAAAGAGACGATATCGCCGCAATCTGTTCTAAAGAGTGTGCCCAGCTTTACGGATTGCATATCATTGACGATAATATTATTGACAGCGATAATAATTATACAAGATTTATCTGTATTTCCAAAACTCCCGAAATTTATCCGGGTGCGGACAAAATAAGCTTTGTAATTACTTTGCCGCATACTGCAGGCTCGCTGTATTCGGTGATGTCAAAATTTGCGGCGGCAGGAATTAATCTCACAAAAATTGAGAGCCGTCCTATTGCCGGAAGGGATTTCGAGTTTGAATTTTATTTTGAGATAGAGGCGTCGGTGTATTCCGAGGAGCTTTACGCATTGCTTTCCGAGCTTGAAAATTCCGATGAAAAGTTCAAATTCTTCGGTTGCTACAGAGAAGTATAATTTTTGTGTTGACAAATCTATGAAATCTGTGCTATAATGTTAAAGTTAATAAGAGGGAGTAGCTTACAGATATGTGACAATCGGCGTCAATACGGCTTTTGCCCGCCGTTGTATTAAAAAGCAAGACTTTTATTACAGTTATTTTGCTGTAATAAAGGTCTTTTTTACTTCCAAAAAAGAAAGGGGATATTTATGGAACTTTTAGTGGAAAATTTACTGCTTATTGAATGGAAGCAGGTAATAATGTGGGCAATTGGTGGAATTTTAATTTATCTGGCAATCAAGAAAAATATGGAGCCGTCGCTGCTTTTGCCGATGGGCTTCGGTGCCATTTTGGTAAACCTACCGTTGTCGGGTGCGATTACGCAGGGCTCGGAGGTCGGCATTTTAGACGTCCTATTTAATGCATGTATCTCAAACGAGCTGTTTCCGCTTTTGTTGTTTGTAGGAATAGGTGCAATGATTGACTTCACACCGCTTTTGTCAAATCCTAAGCTTATGCTGTTTGGAGCTGCGGCACAGTTCGGAATTTTCTTCACGCTCTGTGCGGCAACGCTGCTGGGCTTTGATATTAAAGACGCGGCTTCAATCGCCGTAATCGGTGCGGCAGACGGTCCTACATCAATATTTGTGGCGAATCACTTTGGCTCGCAGTACTTAGGTGCAATCATGGTGGCGGCGTACTCATACATGGCACTTGTTCCAATAATTCAGCCGCCTGTAATAAGGCTCATAACCTCCAAAAAAGAACGTCTTATCCGCATGGAATACACCGAAAGAAAGGTGTCTAAAACTACAAAAATCCTGTTCCCGATATTACTTACGGTTGTTGCAGGACTGATTTCACCGCAGAGTGTATCTCTGGTAGGCTTTTTGATGTTTGGTAACTTAATCCGTGAATGCGGCGTGCTTGACTCACTTTCCGAGACTGCACAAAAGGTACTTGCAAACCTTGTAACCCTGTTTTTGGGTATAACCGTTGCAGCAAGAATGCAGGCGGACGCTTTTCTGAGCGTGGAAACGCTGATGATTTTGGGACTGGGTTTGGTTGCGTTTGTGTTTGATACAGTGGGTGGTGTAATGGTTGCAAAGCTTTTAAACTGTTTCATGAAAAAGAAAATCAATCCTATGATTGGTGCGGCAGGAATTTCCGCATTCCCGATGTCGGCAAGAGTTATCAATAAAATGGGACTTGCCGAGGATAATCAGAATTTCCTTCTTATGCACTCAATTTGTGTTAATGTTTCGGGACAGATTGCGTCTGTTATTGCGGGTGGCTTGATACTTAAAATGTTTGGTTAAGGAGAATTAAATATGAACTTGAATATTAATGGATTTTTGGAAATTATCCCGGATGCTCTTACCGGATGGGTTAATGTTTTTGCGGTTACACTGGTAATTGTTGCAGTGATTGCAATTTTAAACAAGGCTTGTAAATAAAAAGCTTTCAGGAAGATTGTGTCTATCGGATATGGAAATCGGTCGGCAGCTTTGATTTTTCGGGAGCTGTAAATGTTATGTTATGGTTTTAAAGCAGGACAGAGTGCATATAAAGGGACTTTGTCCTGCTTTTTTTTGTGTCATTGCTTACGAAAAAATACAATAATTTTAACTGTGGAAAATAAATATTAAAAAAATTTATACAAAGGGTATTGACAAATGAAAATAATGGCTGTATAATCATAACATACTAAACAGATAGGTTTTATAAACTATATGAGGAGGAAATACATATGACAACACATATTTTTGTTATTATAATGATGTGCATGTGTGTGATGTGTGCTTTGAGCTTTTACGGCATGCAGTGTTTGCTACGCATTTATCACTCCTTTAAAGAGTGACTGTATATCAGCAAATATAAACCGTAAAATCTTGGGAGCAGGTGCTTCCGATTTTTATTATATAGGGGTGTTGGATTTGAGAAAAATATGCATCAAAAGATTTGTATATCTTCTCCGTCATAATTGGCGGTACGGACGAATGTAACGGATAATTTACAGAATATCAAAAACAGCAAATAATAAAAATAATTAAGAAATGAGGAATTAAAAATGGCAAATATAAAGAACACGGAAAATTGGGGATTTGAAACAAAGCAATTACATATCGGACAGGAAACTCCGGATTCTGCGACGGGGTCGAGAGCAGTACCTATTTATCAGACAACATCATATGTGTTTAACAACTGCGAGCATGCTGCTGCACGTTTTGGGCTTTCTGATGCAGGAAACATTTACGGCAGACTTACAAATTCAACACAGGATGTTTTTGAAAAAAGAATTGCAGCATTGGAGGGCGGTATAGCTGCACTTGCCGTAGCGTCGGGTGCAGCGGCAATCAGCTATACCATACAAAATTTGGCAGCCGGCGGCGGTCATATCGTTGCACAAAAAACGGTTTACGGCGGAACCTATAACCTTCTTGCACATACTCTTCCCGAATACGGAATAAAAACGACATTTGTAGACATACATAATCTTGAGGAGATAAAGTCGGCAATACTTCCTGAAACAAAGGCAATCTTTATTGAAGCTCTCGGAAATCCGAACAGCGATGTACCTAACGTGGAAGAGGTTGCAAAAATTGCACATGCAGTAAAAATTCCGTTAGTTATTGATTCTACCTTTGCCACACCGTATCTTTTCAGACCGATTGAACGCGGAGCGGATATAGTTGTTCATTCTGCAACAAAATTCATCGGCGGACACGGCACAACCTTGGGCGGCGTTATTGTTGACAGCGGAAATTTTGATTGGGAGGCAAGCGGAAAATTCCCATCGCTGACCGAGCCGAATCCGAGCTATCACGGCATATCCTTTACAAAGGCTGTCGGAGCTGCCGCGTTTGTAACAAAAATAAGAGCAATATTGCTTCGCGATACAGGAGCGACTATTTCACCATTCAATGCATTTTTGCTTTTGCAGGGGCTGGAAACGCTTTCTTTGAGAGTTGAAAGGCACGCGGAAAATACGAAAAAGGTAATTGACTTTTTAAAGACGCATCCGAAGGTGGAAAAAATAAATCATCCGTCGCTGCCGGAGCATCCAAACCACGATTTGTATGAAAAATATTATCCAAACGGCGGAGGCTCAATTTTTACCTTTGAAATAAAGGGCGGCGAGAATGAAGCAAAGGGTTTTATTGATAAATTGAAGATTTTTTCATTGCTTGCAAATGTTGCCGATGTAAAATCTCTTGTTATTCACCCCGCAAGCACGACTCATTCGCAGCTATCGGAGGCTGAGCTTTCTGATCAGGGAATAAAGCCAAACACAGTCAGACTTTCTGTCGGCACAGAAAGCATCAAGGATATTTTAGCCGACTTAGAACAGGCATTTAATTAAAAAAGGAGAGTGATAGATTATGAAAATCCATAAAAAAATAACAGACCTGATTGGTTCAACGCCTCTTTTGGAGCTTACAAGCTATGAGCAAAATAATGAGCTTTCGGCTACAATCTTAGCAAAGCTTGAATATTTTAATCCGGCAGGCTCGGTAAAGGACAGAATTGCAAATGCAATGATAACCGCTGCAGAGCAAAGCGGAAAATTAAAAAAAGGGTCGGTAATAATTGAACCGACAAGCGGAAATACAGGAATAGGACTTGCTGCAGTTGCGGCATCGAAGGGCTACAGGGTTATTCTCACCATGCCCGAAACGATGAGCATAGAAAGAAGAAATCTCTTAAAAGCATACGGTGCGGAGCTTGTTCTTACCGAAGGTGAAAAAGGAATGAAGGGAGCTATTGCAAAAGCAGAAGAATTGGCAAAGAACACCCCCGGCAGCTTTGTTCCGAGCCAGTTTACAAATCCTGAAAATCCCCTCGTGCATAAAAACACAACAGGTCCTGAAATATGGAAGGATACAGACGGAAAGGTTGATATTTTTGTGGCAGGTGTAGGAACCGGCGGAACAGTTACAGGAGTTGGCGAATATTTAAAATCGCAAAATCCCGATATTAAAATTGTTGCGGTTGAGCCAAGCGGTTCTCCTGTGCTTTCAAAAGGAACGCCGGGAGCACATAAAATCCAGGGAATCGGAGCAGGCTTTGTGCCGGATACACTTAACACAGGTATTTATGATGAAATAATTACCGTAGAGAATGAGCAGGCTTTCCAAACGGGCAGAGACCTTGCAAGAAACGAGGGCTTGTTGGTGGGAATATCTTCCGGAGCTGCGATTTATGCCGCAACAGTTCTCGCAAAGCGACCTGAAAACAAAGGTAAAATAATTGTTGCACTTCTTCCCGATACAGGAGACAGATATTTGTCAACGCCGATGTTCTCATAAAATGAACTTCGTGTGAAGCGGAGTATTCACAAAAAAACACAGATGGTATTTCTACTGTCTGTGTTTTTCGTTAAATTTCATAATTATGAGCATCAAGCTCTTTTTGATTTTCCAGAATATCCTGCAGCGTAATACCGTCAAGGTATTCATTTATTACCTTATGCAGTCCCTTCCATATCGGAAGAGTAACACAGGAATTACTTCTGTCGCATTGATTGGGAGTTTGCTCAAGACAGGAAACCGGTGCAAGACCGCCTTCGGTAAGTCTTAATATTTCGCCGACAGTATATTCTTTAGGTGCTTTTGCTAATTTATATCCGCCCTGATATCCTCTGCCGGTAATAAGAATACCGCTGCCGCTCAAAAGCGGAACTATCTGTTCTAAATATTTTTTGGATACACCCTGTCTTTCGGCTATATCCTTAAGTGCTACAAAACCGTTATCTGCGTTTTGGGCAAGGTCAATTAACATTCTGAGGGCATATCTGCCCTTTGTTGAAATTTTCATTTGCATCACCTCTTTGTACTATAATACCATAAATTAAATACGTTTTCAAGGAAAACACGTAAATGGAGCGGCAACAAGAAAGGCACAGCCGTATTTTTGACATAAAAATACGGCAAACCAAAAGGTTTGCCGTGATGTGGCAGCGGGAACAGGATTCGAACCCGTACAGAGTGAGTCAGAGTCACTAGTGCTACCATTACACCATCCCGCTTAATTGTGGTGCGAGTGATGGGACTTGAACCCATACGTCGAAGACACACGCCCCTCAAACGTGCCTGTCTGCCTATTCCAGCACACTCGCAAATTCACAACTTCATCATTATACCAAACTAATTGCGATTTGTCAACTATTATTTGAAAATTTTTTGAAAAAATTTTTTACCAAATTATTCCATAATTATTGACGTTGCCCGAAGATTTTGATAAAATATGAAAAAAAGGGGAGGACAACCAATGAAAAGTATCGACGAAACTTTATACCGAAATATGCAGCATCTTTTGGAGAAGTACGGAATAAGCGAACGCAACTGCACGCTCTCCTGCTGTCTTAATCCTAATTTCTTTTTGAATTACCGAAAGGGTGTAACCAAACATTTCAGAGTATGTGATATTATAGAGGTTGCACGATTTTTTGAGGTTTCAATAGACTATCTTTGCAGATACGAAAATACCAGCGAAAGCTTTTTCATGCCCAAATATAAGCTCAAGCCACGCGACGAAAAGATTTTAATGAACGCTATCCGCAGACTGGACCCTGTAGGGAAAATAAATCTTGCGAATATGCTCCACGAGGAGCTTGGAAAAACCAAAGAAAGAGTATTAAAGGAGAGAGTGGAAAAGAGGAAACAGACGTCCGAGACACTTACTTGACCATTCCTCGGTAAGACCGATATATTCATCTGAATTTAAAGCAACAAAAGAGTGATTTTTTTGTTGCTTTTTATTATTTTTTATGATATAATTAAATGTAATCGGATTGTGAGGAGGATTTATAATGGATATTACCGACGCTATTTTAAAGAGCGGCAAGGATAAATTAAGAATTATACAGGAGCTTGTACCGGGAAAACAGATAACCTTGGCACATATAATTGCCAGTCCTGATGACATTTTATATAAAAAGCTCGGACTTAATCCCGAAATTGATTATAACCGCGATTCTATCGGTATTATTACAATGTCACCTGCGGAAACAGCTGTTATTGCCGCAGATATTGCAATGAAGTCGTCTAATATTGAATTGGGCTTTGTGGACCGTTTCAGCGGCACATTAATAATAACAGGAACGGTATCAAATACCGAAACGGCTGTTCATGCAATTTGCGATTATGCGAAGGATAAGCTTGGCTTCGCTGTTTGCGACATTACAAAAACCTGATGAAAAAGATTATACTTGTCGGCAGAAGCGAAAGCGGAAAAACTACGCTTATACAAGCCTTAAAGGGCGAAAAAATCCACTATCACAAAACTCAGTATGTAAATCATTTTGATGTTATAATAGATACTCCGGGAGAGTATTGCGAAACAAGAAATTTGGGTGCGGCACTTGCTATGTATACTTTTGAAGCACATGTCGTGGGTCTGCTGCTTTCTGCAACCGAGCCGTATTCTTTGTTTTCGCCATGCTGTGCCGTCATGGCAAACCGTCCCGTAATCGGGATTGTTACCAAAACGGATCACCCCGACGCAAATCCAAAAAGAGCCGAAGCATGGCTTAAGCTTGCGGGCTGCGAGAAAGTGTTTTTTACCTCCTCGTATAACCATGACGGGATTGGTGAAATTTTGGAATATCTGAAGGAGGACGGCGACGTTCTGCCATGGGAAATTGACGGAAAGGAATGAAATTATGGATTTTAATAATGATACAATGAAAATCAACTTCGATTTGGATAAGGAAACCGAAGTACATGAAATCATTGCATCGGTCTATGATGCACTGAAAATCAAGGGCTACGACCCTATCAGTCAGATTGTCGGATACATACTTTCAGACGATCCGACCTACATCACAAGCTATAACGGAGCACGCAGCATGATTGTAAAGGTTGAGCGTGACGAGCTTTTGGAAGAATTGGTTAAAAGCTATATAAAGAATATGTAACAGGAGAAGCTGTATATGATTGATTTTCATTCTCATATATTGCCGGAGCTTGACGACGGTGCCAATAATGTGCAGACGAGTCTTGAAATGCTGCGGATATCAAAGGCTTCGGGCGTAAATACGGTTATTGCAACCTCGCACTGCTACCCAACAGATCAGGCGGCAGTGCTTAAATTTATTGAGGACCGAAGATATGCATATAATCTGCTGCAGGCGGAGGGCTGCTCGCAGCAGGACAGTCTTCCGCACATAATAAAGGCTTCGGAGGTACATCTTTGTCACGGCGTCAGCAAGCTTAAAAATCTCGATGAATTGTGTATCGAAGATACAGAATATATACTTATAGAAATGCCGTACGATAAATGGCAAGATGAAAATTTTGAGGAAATATATCAGCTTACAAGGCTTGGCTTAAAGCCGATATTGGCACATCTTGACCGTTATATGAGTCAGGAAAAGCTCTTTTCGGAGCTTTTGTCGCTTAACGTTTTGTGCCAGATAAACGCGAGTGCGTTTTTAGACCACAGCATGCGGAAAAAGCTTTTGCGGCTGTTTATGAAGGACGCAGTTCATGTTATCGGAAGTGATATGCATAATCTCACCTTTCGTCCGCCTAATCTTGCTCCTGCGTATGAAATTATTGACCGTAAATTCGGTTGGGAATATGTGGATTTTCTGCAGCATAACTCCGAGCGGATTCTGAAAAATAAAGACGTACTGCCAACACGTCTGCCGAAATTGGGCTTTGTAAAAAAAATAATGCTGTAATGTGACTATATAAAAAGGAGAGAAAAAAATGGAAATCGGAATAAGTTTATTCAGTAGAATGCCGTATAAGGAGCAGATTAAGTGCATGAAGGCTGTGGGAGTGAGCAGAACCTTTATAGATTCACACACTTTAGAGTCTGATGAATTTGACGATGTAATGGCTTGCCTTGCAAAAAATGATATTATCTGTGAAACAATGCATTCTCCGTTTGACAAAATAAACGATATGTGGAAAGAGGACGAGACCGGTGATGCTATGCTCCAAAGGTTGCTGGATAGCGTTGACAAATGTGTAAAATATAATGTGCCTGTGCTTGTTGTTCACGTATCTTCGGGACGTCCTATGCCGGAGATAAACGAAATCGGCAACGCAAGGTACAAAAAGCTGATTGACCATGCAAGAGAAAAGGGTGTTAAGATTGCACTTGAAAATTTGCGGTATTTGGAAAATCTTGAGCATCTGATGAAGCTATTTCCCGACGCCGGCTTTTGCTGGGACTGCGGACATGAATATTGTGCCACACCGGGAGTTAGATATATGCCTCTGTTCGGAGACAGGCTTGCAGCGTTACATATACATGATAATTCCTGTGTGCTTGACAGTGATGACCATGTTCTGCCTTTTGATGGCAAAATTGATATGGAAACAGTCGCAAGTGATATTGCGGCAAATGGATATAAAGGAACTTTGATGCTTGAAATCAGCAAGTTTGTAAAATACGGCGGAGAGCAGATATATGAGGCTTTGACGAATGAGCAGTTCTTTGCAAAAGCAGCAGAGGCGGCAAGGCGGCTTGCAGCTATGGTTGAGGAATATTCAAAATAAAGCGTATTAGTATTGCGGCAGGTCAAAAGAACTGCCGCATTTTTGTGCAAAGTGTGTTTTTGCTTAAGACATTGTATAATAAAAATTGACATATAAGTATACGCTGTGGTATAATATACGCAAATATTAATATGTAGTAAGAGAGGAAAAATATTATGGCACTATTTAATTGTCCTGAGTGCGGCGGGAAGGTAAGCAGTACAGCGGTAAGCTGTCCGCACTGCGGTTGGGTTAATGATGCAGCAGAGGTGGATTCAAAGGGCTTGCGTATCGAGCCGGAGCAATGCAAAGATGACCTTGGCATGACCTTTGTTGATATACAGCCGGGCGTAACCGAAATCGGTGAGCGAGCTTTCAAAGGCTGTGCTAATCTGGAAACCGTTACAATCCCCGATAGCGTAACAAAAATCGGTGAGTGTGCATTTGCGGAATGTGAGAAATTGAGAAGCGTCACAATTCCGGGAGGCGTAACCGAAATTGCAGACGGAGCATTCCAATATTGTCTTGGTATGTGCGAACTGAATATTTCCGATGGAGTTAAAATTATAGGAAAAAGTGCATTTTCATTCGCTTTGCGTATTAGTGAACTCATTATTCCTGACAGTGTTACCAAAATCGGAGAGCTTGCTTTTTCCTGCTGCGGAAGCAATAACTATAAATTTACAAGTGTTGTTATTCCAAAAAGCGTAACTGAAATTGCAGACGGAGCATTTAATTACTGTAAAACTTTGACCAAAATTACTATACCGAGAGCATTTTTGGGTAGAGTGGAAAAGATATTCTCTAACTGTCAGATAAAGGAAATCGAAATTGTTGATTAAAATATTGTGAAAAGGTAGAACTGAAATGTTTGAGAGCAAAGGAAAAATAGTTTTAAAAAAGGGTGTGCTTCGTCGCAAGGTGTATATCCCTTATGGAACGGAGAGCCTGGACAGAGATAAATTAGAGAAAATCATAGACGGATATTCTCATAAGGATATCATAAGCATTGAGATTCCGGACAGCGTGAGGGTTATTGAAGATAAGACTTTTCAGGATTGCGGGCTTTTAGAAGAGGTCAGACTGAATAAAAAACAATCTATGCTTGTATTTATCGGAAAATACGCATTTGAGTATTGCTATAAGCTAAAGAGATTTGATTTTCCGAACAGTCTTGCACACATCGGAGAGAGTGCTTTGAGAAGATCCGGCATCATCACAGCGGACTTGGGAGAAACAAGGGTTTCATATCTGGGAGACTGTGCATTTGACGGATGTACATCATTGGAAAAATTTGTAATTTCAAAGGAGCTCTACGTGATTTGCGGCAGTGTTTTCAGCGGCTGCAAAAAGCTGAATGTTGTCGATGTTAAGGGACGGAACGAATTTGTAGAGTATGACGCCTATGACAATGTTCTTGCGGTTCAGGACGGAAACGGTTATTTTAAAAAATTGGCTAACAAGACAAAAGAATAATAAAAGCCCGTTTGTCGGATTTTTGCGTCCGATAAACGGGAATTTTTTTGTATGTACATTACCATAAATTAAAGATTGATTTTAGTATAAAAGTTTGTTATAATAATATGCGGCAAAATCTGAAAAGATTATATATTGGAGGAAGAACAATGACAGAAAGACTTGCCGGCATAAAGCCGGAGCGTGTATTTAAATATTTTGAAGAAATCTGTGCTGTTCCGCACGGCTCAGGGAATATGGACGCAATCGCAGAATACTGCATGAGCTTTGCAGCGGAGCATTCGCTTGAGGCTGTGCGTGATGAGGCGAATAATGTTGTTATATTTAAGCCTGCCGCGAGCGGATATGAAAATTCCGAGCCGATAATCCTTCAGGGACATCTTGATATGGTGTGCCAAAAGGAGAAGGGATTGGATTTTGATTTTGAAAGTGACGGGATAAGACCGTATATAGACGGGGACCTTATAAGAGCCGAGGGGACAACGCTCGGAGCGGACAACGGTATTGCTGTGGCGATGATTTTTGCTATACTGGAGGATATGAACGCTTGTCATCCGCCGATTGAAGCCGTTCTTACGACCGATGAGGAAATCGGTATGATAGGAGCGGAAAAGCTTTGCACCGATATCATTAAGGGAAAAAGAATGATAAATATTGACGCGGAGGATTTTGGAACACTTACCGTTTCATGTGCAGGCGGCAGCGATTTCAGAATGATTATTCCGCTAAAGCGTAAAAAGATACGTGCAAGGCGTGTTGAGATATCCTTAAAGGGACTTCGCGGCGGGCATTCGGGAATTGAAATTAACAGCGGCAGAGTGAATGCAAATATTCTTGCAGGAAGAGTTTTGAATTATGCAAAAGCCGCAGCAAATTTTGATATAATAAGCATTGACGGTGGAGATAAGGGCAATGCAATTCCCTGCTCCTGCACAATGCAGCTTGCCTTGCATGAAGTCGGGGATTTTGCCGAAAACATTGAGGGATATCTTGATGTTATAAGAAAGGAAATTGCCGAGCGTGAGCCGGAGTTTGCGGCGTCGGTAACTCTTTTTGAGGAGAGCGAGCTTGAGGTTATAGAGTCGCCGTTAAAGGATAAGCTTATATTTATGCTGCTTTGTGCCCCGAACGGTGTTGCTGAAATGAGTGCGGAGATTGAAAATCTTGTGGAAACGTCGCTGAATTTAGGAATTTTAAAAACCGAGCAGGACAAAATGACAGCACTTTTCACACTGAGGAGCAATAAGAAATCAGCCCTTAAATTTCTTGAGGACAAGCTTTTCACCTACGCAGAATGTGTTGACTGCAGCATTGAAACATCAGGACATTATCAGCCATGGGAGTTCAAGGAAAATTCCGAGCTGCAGAATTTATATAAGCAGACCTTTAAGGAATTTGTCGGACATGAGCCGGAGGTTGTTGCGATTCATGCAGGACTGGAATGTGCCACATTTTCAAAAAAGATAAAGGATTTGGACTGTATCGCAATCGGTCCTGACATAAGGGACGCACACACTGTAAAGGAAAGCCTCAGCATAGCTTCAACCGAGGCGGTTTATGAGCTGATTTTAAGGCTTTTGAAGCAGTGCAGATGATAAAAATACCGGTATTGATTTTTTTGTAAAAATATGGTATAATCATAAAGTATTTTAAAAGCCGCAATTTGCGGCGGAACGGAGAAGACTATGAATAATCAAAATGAATTCAAGCCTTATATTCCGGCGGAAAAGGTGACTGCCGAAATCACAGTTACCTCCATAATAATGGGTATAATTCTTGCCGTAGTATTTGGTGCAGCAAACGCTTATCTGGGGTTGAGAGTCGGTATGACGGTTTCCGCATCGATTCCTGCCGCAGTTATAGCAATGGGAGTTATCCGCGTGCTTATGCGTAAAAACTCCATTCTTGAAAGCAATATTGTCCAGACTGTAGGCTCTGCGGGAGAATCTCTTGCCGCAGGTGCGATTTTTACCCTGCCTGCACTGTTTTTATGGGCGGCAGAGGGAAAGATGGACAAGCCCGGAATTGTTGAAATCACACTTATCGCACTTATCGGTGGTCTTTTGGGTGTGTTCTTCATGGTTCCTTTGCGTAATGCACTTATCGTAAAAGAACACGGCGTGCTGCCGTATCCTGAGGGTACAGCATGTGCAGAGGTTCTTTTGGCAGGTGAAAAGGGCGGTGCAAATGCGTCTACGGTATTTGCAGGTATGGGCTTTGCAGCTCTGTTTAAGTTTATAATAGACGGCTTAAAGCTTGTTGCAGGCGAAATTTCGCTTAGCATTAAGGGCTATGCCGGTGAAATCGGAACACAGATTTATCCTGCTGTAATGAGCGTGGGTTATATCTGCGGAGCAAGAATTTCATCGTATATGTTCGCCGGCGGCGTGCTTAGCTGGATGGTTCTTATTCCTTTAATTGTACTTTTCGGTGCTGATATTATCCTTTATCCGGGAGATGCACCGATAAGCGAAATGTATGCATTAGGCGGTGCCAGTGCCATCTGGAGCTCCTACATAAGATATATAGGAGCAGGTGCATTGGCGGCAGGCGGTATTATAAGCCTTATAAAATCTCTGCCTTTAATCGTTAAAACCTTTGCAGGTGCAATGAAGAGCATGAGCGGCACGAAGGGTGCAACAGGCGAGCGTACTGCAAGGGATATAAGCATGAAGGTTGTGCTTGGTTCAATCGCTGTTCTGACACTTCTTGTATGGCTTGTTCCTGCAATCCCTGTTACACTTTTGGGTGCTGTGATTGTAGTTGTGTTCGGCTTCTTCTTTGCAACGGTTTCATCACGTATGGTGGGACTTGTGGGAAGCAGCAATAACCCGGTTTCGGGTATGGCTATTGCAACGCTTTTGGTTTCGACACTGATTTTGAAGCTTACAGGAAGCGTCGGAGTTGTTGGTATGAGCAGTGCTATTGCTATCGGCTCAATTATATGTATCGTTTCGGCAATCGCCGGAGATACCTCGCAGGATTTGAAAACGGGATACTTGCTTGGTGCAACGCCTAAAAAGCAACAGATTGGCGAGGTTGTGGGCGTAATCGCGGCAGCCTTTGCTATCGGCGGAACGCTTTATCTTTTAGACAGTGCGTGGGGCTTTGGCTTAGAGCAGCTGGGAGCACCGCAGGCAACCCTGATGAAGCTTATTGTAGAAGGTGTTATGGAGGGAAATCTTCCGTGGGCACTTGTTTTCACAGGCGTATTTATTGCGGTTATGGCAGAGATTGTCGGCATACCTGTTCTGCCTTTTGCGATAGGTATTTATCTGCCGGTACAGCTTAACGCTTGTATTATGGTGGGCGGACTTATTCGTTTGGCTGTTGAGAAGACGAAGAAAAAGGAAGAGGAGAAAACAGCTATTGTAAATGACGGTATTCTTTTCTGCTCGGGAATGATTGCAGGAGAAGGTCTTATAGGTATCGTCCTTGCACTTTTGGCGGTATTCGGTATAGATTCGGTTATTGACCTTTCGGCAAGATTGGGAATACCTGCAGCTGTTTCAAACATCGGCGGTCTGGTGCTGTTCGGCATAATTATACTGACAGTACTGAAGTTCTCGGTTTGGAAAAAGCGTAAATAAGCTATGAAGAATAAAAATGCAAAATCGGAAAATTATCTTGAGCGTATTCCTGTGCGGCGGGGTGATATCAAATGGTCTTGCGGTGCGGAAGGTATAGTAACGCTTGAGATAGAAAATAAGGGTGTTTTTAACCGCATTGCCCAAAAGCTTTTAAAAAAGCCGAAAATAAGCTATGTTCATCTTGATGAAATGGGAAGCTTTGTATGGCCGATAATAGATGGAGAAAAAACGATTATCGACCTGGGAAAGGCTGTCGAAGGACAGTTTGGCGAAAAAGCAAATCCGCTTTATGAAAGATTAGCAAAGTATTTCAGGATTTTGGAAAGCTACGGATTTATAGAGTGGAAAAAATAACAAAAGCCGCATTGTATGCGGCTTTTGTTTTGCAGTTTTTGCCGAATGGAAAATAATATTACCGCATAATAATTTTGTTCTTAAAAAATTTACAATTTTTAGCGAAAAAAACTTGCAAAATAGGAATATGTATGCTATAATAAAAAAGATGTGAAAATGGAGAGGTGGCCGAGTGGCCGAAGGCGCAACATTGGAAATGTTGTGAGGGTAACACCTCCGTGAGTTCGAATCTCATCCTCTCCTCCAAATTGCATTGCAGGCTGCAGGGTTTGGGTATTGCCCGGCGGCTTGCAGATAAAGTGCAAAAATATATCTTGTGCATATAATCAAGGGTTTTTCCCATTGGTATATGCTCTTTTTTTCTATATAAAGCCGCTCTTGCGGCAAAAACAAAAGTTTTATAAAGAAAGGGGCGAGCGTTATGATAAAGCGTCTTGCAAAATGCGTCAGAGAATATAAGGCTGCTTCGATTCTCACGCTGATTTTTATTGTCGGTGAGGCAATATTGGAAACATTTATACCGTTTATTACAGCAGATTTGGTAAACCGAATAAAAAACGGAACCGACATGACGGAAATTTTAAAAACAGGTCTTCTTCTTGCCGTAATGGCGTGCATTTCCTTAGCCTGCGGCGGTATTGCGGGCTTCACCTGTGCAAAGGCGTCTACCGGATTTGCAAAAAATCTCAGAAAGGATATGCTGTATAAAATACAGAGCTTCACCTTTCACAATATTGATAAATTTTCGTCATCATCACTGGTTACGCGTATGACGACCGACGTAACCAACGTTCAGATGTCGTTTATGATGATTATTCGTACCGCAATCCGAAGCCCTCTGATGCTGATTTTTTCTATTGTTATGGCATATGTGATGGGCGGAGCTCTTGCAACAGCGTTTGTTGTGGTTATCCCGGTTCTTGCGTTCGGACTTTATATGGTGAGCCGTAAGGCGATGCCGGCATTCAGACGAGTTTTCAAAAAGTATGACCGCTTAAATGAATCCATTGAGGAAAATGTCCGTGCAATGCGTGTTGTAAAGGGCTTTTCGCGAGAGGAATATGAAAAGAAAAAGTTTGGTGATGCTGCCGAGGATATTTGCGGTGACTTTACTCGTGCCGAAAGAATTGTTGCACTCAACACTCCGCTTATGCAGCTGTGTATGAACTTCAACATGGTATTTGTTCTTTTTATCGGCTCGAAGATGACCATTGAAAGCATGGGAACGACTGTTGACGTAGGACAGATTTCTGCCATGCTTACATACGGCATGCAGATACTTATGTCACTTATGATGCTGTCTATGATTTACGTCATGATAACAATGTCAGCAGAATCGGCAAAGCGTATATGCGAGGTTTTAGATGAAGTTCCGTCACTTTCTGAGGCAGAAAATCCCGTAAGAGAAATCAAGGACGGCTCGATAGATTTTAACGATGTAAGCTTCAAATATTCAAAGACTGCAAAGAAAAATGCACTGTCCGATATAAATATTCATATAAAATCGGGAATGACAGTGGGCATAATCGGCGGAACAGGCTCGGGAAAATCCTCGCTTGTGCAGCTTATTCCGCGTCTTTATGACGTAACCGAGGGAAATGTGCAGGTTGGCGGAATTGATGTAAAGGAATACGATGTAAAGCTGCTTCGCGACTCGGTTGCGATGGTTTTGCAGAAAAATCTGCTTTTCTCGGGAACGATAAAGGAAAACCTGCGTTGGGGTAATGAAAATGCAACCGACCAAGAGCTGATTGAGGCATGCCGTCTGGCACAGGCAGATGAATTTGTAAGTATCTTCCCTGACGGTTATGATACTAAGATAGAACAGGGTGGAACAAATGTTTCGGGCGGACAGAAGCAGCGTCTTTGTATCGCACGTGCACTTTTAAAAAAGCCCAAAATACTTATTCTGGACGACTCTACAAGTGCGGTCGATACAAAAACCGATTCGCTTATCCGCAAGGGCTTTAAGGAATATATTCCCGAAACGACAAAAATTATAATTGCACAGCGAGTATCCTCTGTAGAGGACGCAGATATGATTATAGTGATGGAAAACGGCAGGATTGCCGATTGCGGAACGCACGGTGAGCTTTTGGAACGCTGTGATATTTACTGCGAAATTTACAAGCAGCAGACGAACGGAGGTGACAGCGATGAAGCAAATGAATAACATGCCTCGCAAAAAGGCAAATCCGAAAACCTTCGGAAGAGTAATTAAGCTGCTTTACAGCTATTATCCGAAGCTTCTTCCGCTGACAGCCTTTTGTATTCTTTTTTCATCGGCGTCGGCGGCTGTTCCGGATTTGCTTATTCAGCAGATAATTGCGGTAATAGAAAAATGGTATAAAACAGGTGACTGGGCATCGGCATATCCCGAAATACTGCCTAAAATCCTGTTCCTTATAGGACTTTATGTTGTGTCGCTTGCGGCGGTGATTGTCTATACTCAGTTTATGGCGTATATTACCCAAGGCTTTTTAAACAAGCTTCGCTGTACCATGTTTGACGGAATGCAAAATTTGCCTATACGCTTTTTTGACACACACAAGCATGGCGATATAATGAGCTATTACACAAATGATATCGACACGCTTCGTCAGCTTGTTTCACAGTCTCTGCCTGCACTTATCAGAGCAGGAGCGGTTGTAATATGCGTGCTTGGCATAATGCTGTACTTCAGCGTGTGGATGACGCTTATAGTACTTGCCGGCGTTGCGGTAATAATGCTGGTTTCCAAAAAAGTTGGAGGCGGCTCGGCAAAGTATTTTATACGTCAGCAAAAGTCTTTGGGACGTGCCGAGGGCTTTATACAGGAAATGATGAACGGACAGAAGGTAATCAAGGTTTTCTGCCACGAAGAAGAATGTAAGGCAGACTTTGATAAGATAAACGATGCACTTTGCGAGGATAGCTGCAAGGCTCATGCTTATGCGAATATTTTGGGACCGATAATACAGAATATCGGAAATATCCTGTACGTGCTTGTAGCAGTGGCAGGCGGACTGTTTTTGATATCCGACGTACCGAACGTGGGATTTTCCGGAATGGCGTTTTCAATAAGTATTGTTGTCCCGTTCCTTAATATGACAAAGCAGTTTACGGGAAATGTAAATCAGCTTACACAGCAGATAAACTCTATAGTAATGGGTATGGCAGGTGCTGAGAGAATTTTTGCACTTATGGACGAGGCTGCAGAGGCTGATGACGGATATGTAACACTTGTTAATGCAGAGATTGACGAAAACGGAAATGTGAAGGAGACTCCGAAGCATACCGGAAAGTGGGCATGGAAGCATCCGCATGGTGACGGAACAATTACCTATACACCGCTTTGCGGCGACGTTCGACTTTTTGACGTTGACTTCGGATATGTTGAAGGAAAAACCGTACTGCATAATGTTTCGGTATACGCAGAGCCGGGACAGAAGGTGGCATTTGTCGGTGCGACAGGTGCAGGAAAGACTACCATCACGAATCTTATCAACAGATTTTACGATATTGCCGACGGAAAAATCCGCTATGACGGCATAAATATAAATAAGATTAAAAAATCCGATTTGCGTAGGTCTTTGGGAATTGTTCTTCAGGAAACAAATCTGTTTACGGGAACTGTAATGGAGAATATCCGCTACGGAAATCTTGAAGCAACCGATGAGGAATGTATAAATGCTGCTATTTTAGCAGGTGCGGACGATTTTATAACGCGTCTTCCGAACGGATATGATACCGAGCTTACCAATAACGGAGCAAATCTGTCACAGGGACAGCGTCAGCTTATTGCTATTGCGAGAGCTGCGGTTGCCGACCCGCCTGTTATGATAATGGACGAGGCAACATCAAGCATTGATACCAGAACGGAGTCGATTGTTCAACGCGGTATGGATCAGCTTATGAAGGGCAGAACGGTGTTTGTAATTGCACACAGACTGTCTACCGTTAAAAATTCCGATGTTATTATGGTGCTGGAAAACGGAAGCATTATCGAACGCGGAACGCATGATGAGCTTATCGCCCAAAAGGGTAAATATTATCAGCTCTACACTGGTGCATTTGAGCTTGAATAAAGTTAAGGGACTGCTGCTTAACGCGACAGTCCCTTTTTGCGTGCGAAAAAATTAATCCTCGTCACAGCAGCGGTCTTCGCGGCGGTTCTCGCGACGGTCTTCACGACGCTCCTCGCGGCATTCTTCGCGACGATTTTCGCGACGCTCCTCACAGCGGTTTTCGTAGCATCTACGGCAGCAACAGCAACAGCAGCAACGCCTTCTGAAAAAGAACATATATCTCACCTCCCGTTATGTAACGAAAGTCCGCTGTATTGTTATATTATTCCGAAGTGCGGATATATGTGAGAGACATAATTGCTGTTTTAGCCTTAAAAGCTGTCCTTTCTGTGCTTTTTCTTTTTTTGTGGGCATATAAATTATATAGAAAGGAGGGCGACAAATGGGCTACGATTATAAGCAGCTGAGAGAGGATATGGACAGATTTTTGGGAAGATTTCCGTTTGCACAAAACAGTATCATAGGCTACAGCGTGATGAAAAATCCGATACATTGTATTAAAATAGGTGATGGAGATACAAAAATTTTTATAAATTGTGCACATCATGGGCTTGAGTACCTGACATCGGCATTTATCATGAGATTTTTAAGGGAATATGCCGCGGCGATAAAGTGCGGCGGTGATTTTTTCGGATATAACGCGGCAGACCTCAGAAGACAAATAACGCTTTATGTAGTGCCAATGGTAAATCCTGATGGCGTAGATATCGCTGTGAACGGACTGGATATAACCAACCCGTATCATCAAAGGCTGATAAGCCTTGTAGGGATTCACAGCTTTAACAGGGTGTGGCAGGCAAATGCGAGAGGTGTTGATATAAATCATAACTATAATGCGGGCTGGCGTGTTGTAAAAACAAAGCCGTCGCCTACGCAGTATTCGGGACCGTATTCGGAAAGCGAGCCTGAAACTAAGGCAATAGTGGATTTTATACGCAAAGAAAAATTTGACCTTTTGATAGCGTTTCATTCGCAGGGAGGCGAAATCTATTACGATTTTGACGGAATGGTTGCGGAAAATTCACGAGTGCTTGCGGAAAAAATGGCACAGGCAAGCGGATATGCAGTATGCACGCCTGTGGGGAGTGCAGCCTTTGGAGGCTGTAAGGACTGGTTTATAAAGGAATTCGGAAAAGCGGGATTTACCGTAGAAATCGGTCATGGCAAAAACCCGCTGCCGATGGAGCAGCTTGATGAAATTTATGAAGAAAATGCACGGTTGATACTTTCGTCCGTGGAGGAGCTACATGAACAGGCATAATATAACGGGCAGAAAAATTGCCGGAACGTAATTCATGATTTTGAGTTTGGTAAGTCCCAACATATTAAATCCAAGACCGATAATTATAAGTGAACCGACACAGGTCATTTCAGCAATAACGCTGTCTGTTAAAAAAGGTGCCAGATAGTGTGCCAAAAGAACGATTGAGCCTTGGTATACCAAAATCGGTGCTGATGCAAAAAGCACGCCGATACCGAGCGTTGACGCAAAAATTATCGATGAGGTGAAGTCTAAGAGCGATTTTGTGTAAATCATCTGATTATCACCTGTAAGCCCCGATTGGAGCGAGCCTATAATTGACATTGCACCTACGCAAAACAGAAGACTGGCATTTATAAAGCCCTCGGCAACCGAAACCCTGCTGCCGTCCTTTTTGAATTTATTTTGAAGGAAAAGCCCGAGGGTGTTAAGCTTGCCGTCGAGGTCCAAAAGCTCGCCGATTACAGTTCCCACGGCCATTGATATGATTGTGATAAGTTGATTTTCTCCCTTTAAAATTCCGGTAATTCCGATTAAAAGGGTGCAGAGACCAAGTGCCTTCATAAGCGAATCGGACAGATGCTTAGGGAAGCGTGAATTTAAAATAAGCCCAAGCGAGCCGCCGGCAACAACAGCCGCCATATTGACAAATGTACCTAATAAACCAATCATAGTAATCCTCTCCGTTTTCTTTCGATTTTAACATATTTAAGATAAAATGTAAATATATTCAAATATCTTATTGAGTATTTTTTAATAATGTGTTATACTAATTATTAATACTGAAAGGAAACGGAGGGGAGAGCCTTGGAGATAAAGATAAGCCGCGGAGTGCAGCAGATATTGACAACGATTGAAAAGGCAGGCTTTGAGGCATATATTGTCGGCGGAGCTGTGCGGGACAGTATTATGGGAAAGACTCCCTCCGATTACGATATCGCGACAAACGCAAAGCCTCGTGAGGTGAAGGCGTTATTTTCGCATACCATAGATACGGGACTTAAGCACGGAACGGTTACGGTTATAGAAAATAAAATCGGATATGAGATAACCACTTATCGTGAAGAAGCAGGCTACCGCGATATGCGTCATCCCGACGCAGTGAAATATGTGGATAAGCTTTCCGAGGACCTCAAGCGGCGGGATTTCACGATAAATGCAATGGCGTATAATCCCAAATCGGGACTTGTAGACGAATTTGGCGGTATGGAGGATATAGACCGCCGTATTATACGGTGCGTAGGTGTGCCGGAGGAGCGGTTTAAGGAGGATGCACTGCGTATGCTTCGGGCTGTCCGCTTTGCTGCGTGCCTTGGATTTACGCTGGACGAGAAGGTAATAAAGGCAATAAAAAAGTGTTCGGTGCTGATAAAAAATGTCAGTGCGGAGCGTATTTTGGGCGAGGTAAATAAAATTCTTATCAGCGATTATCCTGCTAAAATTAAGCTTTTGTATGAAACCGGGCTTATGCGTTATATTATCCCGGAGCTTTGCAGCTGCTTCGGCACTGTGCAGAATAATAAATATCACATTTATGATGTGGGCGAGCATATTATGAAGGCAGTGGAAAACACGCCGAATGATTTGATTCTACGCTGGGCAGCTCTTTTGCATGATGTGGGCAAGCCTGCGTGTCTGAGCTGCGATTCAAACGGGATAAATCATTTTTACGGGCATCACAGGGAAAGCGTGCGGATTGCCGATGATGTGCTGCACAAGCTGAGAATGGACAAGGAGTCCATACATGATATACTTGTTTTGATAGAAAACCATGATGTGCGGATTGACATGCATCCGGCTCCGGTTAAGCGAATGCTTGCACGCACCGGAGAGGGCTTGTTTTTGAAGCTGCTGCTTTTGCAGGAGGCCGATAATCGTGCAAAAAATCCTAAATATCTTGACGAAAAGCTGGCGAAACTGCATGCTGTATATGACCAGTGTCAGCGTATTATTGCGGAGGGACAGCCGTATCAGACCTCACATCTTTTGATTAACGGCAGAGACCTTATAAAGCTTGGCTTTAAAACCGGCAGAGAAATAGGCGATACCTTAAAGCTGCTGCTTGACGAGGTTGTTATCGACCCGTCGCTCAATACAAGGGATTATCTGGTTAAAAGAGCGATTACGTTAAGGAAAAAAAGAGATTAGTGTGTTAAAAAGTACAAACAATCAAGAAGTATTATCTGAATACAAAGACTAGGATAATACTTTTGTTTTTCAGGTGACTTGGAAGAGATTAGCGGTGAAGCCGCATAATCTCTTCTTTTGTTACTACGTTTACAAGGAAAAGCATGGCGATATAGACGCATACGGAGACTGTCATACACGCGAAAAAGCCTACCGCGGTATTTTTCAGAATAACGCAAAGCGGATTGTATAAAAGAATTGCTATCCCGCTCATAACGGCAGTGCAGAGGGCAATTTTCATGACGTCTGAGCAGCGAAGAAACGGCATTGAGAAGCTTTTACGAAGCAGCCATATATTCAATACCATCTGCACCAAATCCGCTGCAAAGCTGCTTATGATTACGCCGAGAATATTCAGCTCAGGGATATTTACCAGTATGTAGGACAAGGCAATTTTTATTCCTATGCAGATAAGACTGTATAAAAACGGTGTAAAAATTTTACCTGCGGCGTGATGCACTGCACAAAGAAATTGAGTCAGCGTAACTATAATCAAAAGCGGTGCTAAACATGAAAGCATCAGCGATGACGCCGTATTTTTAAACAGTATGTCGAGAATGGGTGCCGAGAAAAATCCAAGCACCGCACTGCAAGGCATGGCGAGCATCAGGATAATTTTGGCGGTGGAACTGACTGATTGGCGAAGACGCCCAAAATCATTAAGTGCGAGCGAACGTGTAACAACGGGAAGAATAGATATCCCAAACGCTGCAAGAATACCTGCAGGCAGGTTAAAAACCGTTGCCGCATATCCCGAATATGCACCGAAAAGCCATCGAGCACCGTCGAAGGATAATTTTTTCGAGGTAAGAAGATTGTCAAAAATGTTAGTGTAGCATGAATACCTCGAAAGGAACATACGTGCGGATTCTTCGGTAAAAACCAGCGTTGTAAGGCGGTTTCGTATTATCGAGGTGTCAAGCAGGGAAAGGCTTCCCGAAATTACCGAGACCGCCGTCATGGGTACTGCCACTGCGGTTAGAGCGGAAACTATCTCTTTTCGAGGCGTTTCGGGCGAAAATGCATGAGTTTCGCGTCGATAGGGAATATATAAAAGAAAGAGCAGAAGTGTTGCAAAAAGCTCTCCTATGGTAACGCCGCAGATGGCAGCAGCAGAGGTGTATTTTACCGAGAAGGACGCAAACCACGCCGCCAGTGAGTATCCGGCGAGCAGCTTGATAAATGCCTCAATCACCTGCGAGATTGCAGGCGGAGTTTGATGTGCATAGCCCTGATAGCAGCTTTTATATGGTGCTCCGAGTGCGACAAAGAATATTGAGGGGGCAATTACCTTGATGGCAAGCGGAGATTTCGGGTCCTTCATGGCATAGGCAAAAAAGTCTGCACCGAAAAACATAATGCAGCTTGCGGCAAAGCCTAAGACGCACATTACCAGAACCGAAAACCGCATCGAAAAACGAACATTTCCGGGATGCTTTAGAGCAAGCTCCTCGGCTATGTACTTTGATACCGCAAACGGAAGACCCGATGTGATAAGTGATAAAAGCATTATGTAAACCGAAAATGCAGTTTGATAAATAGCCATTCCCTGTTCTCCCAAAATATAGGTGAGCGGAATTTTTAATATGGCTCCTAAAATTTTGGACACAGCATTTGCTATTATAAGAATTATTGTACCTTTGATAAAGGATTCACTTTTCATAAAAAACTTCCTTTCGATTAAAAATTATATAAAAAACTGCACTTTTCATATTGTGAAAAGATATAGAAAAAACGGGAAAATAACGCGGTTTTTTGGTTATTCTTGTCAAAATCTACAATTTTGTATGTAGAAATTCAAGAAAAATGCTAAAAATTCACAGTAAAGTATTGACAAGCAGTAGTATTTATAATAAAATGTGTATTCGTAAGGGAAGTACTTAATTCCCCAATATTATTTTTAGGAGGATGTTATTATGAACAAGACAGAATTAGTAGCAGCTGTTGCAGAAAACGCTGCATTATCTAAGAAAGATGCAGAAAAGGCAATCAATGCAGTGATCGATACTATCACAGGTGCATTAGCTGATGGTGATAAGGTTCAGCTGGTTGGCTTCGGTACTTTCGAGGTTAGAGCAAGAGGAGCAAGAACAGGTAAGAACCCTCGTACAGGCGAAGCTATCAAGATTGCTGCTTCAAAGGTTCCTGCATTCAAGGCAGGCAAGGCGTTCAAGGACGTTGTAAACAAATAATTGCGTAAAATCCGAAGCTCCTTTTGCGGGAGCTTCTTTTACGTTGACGGAGGAAATATGCGGCTTGATAAATATTTAAAGGTGTCCCGCCTTATAAAACGCAGGACGATTGCAAACGAGGCATGCGATGCACAGAGAATACAGGTGAACGGACGTATCGTAAAGGCGTCATATGATGTTAAGGTGGGCGACATTATCGAAATCAGAATGGGCGAAAAGCTTGTGAAGGTTGAGGTACTGCAGGTTTTGGAGCATGTACTGAAAAACGACGCCGCCCTGATGTACAAAATTCTGTAATATATAAAAATGCACTCTCATATTCTGTAAAAAGGAGAGTGTATTTTTATGGAATTGGAAAAGCTTGAAAAAAATCAGATGCTTACTCTGGAGAACAGGTCACGCTTTACTGTGGGCTTGGTGGAAAATGTGGAGAATTTTTCTGAGGAGGAAATAACGCTTAAAACGGCACTCGGAGGGCTTAATATCTGCGGCAACGGACTGAAGATGGAGGACTTGTCAATAGAGAACGGGAATATTATTTTGACGGGAAGAGTTAATAAGATAGAATTTGTTGACATAAAGGAAAAGCACAGCTTTTTCCGGGATTTGTTCAGGTAGGTACTGCGTAGAATGGTTGTTTCGGCTGCATACGAGCTGCAGAGCTTTGCTGCCGCAATACTGCTTGGCATTGCAGTTGGCATTATTTATGACCTTGTAAAAAGCTTCAGGCTCGTTTTTGAGAAAAATTTTATTCCCGATGTCCTTATGTGGATTATCTCCGGCAGCGGTGCGGCGATAATCTGGTATACCACAGCCGGCGGCGAAATACGCTGGTATATGATTTTAGGTGCGTTTTTTAGCCTTGTTCTCTATTTTTTGCTGCTTAGCAGGTACGTTTTTTTGCTGTTTTTCTTCATTGTAAAAAAAATTTATTGTTTTTTTAATATAATTTTAAAATTACTCTTGACACCGGTTAAATTTTTAGTTAAAATAGTAAGTGTATATATTAGAGCGGTAAATATTAAATTTTTCAAGAAAGTTGAAGATGATAATGAAGAAGAAAAGGCCTGTATTTAAGATAAATATTATGACCTGCCTTGTACTTGTAACCGTGGTAGCTTCTTTTACAATGGTTGTCAAGGGAATTATGTATCAGCCGGCAGTTGCCGCCAATGAGGAAAAGGCTGCACTGATAAGAGAAAGCATCGAGTATGAAAACCGACGTATAGAAGAAATTGATTCAATGATGCAAAAGGTCGGAACGGACGAGTACATAGAAAAGGTTGCACGAGAAAAGCTTGGAATGATTAAATCTGACGAAATTGTTTTTGTGGATATATCAGGACAATAATATTACGGAGGGAAATACTTATATATGTCAGTAGAGGTAGGTAGTATAGTTGAAGGAAAGGTAACAAGCGTAATGCCTTTCGGAGCTTTTGTTTCTCTTCCGGATAATAAGTCGGGACTTGTGCATATTTCCGAGATTACGAAGGAATATATTAATGATATTAATGATTATGTAAAGCAGGGCGATGTGGTAAAGGTAAAGGTTGTAGGGATTGATAAATCCGGAAAAATCAGCCTTTCAATAAAAAAAGCACATGCTGAGGAGCGGAATACGCGTGCAGCTGCCCCAAGCGGTCCTGTGCGTCCGGCAGACATTGATTGGAGCACACGAAGCGACGAGGATTTATCCTTTGAGGATAAGCTGTCCCGCTTTAAAAAAGACGCTGATGAAAAAATGCTTGCACTGAAGCGTTCAAATGAATCAAAGCGTTCAGGCGGCTATCACAGAGGCGGAAGTACATATTGATTAAAAAAGGGGGATTTAAGCCCCTTTTTTATGTATGATAGGAAATCTGCGGAATTTCCTGCATTGCGAAAGGAAGATAAAAAATGAAGGACAAGCTTAACTTAACACTGTTGACGGATTTTTATGAATTTACAATGTCGCACGGCTTTTTTGAGGAGGGCGTAGGAGACAGAATCGCTTATTTTGATATGTTCTTCCGCACCATTCCAGAGGGCGGCGGCTTTGCAATTATGGCAGGAATTGAACAGCTGATTGACTATCTTAAAAATCTGGAATTTACAGACGATGATATAGAATATTTACGCAGCAAAAAGCTTTTTTCTGAGCAGTATCTTGAGTATCTTGCAAATTTTAAGTTTGTGTGCGATGTTTGGGCAATTCCTGAGGGAACGCCGATTTTTCCGCATGAGCCGATTGTGGTTGTAAGAGGCCCTGTTGCACAGGCACAGTTTATCGAAACCATGATACTTTTAACGATAAATCATCAGAGTCTGATTGCTACAAAGGCAAACAGAATTGTTCGTGCGGCAGAGGGAATCCCTGTTATGGAGTTCGGCTCGCGTCGTGCTCAGGGACCTGACGCTGCCGTTTTGGGTGCAAGAGCCGCATATATCGGCGGCTGCGTAGGAACGGCATGTGCGATTGCGGATAGAGAATACGGAGTGCCTGCTATGGGTACTATGGCACACAGCTGGGTGCAGATGTTTGATACGGAATATGAGGCTTTTAAGGTTTATGCAAGGCAGTATCCCGATAGCTGTACCCTGCTTATAGATACCTATAATGTTTTAAAATCAGGACTTCCCAACGCAATAAAGGTGTTTGACGAGGTATTAAAGCCGCTGGGAAAAAGACCTAAGGGCGTAAGAATTGATTCGGGAGATATAACTTACCTGTCAAAGAAATGCCGCAAAATACTTGATGATGCAGGCTATCCCGACTGCGGAATATGTGCGTCAAATTCTTTGGACGAATACATTATCCGCGATACCTTAAGACAGGGTGCAGAGATTACCTCGTTTGGTGTAGGTGAGCGGCTTATTACCTCAAAAGCGGCACCTATTTTCGGAGGAGTGTATAAGCTTGCGGCAGTTGAGGATTCGGAAGGAAACGTTATTCCGAGAATAAAGGTTTCGGAGAATGTAGCAAAAATCACCACACCGGGCTTTAAGCAGGTTTATCGCCTGTATTCAAAGGAATCGGGAGCGGCGATTGCCGATGTTGTAACACTTTTCGGCGAGGTGATTGATAACGAAAAGCCGTACGAGCTTTTCAATCCGGAGCATACATGGAAGAAAAAGACGGTTACGGATTATTATGTGCGTCCGCTTTTGAAGCAGATATTTAAGGGCGGAGAGTGCGTTTATGAAAATCCTGATATTCATGTGCTTCGGGAATACTGCCGTCTTGAGGTGGAGAAGCTTTGGGATGAGGTTAAGCGTTTTGAAAATCCGCATGAATACTATGTCGATTTATCACGCAGCCTGTGGCAGATGAAATATGAGCTTTTGGAGAAATTTCAGTAATGGACACGCTTATAATAAAGGATATAAATAATAAAACCATGCAGACGGCGGGCGAAATAATACGCGGCGGAGGTGTTGTTGCGTTTCCTACCGAAACAGTGTACGGCTTGGGTGCGTCGGCGTATGATGACGCGGCGGTGAAAAAAATATATGAGGCAAAGGGCAGACCGTCCGACAATCCGCTGATTGTGCATGTTGCCGATGTGTGCGATGTTGAAACGGTGGCAAGAGAGATTCCTTGGAATGCAAAAAAAATTCTTGAAAGCTTTGCACCCGGTCCGTTTACGATTATTTTGAAGAAAAAGGACGGAATAAGCGATACCGTAACAGCAGGGCTTGATACGGTAGGAATCAGAATCCCGTCTCACCCTGTAGCAAGAGAGTTTATCCGTGCCTGCGGCGTTCCGATAGCTGCTCCGAGTGCGAATTTATCGGGAAAGCCGAGTCCAACCCGTGCAGAGCATGTAATTCACGATATGTTAGGGCGTATTGATGCGATAATCTGCGGCGGAGATGCGAGCGTCGGCGTGGAATCTACGATAATCGATTTAACGGCTGATGTTCCGACAATTCTTCGTCCTGGCGGCATTACTCTTGAGGATTTAAAAAAGGTTTGCACAAATGTTGAGGTTGACCGTCATGTGCTTGAAGCGGTGGCAGCAGCGGAGCAGCCGAAATGTCCGGGAATGAAGTATAAGCATTATGCACCCGATGCCGATGTGACTGTGGTTGAGGGCGAGCTGAGTGCTTGCGAAAAAAAGATTAAAGAGCTGGTAAAAAGGGAAAAGGAAGGCGGAAAAACCGTCGGCGTACTGGCTGCGGCAGATGCAGACTTTGGAGCGGATTTATTTATTTCTTCGGGAAAGGATAACCGCGAATTTGCAAGAGTGCTGTTTGACGCATTGCGTAGCTTTGACAAAAATGGAATACAAACCGTTTTGGTGCAGCTTTCCTCAAACGATGAATACAGCCTTGCGGTTAAAAACCGGCTTTATAAATCGGCGGGAAATAAGATAATTTTTGTATAAGGACAGCAGGAGAGCTTATTCCTGCGAGCTTGAAAGGATAAAACATGAATATACTTTTTGTATGCACAGGAAATACCTGCCGCTCTGCCATGGCGGCGGCTTTGTTTAATAAAATTACAGTAGAACGAGGAATTGATGTGCGTATTGAGTCGGCAGGACTTTTTGCAACGGACGGAGAGCCTGCATCGGGCGAGGCGATAATTGCTATGAAAAAGTACGATATCGACCTTTTGGGACATCATGCACAGAGCATCAACACCGAGCTTTTGGAGAAAAGCGACCTGATACTCACCATGACGGCGGCACATAAAATGGTTTTGGAGCAGTCGGCACCGGGAAAGACATATACGCTTTGTGAATATGCCGGAGCGGAATATGATATTGACGACCCGTATGGCGGAGACGTTACAGAATATGAAGAATGTGCAGAGGAGATTTATCATGCACTTTTAAAGGTGGCGGACAGGATTGAGAATAATTAAAATGGAGGCGTGCCACGCAGGAGAGCTTGCGGAGCTTGATAAGGTGTGCTTTGCCGTTCCATGGTCGGAAAATCTGTTTTTAGAGGAGGCACAAAGCCGTATTGCCAGATATTTTCTGGCGGTGGAGGGCGATAAAATCATCGGCTACAGTGGAGTTTGGCTGGTTGCGGATGAGGGGCAGATTACAAATATTGCGGTTTTGCCCGAATTTCGCAAAAAGGGTGTTGCATCAAGGCTTTTGGAAAGGCTTATAGAGGAGGCTGCCGATGCCAAGCGTATTGTGCTTGAGGTAAGGGAGTCAAACTGTGCAGCGATAGCACTTTATGAAAAATTCGGATTTAAAAATGCAGGCATGCGTAAAAATTTTTACCGTGAGCCTACCGAAAACGCAATTATTATGATACGGGGAGAAACGTAATGGACACATATATTTTGGGAATTGAAAGCTCCTGCGACGAAACTGCGGCAAGCGTGGTTAAAAACGGCAGAGAGATTTTGTCGAACGTTATAAATACGCAGATTGATTTTCATAAAAAATACGGCGGTGTTGTGCCTGAAATTGCATCGAGAAAGCACATAGAAAATATCGACGCAGTGATTGACGAGGCACTTTCGGCGGCGAACATGAGCCTTTGCGATATAGACGCGATTGCCGTAACCAACGGACCGGGGCTTGTGGGAGCACTTTTGGTTGGCGTTTCTGCTGCGAAGGCTATCGCATATGCTGCGAATAAGCCGCTTGTGCCGGTGCATCATATAAGAGGGCACATTACGGCGAATTTTTTGGCACATAAGGAGCTTGAGCCGCCGTTTGTGTGTCTTGTTGCGTCGGGCGGTCACAGCCATATAGTGAACGTGAAGGACTATACAGATTTTGAGATTTTGGGACGCACGCGTGACGACGCGGCTGGCGAGGCTTTTGATAAAATCGCGAGAGTTTTGGGACTGGGCTACCCCGGCGGACCGCTTGTGGACAAATTAGCACAGGAGGGAAACCCTCATGCGATTGAGTTTCCGAGAGTGAAAATGGATAAGGATTCGCTGGATTTCAGCTTTTCGGGAGTGAAAACCGCGGTTATAAATTATATACATAAGGCGGAGCAGAAGGGCGAGGAAATTAACTGTGCCGATGTTGCGGCGAGCTTTCAAAATGCTGTTACCGATGCACTTTGTGAGCATACAATAGAGGGTGCGGTTGCTGCCTGTGCAAAAACTGTTGCCTTAGCCGGCGGAGTTGCCGCAAATTCGCAGCTTCGCGAAAAGATGACGGCTATGTGCAAAAAGCATGGAATAAGCGTTGTTTATCCGCCGCCGGTGCTTTGTACCGATAATGCCGCAATGATTGCCGCTGCCGGATATTACAGCTATCTTGACGGCGAGCGTGCAGGACTTGATTTGAACGCAGTGCCGAATTTACCGCTGTAAAGAAATGCTTGATATATGACGGAAAAATGGTATAATGAAAACAGATAAGAGGTTACCGTATTAAACGGTCAGCCTAAAAGTGGGTTTAGTAAACCGCAACCCGGGCAGAGGGCGGTTTACTTTTTTTGTTCAAACAATTTACTTTTTAATGAATTTGTGGTATACTTAAAAAAATACCTTTTGACGGAGAGGAAATATGCAGGATAAGATAAGAAATTTTTGTATAATAGCACATATAGACCATGGAAAATCCACGCTTGCCGATAGGCTTTTGGAGCTTACGGGCGAGGTGTGTGAGCGTGACATGGAGGAGCAGCTTTTGGACGACATGGATTTGGAGCGTGAGAGAGGAATCACGATAAAAGCACATGCCGTAAAGCTGAAATATAAAGCACATGACGGGGAGGAGTATATATTAAACCTGATTGACACTCCCGGACATGTGGACTTTAACTATGAGGTATCGCGTAGCCTTGCTGCGTGCGAGGGTGCGATTCTGATTGTGGACGCATCGCAGGGAATTGAGGCACAGACCTTAGCAAACACATATCTTGCCGTTGAGCATAATCTTGAGATTGTGCCTGTTATCAACAAGATTGACCTGCCGAGTGCAAACCCGGAAAATGCCATAAAGGAAATTGAGGACATAATCGGTATTCCTGCCGAGGACGCACCGAGGGTATCGGCAAAAACGGGCCTTAATGTGGAATCGGTTTTAGAGGCGATTGTGGAGAAAATCCCAACTCCTTCGGGCGATGAAAACGCACCTCTTAAGTGCCTGATTTTCGACTCGTATTATGACAGCTACAAGGGTGTTATAGTATACGTGCGTGTAAAGGACGGAAAGCTCAAAGCCGGTGACAGAATCAGAATGATGGCGACGGGTGCGGAGTTTGATGTGGTTGAGGTAGGCTCGATGCATCCGAGCGGCTTGAAACCGACAGGGGAGCTTTCTGCAGGCGACGTTGGCTATATCGCGGCGAGCATAAAATCTATTCAGGACACACGCGTGGGCGATACGGTAACAAAGTGTGACAATCCCGCAAGCGAGCCGTTGCCGGGCTATAAAAAGGTAAATCCGATGGTATACTGCGGTATCTATCCGGCGGACGGAGCACAGTATGAGGATTTAAAGGAGGCACTTGCCAAGCTGCAGCTTAATGACGCGTCGCTCATGTTTGAGCCTGAGACGTCAATCGCGTTGGGCTTCGGATTCCGATGCGGATTTTTGGGGCTTTTGCATATGGAGATTATCCAGGAGCGGCTGGAGCGTGAATACAATCTTGACCTTGTAACGACCGCACCGAGTGTTATTTACAAGGTTCACAAGACCGACGGAACGATTGAGATGGTTTCAAATCCTGCAAACCTGCCGCCGGCTGTGGAAACGGAGTATATGGAAGAACCGATGGTTAAGGCAGATATAATGGTGCCTGTGGATTTTGTGGGAAATGTTATGGAGCTGTGTCAGGAGCGGCGAGGAATTTTCAAGAACATGACATATATTGAAACGACGCGTGCTCAGATTCATTATGAGCTGCCGCTTAACGAGATAATTTACGACTTCTTTGACGCGTTAAAGTCGAGAACAAAGGGTTATGCGTCCTTTGACTATGAGCTAAAGGAATACATGCGTTCCGACCTTGTCAAGCTGGATATGCTGTTAAACGGTGAGCAGGTTGACGCCCTTTCGTTTATTGTGCATAAGGACAGTGCGTATTCGCGTGGTAGAAAGATGGCGGAAAAGCTCAAGGAAGCAATTCCGCGTCAGTTGTTTGAAGTGCCGATTCAGGCGGCAATCGGGTCGAAGATAATCGCACGTGAGACGGTAAAAGCGATGCGTAAGGACGTGCTTGCCAAGTGCTACGGCGGAGACATTACGCGTAAGAAAAAGCTTCTGGAAAAGCAGAAGGAGGGCAAAAAGCGTATGCGTCAGGTGGGTAGTGTGGAAATCCCGCAGGAGGCGTTTATGTCGGTGCTGAAATTGGATTGAGATTAGATTGTGTGGGGGTGGCTCAGGGCTCTGCCCTGAAACCCGCAAGCCTTTTGAAAAAGGCTTGACCGAAAACTTTTATGGCTGTCTGCTTTAAGCAGACAGCGGGGATATGTTTATTAATTGATATTGTTATTTTTAAATTTGTATCTTGTTGCACCGATGGATTTTTTTCGATACATTAAAAAGAAGCGACATATCTTTTTTCTCATTTTTTTATATAGTGTGCTGTTCGAAAAAAATCCCACACCAAACATAACTTATCCTGCACATTCAAGGCGAGTTGTCGAAGTTTTGCGGCTTTTTTAAAAGCCGACGAAACTTGCGACTTGTCCGAAGCCGCAACACCACGGGTTCGGGTGTCCCGACGACTTTTCGTACTTTTGGTCGGTCAAAAGTACAGATAATTCACCAAAAACGAAACGTGCAAGCCCATTCCCTACACCCTTGTTCATCGGCGAAACCTCTATTAAGCCACGCGACTATCGCGTGGTTTTCTTTATACAAAACAACGGAGTGCTGCTGTTTGTGGAAATACGCAACACTCCGTTTTATGCTGTACGCTCAAATAAATTCCTATTGCGGAGGAATATTTGGATTAACAAATTATTGACAATATATATTAAAGCCATTAAAAAAGCGTACAGCAAGGCTGTACGCCGAAAAACGCCAGCCGTTGTATTGCAAAACGACTTTCAAATCACAGCATCTAAAAAACTTAAATACCAATACCCTTGAAGTCTACGAGAGCCAGCATTTTTACCATACTATTCTCGTAGAGTGCAACGGTCCGCTTTTTGCAATCGGTACTGCAGTGTTTTGCCATACTATCGCTGTGGACGGGATCTGCTCGATTTTACGAGCGGCATCGGGGTATTTTTGCGTTGTACCACCGTAGATTACAGCAGCTCACTTTTTGTAAGCAGCACCGCGGTGTTTTCGCAAATTTTAAAGCAGCCAAAAAAAGACTGCCGGTATTTAGTTTTATATATTTTGCCTTTGCTGATGCATTGACCTTGATGTCTGTGATTTTTGAATCCGCAAATTATTGCGAAGTCGTTTTGCATCTTCTATTATATACTAAAAAATGGGTTTTGTCTATACACATTTGAAATTTATTTATCGCAGGATTTGACAGATTGCGACACTTGTATCAAATAGCGTCTGTTTTTTGCTGTGTCCTTTTGAGATTTGAAAAATTACCAAAACTTACAGGTTGAAATTCGGTATAGAATAGTGTAATATATGACTTGTGGTTAACGGAAAATTATTTGAAACCGACAAAAACGGCTAAATAAGCTGATTTTGTCAAAAATTTCAAACAATATTATGTAAACCGCAGGTAGTATAGGAAGAATGTATGAAATACATTCAAAGTTAAAAGGAGGACAAATAATGAAAGGTTCAAAAAAAGTTCTTGCCGGAATTTTGACAACAGTAATGTCATTATCTTCACTCGGCATAAGCTCTTTTGCGGCATCAGGTATTCCTGTTGACGTAGAGGGTACGAGATTTGAAGAGCCGATACAGATTTTGCAGGCTCTTGACATTATGTCCGGTGACGGCGACGGAAACTTCAGACCAAACGACACAATCAAGCGTTCAGAGGTAACAAAGATGGCAGTTCTTGCAATGGGACTGGGCGATGCTGCTGAATCAGCAAAGGGAACATCAAATTTCCCGGACGTATCGGTTGACCACTGGGCTAACGGCTACATCAATGTAGCAACATCACAGGGTCTGGTAGTCGGCTACGACACAGGCGACTTTTTGCCGGATAAGGAAATCACTTATTCCGAAGCAATGACAATCTTTGTACGTGCAATGGGCTATGAAGTATTTGCACAGTCTAAGGGCGGATATCCGCAGGGATATATCGTAGCAGGCTCAAACAACGGACTTACAAAGAACGTACAGGGTTCAAACACTGAGCCTATATCAAGAGGTAATGTTGCTTTCATGACAGTTAACGCACTTAATGCAAACATGATGGAGCAGACAGGCTTCGGTGCAGACGCAAAGTGGGAAGTAACAGACAAAACTCTTCTTACAGATGTGCTTGAGGTAACAAAGGCAGACGGTCAGGTTACAGCAATCGAAGATACAGCTTTGGCAGGCGATTCAAGCCTCAAGAGCGGTCAGATTAAGATTGGCACAGAAATATACGAAACAGCTTATAATATGAACAATCTCTTGGGTTACAATGTAACTTACTACACAAGAGAAAATGACGACGGAGACATGGAGGTTATTCTTGCACTTCCGATAGCAAACAAGAATAAAACCTTTACTATCGAGTCCGACCTGATGGCAGGTATTGCCGACAGAGGCTCTTACAAGACAATCAATTACTACAAGAACGAGGACGCAACAAGCGTATCTTATGTAACGCTCGATAACGAAGCAACCATGATATACAACGGTAAGTTTGAGACTCTTGATTATGATTTGGTTGATCTTACAGGTGCATCAGGAAAGGTTGACCTGCTTGATACCGACTCAAACGGCAGATATGACATTATATTTGTTACAGAGTATGAAACAATGGTAGTTGAGGAAGTAACTTCAACAAACAAGATTATCGACAAGTACGGAAGACCGACCTTGAAGCTTGATGACGAGAACGAGGATCTTTCTTACAGAATTATGCTGGGTGCAGACAAGCTTGAGCTTTCTGACCTTGAAGAATACGACGTTCTTTCAGTAGCAGCAAGTAAGGACCAGCTGTTATACGACATTCAGGTAAGCCGTACCACAGTTGAGGGTAAAATCACAGGTATCGACGATGAGGGCTACACCATCAGCGGCGAACACTACAAGGTTTCACCGAGCTTTACAGAGGACTTAAACCTGGGAACAGAGGCAGTATTCTACCTCGATATCTTAGACAAGATTTCAGGTGTGGATACAACTGTTGCAGCATCCTCTAATTATGCATACCTGATAAAGGCACACACATCAGATGCAACTGAGGAGTCAACCTTTAAGGTATTCACAAAGAACGGTAAGGAAACAACTCTTACAGCAAATGAGAAAATCAGATATAACGGTAAGAGCAGCACACTCGCATCAAGCGTAGTTGACGAGCTTAAGACCGGAACTGCAACCAACAAGCAGCTTATCACTTATTCTGTAAACTCAGACGGAAAGCTGGTTTCTTTGAACACTGCTCAGGACAACACTGCAACAAACGCAGTTGACAAGAACAAGTTCACAATGAACTTCAACTACACCGGTGAGGAGTTTAACGGAAACACAAACACAATCGGTAAGGTAAGACTTAACTCATCAACAATTATCTTTGATATCAACGAAGACAACAAGGACTACAAGCTCGGAAAGCTCTCAATGTTCGAGGACGGCTCATCATACAATGTAGCTGTATTCGATATGGGCGAGGACTTTGTGGCAAAAGCAATCGTTGTAACAGATTCTAACCTCCAGACAAATGCGGAATCTTCAATCGCAGTTGTTTCAAAGGTTATCAGTGCAACAAACGATGACGATGAAATCACCGACCTTCTGACAGCATATCAGGACGAAAAGGAAATCAAGATCTATGCAGAAGAGGCAGGTATCCTCGTTAAGGGCGACGAAAACGTAAGCCTTGAAACAGGAGATATTATTCAGTACGTGACAAACGCTGAGGGTGAAATTACAAACATCAGAGTATTGTTTGACATCACAGCTAAGGATACAGAGGCAGAGGTTGACGTTGTTGAAAACCTCAAGACAGTTTACGGTAAGGTAACAAAGAAATTTGCAGGCTCTATGAACGTTACCGTTAACGACGGAAGCGTAATGAACTTCCAGCTCGGCGACGACGTTGTGGTTTACAGTGTAGATACAACTCTTTCAAAGAATAAGGTTTCGGTTGTAACAACAGGCGACATCCAGGCTTATGATGAGGACGAAGGCAACAGAGTATTCGTTAAGATTTATAAGGACGTTGTTCAAGAGGTTGTAATTATAAAATAATTAATCCCTGATGCTCTTAATATCTTCTCTATACAATTTGAAAAGGACGGCTTCGGCTGTCCTTTTTAAATTTTCAAAATTTGAGAGGCAGAGTGAAATCCGACTTTTTGATATCGGCATATATCGACAGAAAACACAATATGTTGTGCAATAATTATAGTAATATTACAAATATTATACAAATTCAAAAGAAATATTGATAAAATTTGCTGCATGTGTTAATATAACACTATAAAATACTATTACAGGAGGAAATTTTATGAAAAAAACAATTTCTATGCTGCTCGCATCAGCACTGTCAATTTCGGCGGCGATGCCTGTTTTTGCGGCAGATACCTTTAAAGATGTTAATGAAAACAGCTATGAATGGGCTTATGAATATGTAGAAGATATGGCTGAAAAAGGTCTTATCAGCGGTTATGAAGACGGAACCTTCAGACCGGGAAACTCTGTTTCCAGAATGGAGGCGTTTGCACTTTTTGCAAGACTGATGGGCTCTAATAACGAAACAAATGCGGAAACTCTGCAGCTTGCGAAGGAAAAATACGCAGATGTTTTGGAGGATTACGGACTTTCATACGCAGAGGGCGATGTTGCGTTTATGCTTTACCGCGGCGTGATTTCTGAGGACGAGCTTGATACATATTTTAAAGGCTCCAAAAAGTCTGAGGCAATGCCCAGATACGAGGCTGCAATTCTTATAACAAAGGCGATGCTCGCAGAAGAGGCTGCAACCTCGGAGGTTTTGATTGATATGGAATACACCGATGTTGCGGATATTCCGAAAAGTGCAAGACAGTATGTTTATTATGTGTCACAAAAGGGAATAATGACCGGTATGGGCGATGGTGAATTTTCACCTGCAACCTCGGTTTTGAGAGGTCAGATTGCCGTAATGCTGTCCAAAACCGCAAACAGTGCAAACTACTTTTTTGAAACTGCAAAGCTTGAGAGCGTAGATACCGATGCAAAAAATATTAAAATTAAAGATTACGACAGTGAAATCGGTTATTCAGACAATACCAAAATCTATAAAAATGGAAACCTTTCCGACGATTCTGCTCTTGCGGCAGGTCAGAATGTTGTTCTTACCTACAGTGAGGACGACAGCGGCGTGACCTTAGCCTTTGCGGATATCATGGAGGTAGAGATTGACGAAACCGTCAATGCAGTGTTTACCGGCTATGCAAGCTCCGGCGGAAAGCTCACCGTTACAGTTAAGGATCCGGCAACCGGCAGAAGCACTACATATAACTGCAGCGCCGATGCAACAATAACACTAAACGGTGCTGTAAGCGATATTAATAAGCTCAGAGATGGCGATTATGTAGTTCTCGGTCTTTCGGGAGATGCCGTTGCCGAAATTGCAACAATAGAAAAATCCGAATCAATCAAGAATGCGACTCTTGAAAAAATCGACCCTACAGGCAGGATTACAATAAGCCATGAGGACAGTGAATATGACGGTCAGGAATATGTCCTCGGAACAGATGCGAAGATTTATAAGAACGGAAATACTTCAGAATTTTCCGCACTTTACAGAGGTGACGCACTCACAATAAAGCTGGAATACGGCGTTGTGGCAAGTATTAATGCAACCTCAAGCGTAAAGAAGGTTACCGGCGTGCTTAAGTCATATACCATTTCCACTAATCCGACCATAACAATCAAGTCGGACGGAAATGAATATACATATGATATTCTGTCAGGTGTTGCTATTACAATCAACGGCGAGGCTGCGAAGCTTGCTGATTTTGAAATCGGCAGCAGCGTAACCCTTACGATTGAAAGTGATGCAGTAAAGTCTGTAACGGCGTCTTCTGCTGCCGGAACAACTGCAAGCTCATCGCTTACAGGCGTTGTAACATCTGTGAGCACTACGGCAAAGGTAATTCTTATTTCATATAACGAGGCAGGCTCGGAAACAACGGCATATATAAGCTGTACCGACAATACGAAATATTATGTTATTCCGACTCTTAGCGAATATTCACTCAAGCAGATTAAAGAGGGAGATACCGTAGTTGCCTACGGAGCGTACCAAAATGGTATATTTGTAAGCACAGGCGTAACAATTACACCGTCTGTCAAGTAATTTTATAAGAAAATAGGTTGCTCCGCAGGATGTAAGTTCTACATTTTCGGGGCAACCTTAAAATTTTTTATGAGGTAACAGCATGAAGAAATTAGAGAAATACAGTAATTGGATTATGGCACTGGTGTTTATTGTGGTCGTAATTGTGGTTTATAAAACCTTTGACAATTTTTATAAAATTGCCGAGTGGCTGGGCTTAATTTTAAAAAGTCTTACCCCGTTTTTGATAGGCTTTATAATCGCATATATACTTAATATGCCGTGCAAGAAGATTGACGCACTTTGCCGCAAAAGTAAATATCGTTTTATTAATAACAAAAGTAAAACGATAAGCATTATCAGTGTGTATTTAATAATGATTCTCGCAATGTTTATCGTGATACGTGCCATTGCTCCTGCACTTTACCGAAACGCTGTGGATTTATATAACAATATTCCCGGATATATAGATGATATTCTGGCAGCAGTGGAAACATGGCAAAGCGAGCATAATATCAGCTTGTTTGAGATAAACGAGGCAAATATTACTAAGGCGTTTAACAGCATTTTGGGTAAAATTGATGTGACGGAATTTTCAAAATACGCAAAGGGCGTAGTCAATATTACATCAGGCGTTATAAATGTATTTATCGGAATTATCGTTTCTGTATATATGCTCATTGATAAGGAAAAAATCAAGGCATCTGTAAGACGTATTCTAAGAATTTTCCTTAAAGAAGAAAGAAGCAGCAGATTTATTGAAAACGTTAAAAAGGTAAATAATATCTTTTCAAAATACGTGTTCTGTCTGCTATTAGATGCGATTGTAATGGCGGTGCTGGCAACTGTGATTTTGTCGATACTAAATATTAAATATGCCATGATTTTAGGCGGAATAATAGGACTGTTCAATCTCATTCCATATTTCGGTGCAATATTTGCGTCGGTGCTGTCAGTTGTAATAACGCTTGTTACAGGCGGAATTTTCAAGGCTGTATCGGCAGCAATCGCACTTATCGTGCTGCAGCAGCTTGACGGCAACTTTATCGGTCCGAAAATTATGGGACAGATGCTGGACGCATCTCCCTTGTGGATAATTTTTGCGGTAACGCTCGGCGGAGGACTTTTCGGAATCGGCGGAATGATTGTGTCGGTTCCGGTGTTGGTAACGCTTAAAATGGTTATTACCGATTTTATAAACGAGAAGGAAACAGAAAAAAGTGAAAACTGATATTGCTATAATAGGCGGCGGTGCTTCGGGGATTTTTGCGGCTATTATCGCGGCAAGAAGCGGCGGAAAGGTCACAATTTTTGAAAAAAATCCGCGTGTGGGCAAAAAAATACTGTCAACAGGCAACGGACGCTGTAATTTTACAAATATAAACGCAGGGACGCATAATTATAATTCGGATTTTGCGTCCTTTGCTCTTAATAAATTTCCGCCCAAGAAGGCTATTGCTTTTTTTGAAGAACTGGGACTTTTGTCAAAAGTGGAATCGGAGGGAAGAGTTTATCCCATGAGCGGACAGGCTTCTGCGGTTTTGGACGTCTTGAGATTGGAGCTTGACAGGCTGGGTGTGAATATTCTTACCGAAACCTGCGTGTCGCAAATCCAGAAAAACGGTGACGGATTTATTGTCGTAACCGACAGCGGTGAAAAGCATTTTGCAAAAAAGGTCATTGCCGCATCAGGCGGCATGGCAGCTCCTAAGTCCGGCTCGGACGGCAGCGGATACGCCATTTTGAAAATGCTCGGTCATACCGTAACGCCGCTTGTGCCGTCTCTGGTGCAGATTAAAACCTCAAAAGGTATTCAGGGCGTGCGTGCATACGGCAGAGTAACGCTTGAGGACGGAAAAACCGATATCGGTGAAATTCAGTTTAATAATTACGGTCTTTCGGGAATACCTGTTTTCTCTTTGGCAAAGCATGCAAAAAAGGGAAGGAGTATTTTTGTGGATTTACTTCCCGATTACAGCGAACAAGACGTTTTAGCATTTTTGAAAAAGCGTCCGACTCAGACGATGGAAACCTATCTTGTGGGGGTTTTGAACAAGTCTTTGGGGCAGATGCTTTTAAAGGAATGTGGAATTTTGCCGCTCTCGCGAATGAGCGATACTCTGACTGAAAATGAAATTAAAAAAATAGCGTCAAAAATAAAGCATTGGCGGTTTGAAATTACCGGCGTGATGCCATGGGAGAACGCACAGGTGACATCGGGAGGAGTATCGCTTGATGAGGTAAGCTGCGAAACGATGGAATCGAAAATTGTTAAGGGCTTATATATAATCGGTGAGCTTTTGGATATCGACGGAGACTGCGGCGGATTTAATCTGCAGTGGGCGTGGTCAAGCGGCTTTGCCGCAGGAAGCGAGGCAGTGAATGTATAGGATAGACAACATTAAGGTGAAGCTGACCGATGCTCTCTCGCGTGAGCATATTGCAAGGCGTGCAAAAACAACATCCGATAATATTTTATCCTTCAAAGTGCTTAGAAAAGCAGTTGATGCACGTAAAAAAACTGATGTGCATTATGTTTATACTGTTTTAGCTGAAACAAAAAAGAGACTAAAGGATTTTAAGGAATATAAAATAGAAAATTATGAATTTCCGAAGGGTGTGCCGCTTGAAAAGCGACCACTTATAGTCGGAACAGGACCGGCGGGACTTTTTGCCGGCTTGATGCTTGCAAGAGCAGGATATAAGCCTGTTTTGATAGAACGCGGTGCGTGCGTGGAGGAAAGATGCAGGGCTGTACGCAAGTTTTGGGAAACCGGCAGGCTTGATGAACGCACAAACGTGCAGTTCGGCGAGGGCGGTGCAGGAACCTTTTCCGATGGAAAGCTGAACAGCGGCATAAATGATAAAAGATGTCGGTTTGTTCTTGAAACCTTTGCCGAATTTGGTGCACCCGACGAAATAACCTATGCCGCAAAGCCGCATATCGGAACGGATATTTTATCAAAAGTGGTGAAGAATATCCGTCTTGAAATTGAAAAGCATGGTGGTGAGGTCAGGTTTTTAAATAAGCTTATCGGAATAAAGACTGAAAACGGGAGCGTATGCGGTGCTGAGATTGAGAATGAAAGAGGCGTGTATACGCTTGACACCGATAATATTATCCTTGCGATAGGACATTCCGCTCGTGATACTTATACTATGCTTAAAAATCTCGGTATCAAAATTGAGCAGAAAAGCTTTTCGGTGGGAGTTCGCATTGAGCATAAGCAGGAAATGATAAATAAGAGTCAATACGGCAATTTTGCAGAGCTTTTGGGTGCGGCAGACTATAAGCTTTCCGCACATTTTGAAAACGGCAGAAGTGCGTACACATTTTGCATGTGTCCGGGCGGCGAGGTGGTTGCGTCGGCGTCCTTTTCGGAAGGCGTTGTTACAAATGGAATGAGTAACTCGCTTCGCAGCGGCGAAAATGCGAACAGTGCACTTTTGGTAAATGTTACGCCGGACGACTTTTTGTCCGATGACCCGCTTGCAGGCGTGTGGTTTCAGGAGAAAATCGAGAAAAAGGCATATACTGTGGCAGGAGAAAATTATCACGCACCAATGCAGTATGTGGGCGATTTTATGGGGTATGCCGTAAAAGATAAGGTGACGCCCACCTATAAGCCGGGACTGAAGAATTGCGATATCTCGCAGATTTTTCCTGAATTTGTGAATGAAACCTTAAGGCTTGCTATAAAGGAATTTGATAAAAAGCTGAAGGGCTTTGCGGACGGCGGAGCTGTTATGACAGCCCCTGAAACACGCAGCTCGGCACCCTTGAGGCTTGTCCGCGACAAAGAGACGTTTATGGCGGATATTACAGGACTATACCCATGCGGAGAGGGTGCAGGGTATGCCGGCGGAATTATGAGTGCCGCGGTTGACGGAATAAAGGTAAGTGAAGCACTTGCGATGAAAGGAATGGATAGAGTTTGAGAAAAATTTTTGCATTTTCAGGCGACGACAGCGATATTTCCGCTCTTTTGGGTAAAGGCTTTTGCGGAGCTTTGATGAGTATGCAGGATATTTCGGACGAGAATGTCAGAAAAGTGAAGGCGTGCGGTCTTGAGGTGTGGATATATGCAGATGCACAAGAGGTCGGAGCTGAATACCTTTGCTGTGAGGCAGGACGGGTTTCGTCATATGACGGAATGGGAAAAGTGGCAAATGTGGAAACTCTTGAGAGACTTGAGTCTGAAATTGGTGATATCTTATTTGACGAAGTGGTAGGCTTTGTTGTGCCGCTGCCATACTTTGACGCACCGATTTGGAATGACGAATTAAACGAAATGTGCGGATTTTCCTATGAGGCGTATGAGCTGCTGTTCGCGTTGTTTGATTCCGACACAGAAATAAGCCCCGTGCGATCATGGTATTATGAGCGTGCGGAGAGCTATATAATTTCAAAATATGTCCTGCCGCTTTCGGCGTGGGCAAAGGAGAAAGGTAAGAAAATATCCTTTGATATCGGAAAAACAGAATCGGAATTTGATTTCCCGCTGCGTATGATAAGTCCGATAAGATATCCGGAAGCTGGATTGTCGCTTACGGTGCGAGGACACTGCAGCACAGAAATGTCAGCGTTGTTTTCTACATTTTCGGAAATTGACGGAATTTTTGCCGCGGAGAATATTGAGGAAGATGCAGACTTTAGCGACATTGGCACAGCAGAGCTTTTACTGATTAAGCCGACACGCGGCGTTATGGAAAGATATGCAAGAGAAACAAGAAAAATGAAATGTCGCATGGAAACGCCTGCTGTGGTAGCTGCAGCGGAATATGCATATTACTGCAATATGCTTTATAAAAAGGGTATTGCGTTCGATGTTGCCGATGAATTTTCGATAGAACGCATGGGAAAGGCGGAGGACGGTGTTCTCACTTTTGACGGCAGAGGCTACAGGAATATTTTGCTGTGCGACAGCTGTATCTTTTCAAAAAATGCAATAGAAATTCTTAAAAACGCTCAGGCAAACGGTGTTTGCATAAATGATGAGGCTTTGATTAAATTTTTGGATTCAGAGCCGGAGGAGGAAGATTAATGGGAGAAATAGTAAGACTTCAAAAATATATAGCCATGTGCGGAGCGGCATCACGCAGGGGAGCGGAGGAGCTGATAAGTGATGGCAGAGTGACGGTAAACGGTAAAAAAATATCCGAGCAGGGAGTTAAGGTGGAAATCGGTGCGGACAGCGTAATGCTTGACGGAAAGCTGATAAAACCAAGCGGAAAAATGTATTATATTATGCTTAATAAGCCGACAGGATATGTTTCAACCGTAAAGGACCAGTTTGAGCGACCGACTGTGGTAGACCTTATTGATACCGAAATAAAGGAACGTATTTTTCCTGTAGGAAGGCTTGATTACGATACTGAGGGGCTTTTGCTTATGACAAATGATGGTGATTTTACGTACAAGGTTACGCACCCCAAGCATGAAATCGATAAAACATATATTGCGGTTTTAAAGGGTGGAATCAGTATTAAGGGCTTGGCACAGCTTCGCAGCGGAGTACGTCTTGATGACGGATTTGTAACCTCGCCTGCCGAGGTGGAAATGCTGGACGCTCAAAACGGGCATACCACTATCAAAATCACAATCCATGAGGGTAAAAACCGTCAGGTAAGAAGAATGTTTGAGGCAGTCGGCTCAAAGGTCAAGGAGCTTCAAAGAATAAGCATCGGAACTGTGGAGCTGGGCAATCTGCCTCTTGGCAGATGGCGGCATTTGACCTCGCATGAGGTAAGCTACCTTAAAAATTTGTAGAAGATTAAAGAATTGTATAAATTTAAAGCACACATTATGACTCGATGTGCTCAAATAAGTATGCATAGTGCAATACTTCCTTGTTTGAGGAATTATTGCACTATTTTTTTCGGAAAAATATGATAGAACATCAAGCTAAAATGTGATTATACGGCTTGTCAAGCTTTTGTTATTAAGTTCCGGAGAAAATCAGGCCTTATTGTGTTCTGCCTGTTTTCTCTTATTTTCGGAAATTAAAAAATCAATAAACAACTCTGCTTGCAGTAATGACTCGTCATCTAAAGCTTCAAGCTTAGATAGAATTTGCTCTACCTTCGGCTTGTGAGCGGAATTGTCTAACATATAATCTATTGAAGTATTTAATGTTTGTGCTATTTTTACCAAAAGATTAAAGCTTGGCTCTCTGAGCGTATTTTCGTAATTTCTGTATGTTGTAGGAGCGATGTGGAGCTGTTCTGCCATGGCCTTTTGTGAAAGCCCGTGCAGCTCACGCAAATTTTTTAGGTTTTTGTTAAACATCAATTATCACCCTCCCGTTTTAGGGTACATAAACTCAACAATAAATATGTTGGTATTTTGCAAAAAATTTAAACTCTTATTTATAATAGCAAATAAGCGAAAGAAGTTCATTAAAACAATTCAAAACGAATTAAAAATTAAAAAAATAACACAAAAAGTATTGACAAATAAAATTGAATGAGTTATAATGCACATATATTAAATATTTTGGGAGGACTTGTTATGAAAAACATAAAGTCAAAAAAAATCATATTGTCATTATTGACAGGTGCAATAATGGCAGGAGGAGTATCGGTATCTGCAGCGTGGGAGTTCAGCGGATATGACACAACAACACCGCCTGCATACGGAAAAATTTATAATGAAAAGATTAACGGCAGCTACACGAGCAAAACAAGAGTGGACGCCGTTGCTGAAGAAGATGTTGAGTGGAAGAGTGAAGGCTTTGAAATGGACTATCCTCACGCAGGCTATGAAAGACTGTATCTTGAAGGAAACGCACAGAGCATCACAAGATATAACGGTCAGCTTCCGCAGTGGGAAACAAGATTCAAGGATTTTATGTGGGAGGTTGCAGGAGAACACAGAATTTATCAGCGTCAGCAGACTAAAATCCCAAACGTAGGCTGGAGATGGGACTATGCTAATGACGCCTTTGGAATTACTGACGACCTGCTCTTTGTTCCGACAACGAGAAATGCTGTGACAACGGATTCCTATAAGCCTTACGGAGTAGGTGCGTTTGACATGGACGGCAATCTTGTATCTGACGATGTAAAGGCTTTGTATAACAGCAGATATATTGATTTGGACAGAAATCTTGTCAGCGAGGGCTTGATAGAAGGTGCATATAAGTACGGTCCATATACTGTTACCTTGGACGAATACGGCAATCCTACAAAGGAGATTCTTGACGGTACATATTTCTCGGATGAAAATTTAAGTATGCTTGATGAAAACGGACATTATGTTGTGACGGATGAAGAGCTTGCGGTAAAGGTTGCTCTTATCGGCTCAAAGTATGTAACAGGTCCGTCCTTCTATGGAGAAAACCCGACAAAGAATGTTGCACAGATGTATACAGATCTTATTGCAGAAGATAAAGATCCTGAAGCGTGGTTCTGGGATTCTGATACAGTAGTACACATCTTAGCGGACATTTCATGGACAGCTCCGCAGTATGAAATGGAAGAGCCATACAATTATTATCAGTATCTGGTTGTCAACGGTCTTGTATTTGACGGCAGAAATGACCTTCCGAGAGTATACAGATTTACAGACGGTAAGGCATCACCTAAGGTTGAATGGAAGTATCAGTGGTCAGAAAGAGAATATCCTTACAATGTTATTGAATTTAAGTATGTAGACGGCAAGCAGGCATTTGACTTAAACGGTGAACCGGTTTACAGAGTGCCTACAGGCGAGTTCGGAAACATCTACTTCAAGACAACAAATACGGAAATTCAGCTTTGGATTAAGGACGCAAGAGGCGGAGATGTTATGGTTGAAGCTTTCTCAAGAGTTGACGGTGACTTCGGCGGCGGATTGGCAGGATACGCTCCGGCAAGCAATTACGTTATAAAATAAAAGTTGGGGAGTTGACATATGTCAATTCCCTTTTTCTATAGTGCCTTGCAGCACGGAAAGGAACGGTTATAATAATGAAGAAAAAAATTGTTTTTATATGTGTTATGGTGATGCTTGCATTTCAAGTATCAACGTATGCACAGGGACAAAATCCGCTGCTTAAAAGACTAAGGGGTACAGACGGCAATTCAGTACTGGTGCTTATGTATCATCGCCTGTCCGATAAAGCAAATGAAATTAATGACTTTTGCATACAGCCTGCCGAGTTTGAAAAGGATATAAAGCTGCTTTCTCAAAAAGGATACACCTTTTGCACTGCCACAGAGCTTGCGGAATTAAAAAAGGACGGTCAAAAAGATAAAAAGCTTGCGGCGATAACCTTTGACGACGGATACTTAAGCGATTATTTATATGCCCTGCCGATTTTAAAGAAATATAATGCAAAAGCTACATTTTTTATTTTCGGAGGTGCAATAGGAAAGCACGATTACATGAATGAAAAGCAATTATATGAGCTGGCACAAAGCCCGAATGCGGAAATCGGCAATCACAGCTATGAAATTCACAATAAGAGTATTGCACAGGTAAAAAATATGTATTTATCGGGGGATAATGACAGGTTAATCGTAAATGATTTTATCAAAAACAAAACTCTGCTTGAAGGTATAACACAAAAGAAGATAACCGCACTATCTTATCCGAATGGTGTTTATAACGGGAATGTTGACGCTATGCTGCGAGGCTTGGGCATAAAAGCCACATTTTCTACAGAAGAAAGGCTTGAAAAAATCCCTGTTTCAAATAGGGTAATAGGAAGGTTTAACCGAGGGGCGAAGGTAAATATTTCTGACTATCTGGCAGATTAAATATTTTAATATGCAATAAAAAACAATATGCACCCTAAAAGTGTCTAACTTTTTGGGTGCATATTAATCGTATTGTGTACTTTTTTAATAATTTAGTGAAAAATTTGTCAAACTACTTGAAAAATTCCACAATTTATTGTAAAATGTAAAATGAGGTAAATTTGAAAAAATTATTTAAATATAATTTTGCCTGATAGCGAGAATTGTTGAAGGGAGGAAGTTTTTTATGACAGATTTATCAAACGTAATGGTTGTTGGCATTGGTTTGGGAACAGTGTTTGTAGGACTTATTTGTCTGATTGTTTTGTGCTATATAATGAGTGCTGTCTGCAGAATGTTTGCAAAGGAAAAGCAGGCTCCGTCAGAGAATACTCAGGTTGTAAGCACACCTACAGCCAATACTGCAAGCCAGCCTATTGCAAACAAGCAGGAAATTCTGGCTGCATGCTGTGCCGTTATAGCTGAGGAGCTTGGCACAGAGGCAAATAATATCAAGGTTTTATCATTTAAAAGAGTTTAATTAAAGACTCGCATTGTGCCCTGCGGCACGGAAAGGAAGGAATAAAAAATGAAAAAGTATAGAGTAAATGTAAATGGAACAAGCTACGAAATTGAAATTGAGCTTATGAGCGAAACAGAGGCTAAGGCAAGTGCCGCTGCTGCTCCTGCTGCTGCACCTGCACCGGCTGCTGCTCCTGCTGCTGCAGGCGAGGGTGAAAAGATTTCCAGCCCGATGCCGGGAACAATTCTTGACATTAAGGTAAATGTTGGTGACACTGTTAAAAAAGGACAGATTCTCATGATTCTGGAAGCTATGAAGATGGAAAACGAAATCATGGCAGGAGCTGACGGTCAGGTTACATCAATTGGCGTAACAAAGGGTGCTTCTGTTCAGACAGGCGATCTTCTTTGCACAATTAAATAATCGGGGGAATAAGAAAGATGGAAGCAATAATAAATTTTATTCACCAGACGGGCTTTTATATGCTGACAATCGGCGACAGCTGGAAAACAATTTTAATGGTTGCCATTGCATGCGTACTGCTCTATCTGGCTATTGTTAAAAAATTTGAGCCGCTGCTTTTATTGCCTATCGCATTCGGTATGCTGCTCACAAATCTCATCGGTGCAGAGGTTTACCACGAAGAGCTTTTTGCAGGCGGTCATGTTCACTGGAATTTGTTCGGCGGTGCGGCGAATGAAGCCGGCAAGGTTATTACGCCGGGTCTTATCGACATTCTTTACCTTGGCGTTAAGCTGGGAGTTTACCCATGTCTTATCTTCATAGGTGTTGGTGCTATGACAGACTTCGGTCCGCTGATTGCAAATCCGAAGAGTCTTCTTTTGGGTGCTGCGGCACAGCTTGGAATTTTCGTTACATTCCTTGGCGTAAGAGAGTTGTTCCCGCTTATTCTCGGCTCACAGGCCTTGCAGGAGCTGCTTGGAGGAACAATGCTTGAAAAGCTTGCGGCGTCGGTTGGTATTATCGGCGGTGCGGACGGTCCTACGGCAATTTTCGTTACATCAAAGCTTGCTCCTAACTTCTTAGGACCAATCGCGGTTGCTGCATATTCATACATGGCACTTGTGCCTGTAATTCAGCCTCCTATTATGAAGGCTCTCACAACAAAGAAGGAAAGACAGATTGTTATGACAGCTCTCCGTCCGGTTTCAAAGACAGAGAAGATTCTGTTCCCAATCGTTGTAACTATCTTTGTTGCATGGCTGGTTCCTTCAGCTGCTCCGCTGGTAGGCAGCCTTATGCTTGGTAACTTACTTACAGAGTCAGGCGTTTGCGACAGACTTGCAAAAACAGTACAGAATGAGCTTATGAATATCGTAACTATATTCCTCGGACTGTCTGTAGGTGCAACGGCAACTGCAGAAACCTTCCTTTCACCGCTTACACTGTGCATTCTCGCAATGGGAATAGTTGCATTCGGTATGGGTACTGCAGGCGGCGTGCTTCTTGCTAAGTTTATGAATCTGTTCTTAAAGAACAAAATCAATCCTTTAATAGGAAGTGCCGGCGTTTCAGCAGTTCCTATGGCTGCACGTGTATCGCAGAAGGTTGGTCAGGACGAAAATCCAAAGAACTTCCTTTTGATGCACGCTATGGGTCCGAACGTTGCGGGTGTTATCGGCTCTGCTATTGCTGCGGGAGTTATGCTTGCATTGTTTGGCTAAACAGATTTTTAGAAAGGAAAAACCGCTATGAGTAAATTATATATAACAGATACAATCCTTCGTGATGCTCACCAATCCCAGGCGGCTACAAGAATGAAAACCGAGGATATGATTCCGGCTTGTAAAATTCTTGACAGCATCGGCTACTGGTCACTTGAGTGCTGGGGCGGTGCGACATTCGATGCTTGTATGAGATTTTTGAATGAAGACCCATGGGAAAGACTAAGAACCTTGAAGGCAAATATGCCGAATACCAAGCTTCAGATGCTTTTCCGCGGTCAGAATATTTTGGGCTATAAGCATTATGCGGACGACGTTGTTGAGCAGTTCTGCAAAAAGTCAATCGAGAACGGTATCGACGTTGTAAGAGTATTTGACGCTTTAAATGACCCAAGAAACTTAGAGGCTGCAATCAAGTTCGTTAAGGAATACGGCGGACACTGCGAGGCTGCAATCAGCTATACAGAAAGCCCTGTTCACAACCTTGACTACTTCGTAAAGCTTGCCTGCACGCTTGAAAAAATGGGTGCGGATTCAATCTGTATCAAGGATATGGCAAACCTTTTGCTGCCGTATGACGCATATGAGCTGGTTAAAAAGCTTAAGGAAAACGTTGGCGTGCCGATTCACCTGCATACGCATAACACAGCAGGTACGGGCGATATGACAAACCTTATGGCAGCACAGGCAGGCGTTGATATCGTGGACTGTGCACTTTCACCGCTTGCAAACGGTACTGCAAACCCGTCAACCGAGGCAATGGTTGCAACACTTCAGGGTACAGAGCGTGATACGGGTCTTGACCTTAAAAAGCTTTCTGAGGCTGCTGCTCATTTCCGCGGCATTGCCGATAAGATGAAGGCAGAAGGAACTTTAGATCCGAAGGTTTTGAACGTTGACCCGAACGCACTTTTGTACCAGGTACCGGGCGGAATGCTGTCAAACCTGATTTCTCAGCTTAAGCAGCAGAACGCAGAGGATAAATATTATGATGTTTTGGCGGAAGTTCCGAGAGTTCGTAAGGATTTCGGCTATCCTCCGCTTGTAACACCTACCAGCCAGATTGTCGGAACACAGGCAGTGCTGAATGTTCTGATGGGCAGATATAAGATGATTTCAAAGGAGTCAAAGGGACTGTTACGCGGTGAATACGGTGAGCTTCCGGGCGAGGTTAATGAAGAAGTAAGAAAGCTCGCTATCGGTGACGACAAGGTAATCACCTGCCGTCCTGCAGACCTTTTAGAGCCTGAGCTTGAAAAGTACAGGGAAGAAACAAAGGAATTTGCAAAATCCGAGGAGGACGTACTAAGCTACGCTCTGTTCCCACAGGTTGCAAAGAAATTCTTTGACGTAAGAGACGGAAGAGTGCAGGCTCCTGCACCTGCTGCAGCAAAGGCAGAAACTGCAAAAGCGGCAGACGGTGTGCGTGAAATTTTTGTTCAGGACCTTTCATAAGGAGAAGTAAAAATGGAAAATGTTTTTGACGTCTTAAAGGAACGCGGACTCATTGCACAGACTACGCATGAAGAGGAAATCCGTGAGCTTTTGGGAAAGGAAAAAGTAACCTTTTATATAGGCTTTGACCCGACTGCGGACAGTCTTCATATCGGACACTTTCTGCAGATGGTTGTTATGAAGCACATGCAGGATCACGGGCATCGTCCAATCGCCTTAATCGGCGGCGGAACAGCTCATATCGGCGACCCTTCCGGCAGAACCGATATGCGTCAGATGATGACTAAGGAAACCATTGACCATAACAGTGAATGCTTTAAAAAGCAGCTTTCCTGCCTTGTTGATTTTTCTGATGATAAGGCACTTATGGTAAATAATGCAGACTGGCTTTTGGACCTCAACTATGTTGAGTTTATCCGCGATATTGGCTCCTGCTTCTCAGTTAATACAATGCTTACCGCGGAATGCTTTAAGCAGAGACTTGAGAAGGGCTTGTCCTTCCTTGAGTTCAACTATATGCTGATGCAGAGCTACGACTTTTTGATGCTTAACCGAAAGTACGATTGTAAGATTGAGCTGGGCGGAGACGACCAGTGGTCAAATATCCTTGCAGGTATCAGACTTTGTCATAAAAAGGACGATAAGCAGGCTTACGGTATGACCTTTACGCTGCTTACCACCTCGGACGGCAAGAAGATGGGTAAAACGGCTAAGGGAGCACTTTGGCTTGACCCTGAAAAGTGTAAGCCGTATGATTTCTACCAGTATTGGGTTAATGTTCAGGACGCAGATGTTATCAGATGCTTAAAGCTCGTTACATTTGTGCCGATGGACGAAATCCGCGAAATGGAGAAATGGGAAGGTGCTGAGCTGAATAAGGCGAAAAAGCGTCTTGCATATGAGGTTACAAAGATGGTTCACGGCGAGGAAATCGCAAACCAGGTGCAGGCTGCAGCAGAGGCTGTGTTTGCCGGCGGCGGTGTGAGCGATGATATGCCGACAAGCGAGGTTGACACTCTTGACGGCAAGAATGTTCTGGATTTGCTTACAGAGATTAAGCTTGTTCCGTCAAAGGCGGAGGGCAGACGCTTGGTTCAGCAGGGCGGTCTTACTATCAATGATGAAAAGGTAACAGACGTTAGTTTGACCTTGGATAACAGCTTTGCAAGCGATAAGGGCATGATTATCCGTAAGGGTAAAAAGGTATTCCACAGAGTTGTGGTAAAATAAAAGAAAACAAAAAAGGGCGTTGTCGTAAATAAGTGGAAAATCACTTATTCGGGACAGCCCTTTTTTATTTTATTATGTAGGAAACCTGCGTTTAGCAATGACGGAATAACAAAATTGCTACTAAAATCCTACGCCTGCAGGCGGGGCTTCTATCAGAAGCTTTTTTAAAAGTCATGGCGTGTGCCTGTTGAAAGCTTGTTTTTTTGCAATACGGCTACTATTTTTTCTATTGCGTCAAAATCGGATAAATTTTCCTCGGTAAGTATGTTTTGAATTTCTGCGAGTATCGCCGTTGCCCTTGTGTCGATGGTTTCGTCGGCATTGATTTCCATGTAGGCGAGTTTTTCACAAATTGCGTCTGAAATCGCACCTGACAGCAGTTCGAGCTTTATGTTCATGTTATTCCCTCCATAAAAAAATGTGTAGCCACAAGCTACACATAAAAAACGCATAGCTCATGTTAGTGCGAATAACAGCTCCAAAGATACACTGAGTAACTTATAAGAGAATTGAGTATGCATTTTTATCAAATAAATGCATAAGCAACTCAGCAATCGTATTAAGCTGTATTCGCATTTTCTATAATACCACATTTTTTCAGATTTGTAAATACAAAAATAAAAAAATGTGCAGCCGAAGCTGCACATAAAATGCAAACTCATGTTAGTGCGAATAACAGCTCCAAACTACAACAGTACGAATATGGAAATTGAGTCTGCATTTTTTTCGGAATACATTGCTGTCTAACGATTTTAAATTATTATCTGCATCTTTTATAATACTACACTTTTTTGTATTTGTAAATACAAAAATAAAAAAGTGCAGCCGAAACTGCACATAAAATGCAAACCCTTGTTAGTGCGAATAACATTTTCAAAATCACTGAGACAGCATAAAGAAAATTTGAGTCTGCATTTTGATTTATATTATCACAATTTTCGGGTTTTGTAAATGTTTTTTTTGGAATTTGCTGTACTTTTGGTCTCAAAAGTACATAATTAAGAATGATTATTCGAATGAAGGTAATTTCCATCATCTTCCGTTACAATCTCTCCTACAAAAGCCCCGTTTTTAATTCTATCCAGCCGCACCATTCTGTATTCGCCGGATAAATCCTCATCGGTTTTCACAAGAACGCTTTGGTAATTATCGGTTTTTCCCTCAAAATATCCGTCGCCGGCTGCTTGCTCGAATAAAACCTCGGCAGCTTGTCCGATAAAACGCTCCATAAACTCCTGCTTTGTTCTATTACAAATTTTGCTGATAAGCTTACTGCGTTTTTCCTTAACCTGCGGGTCAACCTGATTCGGAAAATCTGCGGCAGGTGTGCCTTCTCTCGGAGAATACTGAAAGATATGAGCACCTGAAAATGCCACCTTTTCCGCAAAGGCACAGGTTTTTTCAAATTCCTCGTCGGTTTCGCCGGGAAAGCCGACCATAATATCCGTAGTAATTGCAACATCGGGAAAATGCTGCCGAAGTCCCTGCACGATTTTGTAATAATCGTCGGTTGTATATTTTCGGTTCATACGCCGAAGTGTTTCGTCACAGCCGCTTTGCAGCGACAGGTGAAAATGGCGGCACAGCTTGTCGCAGTCCTTGATTTTGCGGATAAATGCCTCGTCCAGCGTCATAGGCTCAATCGAGCTTAAGCGTATGCGTTTTATGCCGCGGATAGCATTCGCACTATTTAAAAGGTCTGCCAAATCCTCGGATTTTGTGTCAAGCCCGTAGGACGCGATATGGATTCCTACATAGGTTATCTCGGTAAATCCGCTGTCTGCCAGCCTTTGCGATTCCTCCATTACCTCGCGGAAATCCCGCGAGCGTATCGGACCTCTTGCATATGGGATTTTGCAGTAGGAGCAGAACTGATTGCAGCCCTCCTGCACCTTGATATATGCACGCGTGCGGTCGGAATAGGTGCTTACAAAAAGGGAGTCAAAGCTATGCACCTGCATGATGTCGTCCACGCAGGAAATTCCGCAAAGCTCACGGTTCTGCTCATAGAGCTGCACGATATTTGATCTGTCCTTTGTGCCTAAAACGAGATTTACGCCTTCGATTTTTAAAACCTCGTCGGGCGAAACCTGCGAATAACAGCCGGCAACGATTACAAAAGCGTTCGGGTTGTACTTTTTCGCACGTCGGATAATCTGACGCGATTTTCTGTCACTCATACCGGTTACGGTGCAGGTATTTATTACGTAAATATCGGCAAAGCTATCATAGTCGGCAAGCTCATAGCCTGCGTTTAGGAACAGCTCGCTCATTGCCTCGGTCTCGTACTGGTTCACTTTACAGCCGAGAGTATAAAATGCTACTTTTTTCATTGTTACCTCGTAATTTTTGTTGAATTTTATTATGCTAAACAAATTGTTAAAGCTCTGATTATTACTATTATATAAAATTTATGCAAATTCTGCAATACCCCTATTGACTAAATTGGAAAAAAGTTGTATGATATGAGTGTAGACATTTTAAACAAGGATATTATAGGAGGAATAATTTATGAAGGTTTTTAATCTTATGCTTAATTCTATCAATGACGTTAAAGATTTTGTAAACATCGTATCAAAGTATGACTTTGATGTTGACTTAACATCGGGCAGATATGTTGTTGACGCAAAATCTATTATGGGAATATTCAGCCTGAATTTATCAAAGCCTATCAAGGTTGAGGTTCACAGCGATGATTGCGATGCATTCATGGCAGAGGTTGACAGATTTATCATCGACTAATTACTAACAGGTGTCAGCAGGCTTTTTTGGTCTGCTGATTTTCATTTAAGGACAAGGAGATTTTGTTATTATGATAATAGATTTTGAAAGTATGGGCTTTGATAAAAAGACGGAATTTCTTGGCGGCAAGGGTGATTTTTATGTAAGAAGCAGTAAGGACAGCATGAACAACATCATGTGCGACTACCTTGAGCCGGGTGCGTCGATTGGATATCACAAGCATGAAACCAACAGCGAGATAATTTACATCATTAAAGGTAGCGGCAAGGTTTTGTACGATAACATCGAGGAAATGGTGAAGGAAGGACAGTGTCACTATTGCCCTAAGGGACATTTCCACAGTCTTATAAATGATTCGGGAAGTAATCTCTACTTCTTTGCGGTGGTTTGCGAACAGTAAATTAAAAATTGTGAACAGGTATGGACAAAGCGTTCGTACCTGTTTTTTGTTTATACGCATAAAAATCACTTATCTGATAAAAATATCAAAAAAGGAGTGAGCTTATGAGAATGGGAAAACAGACGGTGAAGCTTGAAGCTGCACCGACAATTTCAAATACGGCGGCGACTGTCGGCAAAAAGGAAGGCGAAGGACCGCTTGCCGAAGATTTTGACGTTATTTTAGATGATGATTATTATGGCGAAAAGTCATGGGAAAAAGCGGAAAGCAAGCTGCAGGAGCAAACGGCAAAGCTTGTGCTTCAAAAGGCGGGACTTTCAGAGAGCGATATGAACTATGTGCTTGCAGGCGACCTTTTAAATCAGTGCGTGGGGGCACATTATGCCATGCGTGAGCTGGATATTCCGTTTTTGGGACTCTACGGTGCGTGCTCAACCATGGCGGAGAGCATGATGATAGGCAGTATGCTGATTGGCGGAGGGCTGGCGGATAATGCACTCTGCGTTACATCAAGTCATTATTGCTCGGCGGAAAAGCAGTACAGATATCCCTTGGAATACGGTGGACAGCGTGCTCCCTCGGCACAGTGGACGGTTACAGGCTCGGGTGCGGCGGTGCTTGAGGCACAAGGCGAGGGACCGTATATTCATGCGGTAACTACCGGGAAAATTATCGATATGGGTATAAGCGACGTCAATAACATGGGAGCAGCAATGGCACCTGCTGCGGCAGATACGCTGACGGCACTTTTTAAGGACACAAAAACGATGCCGGAGGACTACGACCTGATTTTAACAGGAGACCTCGCCTTGATTGGCTCGGACGTGCTTTGCGAGCTGATGGACAAAAACGGATATAACATTTATCCGATGCACGCAGACTGCGGAAAAATGATTTTTAATATAAAGGAGCAGGACGTTCATGCAGGCGGAAGCGGCTGCGGCTGCTGCGGAAGCGTATTTTGCGGACATATTTTTAAAGAGATTAAAAAGGGAAATATTAAGCGTATGATTTTGATGGCAACAGGAGCACTTATGAATCCGATGACGCTGTTTCAGGGTGAAACAATCCCTGCGATTGCACATGCTCTTGTTATAACCACCGAAAAGGAAGCATTTTTCTAAGGAGGAGCTATGGAGTATTTTAAGGCATTTGTTGTGGGCGGACTGATTTGCGTTGTCGGGCAGATTCTGATTGACAAAACCAAGCTGACGCCTGCGAGAATTTTGGTGACCTTCGTGGTGCTGGGTGTTGTGCTGCAGCTTTTTGGGCTTTATCAGCCGTTGGTGGATTTTGCAAAGGCGGGTGCGACCGTTCCGCTTACCGGCTTTGGATATAATCTTTGCAAGGGCATGGAAAAGGCTGTTAGCGAAAACGGATTCATGGGCATTTTCACCGGAGCGTTTACGGCAGGAGCGGCAGGACTTTGTGCCGCCGTTGTATTCGGATTTTTGGCGGCTGTGATTTTTAAGCCTAAGCCGAAAAGTCAGTGATTTATAATCTTGGACGGTTCGGACCGTCCTTTATTTTTCAGAAATTCCGTAGCTTATGAGTAAAGAATTAATTTAGTGATAATTTTGGCAGAAAAATTTTGACAAATGAGAAATTTTATGTTATAATAAATTATTATTTTTAGAATTTTGGCAGAAATGCCGGGGAAGAGGTTTTTATGGATAGTAGAACAATGCAAATTTTGACCGCTATGATTATTTATATGGCGGCGGTAATCGTTATAGGTTTAGCGTTTGCAAAAGCAGCAAATAAAAGCTCCGAAAATTACTTTCTGGGCGGTCGTTCGCTCGGACCTTGGGTTACAGCTATGAGTGCCGAAGCTTCCGATATGAGCGGATGGCTTTTGATGGGACTCCCCGGAGTAGCGTACTGGTGCGGTCTTGCTGACGCGGCATGGACAGCAATAGGTCTTGCTGTCGGTACATATTTAAACTGGCTTATTGTATCAAAGAGACTCAGAAGATATAGTATCAAGGCAGGAAATGCAATAACGCTTCCTGAATTTTTCTCAAACAGATTCCACGAAAAGAATAAAGTTATTATGACTTTGGCGGCATTGTTTATATTAGTGTTCTTTACAGTTTATACTGCAAGCTGCTTTGTTACCTGCGGAAAACTGTTTTCAACATTATTCGGACTCCCGTATGTTTCAATGATGATTGTCGGTGCGGTTTTTGTACTTTTATATACAATTCTCGGCGGATTTTTGGCAGAGAGTGCATCTGATTTTATGCAGGGCATCGTTATGATTATTGCTCTTACAGTGATAGTAATAATAAGCACAACTATGGCAGGCGGACTTGAAAGCGTAATTGAGAATGCAAGACAAATCCCCGGATTTTTGGACTTTTTCCAAATTGCAGTTCCTAAGACTGCGGAGGTAAACGGTGTAGCAACTCAGGTTGTAGAATCGGGAAAAGCGGTTTTTGACGGAGCGGCTCCTTACGGTGTTTTAACTATCTGCTCTATGCTTGCATGGGGACTCGGATATTTCGGTATGCCACAGGTGCTTCTCAGATTTATGGCAATCAGAAAAGAAGAAGAATTAAAGGCTTCAAGAAGAATTGCTATGGTTTGGGTGGTTATTTCACTTGCTGTTGCAGTATTTATAGGTATTGTGGGAAGACAGCTTTTCGGAATAGAACATTTGACAAAGACATCGGCAGAAAATATATTTATAACGCTTGCAACAAGTTCGCTTCCGCCAATTTTGGCAGGATTTGTTATGGCAGGTATTCTGGCAGCTACCATAAGCTCATCGGATTCATATCTGCTTATTGCGGCGTCAGCTTTTGCTAAAAATATTTTCCACGGTGTATGCAAAAAGGACGCAACAGATAAGCAGGTTATGGCTATTACAAGAATTACCCTTTTGATTATTGCAGCTGTTGCTATGATAATGGCAGTTGATGAAAACAGTGTAATATTTACAATCGTATCCTTTGCATGGGCAGGCTTTGGTGCAACCTTCGGTCCTTTGATGCTATTCTCGCTGTTTTGGAAGAGAACAACCGCAAAAGGTGCTGTTGCAGGTATGGTAACAGGCGGTGCAATGGTATTTGTATGGAAGTACTGCATTGCTCCTATTGGCGGAGTGTTTGCAATCTATGAGCTTCTTCCGGCATTCATACTGGCATCTTTAGCTATTGTAATTGTCAGCCTTCTTGACAAGAAGCCGTCACAGGAAATTTTGGACGAATTTGAAGAGGTTGCAAAATCAAAATAAAATATATTGAAAAAATGTAAAATATATGATATAATACCTTTATTATAAAATTATTGGAGGATTTAATTATGAAGAAATTTGTGAAATTGACAGCTTTTGCAGTAGCTTGTGTAATGGCTTTAGCAGGTCTTGCAGCATGCGGAAACAAGACAGATGACGTAGCAGACGGCAAGAAATTTGTTATCGCAACAGATAAAGGCTTTAGTCCTTTTGAGTTCCAGGATGCAGAGGGCAATATTGTCGGCATCGATATGGATATTTTGGCAGCAATCGCAAAGGACCAGGGTTTTACATACGATCTTCAGTATGTTGGCTGGGACGCAGCTATTGCAGCATGTCAGGCAGGTCAGGCTGACGGTATGATTGCCGGTGCTTCAATCACCGATGAAAGAAAGGCATCCGGCTGGATTTTCTCAGACGGTTACTATGATGCAACACAGGGTATGGCTGTAGCAAAGGATTCAGATATTACAGGCTTTGAGGATTTAAAGGGACAGAAGGTTGCTGTTAAGAATGGTACAATGAGCAACCAGTATGCTGAAAGCATTAAAGATCAGTATGGCTTTGAGGTTGTAACCTTCTCAACATCACCTGACATGTATCAGGCAGTTTTAGGTGGTCAGGTTCAGGCTTGTCTTGATGATACACCTATTCTTAAGTACAACATCAAAACAGGCGAGCTTGCAATGAAGTTCGTTGAAGGAACAGAAAATGAGCCTGCACAGTACGGCTTTGCAATCTTTGATGCAAATAATCAGGAGCTTATCGACCTTTTCAATGCAGGTCTTGAAAATATCAGAGCTGACGGCACATATGATGAGATTATCGCAACATATCTCGGCGAATAATTATAGTTAAAACGCAATTAACTGTAAGGGCATTGGATTTCCGATGCCCTTGCGGAATGTATAGGAGGCTTTTTGCTCTATGAGCCAAATCATAAACACATACGGTCCGCTTCTGCTTTCCGCTATGGGACAAACCTTGCTGCTTGCTCTTTTGGGACTGTTTTTCGGATGTATTTTAGGAATAATCTTCGGACTTATGAGTGTTGTGGATAACAAGGTCTGCAACGCAATTTCACTTGTCTATGTAAATGTTATACGAGGCGTACCGATGATAGTTCTGGCGTTCTTTGTATATCTGGGTATTCCTTACGGTCTTAAAAATATCGGTGTTCCGCTGATTTTTTCGGCACTCCAGGCAGGAACAATCTGTCTTGCCGTAAACTGCGGTGCATATATGTCGGAAATTATCCGTGCAGGTATTCAGGCGATTGACCCCGGTCAGATGGAGGCGGCAAGAAGCTTAGGGCTCACATACTGGAGGTCAATGTTCCGTGTGGTTCTTCCGCAGGCTATTAAAAACATGATTCCAAGTATTGTAAATCAGTTTATTATAACCTTAAAGGATACTTCAATTTTGTCAGTTATCGGATTCCCGGAGCTGGTTAACAAGGCACAGAATGTTATCGCAATCACTTTTAAATCCTTCCAGGTATGGACTGTGGTGGCAGTGATGTATCTGGTTGTCATTCTGGCACTTCAGCAGGTGGCAAATGCGTTGGAAAGGAGATTGAACCGTGGTCGCAAATAATAGAAATGTAAAAATCCATGTGGCAAATCTTAAAAAAGATTTTGGAAATCTCAAGGTTTTACAGGATATTTCAACGGATATTTACGAGGGCGAGGTTGTATGTATAATCGGACCGTCCGGCTCGGGAAAATCAACTTTTTTAAGATGCTTAAACAGGCTTGAAACAATTACAAGTGGCGAAGTTGTAGTTGACGGCTATCATATTGATGACAAGAAAATAAATATAAATAAGGTTCGCGAAAACATAGGAATGGTTTTTCAGCATTTCAATCTTTTTGCAAATATGAATGTGCTGCAAAATCTTATGCTTGCTCCCGTTGACCTCAAAAAGGCAACCCGAGAGGAGGCAAAGGCAGAAGCAATGAGACTGCTTGACAAGGTTGGCTTAACCGATAAGGCAGAGAGCTATCCATCTCAGCTTTCGGGCGGGCAAAAGCAGAGAGTTGCGATTGCAAGAGCTTTGGCAATGAAGCCTGATATAATGCTGTTTGACGAGCCTACATCTGCACTTGACCCCGAAATGGTAGGCGAGGTGCTGGCGGTTATGAAGGAGCTTGCGAGCGAAGGCATGACCATGGTTTGCGTGACGCATGAAATGGGCTTTGCACGCGAGGTTGCAGACCGCGTCATTTTCATTGACGAGGGCGTTATATTGGAGCAGGGAACACCTGAGGAGGTATTTAAAAATCCTCAGCACCCGAGAACTATTGACTTTTTAAGGAAGGTTTTGTAAGCTCTGTCTGCAGCTTGAGGCAGCTTTGATATTACGGATTTTGCGGCTTTGGGTTGTGAAATTCGGGATAACAAAAAATTAAGGCGGAACTCCGCCTTTTTTGTATAAATAGGAAGTTACGCAAGGGTTAAGTATATATTAAAAAGGGACGCCTGCGACACTGTCCCTTACAAATAAAATTTAGGTTTGTTCACAAGAGGAGATTTATATGGCATTGTATGCAATTTCGGATTTGCATTTGCCGCTGGGCGTTAATAAACCGATGGATATTTTCGGAAAAAACTGGGAGAATTACGTTGAGCGGCTAAAGGAAAACTGGCAAAGCGTTGTAAAGCGTGACGATACGGTAGTGCTGCCGGGAGATTTTTCATGGGCAACGTATATTGAAGAGGCAAAGGCAGACTTTGAGTTTTTAAACAGCTTAAACGGCAGAAAAATTCTGCTGAAGGGAAATCACGACTACTGGTGGACAACCATGAACAAAATGAAGAAATTTGTTTGTGAAAACGGCTATGAAAACATAGAATTTTTGCAGAATAATTCCTTCGAGTATGAGGATATATCAATATGCGGAAGCCGCGGCTGGAATACGCCGACGGGAACGCTTGCAGGCGAGGATAAAAAGATATACGAGCGGGAAATCGGACGTATGGAGCTGTCAATAAAGGCAGCACGAAATCCGGAAAATATAATGGTTTTCACTCATTTTCCGCCGGTTTTAAAGGACTACCGCGAAAATGCTATGGCAGAGCTTTTGGCAAACTATAAGGTTAAGCGTTGCATTTTTGGGCATATCCACTCCGCAGGAACAAGAAATGTATTTGAGGGAAATCTTGACGGTGTGGAATATACCTTGGTTTCGTGCGATTATCGTGAATTTATGCCTGTTAAAATTGCGGAATAGTGTATAAATTTAGTGTTTTTTCATAAATTGATAAATTTGTCTTGAAATTTTATATTTTTGTGATATAATAATAAAGATGTAATAATGGCGTATTATAGCGTCGTACAATTAGATGAGGAGGATTTAAGCACAATGGCGGTTAAATCAGAACAAGTAGAAAAAAATCTCGTAAAATTAACATTTGAAGTATCTGCAGAAGCATTTGCAGAGGCAATGAACAAGGCTTATGCAAAAAATGCAAAGAAATACAGCGTACCGGGCTTCAGAAAGGGTAAGGTACCTCGCAGTGTAATCGAAAAGTATTACACAGAGGCAGTATTCTATGATGACGCAGTAAATGCAGTTCTTCCTGAGGCATATGAGGCTGCGCTTAAAGAGTCGGGCATTGAGCCTGCAGCACGTCCTGAGATTGACGTTGAAGAAATTAAAAAAGGTCAGCCTGTTGTATTCACAGCTTTGGTTACAACAAAGCCGGAGGTAATTCTTGGTGAATATATAGGTATAAAGGTTAATAAAATTGAACACAATGTAACTGACGAAGATGTTGAGAGCGATATTAAGGCAACTCAGGCTAAGAATGCAAGACTCGTTCCTGTAGACGACAAGCCTGTTGAGAGTGGAAATATCGTAACTATCGACTTCGCAGGCTCAGTTGACGGTGTTGCATTTGAAGGCGGCACTGCAGAGGGCTATGACCTTGAAATCGGTTCAAATACATTTATTCCGGGCTTTGAGGAGCAGCTTATCGGCAAAAATATCGGCGAGGACGTTGACGTAAACGTAACCTTCCCTGAAGAATATCATGCACCTGATTTGGCAGGTAAGGCAGCTTTATTCAAGGTAAAGATTCATGAAATCAAGGTAAGAGAATTACCTGAGCTTGACGATGATTTTGCTGCAGAGGTAAGCGAATTTGAGACTATGGACGAATACAAAAAGAGCGTTCGTGAAAGACTCGAAAAGCTTGCTGCGGATAAGGTTAAGACCGAAACTGAAAATGCAGTTGTTGAAAAAGCAGTAGAGGCATGCGAGGTTGAAATTCCTGAGGCTATGATTATTGACCAGACCGAAAGAATGGTACAGGATTTTGCACAGAGATTGCAGTATCAGGGACTTGACATCAAGTCATATATGCAGTATACCGGAAATACAATCGAGGGCTTTAAGGAAAGCTTTAAGCCGCAGGCAGAAAAGCAGATTAAGACTTCTTTGGTATTGGAGGCTATTGCGAAGGCTGAGGGTATCGAAATTCTTGATGAAGAAGTTAATGACAGAATTGCCGAGATGGCAAAGCAGTACAATATGGAGCCTGAAAAGCTCAGAGAGCTTATGCAGGAGGCTGATATTGAAAACCTCAAGGATGAGCTTGCTATGAACAAGGTTGTTGATATGCTTGTAAACAAGGCAAAGATTTCAAAGCCGAGAGGAAGAAAGCCAAAGGCTGAAACTGCTGAGAAGTAATTATTTCTTCTGCAAAAATGAGATAAACTCGTTTGGTAAAGAGGGAAGGAGCTTTGCACCAAAAGGTGCTTTTAATCCGATGATGGTGCATAACGCATTTTGCGTTATGCCCTCTCTTTTAGTAAGGAAAGGAATGATATTATGAGTTTAGTACCTGTAGTAGTTGAACAGACAGGCCGCGGAGAACGCAGCTATGACATTTTTTCAAGACTTTTAGAGGACAGAATAATTTTTCTGGGGGAAGAAGTGACAGATGTTTCGGCAAGTCTTGTCGTTGCACAAATGTTGTACCTTGAGGGTAAGGACCCCGACAAGGATATTCAGCTTTACATCAACAGCCCGGGAGGATCAATAACCGCAGGTATGGCAATTTATGACACAATGCAATACATAAAATGCGATGTGTCAACAATTTGCGTAGGTATGGCAGCAAGTATGGGAGCATTCTTGCTTACGGCAGGAACTCCGGGAAAGCGTTTTGCACTGCCTAACAGCGAGATTATGATTCATCAGCCGCTGCTTGGCGGACTCCAGGGACAGGCGACCGATATTCAGATTCATGCAGAGCATATTATCCGCATAAAGAAACGCCTTAACGAGATTATGGCAGAGCGTTCGGGACAGCCGCTCGACGTTATCATGGCAGACACCGAGAGAGATAACTTTATGACGGCGGAGGCTGCAAAAAACTACGGTTTGATTGATGAAGTAATCACAACCCGTAATCAGAAATAAAAACGAGGTATCATTTAATGGCAAAAACAGACAATATGAATGAGCTGAGATGCTCCTTTTGCGGCAAGGCAGAATCCGAGGTACAGATGCTTCTGTCCGGCCCGGGCGTGTTCATCTGTAATGAGTGCGTAAAGCAGTGCGACCAGATTATGGCGGGTGATTTCGATACAAAGGATTTCGGACTACAGGACGATTTGCCTAAGCCAAAGGAAATAAAGCAGATTCTTGACGAGTATGTAATCGGTCAGGAGGACGCGAAAAAAATCCTTGCAGTAGCAGTGTATAATCACTATAAGCGAATTGCACATCAGCAGTCGAACGATGTTGAGCTGCAGAAAAGCAATATTCTGATGATTGGACCGACAGGCTCGGGAAAAACCTTTCTTGTGCAGAATCTTGCAAGAATTTTGAACGTTCCTTTTGCTATTTCCGACGCAACAACCTTAACCGAGGCCGGATATGTGGGTGAGGACGTTGAAAATATCCTCTTAAAGCTTATTCAGGCAGCGGACTATGACATTGAGGCTGCGGAAAAAGGTATAATTTATATTGATGAGATTGATAAAATCGCACGCAAAAGCGAAAATGTTTCAATAACCCGTGATGTAAGCGGCGAAGGCGTTCAGCAGACACTTTTAAAGGTTTTGGAAGGTACAGTTGCATCTGTTCCTCCGACGGGAGGCAGAAAGCATCCGCATCAGGAATTTATTCAGATTGACACGACAAACATTCTGTTTATATGCGGCGGTGCGTTTGACGGTATTGAAAAGATTATTTCAAACCGCGTAGGAAAGAGAAATCTCGGCTTTGGTGCTGAAATTGAAAGCAGGAAGGAAGCGGATATTTCCGAGCTTCTTGCACAGATTACGCCGCAGGATTTATTAAAGTTCGGATTGATTCCGGAGTTTATAGGCAGACTTCCGATTGTGGCGAAGCTTTCAAAGCTGGATAAGGAGACGCTTGTGAAGATACTTACCGAGCCTAAAAATGCTTTGGTTAAGCAGTATCAGGTGCTTTTGGGCATGGACGGCGTTGATTTATCCTTTGATGAAGATGCAGTTGAGGCTATTGCTGAAATGGCACTTAAACGTAATACAGGTGCAAGAGGTCTTCGTTCCATTATTGAGGAGACTATGACCGAAATAATGTTCAATATTCCGTCTGACCCCGATGTGCAGAGATGTATTATCCATAAGGATTGCATAACTGACAATAAGGAGCCGGAGGTAATACGTAAAAAAATAAGCTGAATATTAAGTTGATATTTTATAGCCATTGCAAGTGCAGTGGCTATAATTTACTATTAGCGAATAAAACCGGAAACGTAAAAAGATAAAAGCACTGCTTCAGTTTGCAGTGCTTTTTGTGTTCCAGCAATGAATTAATCTTGGGCGGTTGCTTAAAAAAGCATGCCGCTTTTATGATTTGCTGTTTAATTCAGAAAATTGAGCAACTATCTTAGAAACCAGCATGGTTTGTTCCTTAGTGAGCTCTGATACATCGATAGTTTTTTTTGTTATAGTGCCGAGTAATTGTTCCATTGGTACGCCGAATTCGGCGGATAATTTAACCAATACGTTTAATGATGGTAGCCTATCTTGGTTTTCGTAGGCGGAAATAATGGATTTGTTAACACCAAGAATTGCCGCCAGCTGTGTTTGTGTGAGCCCCCGCTCCGTGCGTAGTTTTCGGATGTTGTCAGAAAATTGCATTTTCATTCTATCACCGACCTTTATCCTATATTATATAATATTAAAGTTTACAAATGGAAGATAATTTTTTGATAAATGTTGACAAATAGTGGAATGTGTGTTATAATCGATATTGTTCTTTCAAAGTAGTAAGTATACAGTCTAAGGAGATTTGCTATATGCATAAAAAATACATCAAACCGTTAATTAAGTTTTCACATTTTAAATTCTTTGGAAGATTCTCGCCTGCGGAATTAAGCGGTGTACCGGAGGCTACGTGCAGACCGTTGCAGACAATCGGAGCAAGTGTAGGTAAGGGCGATTGGTGCAGAATAATTCTTATGAGCGGCATTGATAAAACGCACGCTTATCATGCCAACGAAGAGTTGCCTTTTTCAAGTACATTGGACTCGGGTTATTACAATGAGTGGAAAAATACCGCAAAAAAAGGTGCATTTTCTGTTTCTGTTCAGATTGATGAAATGTATTTCAGAAAATATTTGGACTTGATTACACACTTTGGCTTTTGTTTTTCTGACAGCAAAAACGAAATTAACGGCGGCTTAATGAAGAGTGAGGAAATACTGACTCTTAAAAATCGTAACGGCTCCTTTAACGCTGTTATATTCAATATATCAGAAGATAACTTCGACAAAAAGGTCTATGTGCGTCCGTTTATTGTGGTTGCTTCTGCAGAGGGCGAAACAATGATTTTCGGTAAGCCTGTCTCGGTTAAGATTTACCAAAACGGCATAAAAAATTCATCCGACCTTCGCTTGGTTGGCAAAGACGCCGATTTTGAAAAGTCGGACTGCGATATATGAGAAACATTTAACTTGTTTAGAAGCAGCATCGCTGTTTTTAATAAATACATTATATTTTATCAGGAGGAACAAAATGAAAAGAAGAAAACTTTTGTCTGCAATAATTGCAGGTGCAATGCTTCTGTCATCAGCAGGTATTACTGCTTTTGCGACAACTGCAGAGGTTAAGACGTCTGCGGCATTAATCGAGGCAATAACCGCTGCCAAGGACGGTGATGTGATTAAACTGACAGCGAATATCACTACCGGCGAGGCATTTACCGTTAATGACGGTATAACCATTGATTTAAATAAGAAGACTCTTACAATAAGTAAGGAAAGCAGCTATCTTAACAATGCTACTATTAAAAACGGAAGAATTGAGCTTACAACCTATACAGGCGATACTGTAGGCGACGGTATTTTCCATGTAAAGGACGGAAAGACAGCTAAAATCGATAATGTGGTAATACATTCTGATGAGTTTATGGCACATTCGGTTTTTCACCTTGAAGATAGCGGTAATCTTGAAATCAGCAATTCTGTTATAGGTCTTGCCAATAATGACCCGATAGGTACTATATTCTATTCCAATACTCTGACCTCAAAGGTTACGGTCACTGATTCTGTAATAAGAGGAGAAAATGTGGGTGACGGTGCTGCTAACGGCAGCTTTGTTATGACTGATTCTTCGGTTTACATAACAGGAACGGTTGACGGTGGAATGGATCACGGCTTTAACGGCTCAAGTCTTGTTCTTAATGACACCGATGTTACGCTTGCAGGCGGAAACGGACGCGGTATTACACTCGGAAGAAGTGAAGCAAGCACGATTGAGGTAAACGGAGATTCTGAAATAAACATAGACATGGCAGAGGGCGGAATAGTATTCCACAGTGCATCCGGAGCTGCTTCTACGCTCAAAATTGCAGAAACTGCTTTAGTTACAGCAAACAGCTATGACACAACAAATGCTACGGCAGAGAATATAACCGGAAAGGCTGTCAGTGTTGACGAAAATATTAGTATTCTTACAGCTCTTGACGGTGAAGGAACAGAAGAACAGCCGTATCTTATAAATGATATAGAAGAATTTATATGGTTTGCAGAGCAGGTTAACGGTGCAAGAAACTACAAGGGCGAGTATATCATGCTTAATGCTGATATAGACCTCAACGGAGCAGAGTGGACACCTATAGGAACGGCATCAGCTCCGTTTGAGGGCACATTTGACGGTAGCAGTAAGCTGATTTGCAACCTCACAATTAACGGCTCTATGGATTATGACAACGGTACCGGCAACAGCTATGTGGGACTTTTTGGATATGCTAACAATAGTGCATCTATTAAGAATGTAACAATTGAAAATGCAGACGTAAGCGGCTGCTTGTACGTAGGTCCTGTTGTAGGTCGTATCTATACGGGAAAAACGATTGACAACTGTCATGTTAAGGGAAATATAAGTGTTGACGGTTACTGGTATATAGGCGGCGTTGTAGGGCGAAACGACTATGCAAAGAGCATTAATAACTGCTCTGTTATCGGCAATGACGGTTCCTACATTAAAGCAGATACAACAATGAATCAGGACCATGACGGCTCTTATGTAGGTGGTATTGTAGGCTTCCGCGGCGAAGGTGCTATGACAATTACCGATTGTGTTGTTAAAAATGTAGACATTTCGGGTGCAACACGAGTAGGCGGTATTTCAGGAATTGCACACTACGGTAATACTATTTCGGGCTGTACGGCAGAAAATGTTACTCTTCAGGCTGAAGAAGGGACATCAATGGTTGGTCTGATTGCCGGTGTTAATCAGGGAACAGAGACACAGCCTGCAATAATTACAGACTATACACTTACAAATGTTACCGCAAAAGCAGGTGACACTGCTGTTACAAATCTGTTTGGATCAAAAATCGACGGAACTGCAGGTGTGACAAATATTGTTGCACAGATTGGCACAAAAGGCTACGAAACATTAGCAGATGCTCTTAAAGATGTGACCGAAACAAGCGTTACTGTTGAAATTTACGGTGCAACAGAGCTTGCCGGAAATATCCCATCAAATAGTACAATTACATTTGAAGGAAAGACAGAAAATGCATCTATTGATTTTTGCAACACAGGTCACAACGATCAGACATGTACTCATCCGGCGTCGGGAAGCAATATTACGTTCAAAAATTTAAAGCTTATTAGAGAAAATGTAAATTATTGCGGATTAAAGAACTCTGCAAGTGAGACACTGACAAACTGTACAGTTGAGGGTGTATATTGGACATATGCTCCGACTGTAAGTATAACAGAATGTACATTTAATCAGGATGACGTAAACTCATATAACATCTGGATTTACGGCGGCAACAGCACTGTCGAAATAAAAGACTGTGAGTTTAATTCAAACGGCAGATGTGTTCTTGTGTATAATGAGGGCTACGGTGGAAGTGATGTGTCAGTAACAGGATGTACGTTTACAGCGGAAACAACAGTAGAGGGTAAGGCAGCAATTGAGATTGACAGTACATACCTTGGTGATGAAAAATTCACTATAGCCATTGATGACAGCACAGCAACAGGCTTTGGCAGCGGCAGTGTAAGCGGAAATTCACTCTGGAACAATAAGTACGGCGAAATGGCAGAAGTTTTTGTTGACGATGTTCAGGTACTTGGAATTGCAGCAGCTGAAGTAAACACTAAGGAGCTTACGGCAGAGGAAGCAGGGCAATATTATGTAGAGGGTACTTCACAAAGAGCAGATTACTTTACTATAAACGGCCTTTCAGCAAAAACAGTAAGAGCGATCTACACAGTAGACGGAAAGACAAGCAACGTTGATTTTGACGTGACAGGCATCGAAGGTGATGACGTGACATTTGGTATTCTTTTGTATAACATAACAAAAGATATTCCTGTACCGACTGTTTCGATAGTAGAATAAGGAGGAGAAGGATATGAAAAATTATTTAAAGCCGGAGGTTTCTATCTGCAGATTTTCTGTGGAAGATATTATTACAACATCGGGTATGACAACAAAGGATGTAGAAGCCTTATTGGGTGATGCCGGTATACCGGCAGAAAAAGCAGTTGCACTGGACGCAGCGTCGCTTCTTGTGGACTAACCAAAAACACAGCCGTGGATATCATGTCTGCGGCTGTGCAAAAAGCTTGATATGTATTGGATAAAGGGAAACAGACTGCATTTTTACTTGCATATATGTGGTATAGTAGGGATACCTCATATGTGCAAGAGAGTGCAGTCTGTTTTCGTGAAAAATACGGAAGGCATTTGCCTTCCGTTTAAGCTTGTTCCATATTTTTCGGCGTAACGTAAACGGTATTGTAATTATCGTAAATAACCATGCCCGGCTTTGCACCGTTTGGTTTTTTAACATTTTTGACCTGCGTATAATCCACAGGCACCTGCGAGGATTCGCGTGCCTTGGAGTAATATGCCGCAAGCTGTGCCGCCTCAAGCATTGTGGTTTTCGGGACGTCCTTGTCAACTCCCAGCTTTATGATTGTGTGCGAGCCATGGATTTTTTTTGTATGAAACCATATATCCTGCGAATTTGCAAATTTAAGTGTAAGATAATCATTCTGCGTGTTGTTTTTTCCTACATAAATGTCAAATCCGTCCGAGGAAACAAAGTGCATGGGCTTTGCCTGCACCTTTGTGTCCTTTTTGCCCTTTTTCTGACGCTTTATATATCCCAGCTCACCAAGCTCTGCACGTATCGCGTTAAGGTCTGCCTCAGAGGTTGAATTTTCGACTGCACTTAATGTGCTTTCGAGGTATTCTATATCCTCAAGCGTAGCGGCGAGCTGCTTTTTTACCTCAACCTCAGCATTTTTGAGCTTGCTGTAAAGCTTATAATAACGCTGTGCATTTTTTGCCGGCGAAAGTGCCGGAGAAAGCTCTATTTCAATTTCGGGACAGCCGTCCTCGTAATAATTGCTGACTTTTGCCGAGCTTTGACCGTCGGAAAGCTGATACAGATTTGCGGTCACAAGGTCGCCGTAAATTTTGTAACGCTCCTTGTTTTCTGCGTCCTGCAGTGTTTTTTTCTGTATAACCAGCTTTTTTGAGCATCGTTCCAAATGATTGGATAAAAGCTTTATAAGATCCGCGGACTTCTGCCGCATACGTTCCTTTAAATCACGCTGACTGTAAAAGCTGCATACAACCTCGCTCATGCTCGAAAAGTATTCAACGCGGTAATTTCCGCCGTACTGCAGGATTTCAGTTGCGGAAAAATCAATAGGCTTGTCCTGCTCGTCAAAGATAATGCAGGGCTTAAATTGAATATTTTCCGCAAAGTCTAAAAGTGTGTTTAAAATACTTCGTTTATCCGCATCGGAAAGCTCTCCGCACACCAATCCCAAGGAGCCTGTGGCGGTGTACACAATTTCGCGTGCCGTAACCGGGCTTATTCCGGAAACCGCCGACATTATCACCTTGTCGGGACGCACGCCGTCCTGTGAAAAATCAAGACTGACGTTTTTTATATCATCGGACAAAATTGCAGCTTTATCCTGAGCCGGAGGAGAGCTGTATGTACCTCCGGGCAAAATCTGACGCACTGAGCTTAGTGTAAAGTCAACATGCTTTATCGAGTCGATTATGCGGTAGTCATCTGTGCAAAGAATTATATTGGAGTTTTTGCCCATAATTTCACAAATCAGATGCTTTGTGGTGAGGTCGCCAAGCTCGTTATAAGATTCAATATCTATTTCGATTATACGTTCAAAATCGGGTTGTGAAATTTTTGTAATTTTGCCGCCCGACAGGTGCTTGCGTAAAAGCATGCAGAACATGGGCGGAGTTTTCGGGTTTTCCTTTGAGGTATCGGAAAAATGAACGCGTGCGTTATTTGCACTTGCACTCAAAACAAGCTTGTATGCTCCGCTGAAGGTGCGGACAACAAGCATAATCTCGTCCTTTTCAGGCTGATGTATTTTATCTACTCTGCCTCCGGAAAGTAACGAGGTCAGCTCCAGTACTGTTTTTTTTACACAAATTGTATCAAATGCCATAGTTATTTCCTCCGATTATCTCTATTATAGCACAAAAACAGAAGAAAATCAAAAAAAATAAAAGAATTTTTGAAAAAAGTATGTTAATTTTGAAAAATTTGTGGTATAATAATTTGAATAATGGTAAAGTGGGTGAATTTTTGTGTTAAAGAGCATGACGGGCTATGGCAGAATTGAGAGCATAGTCGGCGGAAAGAAGATTTTATGCGAAATAAAATCGGTCAATCACCGCTACTGTGATTATTCTGTAAAGGTCCCTAAATATTACGGATTTTTAGAGGACAGAGTGCGTACCTTTGCTTCAAAGTACATTGCACGCGGTAAGGTGGATATTTACATAGCGGTTGAAAGCTATGAGGAGGCTGACAAGGAAATCGTTGTGAACAAGGAGCTTGCAAAAAGCTATATTGACGCACTTTGCAGTCTTCGTGATGAGTTTTCTCTTCGCGATGATATTTCGGTAAACAGCGTTGCAAGGTATCCGGATATATTTGTTCAGGAGCGAAAGGCAGAGGACGAGGAGGAAATTTGGCAGAGCGTAAAAGAGGTTTTGGAGCCTGCAATTCTATCCTTTGTTGCAATGCGTGAGCGTGAGGGCGAAAGAATACAGGCAGACCTTGAGCAGCGTGTGAGATATATGAGGGAGCTTGCGGGAAAAATAGAGGCACGCTCTCCCGAAACGGTAAAGGAATACCGTGAGCGGCTTTATGAAAAAATTAAGGAGCTTTTGGAGGACCGCGATATTGACGAGGCGAGAGTTTTAACCGAGGTTGCGATTTTTGCCGACAAGGTTGCAGTGAATGAGGAAATGGTACGTCTTGAAAGTCATTTCAATGAGTTTTTCGGAATCTGTGCTTCGGGCGAGCCGGCAGGAAGAAAGCTTGACTTCCTGATTCAGGAAATCAACAGAGAAATCAATACAACCGGCTCAAAGGCAAATGATATGGAAATTGCAAAGCTGGTCGTGGAGCTTAAGGCGGAAACGGAAAAGCTTAGAGAGCAGGTCCAGAATATTGAGTAGGAGGAAGATATGAAGCTAATAAACATCGGATTCGGAAACATTGTTCCGGCGGACAAGGTTATTGCGATAATCAGTCCCGAATCTGCACCGATAAAAAGGGTTGTGCGTGAGGCGGACGAAAAGGGCAAGCTGATAAATGCGACCTACGGAAGAAGAACAAGAGCTGTTTTGGTAACAAGCTCGGACCATATTATTCTTTCGGCACTTCAGCCCGAAACAATATCAAACCGACTGAATCAGGAGGAAACTTCAAATGAGTAAGGGTTCTTTATTTGTTATATCAGGTCCTTCGGGAACAGGAAAGGGTACGCTTTGCACCGAGCTTTTAAAGCAGGATAATATTTTCCTTTCGGTCTCTGCCACAACAAGGGATAAACGCGTTGGCGAAACTGAGGGCGTTACATATTACTATACCGACACCGAAAGCTTTAAGAAAATGATTGACGCAGGTGAAATGCTTGAATATGCAGTTTACAGCGGTAATTATTACGGAACACCGAAAAAGGCGGTGTGTGATATGCTGGAGGAGGGAAAAAACGTTATTCTGGAAATTGAGGCACAAGGGGCACTCAAGGTGAAGGATCTTCTTCCTGAGGCTGTTCTGATCTTTGTTGTTCCGCCGTCAATCAGTGAGCTGAGAAAAAGGCTTACCGAGCGAGGCAGAGAAGATTCAGCAGAAATCGAGCGTCGCATAGAGGCGGCAAAGTGGGAATTTTCACAATCGCCCAAGTATAATTATGTTATAGTTAACGATGAACTCACAAGATGTGTGGACGAAACGTTAAGTATTATAAAAGCAGCAAATGAGAGACAGCAGATGATAGAAAGATTATTAAATGAGATATAAGGAGAAAGAAAATTATGATGATCAAACCAGGAATTAGTGCTTTGGAAAAATGCGTAGAGGACGGCTGCAGATACATTTTGGTAACTATGGCTGCAAAAAGAGCAAGAATGCTCGGAAAAAATGACGATTGTATGGTAAGCTGCGATTCCGATAACCCTGTTTCAAAGGCTGTTATGGAAATTTCATGCGGCAAAATCGGTTACAAGCCGGTAAAGTTTGAAGAAAAATAATTTGGAGGTAATTTTTCCTTGATTGCAGAGGTAATTGTAAATCACAGAGCAAAAAGCGTTGATAAAGCATTCGATTATATTATTCCCGAAGAGCTTTCGGGAAGCCTTACTGTCGGCTCATGCGTAATAGTTCCGTTCGGAGCGTCGAATAAGCCGAAAGAGGCTTATGTTATGCGTATCAAGGAAAAATCCGGCACAAAAAATCTGAAAACCATAGTCAGGCTGTCCAAGGAAATCAGGCTGTTTGACGAAAAGCAGCTGGAGCTTATAAACTGGATGCGTGAAAAGTATCTTGTGACATTTCTTGATGTTATTCACGCCATTTCTCCAAGCGGTACAAGTGTAAACCAGGAGGAATGGATTGTTCTTGAAAACGGTGTTGAAACGCTGCATGACGATGAGATTGTAAAGCAGCTTTCGGAAAACGGCGGCGAGTGCGAGATTAATCGATTGATGGGCTTTTTTGAGGAAAATATCAAAAACCGCCTTTTAACCCTTCAGAAAAAAGGGGTAATAAAACGTGAGTTTCGTGACAGCCGAAGCGTTAAGGACAAAATTGTACGTGTTGCGGAAATTACAGTGGCAAGCGAGGAGCTTGACGGAATAATAACACTGCTTGAAAAAAGCAACGCGATGGTTCAGGCAAAAATGCTTGATGTCCTGTCCCAATGCACGAGGCTTTCACTGTCGGATATGGTGCATTTTTCAAAAGGCTCCTACAGTGCAGTAAGAGCTTTGGAGAAGAAGGGATATATAACCACATTTGACGTTACGGTAATGCGTGAGCCGGACGATGATGAGCAGATACAGGCGGCAGAGCTGCCGCAGCTCACAGATGAGCAGGAGGCTGTTCTTTCTCCGCTATTAGATACCGTAAGAAAGCAGGAATATAAGCCATATCTTCTGCACGGCGTTACCGGAAGCGGAAAAACCGAAGTGTATATGCGTGCTGCATATGAAACCGTTAAGATGGGCAGACAGGCGATTGTACTTGTCCCCGAAATATCCTTAACACCGCAGATGGTATCGCGGTTTAAGTCACGCTTCGGCAAAAGAATTGCAATTATACACAGCGGATTATCGCTTGGCGAAAAATATGACCAGTGGAAAAAAATCCGCAGCGGTGAGGCTGATATAGTGGTGGGTGCAAGGTCTGCGATTTTTGCACCGCTCGATAATATCGGTGCGATTATAGTGGACGAGGAGCATGAACAGACGTATAAGTCGGAGATGTCGCCTCGGTATGATACGCATGAGGTTGCGGAATTTCGGGCGAAGCAGTATGGTGCATTGCTTGTTTTTGCGTCGGCAACTCCTCTTGTTACAAGCTATTATAAAACGCAGCAGGGCGAGTATACGCTATTGGAAATAAGCCGCAGAGTAAATAATTCTGCGATGCCGAGAGTGTGCGTTGTGGATTTGCGTGAGGAGCTTGAAAGCGGAAATAAATCGGTTATAAGCCGCATGCTGCAGGAGGAAATAGAAAAAAATCTCGCTCTTTCTCAGCAGACAATACTGTTTTTAAACCGACGAGGCTTTTCGACCTTTGTTTCCTGCAGAAAATGCGGATATGTGGCAGAGTGTCCGAATTGCAGTATTTCACTTAAATATCATAAATTTGATAATACTTTAAGATGTCATTATTGCGGACATACAGTGAAAAATTATGAAAAATGTCCCTCCTGCGGGAGCGGATACATACGCTATTTTGGCGGCGGTACGCAGAAGGTGGAGGAGGAAATACATCGTCTTTTTCCAAATGCGTCCACAATCCGAATGGATGTTGATACAACAACCAGAAAAAATTCACATGCACAGATATTAAATAAGTTTGAAAAAGAAAAAATCGATATACTGATAGGTACGCAGATGGTTACAAAGGGATTGGATTTCCCTAATGTCACTCTTGTCGGCGTAATATCGGCAGATACGATTTTAAATATAGACGATTATCGTTCGCAGGAGCGTACCTTTGCGGCTTTAGAGCAGGTAACAGGAAGAGCCGGCAGGGCGGATAAGGCAGGAAGGAGCATTATCCAGACCTACAGCCCTGATAATAAGGCAATTTGCCTCATGCAGGAGCATAATTACAAGGCTTTTTACGATGAGGAGATTGCCCTAAGGCGTGCAATGTGGTATCCGCCGTTTTGTGAAATTGTGTCGGTTATATTTTCCGGTGCAAATGAAAATGTGACTGCTCAGTGTGCAAGATTTTTTGCGAAAAATCTTGCGGCGGCAAAGGAGGCACTCGAAAAAATTCAGTTTTTGGGACCGATTCCTGCGTATATATCAAGGATAAAAAATAAGTATATATACAGAATGATAATTAAATGCGAAAGCAGCGACTCTTTGAGCGAGTTTCTTATGTATGCTCAGGAGAGAGTCCGCAGTAATGCAAATTATGAGAATATAACGATTGTGATAGATAAAAATCCAAATAATATGGGGTGAAAAAATGGCTTTAAGAGAAATAAGAAAAAAAGGCGATGAAATCCTTTACAAAAAATGTAAGGAGGTCATGGTTTTTGATAAAAAGCTCGCAATTTTGCTGGACGATATGTATGAAACCATGCAGAAGCATGACGGCGTCGGGCTTGCCGCACCGCAGGTGGGAATTTTAAAGCGTGCGGTGGTAGTAGACATCGGCGATGGAAAAATTGAGCTGGTAAATCCGGAGATTATAAAGTCAGAAGGCTCGCAGATTGACCAAGAGGGCTGCCTTAGTGTCCCCGGAGAATGGGGAAATGTAGAGCGTCCGAACAAAGTTACAGTAAAGGCCTGCGACCGAAACGGCAAAAGCTTTGAAATAACCGGCGAGGGACTTCTCGCACGTGCCTTTTGTCACGAAATAGACCATTTAAACGGCGAGCTGTTTCTGGATAAGGTAATAAAAACTGAGGAAGATTAATTATGAAAATTCTATTTATGGGAACACCGGATATTGCAGCCGAGTGCTTAAAAGCACTGGTAAAAGCAGGGCTTGAGGTTGTAGGAGCGGTAAGTCAGCCCGACAGACCAAAGGGCAGAGGACATAAGCTTGTGCCGACAGAGGTTAAGGCGGCTGCCGAGGAAATGGGAATAAGAGTGTATCAGCCGGAAAAACTAAAAAACGGCGAGCTTCAAAGCGTACTTGACGAATTAAAGCCCGACCTCATAGCGGTTGTTGCCTACGGTAAAATTTTGCCGAAATATGTGCTTGACTATCCAAAGTACGGCTGCATCAACATGCATGCGTCGCTCCTGCCGAAGCTGCGAGGTGCTGCACCTGTTCAGTGGGCGGTTATAAACGGCGAAAAGAAAACGGGTGCGACAACAATGCTGATGGACGAGGGACTCGATACCGGCGATATGCTGCTTTGCGAGGAGATTGAAATTGGTGAATATGAGACCTCGGAGGAGCTGTTTGACAGAATGGCTGTGCTTGGTGCAGGATTGCTTGTTAAGACCATCAATGAAATTGAAAGTATAACTCCTGTCCCGCAGGAGCATGACAAGCACACCTATGCACCGATGATATCCAAGGATATGGCACATATTGACTGGTCAAAAACCACTGATGAAATATCAAAGCTTATCTGTGGCATGAACAGCTGGCCGATGGCATACAGTATCTATAACGATGAGATAATGAAAATAATCACTGCCCGAAAGGGTGAGGCTTGCTCCGGCGAGAACGGAGAAATTGTCGGATATGAAAAGGATAAGGGACTTCGGGTTAAAACCTCCGACGGCTCAATATATATCTTATCAGCACAGTTTCCAAACAGCAAAAGAATGGGTATAGATGAATATTTAAGGGGACACGAAATAAAATACGGTACAATTTTGAAATGAGGTGTAGTATTTATGTTTTTTTATGACCCGACATATATATTGGTGATTTTGGGATTTTTGTTTGCAACTATTGCTTCGACAGGCGTGCAGAGTGCTTTTCGTAAATATTCCGAGGTGAAAAGCTACCGCCGCTATACAGGAGCGGACGCAGCAAGAAAAATTCTTGACGATAACGGACTTTATAATATCCGAGTGGAGCATATCAGCGGAAATTTGAGCGACCACTATGACCCGACGGCGAATGTGATAAGACTTTCTGACTCGACATATGCCTCCGATTCGGTTGCGGCGATAGGCGTTGCTGCACATGAGGCAGGTCACGCCGTTCAGCACGCTGTAGGATATGTGCCGATAAAGGTGCGTAATGCAATCGTGCCGGTGGTTAATATTTGCTCAACACTGTCAATGCCGCTGTTTATCATAGGATTACTTTTGGGAGCGGCAGGACTTGCAAATATAGGAATAATCCTCTTCAGCGGTGCATTGGTTTTCCAGCTTGTGACGCTTCCGGTGGAGTTTGATGCAAGCAGGCGTGCTTTGAAAATTTTAAACACAAGTGCGATGCTTGATGAGGAGGAGCTTCGCGGTGCAAAAAAGGTGCTGCGTGCTGCCGCGATGACTTATGTTGCCGCAGTGCTTTCTTCGGCACTACAACTACTGAGACTGATAATGCTCAACAATTCACGTAATCGCGATTAGTGCGAAAAATAAGCTATGCATCTCACGTGTATTCGGAACTTGAAGTATAAGCATACGTCGGCGTTCCTCATAAACGCAATCTGCATGCTTCTTTTCCGCACAAATGCAATTAAGAAAAAGCTACACATCTCACACTTACAATAATGCTACGGAAGGAAAAATATCATGGCAAATCCAAGAGAAACGGCTCTGTTAACGCTTTACGAAATTGAATATAACGGTGCTTATTCCAACATGGCATTAAAGGACGCACTTGAAAGGGTTTCGGACAGTCGTGACAAAGCCTTTATAACTCAGCTTACCTACGGCGTTGTGAGAAGAAAGCTTACACTTGATTATATAATTTCAAAATACTCAAAAACAAAGCTTAAAAAGCTTTCTAAATTTGTACTTCTGATTTTACGTATGGGCGTATATCAGCTGTATTTCACCGATAAAATCCCGGATTCGGCGGCAGTGAATGAAAGCGTCAAGCTTGCAAAAAGGTACTGCGGAAAATCTGCGGGATTTGTAAACGGGATTTTGCATTCGGCGGTAAGAGGACGTGATACTCTTGAGTATCCCAAGGGCAGAATTGAATTTTTGTCGGTAAAATATTCCTTCACCGAGGAAATGGTAAAAATTTTTGACAAGCTTGATTTTTGCGAAGAGCTTCTGTCGGCGTTAAATACCGAGCCGAAAACGACTATTCGTTTAAACTCTCTGCTTTATGATGGAACAGAGCCTGATGGTATTGAATCGGAAAAAAGTCCGCTTTATGAGTATGCAAGAACTGTAAAGGGCTTTGATGTAGCAAGCTCAAAGGGTTATTTGAGCGGCAAATTTATACCGCAGGATGTCGCCGCAATGATGGCGAGTGTGGCACTTACGCCAAAAGCGGGCGATACCTGCATTGATGTGTGTGCCGCACCCGGCGGAAAAACCACGCATTTAGCAGAGCTTATGCAAAACAAGGGAAGGATTTTAGCATTTGATATCCACCCGCATAAAATCGAAATTATAAAGAAAAATGCCGAAAGAATGGGAATTAACATTATTGAGGCAGAATGTCATGACGCGGCAGAACTGAAGGAAGAACTAATCGGAACTGCGGACAGAGTTTTAGCCGATGTTCCATGTTCGGGGCTTGGAATAATACGAAGAAAGCCCGATATAAAATGGCATAAGGAGAATGCGGCGGAGCTGCCGATTTTGCAGTACAGGATTTTGGAAAATGCCGCAAAATATTTAAAGCCGGGCGGCGAGCTGGTATACAGCACCTGCACGCTTGACCGACGTGAAAATGAAGATGTTATATGTGAATTTGTTAAGCGAAATAAGGAGTATGAATTTGTGAGGATAGAGCTTCCCGAGCCTTTAATGCGTGAAAACGAAGGCTATATAACGCTTTATCCAAACATAGATAACACTGACGGATTTTTTATTTCCAAGATAAAAAGGGTAATGTGATGATAGATTTAAAGGACTTTGAATTTGATGAGCTGGCGGAATTTTTAAAAGAGCTGGGCGAGCCGAAATTTCGTGCAAAGCAGATTTTTTCATGGCTCCATAAGGGCGTGGAGAGCTTTGATGAAATGACAAATCTTTCAAAAAATACGCGTGAAAAGCTTTCCAAGCAGTGCGTTGTCTCAACCTTGAAAATACGCGAGAAATATGTTTCAAAGATAGATAAAACCACAAAATATTTATTTGAGCTGCCCGACGGCAACTGCATAGAGAGCGTAGTTATGTACTATAAGCATGGTATTTCGATATGCATTTCGTCGCAGGTGGGCTGCCGTATGGGCTGTGGCTTTTGTGCGTCCACGATTGGCGGACTTTACCGAAGTCTTACGCCGGGAGAAATTTTAAATCAGGTGATTTTTGCCGGGAAGGATATAGGCGAGAGAATAAGCAATATCGTAATGATGGGCATTGGCGAGCCGCTTGACAATTTTGATAATGTTGTAAAATTTTTGCATAATGTAAATCATCCCGATGGTATAAATATAGGGTACAGGCATATTTCGCTGTCAACCTGCGGAGTTGTGCCGAAAATCTACGAGCTTGCCGAAAAAAATCTGCCGATTACGCTGTCGGTTTCACTGCATGCACCAAACAACGAAATACGAAGCTCGATAATGCCGATAAATAAAAAATATCCGATAGAAGAGCTGATAAAGGCGTGCAGGGATTATATAAAGGCGACGGGACGCAGAATAAGCTTTGAATATTCGCTGATAAGCGGAGTGAACGATTCTGCGGAAAATGCCGATGAACTGACAGGTCTTTTGAAGGGAATGCTTGCACATGTGAATTTAATTCCCGTAAACAAAATTGAGGAACGGGATTATCATAAGGGCGATAAAAAAGAAATACGGGCGTTTTGCGAAAGGCTTTGTGCAAAGGGAATAAACGCAACGGTGCGGCGTGAGCTGGGCAGTGACATTCAGGCGTCCTGCGGTCAACTGAGAAAAAAGCTTTTGTAATATAAAATTTTTTGGAAATGAGGTGATTTTATGAGAATGGGGGCGTGCTCTGATATGGGCAGAGTGCGGAAAATCAATGAGGACAGTTATTTTTCGTACCAAAATGAAAATCTTGTCGGCGGAATGGTTGCAGACGGCATGGGAGGCTATAAGGCAGGCGAGGTTGCGAGCAGAATGACTACCATGATAGTAAAGGACCACATTATAAGAAAATTTAACCCTGATATGGATTATGTGGAGCTTGGTGAGATGATACGCAGAGCGTTTATCGAAGCAAATTCCGAGATTTATGAATATTCGCGTCATCACGAGGAGGCGGCGGGTATGGGAACAACGGCGTCAATGGCGTTTGTGTACCGAAATAAGCTCATCGTTGTTCACGTGGGTGACAGCAGAGTTTATACCATTTCGGAGGATTCAATAAATCAGGTAACAACCGACCATTCTTTTGTGCAGGAGCTTTTAAGGCGAGGCAGAATCACCAGTGATGACGCAAAAAATCACCCTCAGAAAAATCTGATAACGCGTGCAATCGGAACAGAGCCGTCAATCAAGGTGGACGTAAGTATACGGGATTATAACGGCGAGGTTGTTTTTATAAGCTCGGACGGTCTTACAAACCTTGTAAGCGACGCACAGATTATGAGCATAATTAACGAAAATGAAGACCTGCAGGAGGGTGTGGACGCACTTGTGCTTCTTGCCAACAAAAAGGGCGGCAACGACAACATCACCTGTCTTGCATTTGATATATGATTGAAAGGAGCTTTCTTTTATGAATTCGGATTATTTGGTGGGTAAGGTTATCGGTAATCGATACGAAATTGTTGAAAAAATCGGTTCAGGCGGCATGGCTACAGTTTACAAGGCGAAATGCCATGTTTTAAACAGATATGTGGCACTTAAGGTTTTAAAGGATTCCTTAAAGTTTGACCCGGAAGTTGTAAAAAAATTCAATACCGAATCAAGGGCGGCGGCACGCTTGTCGCATCCGAATATCGTGCAGGTATATGATGTGGGCGAAAGTGGAGAGCTCGACTACATAGTAATGGAATTTGTGGACGGGATTACGCTTAAGGAATATATACAAAATAAGGGCAGACTTTCCTGGAGCAAGGCGTGTGATTTTGCGGCACAAATCGGCAGAGCATTGGACTGTGCACATGCAAACAATATTGTTCATCGCGACATAAAGCCGCATAATGTGCTTATGGCAAGGGATGGAATGCTTAAAGTTGCAGACTTTGGAATTGCACAGGCAACAAGCAGCGAAACACTTGTCGCAGGAAGCGGCGGTATGGGCTCGGTGCATTATATTTCGCCGGAGCAGGCACGCGGCGGCTTTACAAATGAACGCAGCGATATATATTCCCTCGGCGTGGTGCTTTATGAAATGTTAACGGGCGAGGTGCCTTTTGACGGGGCGAATCCTGTTGCAATCGCAATCACCAAGCTGGAGCAGGATCCTAAGGATTTGCGTATAATAAATCCTGAAATTCCGGATAGGGTTGCCGAAATTGTTATGAAGGCAATTTCCAAGGAGCAGCATTTAAGATATCAGTCGGCAGCGGCTATGGTAAGCGATTTGGAGGCGGTTATAGGTACTGTCCATGCGGTATCGGAGGAGATAGAGGACAGGTTTGAAACCAAGCGTATAAATGAGCAGCAGACGAAAGAGGAGTATGCTATGCGTCGTAATACAAGAAATAAAAAGCGTCAGCAAATCAAAAGAAACCGCCTTATTGTTTTAGCGGTTTTGGCAGCTTTGGTAATCGGAATTTTGACTTTTTCATTTATGAGCGGCGGTGCACAGGAGTATCAGGTTCCCGACCTTACCAACATGACGCTTGAGGAGGCGGAGGCAACCCTTGAAGCGGCAGAGCTGAGGCTTAATGAAAAGATTGAATATGAGCCTTCGGACGAGGTTGAAGAAGGCAGGGTTATAAAGCAGAATCCGGGATTTAATCAATATGTAAAGAAGAACAGAAAGATTACCGTTACATTAAGCTCAGCAGGAGAAGGTGCAGATCTTAAAATTCCCGATGTTGAAAATCTGAAATATGAGGACGCAAAAAAGCGTCTTGAGGTACAGGGCTTTAAATGCGAGCTTGTGGAGGAATTTAGTGAGACTATTCAGTATGGCTATGTAATAAGACAGTCACCTAAAGCAGGAGAAGATGCCGAGAAGGGCGATACCGTAAAGGTATATGTCAGTGCAGAGGAGGAGACACCTGAGGTTGAGCAGGCTGTTGTGCCAAAGGTTACAGGTCACACAGAAAGCGAGGCACGCTCGTTAATAGCGGCTGCAGGACTTATGGTAGGCGAGGTTGAAACGCAGGAGAGCGAATCGGTTGAAGGAACTGTCATAGCACAGACGCCATCTGCAAAAACCGGAGTGGAAAAAGGCTCAAAGGTAAATATTGTCGTAAGCCGCGGAATGTCAACACCGACGCCTACGCCTCCTCAGACGCCGGTGGCGGAAATGAAGAGAAAAACCCTTACAATAACCATTCCCGATGACGCAAATGAAACAGTGCATATAAAGGTTGTTGCCAACGGAAAGACTATTCACGACAAGACTCATGCAAAATCTGAGGGAACGGTTGACATAGTTGTGCAGTCCTCAAAGGATGCAAGCGTTCAGGCGTATATAGACGGCAAGTTAGTTGTAGACAGAGTGATTTCGTTTGACTGATATGAAGGGAAAGATAATTAAAGGAATCGGTGGCTTTTACTATGTAAAGGCTACCGATAATAACGTTTATGAATGTAAGGCACGCGGAATTTTTCGCAAGGATAATATAAAGCCGTGCATCGGAGACAGAGTGGAAATTTCGATTGAAAACGGCAAGGGCAGCATTGACAAAATATATGAAAGAAGCTCGCATCTTATCCGTCCGCCGGTCGCAAACATAGATATTCTGGTAATTGTTGCTGCGGCGACAGACCCGGAGCCGAATGTATTTTTGATAGACAAGCTCCTGGTTAATGCAGAAGAAAGCGGAATTTGTCCTATTATTCTGGTCAACAAAACCGACGTAAAATCGGGAAAAGAGCTGCGGGAGATTTATCAAAAGGCAGGCTACTGTGTGCTTGAAGTCAGTGCGGCAAGCGAAGACGGATTTGAAAAGCTGCTGCCTTATTTAAAGGATAAAACCTCGGCATTTGCAGGACTTTCCGGTGTGGGGAAATCTACAATTTTAAATCTTTTGACCGATACCTGTCAGGAAACAGGCAGCGTTTCGGAAAAAATAAAAAGAGGCAGGCATACCACACGGCATGTGGAGCTTTTGGAGCTTGCCGGCGGCGGATTTGTACTTGACACTCCGGGGTTTAGCTCATTTGAGGTAAATCGCATAAAGGCGGCGGATTTATATAAATATTTTCCCGAAATGCGGGATTTTGGCGACAGCTGCCGTTTTAAGGGCTGCTCGCATATAAATGAGCCGGACTGCGTTATTAAGCAGCGGCTTGCGTGCGGTGAGATAGCTCAAAGCCGTTACGAAAGCTATGTTGAGCTTTATAATCAACTAAAAAATATAAAGGATTGGGAAAAATAATGATACTATCACCATCAATGCTTTCCGCTGATTTTTCGGTTTTGGGAGAGCAGATTAAGGAAATTGAAGAAGCAGGAGCGAAGTGGCTTCATATCGACGTTATGGACGGCATTTTTGTGCCGAATATTAGCTTCGGAGCGTGTGTTTATAAATGCTTACGCAAGATATCGGGACTGTTTTTTGACGTGCATCTGATGATTACCGAGCCTGAGAGGTATATCGAAAGCTTTGCCGATGCGGGAGCGGACATGATAACCTTCCATGTGGAGGCAACCGAGAAAGCGGAGGAATGTATAGATTTGATTCATTCCCTCGGTAAAAAGGCAGGAATCTCGTTAAATCCGGGAACGCCTGTTGAGGCGGTGAAACCGTATCTTGAAAAGGTGGATATGGTGCTTGTTATGAGTGTTAATCCGGGACATGGCGGACAAAAGTACATAGAATCGGTAAATCCGAAGATAACAGAGCTTAGAAGACTGTGCGGCGAGGATTTTCTTATCGAGGTTGACGGCGGCATTAAAAAGGATAACATAAAGGCTGTTTTAGAATGCGGTGCAAATGTTATTGTTGCAGGCTCTGCGGTGTTTAATGACGATATTACAGGCTCTGTAAAGGGACTTTTAGAAGAGGTTTAAGGAGTTTTGCAGCAAAGGCTGATAATGGAAGGAAATTTTTTGAAACATGAGAGCAGTAATTATCTGCGGCGGAAATGTCGGAGAATACATAAATAAATATATAGAAGACGGGGATTTTATAATTTGTGCCGACAGCGGCTATGACCGTGCGAAAAGCTGCGGAATTTCACCCGATATCGTGATAGGCGATATGGATTCTGTAGAAAGCCGCGACCTGCCTGAGAATAAGATTGTATATCCTGCACGCAAGGATTTTACCGACAGTGAGCTTGTAGTTCACTATGCACTTGAGCATGGTTTTTCCGACGTGCTGCTTTTCGGCATGATTGGAACGAGAATGGATCATACTCTTGCCAATATTTCGCTGCTTGAACAGCTAAAGGGTATAAATGCGGTGATAATTGACGAGTATAACGAGATATATTTTGCAGAGAGTGAGATGACAATTTGTGGAAACATCGGTGATACCATTTCAATTATTCCGTTTGGCGGCGATGCTGTCGGAGTTACAACAAGCGGACTTGATTATCCGCTTTCGGGCGGAGTGATAAAAAGCGGGACAAGCCTCGGCGTCAGCAATATGATGACTGCAGAAAGCTGCAGTATTAAAATAGACAAGGGTACCGCCTTTGTTATAAGGAGCAGAGATTAGAATGATATATCTTGATAATGCGGCGACAACAAAGCCGTCTTTAGCAGTGTGCGAGGCTGTTAAAAGCACCTTTGACTGCTTTGGAAATCCGTCCAGTCTGCACGGGCTTGGGCTTTCGGCAGAGAAAATAATATCGGCGGCAAAGGAGAAAACTGCCCGCGTAATAGGCGTTCGGCCGAAAAATATATATTTTACATCGGGCGGAACAGAATCAAACAACACTGCAATTTTAGGCTACGCATTTGCAAATAAAAAACGCGGAAATCATGTTATTACAACAAAAATTGAGCATCCGTCGGTTATTGAGCCGTTTCATGTTCTGGAGAAAAACGGTTTTGAGGTGACTTATCTTGACGTGGACAGGGACGGCAAAATCCTGCTTTCAGAATTTGAAAAAGCTCTTTGCAAGGATACGATTTTGGTAAGTGTTATGGCGGTGAACAACGAAACCGGAGTAATTCAGCCGTTTGACAAGCTGAAGGAGCTTATGCGTGAAAAAGCTCCCAAGGCGGCACTTCACTGCGATGCGGTACAGGGCTTTTTGAAGGTTGACATAAATGCAAAAAAATGCGGAATTGATATGCTCTCGATGAGCGGACATAAAATTCACGGCTTAAAGGGTACGGGAGCTTTGTATATTGCCGATAATATCAATATAAACCCGATTATCTGCGGCGGCGGTCAGCAGAAGAACATGCGTTCGGGAACTGAAAATGTTTCGGGAATTGCGGCTTTCGGAGCGGCTGTTGAGGGCTTTTGCCGAATAAGCCCGGATAAGCGGACGGAGCTTAAAAACAAAATACTTGAAAATATTGATAATGTAAAAATCAACGGCTCGGACGATAATTCGGGATATGTTTTAAATGTGTCCTTTCTCGGAATTAAGGCGGAAATTCTTCTGCACAGCTTAGAGGCTAAGGGAATTTATGTTTCCACCGGCTCTGCATGCTCGTCAAATAAGCCGATGCCGAGCCATGTGCTTACGGCGATGGGGCTTACGGCGGAGGAAATAAAGGGAGCGGTACGCTTTAGCTTTTCGGATGAGGATTTTGACGTGGATTTTGTTGTGCAGACGCTTAAAAATGAAGTTGAAAATATCAGAAAATATGTGAGGTAGACTTGTGAAAGAAATAATTTTGGTAAAATACGGCGAAATAATTTTAAAGGGCGGCAACCGTCCCAAATTTGAAAAAATATTAATACAAAATATTGCGGACGCAATAAAAAATATTGCAGAAACACGCATAACCATTGCACAAGCAACCATATATATTGAAGTAAAGGACGAGGAGCTTTTGGACGTTGTGTGCGAGAGGCTTTCGCTTGTTTTCGGTATTGTTTCGGTAACGCGTGCGGCAGTTTGCGAGAAAACGCTTGAAAGTATAAAGGAAACCGCACTTACCTACTGCGGAGCGGATTTAAAGCCGGGACGCAAGTTCAAGGTGGAGGCTAAGCGTTCGGACAAGAAGTTTCCGCTTAACTCGGTGGAGCTTTCCATTGAGGTGGGAGGATATCTTCACGAGGCGTGCGAGGGGCTTGTTGTGGACGTGCATAACCCTGAAGTGACTGTTCAGGTGGAGGTTCGGGACAAGCATTCGTTTGTCTATTGCCGCGAAAACAGGCTTCGCGGTCAGGGCGGTATGCCGATAGGAACGGGCGGAAAGTCAACGCTGCTGTTATCAGGAGGTATCGACAGCCCGGTTGCCGGACATATGATTGCAAAGCGTGGAATTGAGCTTGACGCAATTAACTTTTTCAGCTTTCCGTACACAAGTGAGAGGGCAAAGGAAAAGGTGATAGAGCTTGCGTCAATAATTGCTCGGTATACGTCTAAGATAAACCTGTATATTGTACCTTTTACCGATATTCAGCTTGCCATACGCGATAACTGCCCGGAGGAGCATATGACTCTTATAATGCGTAGGTTTATGATGAAAATATCGGAAATACTGGCAAAAAAGCATAAATCACAGGCACTTGTTACGGGCGAAAGTGCAGGGCAGGTTGCGTCGCAGACTCTTGCGGCACTGGACGTTACAAATTCGGTAGTGGATATGCCGGTGCTGCGTCCGCTTATCGGTATGGACAAGACCGAAATTATAGAGCGTGCTCATGCGATAGACACCTTTGAAACCTCAATTTTGCCTTATGAGGATTGCTGCACTGTATTTACACCGAAACATCCAACCACAAATCCGAAACGTGAGCTTGTGGAAAGGAGCGAAAAGCGTCTTGATGTCGATGCACTTATAAATGCAGCGGTGGAAGGGGTAGAAAAAATTGAAGTATATCCTAAATTATAGTGAAAACTATTGCAATTTCAGACAAAATAGTGTATAATATCAACAAAAGTGTTATGATTAATATATAATCTATACAAATTTCGGAGGATTTCTGATGGAAAAGAAGCAAGCAGAAAAGAAACCTGTTGTGGTAATCGAAGATAGAGAAGAAAAAAGAAAGGCACTATCTGCCGTATTCGGTGCGATTGAAAAGCAGTACGGAAAGGGCAGCATAATGAAGCTGGGCGAAGCTCCGCACGTTGATGTTGACGCAATCCCTACCGGTGCAATGACGCTTGATATGGCACTGGGCGTAGGCGGAATACCAAAGGGCAGAGTCATAGAAATATACGGACCTGAATCATCGGGTAAAACTACTGTTGCCCTGCATGTTGTTGCAGAGGCTCAAAAACGCGGCGGAGAGGCGGCATTTATTGACGCAGAGCATGCACTTGACCCGGTTTACGCAAAAAATCTCGGTGTAGATATCGATAATCTTATCGTGTCGCAGCCTGATACGGGCGAGCAGGCACTCGAAATTGCCGAGGCATTGGTACGAAGCGGTGCACTTGATGTTGTGGTAATCGACTCGGTTGCGGCACTTGTACCAAAGGCTGAGATTGAAGGCGAAATGGGCGGAGCTCATGTGGGACTTCTTGCAAGACTTATGTCTCAGGCACTTCGTAAGCTTACCGGCATTACCGCAAAGTCCGGAACCGCGGTAATATTTATAAATCAGCTTCGTGAAAAGGTGGGAGTTATCTACGGAAACCCCGAAACCACGCCCGGCGGACGAGCACTCAAGTTCTTTGCCTCGGTGCGTCTTGAGGTAAGACGTCAGGAGCCGATTAAAAACGGTACTGAGCTTATAGGTAATAAAACTAAAGTTAAGGTTGTTAAAAATAAGGTTGCACCTCCGTTTAAGGAAGCGGAATTTGATATTATGTACGGCGAGGGAATTTCCAAGAACGGAAACATTCTCGATATGGCAACAAAGTTTGATATAATCAAAAAGAGCGGTGCATGGTTCTCATATAACGGAGAGAGACTGGGACAGGGTAGGGATAATGTCAAAAAATATATGGACGAAAATCCCGACTTTGCTTCAGAAATTGAGAGCAAGGTACGCGAAATGCTGACTAATGGCGGTACGAGCACCGACAAGAATAATCTTGTCGAAAATGACAAAAATGATGAATAAAATTTTTGTTAATAGGGTATCTTTAACTAAAATTTCTGTTTTTTACTAAATAGGGTTGACGTTTAATACAATTTTTAGTATTCTAATAATGTATGTATTTTCGGAAATGCTTTGCAAGGAGGATTCTTTATGTATTCAAAAGAAGTTGAGGTTCAAAATCAGGTTGGGCTGCATGCCCGCCCTGCAACATTTTTTATACAAAAGGCAAATGAATTCAAATCGAGTATATGGGTAGAAAAAGACGAGCGTAAAGTAAATGCAAAAAGTCTGCTGGGTGTGTTGTCTTTGGGAATTACCAAGGGAACTACCATTAATATAATTGCGGACGGAAATGATGAGGAAGAAGCAGTTGTTACGTTGGTTAATTTGATTGCTTCAAATTTCACCGAATGATTTTTACTTAAATAGCTCAAATAACTCTGCTGATAATGGTGGGGTTATTTTTCAATTTACAGAGAAATTTTATTATTTAAAAGGATTCCTATGTTTAATTTTGAAGAAGAACTTAAAAATCTGCCGGAGCTGCCGGGAGTATATATAATGCATAATTCCGATGATGAGATTATCTATGTGGGCAAGGCGAAAATTCTGAAAAACAGAGTAAGGCAGTATTTCGGGAGCAATAAAAACCATTCGCCAAAGGTGATTGCAATGGTCAATAATGTTGCGTACTTTGAATATATTGTCACCGATTCGGAAATTGAGGCATTGGTACTGGAATGTAACCTTATAAAAAAGCATCGTCCCAAATATAATATATTATTGAAGGACGATAAGCAGTATCCTTATCTGAAGGTTTCCATAAATAAGGATTATCCACGCATCTATATGTCTCGGACGCTTAAAAAGGACGGTGCGAAGTATTTCGGACCGTATACAGGCATGCAGACTGTGCGTGCGGCACTGGAGATTGTGCAGAAAATATTCAAGCCGCCGCTTTGCTCAAGAAAATTTCCTGAGGATATCGGAAAGGGCAGACCATGCCTTAACTATCATATAAATAACTGCTTTGCACCATGTATAAAAGGAAGTGTTTCACGCGAGGAATACCGCAGGGTGTTTTTTGACATATGCTCATTTTTGGAGGGCGATCATGAAAAGCTTTTAGCAGATATGCACGCTCAGATGATAGAGGCGTCAAAAAATACCGAGTTTGAAAAGGCTGCGGCACTTAGGGATAAAATCGAGGCGGTAAAACGCTTTGAGGAAAAACAGAAAATCATCAATACCGATCGTCAGACCGACATGGACATCATTGCGTCCTCACGTTTTGGAGGAAAGTCATTTGTTGAGATATTTTTTGTGCGAGGTGGTAAAATAACAGGGCATTGCAACTACAGAATCGATGATACGCAGGATATAGAGAACGGAGAGGTTTTGTCGGACTTTATAAAGCAGTTTTATTCGGAGGCAGAGAATATTCCGAAGGAAATTCTTGCCGAGCATGTAATTGTTGATGCGGACGTTATATCAAAGTGGCTTTCGGAGAAAAGAGGCAGCAAGGTTAATATTGTAACTCCTCAAAAAGGCGAAAAAAAGCAGCTTGTTACGATGGTGCATAAAAATGCCGAAATGGCTGCCGAAAATTATAGAATAAACAATATTAAATACTCCGAGTCAAAAAATAAAATTTCCGCAGATATTGCGAAAAAGCTAAGCATGGAAAAAATTCCTGTAAGGATTGAGTCCTATGATATTTCTAATATTTCGGGCAGTGATAATGTGGCGTCAATGGTAGTCTTTGTAAACGGAAAGCCGTCAAAAAAGGATTATCGTCACTTCAAAATAAAGTCCTTTGAAGGAGCGAATGATTTCCTTGCGATGCAGGAGGTCATATACCGCCGTTTCCGCCATGCAAAGGACGAGGAAAAGAAAATTGAGGAAGGTACACTTTTGGCGGAGGAGGCAAAATTTTTGCCGCTTCCCGACCTGATTTTGCTTGATGGCGGAAAGGGACAAATGTCTTCGGTAAAGGAGATTATGGAGGCGATTGACTGCGATGTTCCTGTGTACGGAATGGTCAAGGACTCGCGGCACAGGACGCGTGGGCTGCTTTCTGACGCCGGAGAAATTGAGCTGTCGCCGCTTGACAGTGTTTTTAAGTTTATCACGAAGGTTCAGGACGAGGTGCATCGCAGTGCCGTAACCTATCACAGAAAGCTCAGAAATAAGAACATGACTAAATCCGAGCTTGATGATATAAAAGGCGTGGGCGAGGTGAAAAAAGGCACACTGATGAAGCATTTCGGTACGCTTGAAAGGATAAAGAAAGCCTCATTAGAGGAGCTTTGTGCGGCGGTTGATAAAAGGACAGCGGCAGCAGTTTGGGAATATTTTAAGGAGAAAAAGGATGTTCAGACTTAAAACTCACGGTGATTTGCAGTATTATACAATAGACGAAGTTGAGAAAACCGGCTTGGTTAAGCATTGCTTTACTACGCGAAACGGCGGAGTGAGCGAAAATGAATACAGGAGTCTCAATCTTCGCATGAACTGCGATGATAAGAAGGAAAATATTTTAAAGAATTACAAAATTATATGTGATGAAATAGATGTAAATTTTGAAGATTTGGTCTTTTCAAAACAGGTTCACAGTGATACAATATATGTAGCGGAAAGGGCAGACTGCGGAAACGGTATAACAAAGCCGCAGAAGCTGGACGATGCCGATGCTCTTATAACCTGCCAAAGCGGTGTGCCGCTTGCAGTTTTCGGAGCAGACTGCGTACCGCTGTATTTTCTTGATACCGAAAACCGCGTTATTGCACTTGCTCATTCGGGCTGGAAGGGTACAGTTCTACGCATAGGCGAAAAGGTTGTGCGGAAAATGATGAATGAATTTTCATCAAAGCCACAGAATATACTGACCGCTATCGGACCGTCTATAAAAGTATGCCATTTTGAGGTCGGTGATGAGGTTGCCGAGATTTTTCTTCATGAATTTGGTGAAACGGTTTTGGAAAAGCACGAAAAATATCATGTTGATATGCAAAAGGCGATTGAAATGCAGCTTTTGGGCTGCGGTATACCGAAAGAAAACATTGTAAATTCCGGCATCTGTACCTACTGCAGCAGTGACCTTTTGTTTTCGCATCGTAAAACCAACGGCAGACGCGGCGTTATGGCGGCGATAATGGAGCTTAAATAGATACGAGAGGAATGTTTGATATAAAAAGGATAATTTTTGCGATACTGATTATGATGCTGTCGGCAGGGCTTGCCGCCTGCGGCAGGTCGGAAAGTGAAGAGGGTTATGTCGAGAGCGGCGAGCTGGTTGTGATTGAGGATTCGTCCGATATCAAGCTCGGCATGTATGACCTTGACACGCTTAATCCGCTTGAAACAAAGTCGGAGAGTGTACGAAAAATAATGAATATTGTATATGAGCCGCTGTTTACTTTAGGTGCTGACAAAGCTCTTGAGCCTGTTTTGGCAAGTGGATACTCTCTCTCGCAAGACGGAACACAGATTACGGTAAATTTGAAGGAGGGAGTAAAGTGGCAGGACGGAACGAATTTTACAGCCGATGATGTTGTTTATACTTTGAGTAAAATGCGTTCTGCAGGCGGTTTGTACGGCAAAATTTCGGATAAAATAAGAAGCTTTACTGCAACAAGTAAAACACAGGTAGTTATTAATTTTGAACGTGCCGAGCCTTCATCTGCATATCTTCTCACCTTTCCTGTGATTTCAAAAAGCACGAAGTATGTATCGGACGGAAGCTTTTCTCCTGTTGGCACAGGCTCATATAAGCTTGAATCAAAAAGCAGTACCGAGATGATTTTGATGCCGAACTCTATATGGCATGGCGGAGAAAGCTCAAAAAAACGCATTTTGGTAAAGCTCTTGAAGGATAAAAATGCGGTTGCTGAGGCATTTAACGTAAGTGAGATTGATGTGATTACCTCGGACGAGCTGAGTCTTGAGGCGGCAACCCCGAAAATGAATTCTCATACAGAGGAAATCGTCTCGGATAAGATGGTTTTTCTCGGCTTTAACACAGCAAGCAGTGCAGTTTCTTCGGTAAATATACGAAAGGCGATAATCGGACTTTTGGACAAGCAGAAGATTTTGGAAAATGATGCATACGGGCATGGAAGGGTGTCCGAACTTGCAATAAATCCGTCTTCATGGGCGTATCAGGGAGTGACTGCAGGCGAGCAGCCGCAGGATTATACGCAAAATCTGATTGCAGATGATGGGTATACGTTAAGCGACGGGATATATTATAAGGCGGGAGTACCGCTTTTTGTACGAATCCTGGTAAACTCGGATAACACACAAAGGGCGGCCCTGGCAGACGGTATTGCGGACAGCCTGAAGGCGTCGGGATTTTCGGTGACGGTTGAAAAGGTGTCATATGCGGACTATATCGCAAAAATTTCGGGCGATGACTTTGATATGTTTGTAGGCGAGATTGAGGTTGAGCCGAATCTGAATCCGGCAACCATGCTTACGGCATCGGATAATTATTTCAATTTTGACATAAGTGGAATAAATGAAGTGATGTCACGCCTTTACGGTGTTACCGATAATGAGGTATACAAGGCCGGAATAGCGGAATTTATGCAGAAATTTTATTCCGACCCGCCGTATGTGCCGCTGTATTTCAGAACGGAAAATGTTATTTACGGCTCATATGTTTCGGGCACGGTAAAGCCGAACGAATTTAATCCGTACAAAAACATTGAAAAATGGTATATTTACGACAAAGACGGAAAAGAAAGCAAGGAAAAAACTGATGAATGATATTATACGCACGATAAAAGAGAAAAGTGCAGATTTCAGTAAAAGTCAAAAAATAATTGCGGCGTATATAACCGAGAACTGTGAAAAGGCAGCGTATATGACGGCGGGGAAGCTTTCCGAAAAAACAGGAGTAAGCGAATCCACGGTGGTGAGATTTGCGTATGAGCTTGGTTTTGACGGTTATCCTGCATTGCAAAAGGGCTTGCAGGAGCTTGTGAAATCGCAGCTTACCTCTGTTCAGAGAATGGAGCTGGCATATGAAAAAATCGGAAGCCGCGATATTTTGTCAAGCATATTAAAGTCGGATATGGGACATATCGAAAAAACACTGGAAACGATTGACAAGGGTCAGTTTGAACGTGCAGCCGAGGCAATATCGTCGGCGAACAAGGTGTATGTGACAGGCGTAAGAAGTGCCGCGGCACTGGCAGAGTTTGCAGGGTTTTATCTGCATCTTATTTTTGACAATGTCTGTCTTATAAAATCTACCGGTGGCGATGACCTTTTTGAGCAAATTTTAAATGTAAAAAAAGGAGATGTTATAATCGGAATCAGCTTTCCGAGATATTCAAAAAATACCATAAAGGCTTTGAGATATGCAAAGAATAACGGTGCGACCGTTATCGGAATAACCGACAGTAAAAGCTCGCCGATAGTGCCGGAATCGGAGCTTTGCCTTATAGCGGAAAGCGACGCTGCATCCTTTGTGGATTCACTTGCTGCACCGCTCAGCGTAATAAACGCCCTGCTTGTTGCAGTCGGCATGAGTAATAAGGAAAAAATGCAGAAAAATCTTGAAAAGCTGGAGCAAATCTGGGACGAATACGAGGTATATGATAAAAATGACGGATAAAACTGTAGTTGTTATCGGCGGCGGACCTGCCGGAATGATAGCCTGCGGACGGCTTAAAGACCGCGTTAAAAAGGTTATTCTTATAGAAAAAAATAATTTCTTGGGTAAAAAGCTGCGTATAACAGGCAAGGGCAGATGCAATATTACCAATACGGCGGATATTGAGGATATAATGCAGAATATACCCACAAACAGCCGTTTTTTATACAGTGCACTTTACAGCTTTACGAATGACGACATTGTTTCGCTTATAAATTCCCTCGGAGTTCCGACCAAGGTGGAACGCGGCGGACGCGTTTTTCCCGAAAGCGACAATGCACATGATGTTGCCGACGCATTAAAGCGGTATGCACTCGGCAAAAACGTAAGGCTTTTAAAGGACAGAGTAACCGGGCTTTTGTCCGAAGATGGAAGAATTACGGGAGTAAAGACTACATCGGGAAAAATCGATGCAGACAGCGTAATAATAGCAACGGGCGGAGTTTCCTATCCGCAGACAGGCTCGACCGGCGACGGATACCGCCTTGCCGAAAGTGTCGGACATAGCGTAGTAGAGCCGAAGGCGTCGCTTGTTCCTATCGAAACCAAGGAAAAGTGGGCAAAAGAGCTTATGGGACTTTCGCTTAAAAATGTTGAGCTTACGCTTTTGAGCGAAAGCGGCAAGAAAATATACAGTGATTTCGGTGAAATGCTGTTCACACATTTCGGCGTTTCGGGACCGATTGTTCTGTCAGCGTCCTGTCACCTTAAAAAGGCAAAGGAAAATGCAAAAATCGTGATTGATTTAAAGCCGGCACTTGATTTTCAGCAGCTTGATGCACGAATTTTGAGGGATTTTGAGAAATTTAACAAAAAACATCTGCAAAATTCGTTAGATGAACTATTGCCTAAAGCTATAATTCCTGTTATAATAGAATGTGCGGGACTTGAACCGCATAAAGAGGTGTGCAATATCACGCGGCAGGAGCGGCAGAGGTTGGGAGAGATTATCAAGTCGCTTACGCTGACGGTTAAAGGCACGCGTCCTGTGAGCGAGGCTATTATAACCTCCGGCGGAATTAAGGTTTCTGAGATAAATCCGTCCACGATGGAGTCAAAGCTTGTTTCCGGGCTGTATTTTGCAGGTGAGGTAATAGATGTTGACGCATACACAGGCGGATTTAATTTACAGATTGCATATTCTACGGGCTTTTTAGCCGGCGAAAATGCATAGAAAAGAGGATATGATGATACGAGTTGCGATTGACGGACCTGCAGGAGCGGGAAAAAGCTCCATTGCAAAGGCTGTTGCAAAGAATTTAGGCTTTGTATATATTGATACCGGTGCAATGTATCGTGCGGCTGCGGTTTATGCTCTGGAAAACGGCATAGAAATTGTAGCAGACGCGTTTTCTAATGAAATTCTTAACAAAATAAAAATAGACATCGAATATGACGATGACGGACAGCGGATTCTTCTTTGCGGAAGGGACGTGTCGGAGCGTATCCGCGAGGCGGACGCAAGTATAGGGGCATCAGATATTGCCACTATTCCGGCAGTACGGTTGAAGCTTGTTGAGCTGCAGAGAAGGCTTGCCGAAAAAAGCTCTGTTATAATGGACGGAAGGGATATAGGTACTTATGTCTTGCCCGATGCAGAGGTAAAAATATTTCTGACGGCTTCTGTGGACGAGCGTGCAAGACGCCGTTTTGCAGAGCTTGAAAAAAAGGGTATGGCTGCAGATTTTGAGAAGGTGAAGAAAGATATTGAGTATCGCGATAAAAATGACTCAGAACGCGAATTTGCACCTCTTAAAATGGCGGATGACGCCGTGCTTGTAGATACCTCGGATATGACTATTGATGAGGTAATTGAGCGAATTACCGAAATAATTAAGGGAGCAGAGTAAGATGTTTTATTGGATTGTGGAAGCTGTTTTAAGATTTTTGCTTTTATTTATTTTCAGAATAAAAGTTGTAGGAAAAAACAATATTATAGAGGGCGGAGTAATTTTGGCGGTTAATCATAAAAGCAACTGGGACCCGGTTATTGTTCCGCTTACCTGTCCGAGAAAGCTGTCCTTTATGGCGAAAAGCGAGCTTTTCAAAAATAAGCTTTTCGGATTTTTGATAAGTCGGCTTGGAGCTTTTCCGGTACATAGAGGAAAGGGAGATATCGGTGCTATAAAAACTGCACTGACTATTTTGAAGCATGAGAATATAATGATGATGTTCCCGGAGGGAAAGCGTGTTCCGGAGAACGAAAAGGCTGATCCGAAGCCGGGTGTGGCAATGATTGCAACACATGCAAAGGTGCCGGTCATTCCTGTTTTGATAAGCGGCAAATACCGCTGGATGGGCAAAATTACGGTTATTTACGGCGAGCCTATTTACTTTGATGAATACTACGGCGAGAAGCTTTCGGTGGAAAAGCTGCAGGAGCTAAGCCATTCTATTATGAAAAGTGTTTATTCATTAGATGCTGCTAAGGAGGCAAAATGAGTATAAAAATTGCCAAAACAGCAGGTTTTTGCTACGGCGTTAAACGTGCTGTTGATAAGGTTTATGAAACCGTTGAGAGCGGTGATAAGAAAATCGCCACCTTAGGACCGATAATTCACAACTCCCAGGTGGTTGAGGATTTGGAAAAGCGAGGCGTTAAGGCATACGAAAGCGTGTCGGAAATTCCGCAGGATACCGCAGTTGTAATAAGAACGCACGGAGTTAAAAAATCGGTTATAGACGAGCTTTCGGGAAGAGAGTATATCGACCTTACCTGTCCTTTTGTGGCAAAAATTCATAAGATTGTAAAAGAACATCACGAAAACGGATATCAGATAGTAATTGTAGGCGATGAAAATCATCCCGAAGTTATAGGCATAAACGGCTGGTGTGATGACTCAGCAATTATAACCTATGACGAAAATTTTGAAATATCGTCAGATTATGAAAAAATACCGATTTGTGTTGTAGCACAAACTACAATAAATAAAAATGTTTTTGTGCAAATAGTACAAAATATTAAAAACACTTGCAAAACAGTGGTAGTTTTTGATACAATATGTAGTGCGACAAAAGATAGGCAGGAGGAGGCGTATGCTTTGTCTGCCGAATCTGACATAATGTTTGTTATCGGAGGACGTGAAAGCTCTAATACAAAAAAGCTTTATGGTATAGCTTGCGAACAATGCTCCGAAACATATTTCATTGAAACTTTTGAGGATATTCCTCAGAGTATATATTTAAAAAATAAAAAGATAGGTATTACGGCGGGAGCCTCAACTCCGGCACGTACTATCGAGGAGGTTTTTACAACGATGGATGAAAAAATCAAAAACGAAGAGTCTTTCGCAGAACTTTTTGAAAGGTACGAAAGCAAAACTTTAAATAATGGAGATATTGTTGACGCAACAGTTGTTGAAATACGCAACACTGAAGTTATTGTTGACCTTGGCGGCTTTAAATACAATGGTCAGTTGGCAGTCGATCAGCTTTCAGACGATCCTTATTTAAAGGCATCTGATATTGTGAAAGAGGGAGACGTTATAAAGGTTTACGTTGTAGGCGTTAACGATGCCGAGGGTAAGGTTGTTCTTTCAAGAAAGAAGCTTATCGCAATGGAAAGCTGGAACAAGATGAAGGAAGCCTATGAGAACAAGGAAGTTCTTGACGCTAAAATCATCAAGGTTGTAAGAGGCGGCGTTATTGCACTCAGCAACGATTCACAGGTATTTATTCCTGCAAGACAGGCATCACTCAGATACGTTCAGGATTTGGAAACACTTTTGAATACAAACGTTAAAATCAGACTTATTGAGCTTGATGAGAGAAGAAAGCGTGTTGTTGGCTCTGTTCGTGTTCTTCTTGAAGAAGAAAAGAAGGCAACTGAAGACAAGTTCTGGGCAGATGCTGAGGTTGGTAAGGAATATACAGGAACAGTTAAGTCACTCACTTCCTTCGGTGCATTTGTTGATATCGGCGGAGTTGACGGTCTTGTTCATATTTCTGAGCTTTCATGGGATAAAATCAAGCATCCTTCCGAGGTTGTTAAGGAAGGCGATGTACTTAAGGTTTATATTAAGGACATTAACGAGGAAACCAAGAAGATTTCTTTGGGATATAAAAAGGCTGAGGATAATCCATGGGTTATCGCTAAGTCAAAAATCAATGTTGGCGACGTTATCAAGTGTAAGATTGTACGCATGATGCCGTTTGGTGCATTTGCTGAAATTATGCCGAGCGTTGACGGCTTGATTCATATTTCACAGATTGCCGACAAGAGAATCGGTAAGCCTGAGGACGTTCTCACAATCGGTGAAGAGGTTGAGGCTAAGGTTGTTGAAATTGACTGGGAAACAAACAAAATCAGTCTTTCAATCAGAGCTTTAATTGCTCCTCCTGCTGAGGAAGAACCGAAGGAGGAGGCTGCACCTGAAGAGCCTGTAGCTCCTGTTGAGGAAAATGTTCCTGTTGATATCGAAAAGTTTATCGCAGATGAAGCTGCTGAAGCTGAAGAAGCAGAAACAGAAGAATAATATTAAAAATCCCTTGAATGATAATTCAAGGGATTTTTTGCGTTTAAGGAAAGGCTGATTTGTGTTTTGCGGGGTGCGGCAAAAACAGCCGCATCCAAATTAATACTTTCGGAATATCATAAACGCCATTCTCTGCAATTTAATCATTATTTAGCTGTAGCAGCCTACATTACTTGTAAAGCGGACCGTATGCCTCGCACGCTCTGTAGTCGGTAGAGGTCGAATCCTCGCCCTTGCCAAAGGCTGCCCATGAATGAGGTCTGTAAATTCTGTGCTCACTTACGTTGTGCATTGAAACAGGGATTCTAAGCATTGACGCAAGAGTTATCACATCAGCTCCAACGTGTCCGTGAACGGTTACGCCGTGGTTTGCACCCCAGTTTGCCATTACCGAATATACATCGGCAAACGCACCCTTGCCTGTAGTAATCGGAGCAAACCAAGTGGTTGGCCATGTCGGGTCTGTACGCTTGTCAAGCTTGTCGTGCATATCGTTGTCCAAAACAACAGAGTAACCCTCGGCAATCTGGATTGTAGGACCTACGCCGTCTATCATATTGATTCTTATCATTGTAAGCGGCATTTCTGCAAGCGTTTTGAAGTGTGACGAGAAGCCGCCGCCGCGGAAGTATTCATAGTCAGCTCTGCACCAGTCAGTAGCCTCCATACAGTTCTTGATGTCCTCGTCTGTCATATTCCACCATTCCTTGATGGTGCCTTCGCCGTTTTCATCCTTAACTGCACCTGTGCAGTCAAGAGCGGTAGCACCGGAATTGATAAGGTGGATAATTCCGTCAGCAGCCTTTCCTGTAAGCTCCTTGCCGGTAACTCTCTTTACGGCGTCGGGTGACCAGTATGTACGTACATCGTGGAAGCAAGGTGCCTTGCCTGTCAGCAGAGTTACAAGCAGCATTGAAATACCGTTTAAGGTGTCATTCTCAGTAGCAAGTGCAAACGGAGCTTTCTTACCGTTCCAGTCAAATGAAGAAGCCATAATAGCCTCGGTAAAGTCACCGTTAGGGAGCCAGTCTGTCCACTGACGCTGTCCCTGGAAACCGCCTGCAATGCCATTTCTGCCAAGTGCCTCCTCATGCCAGCCCATTTCTGAAAGCTTTGGATTGCCAAAGAGGATATCCTTTACGATAACCGAGAACTTAGCAATAAATTCCCAATCCTTATCGGCAGGAACAACCTTGGATTTTTTGATGATTTCGGGAAGCTGCTTGCCTACATTTTTATCAAAGCCCTCTTTGCAATTATCCTTAATCCATGCATAAGCCTTTTCATATTCAGCCTTATCATAGATTTCAAGAGTTATTCTTCTCAAAATTTCGGTGAGGTCAACCCATTCCGGACGAAGACCGAGATAATTTTGCATAAAATCAACATCGCAGTATGAGCCTGCAATACCCATTGAGATGCCGCCGATATTAACATATGCTTTATTTCGCATCTGACCTACTGCTACAGCACAGCGGGCAAATCTGAGAATTTTCTCTGCAACGTCTGCAGGAATTGTGTCGTCTGTTACGTTCTGAACGTCTCTGCCGTAGATTGAAAATGCAGGAAGTCCTCTTTGTGCATGTGCTGCCATTACTGCGGCAAGATAAACCGCACCCGGACGCTCTGTTCCATTAAAGCCCCATACCGCCTTGATTGTGTTTGTATCTAAGTCCATTGTTTCACTTCCGTAGCACCAGCAGGGGGTAACGGAGAGTGTAGCAACAATGTTTTGTGTGGCAAACTGCTCCGCAACCGTAGCTGCCTCCGCACCGCTTCCGATGGTTGTGCAGCCAATTACGCACTCAACAGGCGTTCCGTCCTGATAACGAAGTGTCGAGGAAATAAGCTCAGCTGCCGCCTTCGCCATGCTCATAGTCTTGTTTTCAAGACTTTCTCTTACACCGCCCCATCTTCCGTCGATGACGGGACGAATACCGATTTTTGGTTTTAACATAATTTTCACTCCTTATATTCTTTATTGTATAAACAATATTTTCTATAATTATAACTCAATATATCATGACAGTAAATGTTCAACACTGTCGTTTTGTTGTCCAAAATCTATCATTCTGCGTGAGAAAAGACTGATTTATATCTTGTTGTAAATAACATAGCTATTGACATAAATGATTTTGTCTATTATAATTATTGTTGTTTGAAATAGTTTATCGGAGGTGAGGAGAATGTTCAGTCATATAGTCTTGTCGCTTTACGGCAGGTGTACTATGCACAAGGAGTGGCAGATAGTGAATACAATAGGCGTCAACCGTGTATATTATGTTAACAGCGGCACAGTACGCTATAATCATGGAATTAAAAAATACACGCTGTCTCCAGGAATGTTTTATTTCTTTCCGCAGAACCTGAAATTCGGGCTTACTTTGGACGATAATACAAGCTTCGACCACAGCTTTTTTGACTTTACCACTGTACCGCCGATTAAGATGGACAGAATGATTGAGCTTGACCCTAAAAAGTATCCGCTTATATGGTCGGCTGCAAGGGTTGCATTTGATATTGCGGAGGCTTATCCGATGTTTCCGGTTTCACAGAGAAACCGGCATTATAATCTGGCAAAATCGTACCTTAATAATCTGCTTATGCTTGTGAACGAAATTGTGCCGATTGAGACTATTGATGACCCGATGATGCATTTTATCATCGACTATATACATAAAAACTTTCATACCGATATTTCGATATCGGAGCTTGCGGACAAGCTGTGTCTTGAGAAAAATTTTTTTATTAAGAAGTTTAAAAGATATATGGATATTACTCCGTATCAGTATATAAGAAATTATCGTATGAACACAGCGATGTCGCTGATAAAATCGAACCGTTACAATATTTCAAAAATCGCTGAAATGGTTGGGTATGCCGATACTGCAAGCTTTTCACATGCGTTTAAAAAGATGTATGACTTTTATCCGAATGAGGTTTATAAAAACAAGCATTTGTTTTTCTGAGCGATTGTTTCGATAAAAATAAAAGGAAGAATCTCGCGATTCTTCCTTTTGTTTTTATCTTCGCCATTTATAGTGGTCATATGACTTAGTATGTGTCGATGGGGACGAAGTATTCGATGGACTACTTCTCTGTGTGCGTGCACGTCTGGGCGGCGTTTTTGCATTTCTGCCGCTTTGTGATACCATTCTGCTGTGTCTTAAACGGCGTTTTCTGTTGCGTATAATTCTCATACGTACCCATATTGCCAGGATAAGTATAATTATTATCAGCACTACAGGGTGGAAAATAAAGCCGAGTACGCTGTTTATCATGTGAAGGATAAAATCACGCTTTACTTCATTTGCTGCAACAAGGTTGACAGTTTTAAGCTCTCTGCCGTTGTATGAATAGGTGACTGTGCCGAATAAATCTCCCTGATTTATAGGTGCTTTTGTTTCTGCGGTAAGAGTAACCTCGTTTTCAATAATTTCCGGGTCGGCTGTCTTTTTTAACGTGGTGTAGATATCCTCCTCAACCGTTAAAGCAAGACGGGTGGAGTTTTTCGCCTCGGAAACCTTGGAGTCGTATATAACATCGCCTTTTTTTGCAAGAACAATGCTTTGGTAATTTTCAAACACATAATCGAATATATTTTTTGTATCAACGAATGAGTATGCCTTATCCTTGGCATCTGCATTCGGACAGCCCATAACTACGCTTATAACCGAAAGAGTTCCCTTTACTGCCGAGGCTGCAAGGCAGTAGCCTGCGTCCTTGCTGTTGCCCGACTTGATGCCGGTTGCGTTTGCGTAATAGTGATACGGATATTTATATCTGCTCACAAGATGGTTTGTGCTTAAGATTGTTTTTTCCGAGGTTCGCATGCTTGTCGGAGGGAAGGTGTATTTCTGCACCTTAACTATTTCTGAAAATGTAGGATTTTTCATCGCATACTGTGCAAGCGTTGCTGTGTCCGCCGCAGTTGTATAGTGATTTTCGTTCTGATATCCCGTGGGGTTTGCGTAATGTGTGCCGGAAAGTCCCAGCTCTGCTGCCTTTTCGTTCATTTGCTGAACAAATGCATCAAGGCTGCCCGCAACCGATATTGCAAGCACATTGGCGGCGTCGTTGTTGGAGTTCAGAATTATTGCATATAAAAGCTGTTCAACTGTGTAGGTTTCGCCGACCTTCATTCCAAGCTGAGGCTGGTCATAGGTTATATTTGCAAGAGCCTCCTCGGTTACGCTGCAGGTGTCGGCAAGATTTTTATTCTCAAGTGCAAGCATTGCGGTCATAATGTTCGACGTTCCTGCAGGATAAACCTTTTTATCGGCGTCCAGTGCATAAATAACATCGCCGGAATTTGAATCAATCACTATTGCCGCTTCGGCGTTCGGAACAGGAAAGCTGCTTTTGCTTTCCGAAGCTTTTTCGGATTTGTCCGAAGAAGCTTTCTCGGATTTGTCCGATGCGGTCTGTGAGGTTTTGGGTGATGCTGACGGCGAAGGCGATGGTGATGCCTTTCCTGTTGCATACGCTATTGTATTGACAGATAATATAAGCGTTAGAAATGCTGTCAATAAACGATTTTTTTTCATAACTACATAACCTTTCTGCCCGTAGATTATTGAAAATGTCAACGGGCGGTGACTTTTTCAAGTCTGTTTCTCCTTTAATTATACATAAAAGAACAGAATTTTGCAAGAAATATAAGAAATTTTGTAAAAAACTATAGAAAAATTTGATATTTATGATATACTTATACTATATACCGAATTTTTTTGGAGGAATAATGTGAGAAAGCTACAAAAGAGATATTATATTTTAATTTTTATTGCGGCACTGGCTGTCGGAGTGATGATAAGGGATTTTGATTCCTCAGCCTTTGAAATTATTCAAAATGCTACAGCCTATGCTCCGGAGGAAGAATATGCGGATATTGCAGGGCTTAACCCGGAAAAGCCGATAGTAAATATAAATACAGCAGAGATATATTTGCTTGACACACTCGAAGGAGTAGGAGAAAGTCTTGCCAAAAGAATTATTGAATATCGTACCAAAAACGGTAATTTTGAAGTAATTCAGGACATAATGAAGGTAGAAGGAATAGGTGAAAAGAGGTTTGAAGCTATTAAGGATTACATAGTTGTTAAGTAGAAAAATTCGGTTTGTGCTGCTTTTGGCAGCGGAATGTAAGATTGATACATAACTTGAGAAGGAAGGATAATAAAAATGAAAATTTTAGTCGTAGATGACGAAAAGCTGTTGGTTAAGGGAATTAAGTACAATCTTGAGCAGGAGGGGTATCAGGTTGTTACGGCGTTTGACGGCGAGGAGGCTGTTAATCAGGCACGTGACAGCAGTATAAGCCTTATTCTGCTTGATGTGATGCTGCCGAAAATGGACGGTCTTACTGTGTGCAGAACCATAAGAAGCTTTTCCGATGTGCCGATAATTATGCTTACTGCCAGAAGTGAGGACATAGACAAGATACTGGGACTTGAATACGGTGCTGACGACTATATCACAAAGCCGTTTAATATTCGTGAGGTTACATCGAGAATCAAGGCAATTTTGCGGCGTACAAATCCCGCACCGAGAGATGATAAAGATGTTTTTGTATCGGGAGATATTACTCTTGATTACAATTTCAGACGTGTCACGATAAAGGACAGAGTTATCGAGCTTACCGGCAAGGAGTTTGACCTTGTGGATTTGTTCGTGAAAAATCCCGGACGCGTTTATACAAGAGAAAATCTTTTGGATATTGCGTGGGGTGTGGATTATCCCGGTGATGTGCGTACCGTGGACGTTCACATCAGAAGGCTTCGTGAAAAAATAGAGGAAAATCCGGCAGAGCCGCTGTATATTAAGACAAAATGGGGTGTTGGTTATTATTATAAGAAGGATTAAGGAGTTCTTTCTGTCGATGCGTGTCAGTATGATGGCTACATATGTTGCTGTTATAGTGATGTCGATGATACTTTTAAGTGTATATATTATAGGAGCTTTAACCGAAAATCTGTATAATTCGGAACGTGTAAAGCTGTTTGCAAAGGCGAATATTATTTCCGACCTTATCACTACAACCGATGATATTACAGACGAAACGCAGCTTAGTATTAACCAGATTTTGTCGGGAAGCAACATAAGAAGCATAATTGTCAGCCCCGACTTTCGCGTGTGCCTTGACACCAACGAGGATTCCGACCTTATCGGAAAGGTAATCATGCGTGAGGCAATAAATAAGAGCATGAAGGACAAGGAGCAGGCATTTGCCATTAACGAGAACGACGATAACAACACAGCTATGATGTCGGTATCGGTTCCGCTTATTGCAAATGAGCAGACTGTCGGAGCGGTGTATCTTGTGGAATCGCTTTCTGATGCCGATATGACTATCAGGAATATCCGAAAAAACCTTATTGTGTTTGCTGTAATTATAAGTATTTTGGTTGCGATGTTAAGCCTTGGCTTATCACTTATGACAACGGCACCGATTGATAATTTTATCGGAGTCGCAAAGGAAATTTCAAAAGGGAATTTTAATATAAAGGCGAAGGAAAAGGGTCCTGCGGAGCTGGTGGAAATGGCAAAGGCACTTAATTATATGTCTGCCGAGCTTGATGACTACGAGCAGAACCGCAAAAAGTTTGTGTCAGACGTGTCGCATGAACTGAAAACTCCGCTTGCAACGATTAAGCTTATTTGCGACAGTATCGTTACGACAGACAATCCAAATCCTGAAATGATACAGGATTTTCTGGGCGATTTAAGTGATGAAGTGGACAGATTAACCCGTATTGTGGAGCGTCTTTTAACGCTTACAAAGATGGACTCAAATCAGAACAATGCATCGCCTACGCCGGTGGATTTTGTGGTAATGCTGAATGCGGTTATACGAAAGCTTACGCCTAATGCCGAAGCGAAAAACATTGTTCTTTATTCCGACTACTCGGTCGACAGCTTAGAGCCGATGCTGCTTGATTATGATAAAATTTGGGAAGCGGTTTACAATATAGTCGATAATGCCATAAAGTATACGCCGGAGGGCGGATTTGTAAAATTGGGACTTGAGCTTAAAGGCAAAACAGTTTCAGTAAGGATTGATGATAACGGACCGGGAATCCCGGACGAGGATAAAGAACGCATTTTCGAGCGTTTTTACCGCCTGGACGATTCAAGAGCGAGAGATACCGGCGGAACGGGCTTGGGGCTTGCCATTACAAGGGAGGCGGTGCTTCTGCACGGCGGAGAAATCTCTGTAGGCGATACGCCGGAGGGCGGAAGCTCCTTTGTAATCAGCTTGCCTTATGCTGTAAGTGGAGTGCAGGGATAAAGACGAGGAAAGGAATTTAATATGCATAATAATAAAAAGATAATGATTCTTATTCTCCTGCTTGTCGCTGTGGGGATTGTCATTTTTAATATCGCGGGTAACGAAGACAGCGAAAATATAAAAGAGGTAAGCCTGTACTTTTTTAACCGCGAGGGAACTGCAATAGTGCCTGTTGAAAGTGAATTTTCGGCGGAAAATACCGAGGAGCTCTACGGCAAGGTAGCAGAGGCTCTTATAAAAGGACCTTCGGGAAAGCAGTATATGCCGATAATGGATAAGAATGTCAAGGTTAACGGCATATATAACGACAGCGGAAATCTGACGGTGGATTTTTCCGAGGACTACAGAGGCAGTGAGCTTATGACAACATATGCGGTCGTTAAAACCTTTTCAAGACTTCCCGATGTGAAGCAGGTGAGGGTTACGGTTAATGATAAAAATATCATAGCAAACGGAGAAGAACTGGGATTTATCTCAGGTGATGAAATCAATACTGAGTCGGACGATGATTCCGCAACGGGTATTCGACTGTATTTTGCCAACAGCGAAAAGGACGCACTTGTTATGGAGTATCGAAAGATAAATATTACCGATACTCAGCCTGTTGAGCAGTATATTGTGACTGAGCTTATAAAAGGACCTAAAAACAAGAACAACACCAAGCTGCTTGCATCTGATACAGGAGTTGTCTCGGTGGAAACTACCGACGGGACATGTTATGTGAATTTCAAGCAGGACTTTATCGATAAAAATGCGGCGTCGGAGGATACAGTAAGGCTGGTTGTGTATTCGGTGGTTAACTCGCTTACCGAAAGAGATAATATAAAGAATGTTCAGCTGCTTATTGACGGCAAGAAAACCGAAAAATTCGGCAGCTTGGATATAAGCGGACTTCTGGAAAGAAACGAAGCCCTTATAGAAAATTAAATGATGCGGATAGGCAATGTAAAAAGTCGGAAACTAAGTAATATGTTTCCGATTTTTTTGTATAAAATTTCTTGTGAAAATGTTTGGATTTAAGCGGTATTTTGTGCCGATTGGTTTAATTTTTACTATAATGGTTAATTTTTTCTATTTACTTTAAAATCCGGCTGTGATACAGTGGTGATAAAAGAAAAGAAAGAAAGGTGATTTAAAGTGAAAAGAAAAATATGTAGTCTGTTTTTATTAGCAGTGTTCGTAATTACAAATTTCTCTTTTACGGATGTTATGGCAGTTACAGAAGACTTTAATCCGTATGCAGAAAATATTATTTATGAAACTACGGACAGAACTAATTACAAGAATCCAAGCGGAAGCTGGGTAGGCGGCGGAGGAGTTGCGGCGTTTACCGATGTTGATTTCGGCGAAACGGGTGCTAAACAGGTAAAAATATCTATCGGTGGTGCAAACGGAGGAACGTCCTCAACGCCTGTGCGTGTCTGGCTGTATGACGGAGAGCTTTCAAACGTTAAAGAGACAGACATTAGCGGCTATATTCATGATACCTCGGGAGCGGACATAGGAGAGCAGATTGCAACTGCCTCATCAGGACAGTCAACCTTAGGTTGGTACACACCGTCAGAGGTTACCGTAAATTTGACCAGAGTTATTAAAGGAACTCATGGAATATATGTTGCAAGTGCAAGTGGAGTTAACGTTTACAGTATTCAGTTTATAGAAGCCGAGAAAGAGACTGTTAATCCGCCTGTATATTCGGAGGATTTCAATGATGCACTGGATTCCTCGCTTTGGATAACTGCAAAAAAAGCAGGCTCATTGGACGGTACATATTCACGCAGCGGAACAAGCTATAAATTCCCCGGAAACGGCTATAATATTTCCTACGGGACAGCCTCGTATCCGAATCATGTCTATGAGGTGTGGATGTATTATTTAAACAATTCACCTGAAAATAAACAAATTATAGTAAGCGGTACCGATTCTTCGGGAGCAAAAATAACCGCAACGGCTCAAGCACATTCGGCATACAATTATTTTAGAGTGCCTAATACAACAACGAAATTATCAAAAACTGAGGGCTGGCATAAATTCTTGGTTGATTGTACGGACTTGACATCTACTAAATTTTATATTGACGGAACTATGGTAGGTACAGCCTCCAAAGCTTTTGCGGCTGTAACAAGCATTACGCTTGAGGATGGTTCAACCAGTGCAGTTTGGTTTGATGACTTTAAGATTTACAGCTCTTACAAAGACGTTCCGGCTTCTAAATCAGCTATAATAGCAAGCATACTTTTTGATACAGAAGCGGAAGTAAACGGTGCAACCGAGGTCATTAAAGATGACGGTAATATAAATATTACTTACGAAAATGAAATGTCAGAATTGACTGCTTCAAATTTTGCACTTTATAAAAAAGCAGCCTCCGGCATGGACAGTGCTTATGAGCTTGTGGAAGACGGAATTACACTGTCGGACGAAAGCACAACAACGAAATCTGTAATTTCTGTTGCAAATTTAGAATCAGTAACAAAGTACAGGATTTATTTTAAAGATTTGAAAACTGCCCAAGGCACGATTATGGAAGATGATTTCATAGAGTTCACAACAGGAAATGTAGATGCAAGAAGAGGAACTGTGTATTCGGAGGATTTTGAGGATACTCTCGGAACTGAGTGGACAGCTTCGGGCTTTTATCAGGATGCAATTCATTCGCGTTCATTATTAAACAGCTATCGCTCAACTAAAAGCGGAAGCAGTATGACCTTGGACGTTTCATCTGCTGATATTGCTGCTCCGAACAGTATATATGAAGTATGGTTCTATTATCAGCAAAATACCACTGAGCATAAAGAGTTTATGGTAAAGGGCAGCGACGGAAAATGGATGGGAATTTTGGCTCACAGTGCAAACTCTACATTCCATGTCAGAAGCTATAACGGAGCTTCAACGTCATCATCAAGTACAGGTGTAGCAAAGACAGAGGGCTGGCACAGGCTATTGATTGACTTTACAGATTCCGGCTCAGTTAAATTTTATATTGATGACACCTTGGGTAAGACTGTCGAGGGCACGTTTGAAAGTGTAAGCCGGGTTGCGTTCGACAACGGTGTTGACGGCACAAATTCATGGTTTGACGATTTTAAAATCTATGATTCAATGACATATGTTCCGGCATGTAAGCAGGAAATAATAGATGCTATTGAATTTGATAATGGAACAAATGCCGAAAACGCATCAGGCGTTGGAAAATTTGACGGTAATATCAATGTCAGCTATGTAAATGCTATGAGCGATATTACAGAGAATAACTTCGTACTTTATAAAAAAGCGGCAGATTCGGTATCGGACGGAGATTATATTCTTGCAGAAAACGGAATTACATTATCCGCAGAAAGCACAACGACCAAATCTGTAATTTCGATTGCGGATTTGCAGCCGGACACAATGTACAGAATTTATTTTAAAGGTCTTACAACTGCAGGCGGAGTTGTTATGGAGGACGATTTCATAGAATTTACAACAGCAGAGACCATCAACCTTTTAGATACCGTAGTAAAGGATATCAGATTTGATAACAATATTAAAATACCCACTAAAGGCATACCTTCTGCAACATGCGGAGATTTAACAATCACCTTTGCTGCGGAAATGAATCCTGATACTATTACGACAGAATCAATAATCTTGGAGAAAATCACAGATGAGAGCGGTGTTGAAACGGCAGCGGCGATTGATTATAAAGCTGATGTCACAGCTTCTGCTTATGTGATTGATTCTGACAGTATGAATTTAGAGCCGTCTTCGACCTACAGGCTTACAATCAAGCCGTCTGCAGTTTCTGCAGACAGAAACTATCTTGCAGCGGCAGAAAGCTATGAATTTTCAACAAGCTCGGATTCCATTAAGCAGGAGCCTGCGGTTTCAGATGATTTAGAGGATACTTCAGATTGGACTCTTGCAGCAGAAAGCGTGGGAGAAGAATCAGCACACAGCGGCTCATATGCATTTTCACTGGGCAGCGGTGAGGTGACATCTTTTGCGGGTGAGCTTATATCAAACGGCGTATACGAGATATGGCTTTACGATGCCGGCTCAGCCTCCGATGATATCCTGTTGCAGCTTGAAGGAGAAAACGGGGAAAATGTTCAGTTTGGTATAAAAAACGGACAAGCGGACAGATACTGGATTACAGGCGATATTCTTGTCGGAACAAGAAATGTCGGTTGGCATAGGTTTATAGTTAATTTTGTAAATCCTGATTCTGTTGAATACTATATTGACGATATATTGGTTGCAACAAGAGAGGAAGGCTTTGATGAGGTTACAAGCATTTCAATTTGCAATCAGTCCGCATCAGGTAATATGCTGGCAGATGATTTCAAAATCTGGAATTTGATGGACTATGAGGTAATCTCAAAGGTTGAAGAAAATAAGGCATTTATCTGTGACGAGAATTACAACGTGATTTTAGATTATTCGGCAGGCGATAAGGTTTATATTGCACTTAACGTAGATAACGGGCAGGATGAACAGCAAGATGCAGTGCTTGCAGTCGGAGAATATAAGAACGATGCTCTTACAAATGTAAAAGTGAGCGAAAGCGTAACGGTAGCACCGGGCGAAAGTGCTATGCTCAGAGTGGAATATACCATTCCCGAAAACTTTGAAGAGTATGAGCTGAAGGCGTTCTGCTGGGAATCTCTGACTACCGCAAAGCCTGTAATGCCCGAAACAAATCCTAAAGAAATAACAGCAGTATTTTTAGGCGGCGGCATCACAGCGGGAGTGGGTGCTGCAGACAGTGCCAACAGCTATGTATCCCTGACTGGTGATTATCTCAAGGAGAACTTAGGCGGCGAAGAAACGGTGAAAATTGTAAATTCGGGCGTCAGCGGAAAAGGCTCGGATTTTGGCTCAAAGTATTTTGAGGCATATGTCGGTGCATATGCCCCCGATATATTATTTGTTGAGTATGCGGCAGATGACAGAATAGCAGCCGGCGGAGCAGAGATACCTGTTAAAAAGCATATGGAAGAAATTGTTCAGAAGGCTTTGGCATTACCTAAAAAGCCTAAGATTGTATTTGTATATGCAGCCGGTAGCAAGCTCGATTCATGCACAGACTGGCACAATGAGATAGCTGAATATTACGATATCCCTGTGGTAGACCTTGTGGCGGCAGTCAAAACTGATATTATCGGTGATGAAGCAGCGACTGCTTGGGAGGACGACGGCACATATCTTGCTAACGAAATCTATCCGACAGACGCAGGTCATGCGTTCTATGCCGAAAAGATTATTGACGCTTTAAAGACGGAAGGATTTATGAACAGTATAGCTAAAAAAGAGCCTCAATATGATGTAGATGCAGTGGCAGTAAACACTGATATCATGAGCTTTAATATCTGTATCAGCGGTCTGGATACAAATGCGTGGAGCTACCGCAAGGAGGCAGTAGTCAGCCTGCTTAGCAGCTCAGGTGCTGATGTTATAGGTATGCAGGAGGTAAGTACAAGTCAGTATGAGTACATCAAAGAAAATATAGACGACAAATACGATGTGATACATTACATAAGAGGCGGAGAGGTTGCTTATGATGAAGGACCTGCACTTGCTTACAACACAGAGGTGTTTGAGAAGGTAAGCGAGGAAGTGTTCTGGCTGAGCGAAACGCCTGATGTCGCGTCCTTAGGCTGGGACGCTGAATATTACCGTATTTGCGTTAATGCATTATTAAAGCACAAAGAAACCGGTGAAATGTTAAATGTATTTGATGTACACCTTGACCATGTAGGCTCTGAATCACGTCAGAAGGGACTTGCACTTGTTGTACAAAGAGCTAAGGCAAAGGGTTATCAAAGTGTAGTAATGGGCGATTTCAATTTTCAAAAGAGCAATACTGCGTGTTACTCTGCTATTGCGGACGAAATGATAGATTGTCAGCAGAATGCGGAAACAACAGAAAACGGCGGTACATATCAAAACTTTGGCAGTGTAAGCACTCAGACACCTATCGATTACATTTTTGTAAGCAAGGAAAATATGAAGCCGCTTACCTTTGATATCTTAACAGAGAAATGGACGAATGATGACGGTGAAGAAAAATATTATTCAGACCATTATCCTATAAAGGCAACGGTAGAAGTAACGTATGATATCGACTGATATTTGAGTTAAAGACATAAAGAGTAAAAGCTGCCGATTCAATGTAATATTGAATCGGCAGCTTTTTTTATGAAATAACAACCTGTTGGGATTACTTATCGGTAAATTCAAATTTTAAGTGGTGAGTTTTTGTCTCGCCTGCCTTTAAAAATTCAAGAATACCTTTTTCACGCATTACGTCTCTTCCGTCCGGAAGACAATTTCCGGGTTCAAGGCCCATAACATAATCATACTCTCCCATCATTTTCCACTGAGTAAAGCATTTCAATTCGCTTGTGTCATAGGTCATTTTGAGACCTTTTCCAATTTTAGTATTAAATATTGAAATTTCAGGCTTTCCTGAAAGAGTGTGATAATAGCACATTTCCTCATAGCCGTTTTGTGGTGATTCAACCTCAAGGCATTTGTCAAGACCGCTTTTTGCATGCTCGTTTCTTGGAACAATTTCGCTTGACGGAATGGTGATTTCCGCATTTTCGTCAAGCAGCGGATAACCCATGTTACAATGATACAAAACCTCAAGCGGACAATCGGAGGAGCCGATATTTTTGATTATATCGGTCAGGTAGATTTCATTTTTGTCCAGTGGGATAATGTATTCACGCTCCAAAATGAGCTTATGCGAAAATAATGACGCATCGCGGATTGTTGCGTTAATCTGTATCTTGTTGTCATAAATGCGGTGGCTTATGTTTTCGCAAGGCGTGTTGGAAATTGTGCCGTGCATCGGAAGCTCCTCGCCGTCGTCAACACACGGACTGCCTACAGCTGTGAGACCGCAGGTGGTGAAAAATCCTGCTGTGAAGGATTTTAAAAATCCTGTGCCGCTTTTGTCGTAATACTTTGGCGAAACATATCCGCAGGAGGAGAAATACCCGAAGTTGTCACCCTTTAAGGAAAGCCGCGAAATATCCGCACAGCGGTCAGCGGATATGGAAAATTCAAGTCCGCGTCCGTTTCTCACCTGCAAAAAACGCATACCGTCGCCCTTGCCGCCGCAAAGTCGCATTTCTTCAACGCCGTATAATTGTAATTCGTGTCCTATGTATTTATTCATATGCTTATCTCCTTTATTCAAAGATATATGATTATTATATCAGTGATGACAGGTTTTGTAAAGAAGAATGTTGAGCTTATGCACACAACATCTGCTAAAAGTAGAGCACAAAGTAAATTAGTGGTATAATTTATACGATTAGTAGGTGTACTTTTTATTTTTTGTGTGATAAAATCTAATTAAAGATATCCGAAGGGAGGAGAATACGTGAATACGTTAAGCTTAGGAAATACTATAGCGAAGCTTAGAAAGAAAAATAATCTTACGCAGTGGCAGCTGGCGGAAAAGCTGAATGTCAGCGATAAGGCGGTAAGTAAGTGGGAAAATGGAGGCGGATACCCTGAAATAAGCATGCTGCCGCTTTTGTCAGAGGTTTTTGGTGTGTCAATCGACTATCTCTTTAAGGGAGAAACAAAGGGCATAGCAATCGCCGGAACTATTTTGGTGGATATTGTTAACATGATTGACAGATATCCAGAAAAAAATATGCTGGCAAATGTGCATGAGACAGAGTATGCTGTCGGCGGCTGTGTGCCGAATACCATAATAGATATTGCACGCATTGACCCGGATATTTTCCTTACAGCTATCGGCAAGGTTGGAAATGACGATAACGGAAGATATGTGCTTTCGCAGCTGAAGAAGTACGGAATTGATGTTTCAAAGGTGAAGGTGGACGACAACACAACCACCGGAGCAAGCAATGTTATGACGGAAAAAAGAAGCGGCGAGCGTACCTTTTTCCTTTCAAACGGTGCAAACAGAAGCTTTGGCATTGATGATATAAACATAGACGAGCTTGACTGCAGCATATTCCATGCGGGCTATATTCTTCTTTTGGACGCACTTGACGCAGAGGATAATGAGTACGGAACAAAAATGGCACGTCTTTTGGATATGGTGTCAAAGCGTGGAATAAAAACCTCGATAGATGTTGTGAGCGAGGAGGGCGACCGTTTTAAGGATAAGATTATTCCGGCACTGCGTTACTGCGACTATGCAATGATGAACGAAATCGAAAGCTGCAAGGTAACGGGACTTTCGCCGAGGAACAGCGACGGAAGCATTAATGTTGATAATATTAAAAAGACAATGCTGCACTTTTTGGAGCTTGGTGTGCGTGAAAAGGTCATTGTTCATTGCTGTGAGGCAGGCTTTATGGCGGATAAGAGCGGCGAATTTATAATTGTTCCATCGCTTGACCTTCCTGACGGATATATCAAGGGAAGCGTTGGTGCAGGTGATGCGTATGCAGCAGCTTGCCTTTACGGAATATATAAGGAATGGGACAATACCCGTATACTGGAGTTTGCGGCTGCTGCTGCGGCATGTAACCTAACAGAGGCGGACTCGATAAGCGGTATGCGGTCTGCTGAGGAAATAGATAAGGTTAGCAAGCAATATAAAAGGAGGAAAATCTGATGAAAAGAGCAACTGTTTTAGAAATGGAAAAGCGTGCAAGAGAGTTTTTTAAAAAGGCAGGAATTGTGGTTTTAGACAGCGAGCCGGTTGAGGTAAGCGATTTCGGTCTTAACGATATAGAAAATATCGGCTTGCAGCTTGTTGTATACATAAATACTCAAAGGGTATGTGCAAAGGAAATGGTTTTACTGCCGTATCAGACATGCCCTGAGCATAAGCATGTGGAAACCTGCGGAAATCCGGGCAAGGAGGAAACCTTCAGATGCCGCTATGGAAAGGTATATCTGTATGTTGAGGGCGAGGGAAGTGCTGATAAGATTTGCGGAAAGCTTCCGGCAACCGATACTACGGTTTATCACGAGGTAGTCCTCGGACCGGGCGAGCAGTACACAATTATGCCGGGAACGCTGCACTGGTTCCAGGCAGGAGAAGAAGGAGCCGTTATTTCAGAGTTTTCTACCAGAAGCACCGACGAAACAGACGTGTTTACCGATGGTAAAATTGTAAGACAAACTGTTATAGAGGACTAATATATTGTGAATTTAAAAGGGAGTAATCAAGCGATTACTCCTTTCAGACTGTCGAAAAAGTCGCATAACCGCAGAAAATAAAAATTATTATCTCTGTTTGCATTTAGAACAGTAACTTTAAATTTATTATATTTTTTATGGAAAATGTAGTAAAACTCTGCTTTTTCTGTTTTAAAGCCCTA
>JAGASE010000002.1 GCA_017621875.1 Clostridia bacterium
GAACGGCTTTGCAGTATTAACAGACGCAACTAAGGACTACGAAATCTTAGAGGACTGCGAAGACCAGACAATCGCAATGGGTTTGGTAAGAGGTACAAGACTTCGTATCGCCTGTGATAACAGACTTTGGATGGAATATCCGGGCGATGAAAGTTCGCAGTCACTTCGTGAATTTACATACCGCTATGCGTTTATGCCACACACAGATAAGTGGGAAAATGCAAAACTATACGACGAAGCACTGGCATTTAACGCACCTTTGAAGGTTTGCCAGTTCGGTAAGCAGGAGGGTATCTTCGGCACAGAGAATAGCTTTGTGTCTATTGAGGGTGATAACCTCATATTAAGCTCTGTAACCAAATCGGATAACGATACAATCCTTGTAAGAGTTTACAACCCAACCGAAAGTACAATTGAGGGTAAAATCAACCTCGGCTTTGAGGTAAAGGAAGCAAGAAGCATAAGACTGGACGGCAAGGTTAATGAAGACCTTGAGGTTAAGAATAACACAATTCCCGTTAAGGTCGGCAAAGGCAAGATTTACACTGTTGAGGTATTGTAACATAAAAATATTAAAATCACGCAGAAGTACGCAGCACTGCGTGATTTTTTTGTATCAGTGAAAGTAAATGGATATTCCGCACAGTAGGAATAATGCTAAAAAGCACATTTCTTGATAAAATGATTACCGAGTCTGATATTTTGTGCGGATAACGGCAAAAAACGCCTTCTGTTTGAGAAAGCGGAAGTACAAAAATATCAAATAAGGTATTGACAGGTCAAAAAAAGCGTTTTACCACCCAATAAGAGGTGTTTTGACACCTTTACAGATAATATAAAAAAGGCGATAATATTAATGAGACTGCCTGTAAAGGACTTAGTATGCATTTTTGCATTCCGCGTGGCTGCAAAAATGTATGTACAGTCCTATATAGCAGCTATTGGTTTGTACGAGTAATCAAATGAAGGGGGAAATTCAATGAATTTTCAGAAAATGTTATCGGCAGGTCTGGTAGTAGGAATACTTGCAGCAAGTGCAGGCAATGTGATGGCAAAGGAGTATCTTGCGGTAGAAAATTCCGGAAGTGAGGTAACAATCTCCATATCGAATACGAAGAAGGAGAGGGTAATCGGAGTAATCGTAAAGGAGGGCACCGAGCCGTCGGAAAACAGTAATATATACGGCATATGTAAAACAGAAGGAGAAACACTTACCTTCCAAATGCCGGATTTTAAGTCAGATGTGGATAATGAATATACGCTGTACGTTTCGGGAACGGAAATCGGCAATTTCTATTATGCCAAAGAAACAAGCATTGAAGCTGCTAAAACGGCTCTTTCCGGCATGACGGACGCCGAGCTTGAAACCGCACTTACAAGCGGAAGCGAGCAGTATTTTGCTCTGGGTGCAATGGGCTTTAACCTTGAGGGCTATGCGGCTTTGGCAGAAAATGCGGGTGATGTGCGTGAAATGTTCCTGGAGGCATTTTCGGATTCATTGACAGAGACAGAAACAGCAGCTTTGTTTAATAAAGCAGTGGCTTCGGTTGAAGTGAATAACGGTGGTGAGGTAGAGGACGTACTTGCAAATACAAATCCCACGTTTGGAGATACCGCCTATGAAAATGCGGATGCAGCTTTAAAGACTTGGATTGCAGAGTATATGGAGTCAAATTCTCCGATTGCGGACGCTGCGGATTTTGATAAAAAGTATGAGCTTGCAAATATTTTGTATTTGATAGACCAAGCGAAATTTTCTGATATGAACGAGCTTTTAACAACCTATGAGGAACAGCTCGGACTTACAGACAATTCAGATTATAAGGAATATAAAAAGCTAAGCTCATCAAAGAAAACGACGGTACACGACGAGCTTGTAAAAGCATTTAATAAAAATGCGTGTAAGTCGGTTGCGATTCTGACAGATGCACTTGAGGACGCAGTAGATGAGGCAACAAAGAGCAGCGGCTCGGGTGGTGGCTCATCGAGCGGTGGCGGCTCATCAAGCAGCTCCTCCGGCTCTTTCCTGACACAGCCAAATTCACCGGTAAATACGACGGTTTCCTTTAATGATTTGGGAAGTGTTGAATGGGCAAAAACCGCAATTACAGAGCTTGCTGCAAAGGGTGTGGTTTCCGGCGACGGTACGGGAAGCTTTTTGCCGATGCAGCATGTAACCAGAGAACAGTTTGTTAAAATGATTGTTTCCGCAACGGGAACACAGACTGCAGAGGCTTTAGGTGAATTCGACGATGTGGACGCCAACAGCTGGTACGCAAAGTATGTAATGGGTGCGTACAAGGCAGGCATTGTATTTGGAGTAAGCGATACAAAGTTCGGTATAGGCTCAAATATTTCAAGACAGGATATGGCGGTTATTGCATACAGAGCATTAGGCGGCAAGACGCTTGAAAAGAAACGCGATTTTGCGGAATTTGCAGATTTTGAGAAGATTAGTCCATATGCACAAGATGCAATAAGGGCTCTTTATGAGGCAGAAATAATAAGCGGAAAGGACGGAAACTGTTTCGATCCGCTCGGCACAGCAACAAGAGCAGAAAGTGCGGTTGTAATTTACAACCTGTTTGCAAGATAATTGTTTAGGAGGAAATAGCTTATGTTCAAAAAAATATCAGCACTGTTTTTGGCAGCGGTAATGCTATTGGGAGCAGCTCCTGCATATGCACGTCTGACGATAACCGATGCGGACGAGCAGCTGGAGGTTTTAAAGGCACTGGGTGTTACAAAAGAGCTGCCGTACGCGGTGTCCGAGGGAGTTTTTATGGAATACCTCGCAGGTCTTATGTATAACGAGGTTAACATGGAGACTGCAGAATTTGCGGAAATGATGGGCATGGTTGCTTCGAGAGATGAGTTTAATGCATCAGGCCGTATTACATACGCAAAGGCTTTGGAATACTGTGTAATTGCACTGGGATATAAGGTTAAGGCAGAGACTGATGGCGGATATTATAAGACTGCGAATGATCTGGGCATAACCGATAATATTTCGATGGACCAGGACGATACCGTTACAGGAAGTGCGGCAGGTCAGCTTATTATAAACATGCTGGAGGTTGAGCCGCTCAGAAAGGGCATCGAGAACGGACAAATTATCTATAAAACGGCGACAGATGAAACAATTCTTTCGTTAAACAGGGATATTATCACCGTTGAGGGTATTGTAACGGCAAATTCAGTAACCGGTCTTACAGATGCTACGGGCGTGAACGAAGGCGAAATCGAGATTGACGGAGTGGTATATGAGGCAGACGGAAGCTTTGACGGGCTTTTAGGAAAGACGGTTTACGGCTTTATTAAGCAGGATTTGCACAATGATGACACAGTTATCTTCCTGCACGAAAAGAAGAATAAAAACAATATGCTTGAATTAAAAGCAGAGCAGCTTGTAGACCTTGACGCAGAATATTTAAGATATACTCCTGAAGAAAACGCACTAAGCACTAAGCGAGCAAAGCTCAGTGAAACCTTAAGGGTTATCTATAACGGCGTGTTCTGCGGCGATTATACCGACGCCGACCTTTTGCCGGAGAACGGAATTTTGACACTGATTGACAACAACAGCGACAAAACCTATGATGTTGCAATGATAACGGTGTATCAGACGATGGTTGTTGCATCGGCGATTTCCGAGAACGAAGTGCTGATAAATTCGTATAAGTTTGACACAGCACTTGATACCGTAACGCTTGATATGGACGATGATGAGCATATCGTAAAAATATACGGCGATGACGGACGTGAAATAAGCTTTAGCGACATAAAGGCAAATGACATTTTGAGCATTGCCGAGAGCAGGAGCACAAGTCCTAAGGTTATCACTGTGTATAAAAGCTCAAGCGTTATTGAAGGCATAATGAAGAATAAGGATAGTGAAGAGGAAATTATAACGGTTGATGAAACCGAATACCCGTATCTTGAGGAGCTGGAGCTTGATATTGCCGAGGAGGGCAAGACCTTAAATGTCGGCAAAAAATATCGTTTCTACCTCGATTATTTCGGAAATATCGTGTATGTAAAATATGTGAATGAGCTTGATTACTATGTTTTCTATAAGGTAGTTGATGCAGACGGCGATTATAATGTTTCGTACATGGATATGAATGAAAATTGGAACAAAGCACCTTTGGCAAAGAAGGTAACTATTGATGATGAAACAATGGCGACAGAGCCTGCTTATGAAAATCTGAGTTACTATCAGCCACAGGTTGCAAAGCTGTTCTTTAACTCGAAGGGTGAATTAAAGGAAATTAAATTTGCAAAGGCGAGTGCGACTGCGGACGAAGGTAAATTCACCAAAAAAGAGGTTTCGTCAAAGGCATACAGAACAACACCTAAAACCTTTGAGAGTGTGATATGGCTGGAAGACGATGCGATGCTGTTTGTATTCCCGGAGAATTTAAGCGATAAGAGCAAATACAGTGCAAGGGCAGCGTCGGGAGCATTTACCAGCGATGCAGAGTATACAATTACGGCTTATGACTTTGATGAATACGGCTTTACAAACCTGATTTCCGTGAATGACGGTGACAACAAAAAGAAAGTGCAGTCAACCTTGTTCCTGGTTACAAGCGTGCGTACGATATGTGTTGATGACGAGCTGCTTTCCTGCGTTAAGGGTGTGTGCGGTGATTTCACCGTATATCAGCTGACGGGCGAAGACGAGAATACCTTCAGCGGTGTTGAGCCGGGAGATGTAATCAGAGTTCATACAAACCGCAACGGACGTGTTGACGAGGTAAGCACACCGATTAAGACTACAATCAGTGACTTTGTAAAGAAAAGAGGATATGATTACACCACTGTATATAACAGAGGCGATGTAATGACCGCAACTGTAAAAAAGATAGACCTTGCGGAGAAAAAGATAATGCTTGATGTAGGAGAGGACGCAGTTTTCCGTTTGAAGGATTCAATAGTGGTTACAATTTATGACCGTGCTGATAAAACCTGCGAGCGTGGAACCGTTGCCGACCTGACATTCGGTGACAGAGTTGTCTGCAAGACCTCATATTTGCAGCTGCAGGAAATATTCGTGGTGCGTAATTAGTAAAGGGAGGTTATGAAAATGAGATTTAATATTCTGAAAAAGACACTGGCAGCATTTCTTACCTTTGCTTTATGCACGGCAGGAATGAATTTTGCATATGCCGAGGACGGGGAATGGAAGTTTGATTTTATAGGAACGGCAAGACCGAAGGGTGATACACATTTTGTGGAATATACCATGGGCTCAAAGTATGACGGAAGCTATGCGTTGAATGTGGTTTATCCCGGAAAGGAAGCGGATTATCCCGGAAGTCAGCTTGAGATTTCAACAACGATTCCGGGTACTGTTGAAGCCGGAACATACGACTTTCAGTTTTACATAAACAAAGATGGAACGGGAAGAGGCTGTTCATACACCAACAACAAGGTGGAAATAGCCGGCGGAGAGGGCATTTTGTTTAATGCATTTACCGCCACAGCAATAGATGCGGCAAGCGTGCCGAGCGGTGAGGCAAACTGGAGCCGTCTTTCAACGCAGGTCACCTTGAGCGAAACGGAAAACCCTGTTATTAAATTTGTTCTCGCAGGACCTGTAAAGGGCTGCTATATAGATGAAATAAGCCTGTGTGCAGCCGGCGGCGGTGACAATCTTATAACCGGCGGTGGTTTTGAAACTGTAGTTCAGGAAAGCGATGTTTATGAGACCGCAAACTACACCCCGTCCGACGTTATAATTGTTCCGACAACACAAGGAGGACTTGCACTAAGCTGGAGAAATCCGATAACAACAACTGTGAAGAGCATTGAGCTTTACGACGTAACTGACGGTGAGCCTGTACTTTTGTCGGACAGCTTTACAAAGACCGCACAGGCAATCAATGAATATGTAATTGACGCACTTACTGCGGAGGAGCAGTATCAGTTTAAGCTGCTGTATACATATTCCGACGTGCCGAAAATGGAGTATTTTATGACAGCAAAGGCGATTGCGGGAGCAACAAGCCAAAAATTGGGCACAGTCGGCAGCTGGACTATTCAGAGCAATCATAATAATGCCGACCACCCGTACGGACTTCATTCCTTCTATATCGACACAACCGAAAGCTATGAGGGAGATGCGTCGATGAAGCTTATGTCAAACTCAAGCGGTGTGCTTTCAGATGTATATACGGGAATGACCTCATCAATTAAAATAGTTGAGGGTGAGGATTATCAGCTGAGCTTCTGGATTAAATCCCGGGACAGCGGCACAAACTTAAAAATTCACCTTAACTGGGAATACTTTGACGAGGAATATACAGACGGCGGCGGAGGAATTTATATAAAGGGTACAAAAGGAACCTATGACTGGAAACAGGTTGTTGCGAAGGTGAGTGACATATCAAGCAAAGCGACATCAATTTCCATTATTCAGGACTACAAGTCGAATGGCGTGTGGCTTGACAATATTGAATTTAAGCTGCTTGACGAAAACGGCGAGCCGACAGGCGATAACCTGATCGCAGACGGTGATTTTGAGAATATGCTGTCAGCTGAGGTTGGTGAGCTTAGCAAGGTAACTGCCAAAGGCGGCGAAGGCGGAGCAAGCTTCTCGTGGAAGACTATGGGCGAGGTAGACGGTGTGAATATTTACCAAAAGGTAGGCGAGGAATGGGCATACCGCGGTAAGGTTTCCGGCAGCCTTTCGGGAATTGACTTCACCGACCTTAAATATCAGATGGACTATGAGTTTAAGCTTGTGCCTGTAAATGCTGACGGCATTGAGGGTACTGCTCACGAGGTAGAATTTGCCACAACCGCACCTGATTACATGATTACCGAGCCTACACTTTATTATAACGGTGCTGCGGCAGGCGAGGTTACATCGGGCGGAAGCTATACCGTAAAAACAACGGTTAAGAATAATGTCTACACTGACGGAATGGACTATGAGCTATTGGTCGGCGTATTTAAAGACGGTGCTCTTTATGAGCTGAAGTCGGCTCCAAAGACAATCGCCTGCTCACCCGCAAACTCAAATGCAACCCCTGTGAATATTTCGGTAACAGTCCCGTCAGACGGTTCAGATTACAGCATAGAGGTTTATCATATTGATTCAAGAGAGAACTGGAAGGTTCTTGAGGACAGTATAATTTTTGAGTAAATTTTATGAATAATCCCCTTTCCGAGGGAGTCGGAAATAAAGGGAAGGGGCAAAATTCATTTGATTTATAAATGTAATAAAAAGAACGGAGGAATTTTTATGAAAAAAGTATTTAGGAAAGTTGCTGCGATTTTGACGGCTTGCTGTATGCTGCCGGCAATTCCGGCAAATGCGGCGTCGTCCTTTGAGTGGACGGCAGACAGCTGGGATATCTCATACACAGATTTGGGTACTGATTATGCAGACAGCTTTATTGCGTACTCAAACGAGGTAGGAATTGACGATACTGCATCAATGATTATCAGCGGAAGCTACAAATGGGCATCAGGCATTACTACAAAAATGACACTTAATTCTTCAAGCTTTAGTATGCCTGCAGGCACATATACCCTCTCATTCAGTGCCAAGACCTATGATTCAAGCAAAGGCGGCAGCGGTACGGGGAACTTACATATGTATGTAGGAGGACTGCACGCCATCGGCAGTACAGGTACCGGAGATAATATGAATAGCAAAACAGAAGGTGAAGACGGATGGGCAACATATACAAAGACGCTTACTTTGACAAGTGATAAAACAAGTACGTTTTTGAATATGCAGTTCTTATCAGTACCGAATACGTACATTGACAACGTCAGCTTAAAGGACGAAAGCGGCAAGGAATACATTGTAAACGGTGACTTTGCAGATGCTACACAAAAAGAAGTAAATCTTGTAGAAAGCATAGTTGAGCCGGCTGAATGGTATACCAGTCATGTAAGCATGGACGATTATCCTGACAGCTATATGAAAATCAACAGAACGGTAGGATATGAGAGCGATTCGTCAATGCATGTTTATGCAACATATGTGGGTTCTACCGTAAGCTACAAGACTTATATGCGTCTGTATACCTATTCGTTCATGGCGGATACCGCAAAGACACACACACTGACTCTTTATACAAAGGGTACAACGGGTATCAGTAGTATGCATGTGTATTTCATGCCTTCAAGCGGAGGCAGTACTAAGGTGACACAGCTCAACGAAATGAATACCGAAACCTTGGCAAACGGCTGGGTAAAGCGTACATGTGAGTTCACGCCGACAGCTTCTATGGGTAAGTTTATGTTCCAGGCTTATTCAACCTCAGACTTCTATATTGATGATATAAGCTTTGCAGCAAACGATACACCTACTGTAAATCTGATAGCAAACGGCGGCTTTGAGGAATATGAAGAGGGTGCAATAGCAGCAAAGAATACCGATACGGTTTCAAATAACTGGTCAGTGATTGCTGCGGGAACAGGTGCGTCAAATCTTTCTTCAAATGCAGTTTCAGAGCTGTCAACAGAGCATGCACATTCAGGAAAAGCTTCATGGGTAATAGCATATCCTGAGAAGCAGACAGATACCTATTACGGTATGATAAATTCATCTCTGAACGTTCCGGCAGGCTCATATACATTCACAATGCATACAAGAGGAATCTATGATACTGCTGCAGTTATGCTTATACTTTCAGGCTCAAGCGGATGGGTGAAAAACGGATATCTTGCACAGGATGCCGGAACAAACTTTACCATTACCGGAATAGAAGAATCAAACGGCTGGAAGAAATACACAATGGCAATGGAGCTTTCCTCTGCTGTTAATAGCTTAAGCATAAGAGCTGCTGCACAAAGGGGTACTGTTGACTGGCTCTACATTGATGATATTTCACTTGTTGACGCAAATGGAACAGAGTACATGAAGGACGGCGGCTTTGAGAACTACAGGGTTCTGAATACAACAGACCTTGAACGCATCATGGCATATCCTGCAGCAAATGGAACTCATGGTACAATAACATGGGTAAACCCGATAAATGATAATATCAGCTCAATTAAGATGTATGTAAACGGCAGTGAGTACACAATCACAGCTGATACTGCATCAGAGGCATTTAACGAGGTTGTTCTTACAGGTCTTACAGAAGGCACAAGCTATGATATTAAGCTTGAGCTTACAATAGGTGACAAGGTTACAGAATATGAAACCACGCTTATTCCTGATTCAACAGTATATACACTCGGAGCGTGGACGGCAAAGAGAATCGACGGTGTTGACAGAAATGCAGAAAATCCGTATTATGCAAACACAATCGCAGAGCTTGACAAGACGGTAAGCTGTGAAGGCGACGCTTCAATAAAGATTGTTTCTAACCGTGACGGCTACAGAGATCACACAACCTTCCGTCTTACACAGAGCGTAACACTTGATACAAACGAGCCTTACTACTTCAGCTTTAAGGCTAAAGCAGAAAACTGCAAGAGTCTGTACCTCAGAGTAGACGGAAGCTCGATTGGGGATATTCATACTCCTACAAGCAAGAGCTCGGCTGATGCAGACGGCTGGGTAACATATGAGTATGTTATAGAAGAAACAGACGACACATACTTAGGTACAGCTAAGAATGTGACCTATCAGATTATGCTTGCTGACTGGTGTGACGTAGTGTATGTTGATGATGTTCAGCTCAAGCTGTACAGTAATGACGATGAAGAGCCGATAGGCAACAACCTGCTTGCAGACGGCGGCTTTGAATTTGCAAGCTCTACCGCGTCAGCACCTGAAATTCAGTATTGGTTAGAAATTGACGGCGAAGGTCAGTGGGTTACAGTAGAAGCTGTTGAAGAAACAGGAAAGTATCGTGCGATAGCAGATGTAAAGAATATTTCAGGGCCTGAACCGTTTGAGGTATCACTGTTCTTGGCAGTATATCAGAACGATACGCTGATTGACGTTGCTCCGACGATAGGTGCTGATATTCCTGAGAGTACATGGACAGCAACCACTGTTTCAAGCGATATTGACGTTGAAGATGTTACAGGCTGCACATTAAAGGCAATGCTTTGGGACGGATATTCTCCGCTTACAGAGGCAACTGAAATCCCGATTCCTGCAGCAAACTAAAAATTTTATATAAAATAAAATGGAGTGTTTTCTGCCATAGGGCGGCATATAGCCGCCCTATGACGGAATTAATCACTCCTAATATTAAATTATGAGAAATTATATTACATATGAATGGCAGAAAAGGAAGGAAAGCCTATGAAATTGATCAATAAAAAAATTCTGTCCTCACTTTTATGTGCAAGTATGCTTGCAGCTTTTATTCCGGCACTTTCGGTATCTGCGGCACTTCCCAAAGACACCACAACGGCCGCAGGCTGGACGGCTTCATTTAATAATGACGTTGACGGAAAAATTGAGCTTGATTCAGAAAATCCGTACGAGGGCGAGTATTCTCTTAAAATAGTGAATAATACCCCGACTAAGGCAAATACATATATGACTGTTGTCGCTACGGTAAATGTTCAGCAGGGCGTGACGTATGAAGCAGGCTTTGCGGCAAAATCGAAAAAGTCGCAAAAGATAAATTTCCTGTTCGGCTGGGATAAATACAGAAACCTGCTGCCCTTCGGCGACACCTATGACTGGACAGAGCATCAGGTTGAATATACCGCTACCACAAGCGGCAGCGTTGATTTTAAGTTCTTAATCGACGGAGTGACCGAGGGCTTCTGGATTGATAACGTGTATTTCCGCAAAAAGGGAACGACAGAGAACCAGATTCAAAACTCTACCTTTGAGCTTGTCGCAGCAAGTGCCGAGGAGGAGCAGGAGGATTTTGGTGCGGAGATTGCAAATCTCGAACAGACCTACAACAAAATCCGCCAGGGAACAACCTTTACTCAGTCGGAATTTGAGCATGTCCGCGGCGGCTTTAAGTTCATGCCGATATATAAAACAAGCGGCATCACAATCGACGGCAAGGGAGACGAATGGACCGGCGTTAAAGAGCTTTATATGCCTACGCTGTCAACACAGTATCAGATTTACATAAAGGACGAGCGTGAGCTGGACGCAACCTTTGCGGCGAAATTTGCCTACGATGAGGAGTATTTCTACCTCTATATGGAGGCGGAGGACGATATTTATCATGCCATGAGCGGTACAGCAAACTACTGGGCAGGAGACAGTATTCAGTTCGCGGTTTCGAGAATGGACGAGGGCTACGGTACGGAAATGGGTATCTGTTATATCCCTGAAACGGGAGCGACAGAGGTTCATTCAACGGCTCTTACAGGAGATTCGCTGAGTCAGATTTCAGCAAAGAGTGTTCTTGACGGAACAAAAATCTCCTATGAGGTGCGTATGCCGTGGGAGCTTTTCTTCAATGAAAGATATTCCCGTCCGGACGAATTTATGTTTAACGTTTTGTATAACGATAACGACGGCGACGGAAGACGTTACTGTGTAGAGCTTGCACCGGGTATCTCGGAGGGAAAGACAAATAAGAGCTTCCCTGTTTTGAGACTTTTGGAGGAAAGCAAGCCATGGTATGCATGGATAGACGGTAACAAGACTGCTACAGTGAATGAGGAAAACGCATATTCGCTGTATTTGGTAAACGGAAATGACAGCGATACACAATTTGACATTGAGCTTCCGAGCGGTGAGGTCAAAAAGCAGGCTGTGGGAGCACACATGGGTGTGCGTCTGCCGTTTAATATGACGTTTGGAGAAGAGGACGTCCACAATATACAGGCAAAGGTAACAGAGGGTGACTATACTTATACCGCTGCATATGAGGTTGCAGCTTCTATGGCTCCGCCGACTGCAGAAGAGGCGGCAAGCTATATCGAAGCGTTCAAGAGCTATGTAAAGGAGCTTAATTCGCTTATCGGCAAATGTAAGCAGCACGGAATTTCTACCGATTATGAGCAGGTGAACTGCAGCACAATCGAGAAATTTATCGAATATATACAGCGTGATATTGAAAACAATGACCTTGAGCTGTTCCACTATCAGAGAAGATGCATTGAGGAGCTTTATGCACAGGCTAAGGCTGACCTTGAGGCATATATTTCGGGCGATAAAGAGCCTTTGATTGCACCTAAGTATGTAACGAGTGAGGTTGAAGCAAAAAATTCTGCTATTTGGGCAGATGCGATGGTGGACGGAAAAAGAGAAAACCGACCAACCTTCTTTGTGGGCTATGGTCACTTCAACGCCGCTGTTGCGGAAATTCCTAATTTCAACAATTTGGCTGTAAACGCAATTCAGACCGAAATCGGTCCAAGCTCGGTTATAAGCAGTAAGGACGGCCCTGCTGAATGGACATATAACAGAACAGGTAATGCTAAGGCAACCTGCTCTGTTCAGAGTGACGTTGTAAAAGAGGGTAAATACGCTCTGAAGGTAACAAACAGCGAGCCGTATAAGGACGCAAGAGCATTGACGCTTGTGCAGACCGTTATGGTTGAGCCGAATACAATATACAAGCTCGGCGGCTGGTCAAAGGTGGAAAACTGTGACAGATTTTTCATTTACACAAACGGATATTCCGACATTGTGCATTTCGGAAAGGACGGCGGAAATACACACGACTGGCAACCGTGGGAATATACCTTTACGACGGGACCTGAACAGACCACGCGAGTTCTCAGAATGGTATCAAGCGGTGTAACAACTGCGGGCTATCTTGATGGAATGTATCTTGTTAAGGAAGGCTCGGACGAAAATCTTCTCTTAAACGGCGATTTTGAGACGGTTACTGATGAGGATAAATATTATAATATAACTACAAGCGGAATTAAGGGTGTTCAGCAGATTCTTGAAAAGGCGGAAAGAAATAATATTTCTGTCTGTGTACTGCTTTCACCGCACTATTTCCCGGGCTTTGTGCTTGATATGTATCCTGAATTGAGGTATAATCTGAGCTACGGCTTCTTAAAATACAACATTATGGACGAGCGTGCGAAGGAGATTATTGAGGCATACTTAAGGACGATTATTCCGATGATTAGGGATTATACGTCTCTAAGCAGTATATGCGTATCTAACGAGCCGCAGTTCTGGACTAAGAATGCAGCTGATTTCTATCAGCCGCTGTGGGTGCAGTATATAACCGAGAAATTCGGTACGGTTGAGGCAATGAATGAGGCTTATGGAACAAGCTATACAAGCTTTGAGGAATGCTTGATTCCTCAAAATGAGTACAATTCCAATATGTTCCTTGACTATAAGCTGTTCAATGATGAAAACTTTGCGGCATGGCACAAATTTATGTGTGATATCATAAAGGAGCTTGCTCCTGAAATTCCGCTGCACATGAAGGTCATGGAGTATCCTGTAGCAACAGGCTCAAGTCGTCTGATGGTTCAGGACGGAACAAAGCTGGAAAACTTTATCGGAATCCTTGACTGGAACGGAAACGACGGTGCAAACCGATATGAAAATCTCGCGAAGGGCAAAAGCCCGCTTGAGGAGGTTCTGTGGTACGATTTCCAGAGAAGCATCAACAATGCACCTGTTTTGAACACCGAGGACCATATCCATGTTAACGGCTCGAAGATTTATACCGACGAAATCAACGACTTTGCTATTCAGTCGATGTGGGAGGGTGCTATTCACGGCAGAGCCTTCTCGACAATCTGGCTGTGGGAGCGTCATGACGGTCCATACAACAAGAGCCCGACGTTCAGGGGAAATATCTCTTACCGTCCCGACACTCTGGCAGGTATAGGCAGAGCTACTCTGGATATGAACCGCCTGTCCTATGAGCTGGTAGCTCTTCAGGACGAAAAGGCAGATGTTGCCCTGCTCTATTCAGATGCAGCCGCAGTGCATACTCGTGAGTTTGCTAATGTTATGCGTTGGGCGTTCTGCGGAATTATGTATGCAGGCAAAAAGGTGAAGTTTGTAACCGAAGACCAGATTGAAAAGCTTCAGGACGTGAAGGCACTTGTTGTACCGCGTGTAATTAATGCAAAAGAGTCTACGGTAAATGCAATTTCCGACTTTATCGCAAACGGCGGCAAGGTTATGCTTATTGACGAAAAGTCACTGACTCTTGATGAGTATAAAAACCCGCATAATGCTGATACAGTGAGCTACATTCATGCAAATTCAGAGGTTGTAAGCAATGTAAACTGTAACAATACCACTTTGATATCACCTACAAACAGCGAGCTGTTCGTATTGATTCGTAACTTCATTGAAAAATGCGGACTTGACTACGTAACTGCGGTTGATGCCGAAACAGGCGAGGCTGTAGACGAGGTGCTTTTGGACGTAGGTGTATATGACGGCAAGCTTTTGGTTAACGTCTGCAGCTACGGTGCGGACAGAAAGCTCAAAATCAAGGTGGGCGACAAGGTTGTAACCGAAAGTATTGATTTGATTAAGAACGAGTCGGTCGGCGAAAGCTTTGATGCAAAGATATATGTTTCAAAGCTGCTGCAGATTGACCCTGAGCATTGCTTTATAGATGTATACGGTCACTGGGCAGAAGACTACATTTCGGGACTTTCCGAAAAGCAGCTTGTAAGCGGTATGTCCGAGTCACGCTTTGAGCCGAACGGAATCGTAACAAGGGCAGAATTTTTAACAATGCTCACAAGAGCATCGGAAATGCTTCCAAAGGGCTACACCGGCGGCTTTGACGACGTAAGCTCGTCAGACTGGTTTGCCGGATATGTTGCTGCGGCACTTGATGCCGGTATAATTTCAGGCAGTGCTTTCCGCCCGAACGATAAGATTACACGTGAGGAAATGTGTGAGTTGTTGGTTGCCTTCTACGGACAGGAAACCGAAATAATCGGTGCGTCTGACGCACAATTTGCGGATATGGATATGTGCAAAAACAAGAATGCAGTAAATAAGGCATTCGCACTCGGCTTTATCACAGGTTATGAGGACGGAAGCTTTAAGCCGCAGAATAATATGACAAGAGCAGAGGCAACGGTTGTAATCACAAAATTTCTCGGTGATTCTGCTGACGCTGAATAAACAAGACAGCTGCGGCTGATTGGAGGACTATATGAAAAACAAAATACTCACTGTATTGTTAGCAATAACTTTATTTCCTGTCGGCGTATCAGCCGAGGAAAGTTATTTTCAAAGTGAGCTTGGGGAGGTAGGGGTGCTGCTTGCCAAGTGCGATGCAAGCAGCATCGACACCCCTTATGAGGATTTGGGATATCAGGTATTAAAGAAATTTTCCGGCTACATCGTGGAGGACGAGGCAGCCGGCGTGGACGAGGCACAGCTTACATATAACAAGGCGTATATGGAAAAGCTGTATGCCGAGATTACGGAAAATCTCAACGCATATTTAGCAGGAGAAAAGCCGCTTGCGGTTACTCCGTATGATATGTCGGAATTTAATAATTTCAAAAGTGATGGAAGAAGCGTGTATTCCATAGGCTATGGGCATGGAAGGCTTGTTCGTGCAGATGTTGATGAACTGAAGGGCTTCGGAGCGACCAATATTCAGGTAGAGACCGGTCCGACATTTATTCTGACCGAGCTGCCGAGCTTTTCAAAGACACTTTCGGCGGATACGGTGTCCTACACTGTTGAAAATGACACCACACACGGGAATTATCTGTCGGTCAAAAATACTGCGGAAAGCGGATATTTTACGCTGAAACAGTCGATACGTGTGCAGCCGAATACAACCTATACCTACGGCTTTGATTCAAAGGCTGCCATAAATGATGCCAAGCTGACGCTGTCGGTATCAAGCGATAAAAATACGCTTGAAGGCACGAGTGCAGTGCCGTATTCATGGAAGACGCACGCGTTTACCTATACAACGGGCAGTGATGAAACACAGCTGACCTTCTCTTTAAAGGCAGAGAAGAAAATTGTCCTCATGTATCTTGATAATCTGTATTTCAACGATGCGGACGGAAACAATCTCTTGTATAACGGCGGATTTGAGGACAGCTATGACAGGAAAGAAATAGCGAATTTAAAATATGACCTTGAGCGTGCGTATGAGAACAATATAACGGTGTGTCTGTTGCTTTCGCCGCATTATTTCCCAACCGACCTGGACATGGAGTATGTTACCGAGGGCAACGGCTTTATCCAATACAACATCAACCTTCCCGAGGCAAAGGCGATAATCGAGGAATATTTAAACGCACTGCTTCCCGAGATAAAGGACTGCAAGGCGATTTCGAGCATATGCCTTACAAATGAGCCGGTGTTCATAACCGAAAACTGGTACGACTATTATGCACCGAAGTTCTGCGAGTGGTTAGAGCTTGAATATACCGATATTGAAGCATTAAACGCTGCATATAACGCGGAATACGGCGATTTTGATGAGGTGGTAATGCCGTCATCATTTTCAGCAACACCGCTGCATTATGACTGGATTCGTTTTAATGACGAGGTGTTCACCAAGTGGCATGAATGGATGGCAGGGATTGTAAAGACGCATTTGCCGGAAATGCCGCTTCATGCGAAGACAATGAAGACGATTTCAATAACGAACAAGCATGGAACGATGCGTCATGGCTCAAAGCCGGAGATGTTTGACTCGTTCAGCGACTGGACGGGCAATGATGCAGGTGCGTATACAAGTGTAGACGGCGTGCATCAGGACTATACCACCGATGACTTTTTACTGAAAATGCTGTGGTACGATTTTCTGTCATCGATAACGGAGAAACCGCTGTATAATTCAGAGGACCATATTGTGCAGAATAGGCATACGACATTTGACGAGAAGTATGCAAAGCATAGCCGTGCAGATTTGTGGCAGGGAATGATGCATCATAATAATATGTCTTCGATATGGCATTGGAGCAGGTCGTACGACAGTACCAGCGATGCGTATAACAGCGTGCTGCATCGTCCCGACTGTATATACGAGATAGGCAGAACGGCACTGGATTTAAACCGTTTGTCGGGCGAGGTTGACCGCATAGCGGACAAACAGCCGAAAACGGCGATATTCTATTCGCAGGCGAGCAGAAACTATACAAGCGTGCATTGCACAAGGTTACTTGAAATTTATAAAACCCTGGTAACGCTGGGGCAGTCGGTAGGATTTGTTATGGAGACTGACACTTCAAAGCTGTCCGAATATGACGTTTTGGTAGTAGGCGGTGCAATCAACACGACCGCGGAGGCGGCAGATGCGATAAAGAGCTTTATTGCAGGCGGCGGAACTGTTGTGAGCCTGGGTGATAATAACCTTACAGAGGACGAATATAACAAGGCGGCAAGCTATAACGTTACCGGCATGACGGCAGCGACATCGGAAAATCTTCGCAGCGTTCTGACAGACGTACTTGAGGAGAAGAATCTGATGCGTGTCAAGCTGATTGACAATACCACAGGCGAAATCGCAGAAAACATTGACTGGGCGTTTGATATTGACGGCGACGACGTTGTTGTGAACCTGCTCTCACTTGAAGGCACACAGGATATTTCGGTGTATCTTGACGGAGCGGAGCTTGAAACTATGGTGGACGCCATAGAAAACGAAGTGTTTACAGGTACAGCAGAGGAGCTTGTGCCAATGCTTTTAAAGACGCCGACCGAAAAAATATCCGAAAAGGTGAAAATTTTGTCGGTGGACGGAAAAACCGTAACATGGACATCAAATGATGCGGCGTATGCGAGTGCAAATATCTACCGCATAAGCAATAATAAGCCGGAGCTGATAGAGAATACAACGGAGCTTTCATATACTGCGTCAGATAGTGATAGCATGCTTATTATCAAGGCGTGTGATTATCAGGGAAATGAGTCGGAAGGCGTTGCGGTCGGCACAAACAGCGAGCAGGTGCTTGGGGCATATATTTCGGACGGAAAGGCGTATGTGAGAAACACAACGGACAAGGTGCAGGCAGGAGTCTTGTCGGTAAACCTCAATGATGCAGAGGGAAATACGATAAAGCGTTCGAGGATGACCTTTGTGCTGCGACCGAATCAGCTTACGTCAATGAATGTTTCCTTTAAGGCAAAATCGGGCGAGCAGATAACGGTAAGCGTATCAAATTCGCTGAATGACTAAATAAAACGGCTGTTTAGAGGTGTACTCTAAAGCCCGATTGATAAGCAAAAAGCGGTGTAACTATTATGGTTGCACCGCTTTTAAAAATTACTTTTTCGGTGTTGGCATTTTCATGTCCTTGTTTATAAAAAGCTGCATTCCGCAACCAAAAAACCCCTTTCGGGGTTTTTTTGGGATAAGTTGCAAAACATTTTAAGCCAGCGTTTATGTATGTGCGACATCACCTCGCATTAAAAAAAGTGTACAGCAGAGCCGTACACCGAAAAATGCACGTCTCTGAATTATTGTCACACAATCCAAATAAAACATTATCTAAAAGACAGTTTAGACGATACATTTTTACCAAAAGTAAAAAAAGTCTTTTAAAATAATATTTTATTTAATTGATTGTGTGACTCTAACAGTATACTACAAATTTTATGATTTGTCTACCCCAAATTTGCAAAAAGTTTCTACATATAATATTAATTATTGTTAATTATTATTTATGTACTTTTGAGACCAAAAGTACCAAAAGTCCTGAGGGCTTTCGATTGCCCTCAGACTCCCCTAAACGACTAAAGAGGGTAATCCTTAAAGTTTGCGGTCATAAGCGGGATTACCCCCATTTAGAATTCCCCATCCCTGTGCAGCGTACCGTGCTTCGTTTGTATTTTTTTGCCGTGGTAAAATGCTGTTCTCTTGTCGTATTAGTTGCCATAGTTACTATGTACCCACATCTGTGAAAGCTTGCAAAAAAGTACGATTGGGCGATAGATGCAAGGGTTCTGCAAATTAGAGTAAATATGTCTTAGCCGCATACGAGATAAAAGAAAAAAACGGAATGTATCACACATTCCGCTTTCTTCTTTTATCAAGCAGGACAATGCCGCCGAGTCCAAAGGCTATGCCTAAAAACGCGACAATCTGTGAAATACCCAGCACATTTGGAATCGCATAAAGGATATATTCACTCTGTCTCATTCCCTCCAAAAACAGCCTTCCGAGTCCGTACCAGAAAATATAGAAGAAGAACACCTGCCCGTCCGCCCGTTTTTTGTCGCGGAAAATCAAAATCAGAATAAGCCCGATAAGATTCCACATACCCTCATAGAGAAACAGCGGATGCACGCCTTCTCCGCCGTTTATTGTCATACGCAGGAAATTGTCAGTTTCCTTGCCGTAAACCTCGGCGTTGAAAAAATTGCCCCAGCGTCCTATAATCTGCCCAATCAAAAGCCCGGGAACGCAGACGTCGAACACATTCAGCGTATTCAGCTTTTTTCGCCTGCAATAGATATAAGCAGTGGCAACCGCACCGATTAACGCACCGTATATCGCGATGCCGCCCTCCCATATTTTGAATATGTTCCAAAAGCTGCCGATTGAGTCCCAGTCAAAGATGCAGTAATAAATACGTGCCGAAATAAGCCCGAAAATCAAGCCCCAAAAGCATATATCAAAGATGTTATCAGGGTCAACGCCGCGTTTTTTGCAGGTGCTGCTCACAAATATCAGCCCGCCGACATATCCCGTCAGTATGCAGAGAGCGTACCAGAAAATATTCATGCCAAAAACACTGAAAGCAACGCGGCTTATGTTAAATTCAAGCCCCAATCCGGGAAAACCGATAACGTGTTCCAAGCTACTGTGCCTCCTTTATTGAAAGTGCAATTCGTTTCTTTTTAAGGTCAACATCAAGAATTTTCACCTTAACGATGTCGCCAACCGAAAGTACGTCAAGCGGATGCTTGATATATCGGTTTGAAATGTGCGAGATGTGCACAAGCCCGTCCTGATGCACGCCGATATCCACGAACGCACCAAAGTCGATTACGTTGCGGACAGTACCTTTCATAACCATGCCCGGCTTTAAATCCTCCATGCTCATAACGTCGGACATCAGCATCGGCTGCGGCAGCTCCTCACGCGGGTCGCGGCCTTTCTTCAAAAGCCCGTCCGCGATATCGCGGAGGGTGGGAACGCCTATTCCAAGCTCGTCGGCAAGCCTTGCGGTGTCGAGCTTTTTCAGTCTGTTTTTGAGGTCGGAAATCTTGTTTTCCAAAACGTCCTCAATGGTATATCCCAGCTTTTCAAGCAGCTTTGCTGCCGCCTCGTAGCTTTCGGGGTGAACGGAGGTGTTGTCGAAAACATTGTCGCCGCCTGCAATACGCAGGAAGCCTGCACATTGCTCAAATGCCTTTTTGCCCAGCTTTGCAACTTTTAAAAGCTGATTTCGGTTGGTAAATTTTCCGTTTTCCTCGCGGTATAACGTAATATTTTTTGCCACCGTTGAGTTTATTCCCGAAACGTATGAAAGCAGCGACGGCGAGGCGGTGTTCAAATCAACGCCCACACTGTTTACGCAGTCTTCAACCACTCCGCCGAGAGCCTCGCCCAAAAGCTTTTGGTTCATGTCGTGCTGATACTGACCGACACCGATTGCCTTCGGGTCGATTTTTACAAGCTCTGCAAGCGGGTCCTGCAGACGTCTTGCGATGGAGACTGCACTTCGGAGAGATACGTCAAATTCGGGGAACTCCTCGGTCGCAAGCTTGGAGGCGGAATAAACCGACGCACCTGCCTCGCTTACTACCATGTAATAAACCTCGCGGTCAATTTCCTTTATAAGCTCCGCCGCAAGGATTTCAGTTTCCTTTGAGGCAGTGCCGTTTCCGATTGAAATCAGGTTGACATTATGCTTTTCGATAAGGCTTTTGAGAATCTTTTTCGCCTTTTCCTTGTCGTGGTTAGGAAGTGTGCAGTACACCACATTTGTGTCCAAAACCTTGCCGGTATCGTCCACAACGGCAACCTTGCAGCCTGTTCTGTAGCCGGGGTCAAGCCCCAAAACCGTTCTACCCTTAATCGGCGGCTGCAGCAGAAGCCCGCTAAGATTCTTTGAAAATACCTTTATTGCAGCGTCTCCTGCACGCTCGGTCAGTAGATTTCGGATTTCTGTTTCGATGGACGGTGCAATAAGCCGCTTATAGCTGTCCTCGGCTGCAAGTGCAACCGTATCGCGGCAGCTGCCGGATTTTGCGGTCAAAACCTCGCCCTTTATATAATCGGTACAAATCTGCTCATCAAGTTCAAGCTTTACCGATAAAAAGCCGTCCTTTTCACCGCGGTTTATCGCAAGAACACGGTGGTTTGCAAGCTTGGCGGCAGGCTCGGAAAATTCGTAATACATGCTGTATACGCTGTCCTCGTCCTTTGCGGCTTTTGTGGTAATGCTTCCATGTGATAAAGAAAGCTCGCGGATTTTTTTGCGGAAATCGGCGTTGTCCGAAATTATTTCGGCGATTATGTCCATCGCACCGTTTACGGCGTCCTCTGCGGTTTCAACGCCCTTTTCTGCGTCGATGTACGGCTCGGCAAGTACCAAGACGTCCTCGCTTGTATTTTGGGCAAGGATAATATCGGCAAGCCCCTCAAGACCTTTTTCCTTTGCGATTGTCGCACGGGTGCGGCGTTTCGGTCGGTAGGGACGATAAATGTCGTCAAGCTCGGTGATGGTTTTGGCGTTTTCGATTGCATTGGAAAGCTCCTCTGTGAGCTTGCCCTGCTCGTCAATAAGACGCGTAATCTCCTCCTTTTTCGCTTCGATGTTGCGTAAGTATTCAAGCCGCTGCGAAAGGTTTCGCAAAACCTCGTCCGAAAGCTCGCCGGTTGCCTCTTTTCGGTATCTGGCGATAAAGGGAATGGTGTTTCCTTCGTCAATCAGCTTCAATGTATTTGTAATCTGAAATTCCTTCAGATTAAACTCCTCCATAAGGATTTGTGAAATTTTATCCATCGTTATATCCTCCATATAGTAATATTTACATTATATATCTTTTTTGTTTTTTTTACAAGTCCCGTCGGGATAATTATGACATTCATATAATATTAAGGTAATATTTGTAATAAAAATCTAAAAAAACTTTAACTTTTTTTGAAAAAAGTATTGATATTTTCGGATTGATGTTATATAATGGGTGAGTAATGGAGTAAATGGGAGAGTTTTGGAAGAAAAACCCTCCTTTTCCCAATTAAACCAAAAATGGAAGGACGGTGCTATGATGGTTAACTTTGTCGGCGAATATCCGAGACAGCTCGATGACCGCGGCAGGTTTATTCTGCCTGCAAAAATCAGGGAAAAACTGTCGGGCACTGTTTATATTACACGCTCACCGATTGATGAATGTCTGAATCTGTATACAGAGGAGGAATGGGAGGCGATTGCGGCTAAGGTGAGAGCACTTCCTACGGTAACGGACAGAAATGCTGCGGCACTGCAGAGAAAGCTGTTCGGAAAGGCAATCTCGTGCGAATTGGACAAGCAGGGAAGAATCCCGCTTACCGCAGAGCTTACCGAGTATGCACACATGAAAAAGGACATCGTCCTTGTCGGCGTAAACTCAAAGCTGGAGATTTGGGACAGCGAAAGATGGAAGGAAATTGATGATTCTATCGACGCTGACGCAATTATCGAGGGTATTTCAAAATATGAAATCAATATATGAGGAAGGCTATGGAATTTAAACATTATTCCGTGATGCTTGCGGAGACGGTGGACGCACTCTGTGTTAAAAACGGCGGTATTTATGCCGACGGTACTCTTGGCGGCGGCGGACATTCGTATGAAATTCTGAAAAGAGCCGATGATGTACGTCTTGTGGGAATTGACCAGGACACTGATGCTCTTTGTGCCGCAAAAAAACGTCTTGAGAGCTTTGGAAACAGAGTAACATACGTAAACGATAATTTTCGGAACATAAATTATATTTTGGATAGCTTAGGGCTTGATGAAATAGACGGTATGGTGCTGGATTTGGGAGTTTCCTCATATCAGCTTGACAATGCGGAACGTGGTTTTTCATACATGCAGGACGCACCTCTTGACATGCGTATGAATAAAAGCGGAGCAATGAGTGCATATGACGTTGTGAACGGCTATTCCGAGGACGAGCTTACCGATATTTTTTATCGGTACGGAGAGGAAAACTGGTCACGCAGGATTGCAAAATTTATAGTTGACAAAAGAAAAATAAAGAGCGTCGAAACAACCGGCGAGCTTGCAGAAATTATAAGAGCCGCCATTCCGCAGGCGGCAAGAAAAGACGTAGCTCATCCTGAAAAGCGAGTGTTTCAGGCAATCAGGATAGAGGTAAACGGGGAATTGGAAATTTTGAAAACGGCGGTTTGCGATATTGTCGGAAGGCTGAAAAAAGGCGGCAGACTGGCAGTTATCACATTCCATTCGCTTGAGGACAGAATTGTAAAGCAAGCCTTTTCAGAACTTGCAAAGGGCTGCACGTGTCCTGCGGATTTCCCGGTCTGCGTTTGCGGAAAAAAACCGGAAATCAAAATTATAACAAAAAAACCGGTACTTCCTAAAGCGGCGGAGCTTGAGGAAAATTCAAGATCAAAAAGTGCAAAGCTGAGAGTTGCACAAAAGCTGTAAAAAATTTTACTGTTTAAGTCAGAAAAAAGAAAGGAGAACTGTCCGATGAGATATAACGGCAATCTTGCGTACGAGCAGGAGTTTGAGGATCATTCCGTACGGATACAAAAAAAGGTACAGGAGCAGAAGGCACAGAAAAAAAGCAAGGCTAAGGCTGAACTGGTAAAAAGGCATCAGATGATTGCGGTTTGTGCTGTCATACTGGCTTTGTGTGCAGGCTTTATGATTTCAAGAAATGTTGCCGTATACGAAAGCAAAAACGAAGTGGCGGATCTTCAGAAGGAGCTTAACGAGCTTAAGGAATACAGCAGTCAGAAGGCATTTGAGCTTGACCAGAGCCTTGACCTTGAGGCTATCGAGGAAACTGCAAAGACAAAGCTGAATATGGTAAGACCTGAAAAATACCAGACGGTTTATGTGAACATAAAGCAGGACGATGTTACCGAGGTAACAGCGAACGAGGTTGAAGGAATACAGGGTCTTTTTGGCATATTCGGAGGAGAAGAGTAATAGAGTATAGTTAGATATGTATAGATAGGAATGGTACAGAATGACTTTAGGCAAAATGAAAAAAAGGTCCCTGAGATTATTTGCTGTACTGGTTGTACTGCTTGCTGCCCTAATCTGCAGAATCGGATACTGGCAGGTGGTACGCGGCGGTGAAATGAAGGAGGCTGTACTCCGTCAGCAAACGGGACAGACGGCTATTAATGCAAGCCGTGGTACTATTTATGACAGAAACCAGAAGGTCCTCGCAGAAAGTGCAACGGTAAACACCGTTGTGTGCAATCCCCAACAGATTAAAAAGGACGGGGGAGCGAATATTGTTGCATCAAGGCTTGCTGAAATCCTGAATATGGACGCAGACGACATTCTGGAAAAGATAACAAAAAACAATCAGTTCCAATATATTAAAAAACGAATTACGGTCGAAGAGGCGGACGCCATAAAGGCCTTAAAGGATAGCTCAGTCGATAAAGAAATGGCTAAGCTTTTTTCTGGTATTTACTTTGAGGAGGATTCCAAACGGTACTATCAGTATAATATAGCGTCGCATATCATCGGCTTTACGGGATATGATAATAACGGAATACAGGGCATTGAGCTGACCTTTGATGATTACTTAATGGGCAGAGCCGGAAGTATACTTTCAGCAAAAACTGCATCGGGCAGCACAACCGCGTATCAGTACGAGGAGGACTATGACGCTCAAAAGGGAGATGACGTAGTTTTAACGATTGATGAAACAATTCAATCGGTTTTGGAAAAGTATCTTGAGCAGGCTTGTATCGAAAACGAGCTTAAGGAGGGTGCGTGCGGAATTGTGATGAATCCGCAGACCGGCGAAATTTTGGCAATGGCGACCAAGCCCGACTTTGACCTCAATAAGCCGACCGACCTTTCTCGCTTTGAGAAGTATGCAATCGAAATGGACGATGTTTTCAAGGCCGCTCAGTCGGAGGACGATGAAACCAGTAACAATGCTGTGGCTGCAATACGAAACAAAATGTGGAGGAACAAGGCACTTTCCGATACGTATGAGCCGGGCTCTACCTTTAAAATTTTAACTGCGGCTATGGCACTTGAAGAGGGTGCGGTAAATCTTAACTCACATTTCTATTGCCCCGGCTCCAAAAAGGTTGCGGACAGAACAATCAGATGCCATAAGGCAGGCGGTCATGGCGGTGAGGATTTTGCACAGGGTGTAATCAATTCCTGTAACGTTGTTTTCATGGATTTGGGACTAAAGCTCGGAAGTGCAAAATTCCAGGAATATTTTAACGCTTTCGGACTTACAAAGAAAACAGGAATTGAGCTTATCGGTGAATCGGGCAGTGTGTATTATCATGGAAAAATGTCGGAGACCGATATCGCAACCAGCTCTTTCGGTCAGGGCTTTTCCATAACGCCGATGCAGCTTATTACAGCAATTTCGGCGGTTGTAAACGGCGGAAACCTTATGAAGCCGCAGATTGTAAAGGAAATCAGAAATTCAGGCGGAATTGTAAAGAGCTTTTACCCAGAGGTTGTTAATCGGGTTATATCAGAGGAAACCTCTGCCACGATGCGTAATATTTTGGAACGCGTGGTAGGCGATGCCAACGGAACAGGTAAGAATGCATATATTAAAGGATATCGAATAGGCGGAAAGACGGGAACGTCGGAAAAGGGACGTAATAACAATAAGCGTATTGCGTCATTTGTAGGCTTTGCTCCTGCAGACGACCCACAGATAATATGTCTTGTAATGTTTGACGAGCCGCAGGTTGCCAACAAATACGGCGGTACTATTGCAGCTCCCGTAGTAGGCTCTGTAATAGAAGAAACTCTTGAATATATGGGAGTTGAAAGACAGTACACCGAGGAGGAGGCACAGTCGGTTTCGGTAACGGTTCCTGACCTTCGTGAGCTTTCGGTAACTGTTGCAAAGGAAAGCATTGACTCAAAACGGCTTAATATTAAAGTAGTAGGCGGCGGAGATACTGTGCTTGACCAGCTTCCTAAGCCGGGAGTCAATATCGGTGAAAACTCAACAATAATTGTTTATACAGAGGCACGTGACGAAACCAAAAAGGTGTCCGTTCCTGACGTAACAGGTTTGACTGTTTCGCAGGCGAAGAAACGCCTTGAGGATGCGGGACTGAACTTTGAGATTGCAGGTGCGGGACTTTCCGGCTCAGACGGTGCATATGCATTTAAGCAGAGCGTGCCGGCGGGAACGCAGGTTGAGCCTGCTACCGTGGTGAGTGTAGAATTCAGACACAGCTCGTCGGATTAATGCAGGCAGAAAAACCGTAAAAAGTAAGCAACCACGCAGAAAACTTAATGATTCTGCGTGGTTTTAAGTTTTAAATCAGATTTGGGAGATTAAATATGCTGGCAAGTAAATTATTTGGTAAAAAATGGACAGAGCGGGACGTTGAAATAACGGGCATTACCATAGACTCAAGAGAGGTTAAGCCGGGATATGCTTTTGTTTGCATAACAGGGGCAGTACGCGACGGACATGAATTTGCCAAAATCGCCGCCCAAAGCGGTGCTGCGGTTATTGTTGCGGAGCATGCGGTTGATGTGGGTGTGCCTGTGGTTGAATATGCGGATACAAAGCTTGCTTTGGCAGAAATTTCGTCGGTGTTTTACGGTGAGCCGGAGAAAAAGCTTAAGCTCATAGGAATTACCGGAACAAACGGAAAGACAACGGTGAGCTATTTAATAAAGAAAATTCTCGAAACGGCAGGAAAAACCGTCGGAATAATAGGTACGAATGAAATTCTGGCAGGAGACCGCGATGTGGGCATAAAATCCTCAACGCCTACAACTCCCAATTCCTTGGAGCTTAGGCGAATTTTTGCAAAAATGCTGGAAATGGGTGCGGAATATGTGGTGATGGAGGTTTCCTCGCATGCTCTTGATTTGCATAGGGTAGCAGGACTTCAATATGAAGTAGGCGTATTTACAAACCTCACGCAGGACCATCTTGACTATCATAAAACAATGGAAAATTATTTCCTTGCCAAAAAGAAGCTGTTTGATATTTCCAAAACGGGCGTTATAAATGCCGATGATGAATACGGAGCAAGGCTTTTGGGAGATATTCCATGCAAAGCGGTAAGTATTGGCAGAAATAACGCCGACCTTACGGCGGAGGATATTAAGATTGATGCTAAAGGCGTGGAATTTACCGCAGTGTATGAGGGCAGGAAATATCCTGTATCGCTTGCCATTCCCGGAATGTTCAGCGTTTATAACGGAATATGTGCAATGGCGGCGGCGTTTGCACTTGGGATCTCGCCGCAGGCGATTGTCCAAGGGATTTCATCGGCAGGCGGCGTTTGCGGAAGGCTGGAGCGTGTGTCGACCAATACCGATTATTCGGTGATAATAGACTACGCACATACTCCGGACGGCCTTGAAAATGTTTTGAATGCAGTAAATTCTTTCAAAAAGGGAAGATGTATCGCTGTTTTCGGCTGCGGCGGCGATCGCGATGCAAGCAAACGTCCTATTATGGGCGAAATCGGCGTAAGGCTTGCCGATATAGCGGTTATAACCTCGGACAATCCGAGGACGGAAAACCCGGAAAAAATTATCGAAGATATCGTGGCAGGAGCGGGAGAAGGAGAGTATAAGGTGATTGTAAACCGCCGCGAGGCTATCGGCTACGCACTGTCTATTGCAGAAAAGGACGATGTTGTTCTGCTTGCAGGAAAAGGGCAGGAAACGTATCAGATAATAGGAACTGAAAAGACGCATTTTGATGAAAGGGAAGTTGTAAGAGAGCTGTTGGGAGAGTAATATGCAGAGATTGAACGTAGATGACATTTTAAAAGCAACGGGCGGCACACTTTTATGCGGCGTCGGTGATTTTGAAATATCGGAAATCACCACCGATTCCCGAAAAGCCGGTGCGAATATGCTGTTTGTGCCGATTTGCGGTGAGAATAACGACGGACATGATTACATCGCATCGGCATTTGAAAACGGAGCCGATGTCGTGATAACGCATAAGGATATTCCGACAGTGGTCGGAAAAAACATTATCCGAGTTAAGGACACACGCATAGCCTTCGGAGATATTGCACGCTATTATAAGGCTAAATACAGGCTGCCGACGGTTGCGATTACGGGAAGCGTAGGAAAAACTACGACAAAGGACATGATTTCGGCTGTTTTGGCAATGAAATACAATACCTTAAAAACGCAGGGGAATTTCAATAATGATATAGGCTTGCCGATAACGGTGTTTCGCACTACCGAAAAGCATGAAATGGCGGTTTTGGAAATGGGAATGTCGCACATGGGCGAGATAAATTATCTTGCATCCATAGCACGTCCCGATGTTGCGGTTATAACGAATATCGGAATGTCGCACATCGAGAATCTCGGCTCACAGGAGAATATTTACCGCTCGAAAATGCAGATTTGCGACTTTTTTGAAAAGGATAACCTGCTTGTTGTAAACGGCGATGATAAGTTCTTAAAAAGAGGCTGCGACAAATGCCGCGTAATCACCTGCGGAATTGAGAACAAAAACTGCGATTTGGTTGCGGAGAATATACAGAATCTGGGCATTGACGGAACAAAATTTACCGTAAATATAGATGGTGAAAATCACGAAATATATGTAAAAATCCCGGGCGTCCACAATGTTTATAACGCACTTGCGGCAATAGCTGTCGGCAGACATTATGATGTGCCGATGACAGATATTGCGGACGGCATACGCGAATTTTTGCTTACCAATATGCGTATGGAAATAAAAAGGACGGGCGGAATTGTTATTATCAATGACTGCTATAACGCCTCTCCCGATTCTATGCGTGCAGCACTTAAAGTGCTTGGCGACTTTCAGGCAAAACGCAGAATTGCCGTTCTGGGCGACGTTTTTGAAATGGGTGCTTTTGCCGAAAAGGAGCTTTATGAGGTGGGAGCCGGCATAAAGAATATTGACGTGCTGATTACGGTCGGAGATATTTCAAAGGCTATCGCAGAAGGAGCAGTCTCGGCGGGGATGGAAAGCGTTTTCAGCATGAAAACGGTAGACGAGGCTATTGGATTTTTGAAAAAGTTCATAAAGGACGGAGATAACATTTTAGTAAAGGCGTCACGTGGAATGCATTTTGAGCGGATTACAGAGACGCTTGAGTCGAGATAAGGGAGATGGATAAAAGTGATAGGTGAATTTATTGCTGCTTGTGAAAAAACAGCCGGAAGTGCATGGCTGTGCATGCTTCCGCTTTTGATGGCGTTTGCGGTTACTGCGGTTTTGGGACCGGTGCTGATACCGTGGCTTCATAAGCTCAAATTCGGTCAGCAGATTCTTGAAATCGGTCCGAATTGGCACAAGAACAAAGCGGGAACACCGACTATGGGCGGAATTATGTTCATTGTCGGAGTATGCGTGGCGATAGCGGTTGTGCTTTTAAATCGATTTGATATACGGCTTTTGATGATGCTGATGATATCGCTCGGCTTTGGACTGATTGGCTTTATTGACGATTATGTAAAGGTGATAAAGAAAAGAAATCTGGGGCTTACGGCAAGTCAGAAATTCTTGCTCCAGGCAATTTTGGCGGTTATATATGTTCTTGTACTTAAGGAAACAGGAAATCTTGAAACCTCGATTGTAATTCCGTTTATGAAAAATACTGTCAGCCTGCCATGGTGGCTGTATATCGTGTTCATATTGTTTGTGGTAACGGGAACGGTAAATGCGGTCAACTTAACTGATGGACTTGACGGACTTGCAGCAAGCATAACGAGCGTTGTGGCACTGTTTTTTGCTTTTGCCGGTGTTATGTTTTTTGACAGAAGCTCACTGTTTTTTGCTATGGCACTTCTGGGCGGCTGTCTTGCGTTTTTGTTGTTTAATCACCACCCGGCAAGGGTGTTTATGGGCGATACCGGCTCGCTGTTTTTAGGCGGAAGCATATCGGTTCTGGCAGTAGGACTGGAGCTGCCACTGATTCTGATAATTGTCGGATTTGTATATCTTTTTGAAACCCTGTCGGTTATAATTCAGGTGACATACTATAAGCTGACAAAAAAACGCGTATTCAAAATGGCACCGATACATCATCATTTTGAGATGTGCGGCTGGAAGGAAGTCAAAATTGTTTCGGTATTTACCGCAGCTACAGTGATTTTATGCATAATTTCGGTGTTTGCGATTTTGCCGGTATGCTAAAACTTTGAAAGGAAGATAAACGATGGCTATTAAGGCTATTTATCCCAATAATTCTGAACAAAAGAAAAGGAATAAAGCCTCGGGACGGGCAAAGGCTAAGCCTGTGCGTGCCAAAGAGACAACAAAGCGTGCCCAGGTAAAGGCAGTTAAAAAATCGGCTGTCCCTGTAAGGGCAAAGGTGAAGCCTAAGGCAAAAAAACGGTCAATTAAAAGAAAAAGTGCAGGCTTTTTAGGCAATCTTTTTGCATCAGGCAGAAAATCGGGCGATATTGACTATACCTTTTTGCTGCTTGTAGGCGTTTTGGTGGCGTTCGGGCTTATTATGCTGCTTTCAGCGTCTACACCGACTGCCGATGTAAAGTTCGGAAAAAGCTACTATTTCTTTATACGTCAGTTCGCGTATGTGGCGGTGGGGATGGTAATGATGCTTGTCCTGTCGCATATTGACTATAGAAAATATAAGCCGTATGCAAGGATTTTTATGATAATATGCATGGTGCTTTTGGCGGCGGTTTTCCTGCCGGGAATAGGCGTTTCGCATAACGGCTCAAGACGATGGATAAATCTGGGAGTAACCGAGATACAGCCGTCTGAGTTTACCAAGCTTGCGGTTTCGATGTTTTTTGCTGCGATGATTGAGGACAGGAAATATGATATCCAAAAATTCAGCGGCCTGCTAAAATATGCGGCGTGGATAGGCGTTGTGGCACTTTTAATGATGTTTGAAACGCATCTTAGCGGCACTATTGTGCTGTGCGGAATTGCGGTATGTATAATGCTGGTGGGTGGTGCAAGCTTTAAGCTTATCTGCGGCGGCGGTGCCGGAGCGTTTGCGGCGGTACTCCTGTTTCTGCAGTTTGACCCTGTGCGAATGGCACGTGTAACAAGCTTTTTGCACCCGTTTGCCGATAAGCAGGGAACGGGCTATCAGACTCTGCAGTCGCTTTATGCAATCGGCTCGGGCGGAATCTTCGGCAAGGGCTTGGGAGAGAGCGTGCAGAAGTTCTCATACCTGCCTGAGCCGTATAACGACTTTATTTTTGCCGTTGTATGTGAGGAGCTGGGCTTGGTAGGTGCGGCATTTATCATATGCCTGTTTATAGGTCTTATTATACGCGGCATTAAAATTTCGATGGAAGCTCCCGATGTTTTCGGCTCGCTGATGGTTGTGGGAATTATGGCACAGGTGGCAATTCAGACAATTTTAAATATTGCCGTTGCAACCTCGTCTATGCCAAATACGGGCGTTTCACTGCCGTTTTTCAGCTATGGCGGAACGGCGGTCATGATACTTTTGGCGGAAATGGGAATTGTGCTGAGTGTATCGAGATATTCCTCAAAAAATACCTGAAAGGACTAAATTGGCTATGAAAGTTTTGTTTGCGGGCGGAGGTACTGCAGGGCATATTAATCCTGCATTGTCAATCGCTGATTATATGAAGGAAAAGGAAGAGGATTTTGAAGCACTGTTTATAGGAACGGAGCGAGGTCTTGAAAAAAAGCTTGTTCCTGCTGCGGGCTACAAAATCCGATATATTGATATACGCGGATTTGACCGAAAGAATTTGCTGAAAAATATTTCGGTGCTTTATAAGCTGCAGAAATCAAGAAGTGACTGCAAAAGAATAATAAAGGAATTTAAGCCGGATGCTGTCATCTGCACCGGCGGTTATGTTTCGGGACCTGTGGCAATGGCAGCGAAAAGAGAGGGAGTCCCTGCGATTATTCATGAGCAGAACGTGTATCCGGGACTTACGGTGAAGGGTGCGGAAAAATACGTTGATTATGTGGCGGTAAGCTTTGAAGAAACAAAGGAGCATATGAAAAATCCGCATAAATGCGTTGTGACGGGAAATCCTGTTCGTACCGAGATTTTAAATGCCGACAAGACAGAGGCACGAGCGGAGCTGGGGCTTTCGGATAAGCCGTTTGTACTGGTGTTCGGCGGAAGCTTGGGAGCTGCGAAGATAAACGAAACTATGATAGGCGTTTTGAAGAGAATGTGCGAGGATAAGCAAATATCTCTTCTGTTCGGAACGGGTGACAGGAATTTTGCCGAGGTTTCCGAAAAAATAAAGGCAGAGGGAATAGAGCTTGGCGAGGATATAAAGGTTGTTCCTTATATAAATAATATGAGTACGGCTATGGCTGCGGCAGATGTGGTTGTTGCAAGAGCCGGTGCGATCACCGTTTCCGAGATTGCGGCACTTGCAAAGCCGTCAATTCTTATTCCATCACCTAATGTGGTTCGTAATCATCAGGAGCAGAACGCACGCGAGTTTGAGAGAAATGACGCGGCGGTAGTGATAACCGAGGATATTCTGACGCCTGACATATTATATGATAAAATCTGTGAAATGACGCTTGACAAAATGCGGCTTTCCCAAATGAGCAAAAATGTGAAAAAGCTTGCAAAATGCGAAGCTTTGGAAGAAATCTATCAGGTGGTTAAAAAGATAATAAACAAATAAATTACTTCCTCCGCAATGTCGGAGGAAAATTTTTTGTCCTATAACTCGATTTTCTGTGGAACGGACTTTTCGTTGAAATCTCAAAGAGAAATTGAATTGTAAAGGCATTTTTATATGCATAATTGGTTGTGTTGCAAAGTTCCACACATTATAAACAATATTAGAGGTTTTATAAAATCTGTCAAAAGTTTTATAAAATCTCTTTTGTTTTTTATAAAACCGATTATAAAAAATCCCTATTCTTTTATAAAAGATTGCAGAAGATTTATAAAAAATATTTAGACTTTTATAAATCATTGACCGACTTTTTCTAAAATCAAATACGGATTTTTATAATTTTATTGCCAATTTTTTATAAAATCAGGAATAACCTTTTATAAAACCAATGCCGGCATTTTATAAAAGTTGCTTGATTATTTTATAAAATCAGCATAAATGTTTTATAATTCCTTCCGTAATCTTTTATAATTTCAGTTCCGGAGTTTTATAATTTCTGTTCTACCCTTTTATAAATAGTTGCCGATGTTTTATAAAAGATGTCCGTTCTTTTATAAAAACTGTTAGAAATGCCAATTTGACAATATTTGCATACTTTTATATAATATAAGTATCAAAAAGGGGGTGTATAGGTATGCACTTGAGCAAATTAATGGAAAAATATCCTAAAATAGATAAAAGGTTAAAAGAATTAAGAAAAGAATTAAAATCCTTGTCAAAAGAAGACTTGGCGTGGGTGTTAAAGGGCTTTTTGCCACCCGAGAAAAAGCCAACCCGACCACCAACAGATTATGAAATCTTTATTGACAAATATGGGTTAAAACCTGCTTGTCCTTATTGCACAAGCCGATTGTATTACCCACACGGGTTAGACGATTATGGAAAACCCCGATATAAGTGTAGAAAATGTGGGAAAACTTACACCATAATGACAGGTACTTTTGCAGATAAATCTACATTCCCCCTACCTGTGCAGATTGCAGTAATTAACTATACTTTAATGGGGTTATCCTTATCCGCTTGTCGGCGTAATTTAGCGGTTGACTATGGGTGGCGTACCTCAGAAGGCACAATCTTGCTATACAGACATAAGTTTTTAAAAGCCCTTTTAGAACACTATGGAATGCCGAAATTGTCGGGTGTAGTTCAGGTTGACGAAACATATTTCAGGGAAAATCAAAAGGGTGCAATGGAATTAGTCAATGTTGCACCAACCGCAGTAAAAGTGAGAAAACCCCGACTTGAAAACACACATATACCTTCCGAGCTTGGGATTTTCGGACCAGAGTTTGCCTGTGTTGTTGTGGGAATATCAAGCGAGGGCTATGTTTCCGCAGTTTTATCAGGATTGGGGAAAAGCAGTTCTCAAATCCTTGAAGATTATTTTAGTGATTATTTAGGGGATATAACCTTCCTTTGTAGTGACGATTATGACGCCTATACTCGGTATTGTGATAATAATGCAATTCCCCACTACATACAACCTTCCGATATGAGGAAGATAGTTAGAAAAGAGCAAAAGGACTGGGCAGAAAAACATAATGGCAAAGAATTGTCAGAAGAAACAATCCTTAAAAGATATTACCAAACACAAGGACTTGACAGAGTGGAAAACTACGGAAGATTAAGTTTTGCGGAGTTTGAGAGATTAAAAGCCGAAAAACACTTGACATTGAATGATATTGATAGTTTTCATAATCAATTAAAGCGACATATCAACAAAAACTTGACTGGTGTTGCTACTGTGTATTTGCCTTTATATCTTGCTTTATATGTATTCAAGCATAATTGGAGTATCAGCCACAATAAACAACACCCCACCTCCCGACATGACGCTGAAAACATACTGATTGACTTACTGCAAAGAAAAGGGACAGCATACCGAAGTGAGGATATAAAGGGTGGGAATATTCTTGATTATGTAAAGCCTACCACCCATTATATAAATAATCTGCAAGAACTAACAGAAGAAATGAGAAGAAAATCAAATATTATGGGCTTTACTTTTGACGAAAATGACAGGCTTTTGACATTTAACAAGAGAAAATATTTCAGGAATTGCGGAATAACAAAGTTAAAGCAAATATGCAAGGAATACCATATAAAAGGCTATACTGCCATTGACAGTAAAGAGAGATTGGCAAAATTAATCTGTGAACTACCACAAGTTAATGACATTTTTCTTGGACTTGTTGCCGCAGACCACTTGCATTCACAATTTATGGAAGATATACAACTTATGATACAACAAGCAGAAGAACTTGACTAGATCTCAAAAGTGTCATTTATAAGTGTTGGTTTTTCCCGGAAGATTTTCCGAACCCAATTTTTTTATTGATTTTACCCCTTAAAAAGCATAGTTTTTTATAAAAATTAATAGTCACATATTAAAAGTGTCGGTTTTTTTCTTTTTCGGGGATATCCGCCAGAAGGAGATAACCACAACAGGGCACATTGCTGAAAATTGCCAAAATTGTTGACTTTAGGGCGTAATTTTGCTATAATTTAGGTAGAACATAGGAAATGGAGTGAATATTTGAGAAAAGGAGTGTTAATATGAAAAAGTTATTTACATTATTTTCAGTAGTATTGGCGTTGTTATTAGTGGGTTGTAACACCAACCAACAAAACCAACAAGCAGAAAAAGGCGATTTTAAGTTCTGCTCTCTTGAATGGGGAAGTGATTGGGAAACCACACAAGAAAATGAGAACTTAAAAAATGCAAAATATGAGGTTACTGAAAATGGACCAAGACAAATAGTAAAATTGGAAGATTTAGAGTATTTGGGTGTAAAATTAGAAGTGGTAGGATTAGCATTTGATATCGGCGAAAAAGCAGAAACAAATGGATTACATAGTATTTTTTTGCAGTTTTCCGAAGAAAATGAAGAAATCTTGTTAACCAAATTAACTGAACTGTATGGAGAACCAAAAAATGCCTACACAGATAAAAATGGGGTTGAAAATCCAATTAATCCTGCTGGTTGGGTAAGTGGTGATACTATTGAGGATATTTTAACAGAAGAAGAAAAAGAATATTATCTTGATATGTTGCCAAAAGGATATGAACAAACAAGAATAGACGCACTTTTACGGTCACCTCTTGTTTCAATAAGATTTGACAAAGACCGTAATTTGGTAGAGTTTAATGGAAATAATGCGTCAGTTGTGTCCTATATACAAGCAGAATTGAAAAAGTAATTGTTAATATTTACAATGGGCAAGGTTGCAAATCTTGCCCATTTCTTATGTATAAAAATCAATTTTTATTTGAAATCTCAACAAAAAAATTATTCCACAGAAAATAAAGTTATAGGTTTTTTGTAAAAATATTGTATTTTACGGCAAAATGTTATACAATTATAATATATTATATTTTGGAGGGTAGAAATGTTTAAGAAATTATTTGCCGGTTTATGTGCGGTCGTATTGTGGACAGCCTGTCTGCCGCAGGCATATGCCGATGTAGCGATTGCGTCTGTTGAACGCCGTTTTACAGGAAATATGATAAAAGATGCTGAGGTTGCAGAAGTGGAGAAGGAAGGCTTGGGCGGCACGATTTATAGGGTTGCATCGCAGTCCGGGAAAACCTTGGAGCAGCTGCTTAAAGACGGCATGAGAGCACACGATGAGGTAGTTGACTTAAGTTCATTGAAGATGGCGAATACATCTGCTAACAGAACGCTTTTGGGTGATACCGTATGCAAGGTCTTATATGAAAACTATGATATATTGGCAGTTACGTTATATGATAGAGAAACGGAGAACGGATACATAACCGGGATTGCACCGTATTACCTGTTTGATTCCGTAGAGGAGGACAAGGCTGCGATAGCCGAAATGCAGGAAAAAATTGAGTATTATAAAAGCCTGTCGGAAGATGTACCCGAAGATGACGGAAAGCTTTTGATTATACATGACGCATTGGCGAGGGATAGCATATATGCACCTGATGAGCTTGTTGACAGCTTTGAAGCCAAGTATGAAATTTATGATGAGCACGGAAAGGACAATGTGCCGGAGGAAAGCAGATTTACATCGGAAGAGCTTGCCATGTTTTCCGCATATGGTATGCTGATAAATCAAAAAGCTGTATGTCAGGGCAATTCAATCGCACTTGCAGCTATATGCGAGGAAATCGGAATTGAGGCTTCTTTTTGTTCAAGCGATAAAATGGAACACATTTGGAATATTATTAAGCTGAACGGAGAGTGGTATCATGTCGATGAAACATGGAACGATCCTACGGTATCTCTCGGCGGAGTTTTGCAGACAGGAAGCTTCCATAACTATTTTCTTGTGTCGGACGATACCCTGCGGACCTTGGGACATGATGCTGATGACTGGGTGTTCTGGGCAGATGATGCAAATGTAGTATGTACCGATACGACGTATGAAAGCGGTCATATAATTAACGGAGATTATGTATATGAAGGAGTAAATTACGGCGGCTGGTACGGACTTGTTTCCTATGAAGACGGGCGGTATCGGACAGATATTTACGCAAATATGTATTATTACGAAAATACCAGTCAGGGAGTAGAAGCAGGAATATATCTTCTGTTCGGAATGTTCGGGCAGCCGTTTTATTCAAATTCTATCATTTCTCCGGGAGCAATGGCAACAGAGCTGCATGAGATGACTCTGACGAGCAGCAGTGGTACATCGACGGTTTATGATGTAATAATACTTTTTGCAAATGACGATTTTAAGGGAAGTGTGGACTGCATAGGAGCTGTGTATGGAGAGGATTGCTTTGAACGATGCTCAATCAATGAAGAAGTGTTCGGGGCTGTCGAATCGGGTGATTATGCCATGCTGACATTGCCAAAGGGCAGAGCTTATCCGATGAAGATGTTCTTCTGGTATGCCGATACGCAGCAGCCTGTATGCGAAACAAGAACCTTGCCATAAAAAGGGTACATTGAGTACTCTTTTTTGTTAAAAAAATAATTTACAAAATTTTTGATATAATATGGACTTTTTGTAAAAAATGTAGTATTATATAGTTTGGAGCATTATAATTGGAAAGGATTTATCATAAATGGACAGATTAAAGATAATTGTTAAAGCACTTGATGATAAAAGGGCGGAAGACATTGATGTTCTGGAAATTTCAGAGCTTACGTCGTTAGGCGATTATTTCATAATCTGCTCCTGCTCGTCAAGCGTGCAGGTGAGAGCCTGTGCGAATGAGGCGGAGGAGAAAATGAAGGAGGCGGGCTTTGCACCGCTGCACATAGAGGGCTACCGCGGCGGAAGCTGGATATTGCTGGATTTTGACGATATTATAGTCCACATAATGGACAAGCAGACACGAGAGTTTTATTCGCTTGAAAGACTATGGGACGACGCAAAGCATATAGATATAAATATTGAGGAATAGAAGAAAATTTCTATACAAAATAGAAAGGAATGATTATACCGATGAAAAACTACGACTACAAAAATATCGAGAAAAAATGGCAGGATATATGGGAAAAGGAGGGCTGCTTCCATGCAGAAAACGGCAGCAGCAAGGAGCCGTATTATGCCCTTATAGAGTTTCCGTATCCGTCGGGACAGGGACTTCACGTAGGACACCCGAGAAGCTATACCGCACTTGATATCCTGGCAAGAAAAAGAAGAATGCAGGGCTATAACGTGCTTTATCCAATCGGCTGGGACGCTTTCGGACTTCCGACCGAGAATTTTGCGATAAAGAACAAAATTCACCCCAAGCTTGTTACCGAAAAGAACGTGGCAAACTTTACGCGTCAGCTTAAAATGCTCGGCTTTTCGTTCGACTGGTCAAGAGAGGTAAACACAACCGACCCGTCATATTATAAATGGACGCAGTGGATTTTCCTGCAGCTTTTCAAAAAAGGTCTTGCATATAAGCAGGAAATGCCGATTAACTGGTGTACGGGCTGTAAGGTTGGTCTTTCTAACGAGGAGGTCGTAAACGGCGTGTGTGAACGCTGCGGCAGCGAGGTTGTGCAGAAGAGAAAGAGTCAGTGGATGCTCAAAATCACCGAGTACGCACAGCGTCTTATTGATGACCTTGACGAGGTTGACTATATTGAGCGTGTAAAAACGCAGCAGAAGAACTGGATAGGAAGAAGTGAGGGTGCGGAGGTTAAGTTTGAGCTGACCTCAGGCGACAGCGTGGTTGTATACACCACAAGATGCGATACGCTTTTCGGTGCAACCTATATGGTATTGTCGCCGGAGCATGATTTGGTTGCAAAGCTTTTGCCGACTCTGGACAACAAGGACGAGGTAGAGGCATATATAAGCGAGGCTGCAAAGAAATCCGAGTTTGAAAGAACCGAGCTTGCAAAGGACAAAACAGGTGCACAGCTTAAGGGCGTGAACGCGATAAATCCTGTAACGGGAAAGGAAATTCCTGTATTCATTTCGGACTATGTGCTTGTAACCTACGGAACGGGTGCGATTATGGCAGTTCCGGCACACGACTCGCGTGACTGGGATTTTGCGAAGAAGTTCAATCTCCCGATTATAGAGGTTGTAGGCGGTGGTGAGGACGTGCAAAAGGAGGCATACACCGACGTTTCAAGCGGCACAATGGTTAATTCGGGATTTTTGGACGGAATGAGCGTAAAAGAAGCAATTCCAGCAATGATAAAATATCTTGAGGAAAAGGGAATAGGAAAGAAAAAGGTAAACTACAAGCTTCGTGACTGGGTATTCTCTCGCCAGAGATACTGGGGTGAGCCTATTCCGCTGGTATATTGTGAAAAATGCGGCTGGGTACCGATTTCAGAAGACGAGCTTCCGCTTGAGCTTCCGGAGCTTGACACCTTTGAGCCGGGCGAAAACGGCGAATCACCGCTTGCAAAGGCAACCAACTGGATAAACACAACCTGTCCGCACTGCGGAGGCAAGGCTGTTCGCGAAACAGATACAATGCCGCAGTGGGCAGGCTCAAGCTGGTACTTCCTGCGATACATGGACCCGCATAACAATGACGCTTTGGCGTCCAAAGAGGCACTTTCCTACTGGTCACCTGTTGATTGGTACAACGGAGGTATGGAGCATACAACGCTTCACCTTCTCTACTCACGTTTCTGGCATAAGTTCCTTTACGATATCGGCGTTGTGCCTACAAAGGAGCCGTATCAGAAGAGAACCTCGCATGGAATGATTCTGGGCGAAAACGGCGAGAAGATGTCAAAGTCACGCGGAAACGTTGTAAACCCGGACGAGGTTGTAAACGACTACGGTGCAGACGCAGTTCGTACCTTTGAAATGTTTATCGGTGCGTTTGACCAGTCAACACCTTGGTCGGAAAAGGGCTTAAAGGGCTGCTACAAGTTCTTGGAGCGTGTATGGAATCTGCAGGATATGGTAACAGACGGCGAGGGATATTCACCGGCACTTGAAAAGGCTATTCATAAGACAATCAAAAAGGTCGGCGATGACTATGAAAAGATGAAGTATAACACCGCAATCGCAGCGATGATGAGCCTTGTAAACGATTTCTATAAAGCAGAGAGCATTACAAAGGACGACTACTGCATACTTATCACACTCTTAAATCCTGTTGCTCCGCATATTACCGAGGAGCTTTGGGAGATATACGGACGTGGCGGACTTTTGGCAACAACTGAATGGCCGGAGTATGACGAGGCAAAGACGGTGGACGACGAAATCGAGCTGGTTGTTCAGGTCAACGGAAAAATTAAGGATAAAATTATGGTTGCAAACGGTGCAAGCCGTGAGGAAACAGAGGAAAAGGCCCTTTGTGCGGAAAAGGTCAAGGAGCTTATCGACGGAAAAACTGTCGTTAAGGTTATCTGTGTTCCGGGTAAGCTGGTTAACATCGTTGTAAAATAAATTATTGCGGGCGGGTTTTGATTTCATCAAGCCCGCTTTCAAAATTATCATATGAAAAGAGGTAATATAACGTGAAAAATAAGCGTGGCATCTCACTGCTTTTTGCCCGTAGCAGTACCAACGAACGGCTCGGCTCGCTGCAAAGCAGTAATCTGCTTGCTTCTTTTCCGCGTTACAATTTATGCCGCCAAAAAAGCGGCGGAATGGAGGACTAAAATGGCAAAGGGAAATATTTCGGTTAATTCGGAAAATATTTTTCCGGTAATCAAAAAATGGCTTTATTCCGATAAGGACATCTTTCTGCGTGAGCTTGTATCAAATGCATGCGATGCTATCACAAAGCTGAAAAAGCTTTCGGGAATAGGCGAGGCAAAGATAAATGCAGACGAGGCTTTTCGTATTGACGTTGTTATCGATAAGGAGAACAAAAAGCTCATTATCGAGGATAACGGTATCGGAATGACTAAGGAGGAAGTAGAAAAGTATATCACAGATATAGCTTTTTCGGGTGCAACAGACTTTTTGGAAAAGTACAAGGACGAGGAGGACAAAAATACACAGATTATCGGTCACTTCGGACTTGGCTTTTATTCAGCATTTATGCCGAGTGAGAAGGTGGAGATTGAAACGCTTTCCTATATTGAGGGTGCAAAGGCGGTTAAGTGGTCCTGCGACGGCGGCATGACATATGAAATTGATGAATGTGATAAAGCTGATAGGGGAACAAAAATTATACTTACCATCGCAGAGGATTCCAAGGAATTTTTGGAGGAATACACTGTAAGGTCGGTGTTGTCAAAGTACTGCTCATTTATTCCTGTTGAAATCTATTTAACAGTTGAAGGCAGCGAGGAAAATAAGGACGCAGACGGAAACGTAATTCCGGAAAAACCGATAAACGACACCACACCGCTTTGGATGAAGACACCAAAGGACTGCACCGATGAGGAATATAAGCAGTTCTACACCAAGGTGTTTATGGACTTTAACGAGCCGCTTTTCTGGATACACTTAAATGTGGACTTCCCATTTAACTTAAAGGGAATACTGTATTTCCCGAAGATAAACCACGAATTTGCCGCAAATGAGGGACAGATAAAGCTTTTCAATAATCAAGTGTTTGTTGCGGACAACGTAAAAGAGGTAATTCCTGAATTTTTGATGCTCTTAAAGGGTGTTATTGATTGCCCCGACCTTCCGCTTAATGTTTCAAGAAGCTTTTTGCAGAATGACGGATATGTTAAAAAGATTTCCGCACATATCACAAAAAAGGTTGCCGACAAGCTGAAGGAAATCTACACAAAGCAGCGTGAGGATTACGACCGCTACTGGGAGGATATTAATGTATTCATCAAGTACGGCTGTATGCGTGATGAAAAGTTCTATGAAAAGGTTAAGGATTACATTATCTATAAGAATCTTGACGGAAAATACTTAACTCTTCCTGAATATCTTGATGGCAAGGACAGCAAGGACGTCTATTATGTCACCGATGAAAAGCTGCAGTCTCAGTATATCAATATGTTCCGCGAGCAAGGGCTTGATGCTGTGATTTTGCCGACAATGATGGACACACACTTTATTTCCTTTGCAGAAATGAAGGAGGAAGGCGTTAAGTTTAAGCGTATAGATTCTTCTATTTCGGAAAATGTGGCAGAAAATCAAGAGACAGATGAGGAATTTAACAATAAGCTGATTGAAATTTTCAAAGAGGATATTTCGGACGAAGCCTTGAAAATTGAGGTTCAGACACTTAAAAATGCGGATACCTCAGCGGTTATTCTGCTTTCGGAAGAATCAAGACGTATGCAGGAAATGTACCGCTCATACGGTCAGCAGTTTGCAGGCATGAGCGAAATGTTCAAGGACGAGCTTACGCTGGTTTTAAATGCGGCTAATCCGATGATAAAGAAGGTTGTAACACTTGACGGCGAGGATAGAAAAATGGTTTGCGAGCATATTTATGACCTCGCAATGCTCTGCCATAAGCCGCTTTCGGCAGAGAGAATGACAGAGTTTGTAAAAAGGAGCAATAAGCTTATCGAAAAGGCAATATAAAAAGCTTAAACGTTATAAAAAGTGTACGGTGCTATATTTGCCGTACACTTTTTGTTATTCGATGATTTCGTATTCAAAATTTTCCCAATGCAGCTTTGTGCCGAGGTCTGTGCCGGGCGGCAGAAGAGCTAAGGCGATAAAAATTTCCTTTCCGTCCTCAAGATTTTTGAGTATTGCATATTCACCCTCAATACGCTCTGTAATGTAGTCCATAGGCTTCATAGTGTTTCACCTCCGTCTTTTACGCATTTTATCATAAATTTACCTGTTTTGCAATCATAAATATTGACAGCAAAGGAAATTTGCTATATAATAAATAGGATAAAATGGCATAAGTTCGGGTACGCCCCGATGTGAAGCATACGAAAAGAAAATCAATATACAGAAAGGCTATGAAGTGATGGAAAAATACGGAGTAAATGAAATAAGAGAGAAATTTTTAAGCTTTTTCGAGTCGAAGGGCTGTTTAAGACTGGGCAGTTTTTCGCTCGTACCAAAGAATGACGCGAGTCTTCTTTTGATAAATTCGGGTATGGCACCGATGAAAAAGTGGTTTACAGGAGCGGAAATTCCGCCGAAAAAGCGTGTAACAACCTGTCAGAAGTGTATCCGTACACCCGATATTGAGTGTGTAGGAAAAACTGCACGTCACGGCACATTTTTTGAAATGCTCGGAAACTTCTCCTTCGGCGATTATTTCAAGCATGAGGCAATCGCATGGGGCTGGGAATTTTTGACCGAGGTTATGGGAATCCCTGCCGATAAGCTGTGGATTACGGTTTACGAGGAGGACGACGAGGCAAGGGATATCTGGATTAACGAAATCGGCGTAAATCCTGAGCGTGTTGTAAGAATGGGCAAGGCAGATAACTTCTGGGAGCATGGTACAGGTCCATGCGGTCCATGCTCGGAAATCCACGTTGACCGCGGCGAGGAATACAGCTGCGGACCGGACTGCAAGCTTGGCTGCGACTGCGACCGCTTTATGGAGGTATGGAATCTGGTATTTACGCAGTTCGACAAGGACGAGGACGGCAACTATAACCGTCTTGCAAATCCGAATATTGATACAGGTATGGGACTTGAGCGTTTGGCGGCAATTATGCAGGGCGTGGAAAATCTCTTTGAGGTTGATACTGTAAGAAATATCATGAACCACATTTCTAAAATTGCCGGAGTGGAATACAAAAAGGACGATAAGACCGACGTTTCGCTGCGAGTTATCACCGACCATATCCGAAGCACTGTTATGATGGTTTCGGACGGCGTTATCCCGTCAAACGAGGGCAGAGGCTATGTTTTAAGACGTCTTCTCCGCCGTGCTGCACGTCACGGAAAGCTGCTTAATATAAAGGGCGAATTTTTATATGAGGTTGCCGATACCGTTATTGACGAATCACATCAGGGCTATCCTGAGCTTGCGGAAAAGCGTGAGTACATCAAGAAAATTATCAGAATTGAAGAGGAGCGTTTTGCAAAAACTATTGATAACGGCTTATCAATTCTGAACGACTATATTGAACAAATGAAGAAAAACGGCGAGAGTGTTCTTGCCGGAGATAAGGCATTTAAGCTCAACGATACCTACGGTTTCCCAATTGACCTGACTGTTGAAATCTGCGAGGAGGCAGGACTTTCGGTTGACCGCGAGGGCTATGAAAAGGAGCTTGCGGTACAAAAGGAAACGGCAAGAAATGCCCGTAAGGACGGCTCAAGCTGGGAGGACAACGAAAGCTACAGCTTTGATGATGCACAGCCTACCGAATTTGTGGGCTATGATACGCTTATGGCAGAATCGGAAATTGTCGGCATTGCGGCAGAGGGCGAGACTGCATCGGAAATTCGCGAGGGTGAAAATGGCATAATTGTAACCGCAGCTACTCCGTTTTATGCGGAAATGGGCGGTCAGGCAGGCGATATCGGAAAAATCATCAAAAACGGTGCTGAGGCACGCATTATCGATACCAAAAAGAACGGCAACGGAATTTATATGCATATTGCAAAGGTTTTGTGCGGAAGCTTTTCAGGCGGCGATAAGGTAACGCTTAAGGTCTGCGGCAAAAACAGAACTGCAATCGGCAGAAACCACAGTGCTACGCATCTTTTGCATAAGGCACTCAAGGAGGTTTTGGGCGACCATGTTGCCCAGGCAGGCTCTGAGGTTAACGCAAAGCACCTGCGTTTTGACTTCTCGCACTTTGAGGCGATGACTACCGAACAGCTTTTAGATGCTGAGAAAAAGGTAAACGACGCAATTCTTTCGGCACTTCCAATAACTGTACGCGAGCTGCCGATTGACGAGGCTAAAAAGCTGGGTGCCGAGGCACAGTTCGGCGAAAAATACGGAGATGTAGTACGAGTTGTATCAATGGGCGATTACTCGGTTGAGTTCTGCGGCGGTACACACCTTACAAATACATCAGGTATCGGACTTTTCAAGCTGATATCGGAATCGGGCGTTGCTGCAGGTACAAGACGTATCGAGGCGGTAACAGGCGAGGGCGTGCTTGAATATATTGCTAAAAAGGACGCACTTATCGAGAGAACGGCTGCGGCACTTAAGGCAAACAACATAAATGAAATCGATATGAAGGCAGAGCAGCTTTCGCAGGAGGTTAAGGACGTTAAGAAAAAGCTTGAAGCACTTAACGCAAAAATGGCGTCCGGAAAGCTTGACGATGTGCTTAAAAATAAGGTTGAAATCGGCGGTATCACCGTTGTTTGCGGACGTGTTGACGGTCTTGCAGCAGGAGATTTGCGTACTTTAGGCGACAGCCTTAAGGATAAGATAGGCTGCGGAATTGCGGTATTGGCTTCACATAGTGAGGATAAGATTGCATTTTTGGCAACTGCAACAAAGGATGCTGTTGCAAAGGGAGTTCATGCAGGCATGGTAATCAAGCAGATAACTCAGATAGCAGGCGGTTCAGGCGGCGGAAAGCCGGATATGGCACAGGGCGGCGGAAAGGACGAAAGCAAAATTTCCGAGGCACTTTCTAAAGTAAACAGCATTATAGAGGCACAATTAGGTTAAAATATGGATGGCGTAATAGTAATAGATAAGCCCATAGGCAAAACCTCGCATGATATGGTGAGCTTTACAAGAAGGCTTTTCGGCATAAAAAAGGTGGGGCATACGGGCACGCTGGACCCTGATGCAAGCGGTGTTTTACCGGTTTGTATCGGAAAGGCGACCAAGGCCGCCGATATGCTGACAGCATCGGATAAGGCGTATCGTGCCCAGCTTGTTTTAGGCATGACTACCGATACGCTTGACGCGTCGGGAGAAATTCTGACAGAGCAGCCGGTTTTGGTAACAAAAGCCGACATTGAAAATGTTATAAAAGGATTCATAGGCGAAATCGAACAGATTCCGCCTATGTTTTCTGCTATAAAAAAGGACGGAAAAAAGCTGTATGAGCTTGCGAGAAAGGGAATTACCGTTGAGCGTGAAAAACGCAAGGTAAAAATTTTTGATATAACAATTTTGGAAATTGACATGGAAAAGGGGACGGTTGATATTGACGTTGCCTGTTCAAAGGGAACGTATATCCGCACGCTGTGCGAGGATATCGGAATGAAGCTTGGCTGCGGTGCGTACATGAATACGCTTGTGCGTACAAAAAGTGCAGATTTTGCTATCGAGGACAGCTTCACGTGCGAAAAACTGCTGCAGATGAAGGAAAGCGGAACGCTTACCGATGCCGTTATCCCTGTTGACAGGCTTTTTGAGGACTATGAAAGAGTTCAGCTTGACGCATTTTTGTCAGCAAAAGCTAAAAACGGTATCCGCATACGAAAAAAAGGACTCAAAGAGGATAAGCTTTACCGCATTTATGATGAAAACGGTGAATTTTTATGTATTTCGCGGTATACGCTCGGCGAGCTGATATTGGAAAAGGCATTTTGGAGTTGATTGGAGAAGGCTGATGGAGATTTACTTTTATTGTGAATTTAACGGCTGCAAAAACAGCGGAATCCCTGTTTTTTTTGGAGAAAGCCATGAATTTCTGGACATAATAAAGGAAAACAGCGGTGCAGCTGCCGCGGCAGGAATTACCCCCGGAGATTTTTCGGAAACTACCATATGCCTCGGCTATTTCGACGGCGTGCATTTGGCACACAGGGCATTGTTTGAACGTGCAAAAAAGCATGGGCGATGGGGCGTTTTGCTTTTTGACCGAAACACAAAGGACGTACCGCTTTTAACAACACAGTATGAAAAAATCAAAATTCTTTCCGAGCTTGGTGCCGACTATGCGATAATTGCCGAATTTTCGGAAAAATTTATGCAGCGTACGCCGGAGGAGTTTGCGGACTTTTTAAAGGACACGCTGAAGGTATCGCGGGTTGTTGCAGGCTATGATTATAGGTTTGGCTGCAAGGCGTCGGGAGACAGCGATATGCTATCAAGGCTTTGCCAAGACCGCGGTATTTTGGTGGAAATTGCAGAACCTGAATGTGACGGCGGCGAGCCTATCAAAAGCACAAAAATCCGAAAATATATAGAAAGCGGCAATATACCGTCAGCAAATCATCTTTTGGGATATGCGTACACCGTTTCGGGCGTTGTGGAAAAGGGCTTCGGCAACGGCAGAAAAATGGGTTTTCCTACCGCAAATGTGGCGTATAATTTTGAAAAGCTGCTCCCGCCCGACGGAGTTTATAGAGGAAGCGTCCTCGGAAAAAGTGCGGTCATAAATATCGGCAAAAATCCCACCTTTGATGCGAAAGAGCGTACGCTTGAGGTGCATTTGGTGGATTTTGACGGGGATTTATACGATGAGCAGATAGATGTGCAGCTTTATGAAAAGCTGCGTGATGATATTAAATTTGAAACTGTAGATGAGCTTATAAAACAGATTGAGCAGGATATTGAGAAAGTGAGGAAAAACTATGGCAAAAAGAACTTTAACGGAAATGACTTATGAAAGAGCAAAGGAAAATGCGGCAAAAAACAGCGAAACGATTAAGCGTCTGGAGGAAAACGGCGTGCTTTTTATAAACGCCGCTTCCTGCTATGTTGAAAGTAGCGTTAAAATTGGCAAGGGAACGGTTGTTGAGCAGAACGTAATGCTGCAGGGCGAAACCGAAATCGGCGAAAACTGTGTTATCGGCATGGGCTGCAAGCTGGTTAATACAAAGGTAGGCAGCGGCTCAGAGCTTTTGTCTGTTGTAAGCGTGGACGCAGAGCTTGGCTGTGATGTTCTGGCAGGACCTTTTGCGTATATCCGTCCGGGCAGCAAGATTTCAGACAACGTTAAGGTCGGAGATTTTGTAGAGGTCAAAAATGCGGTAATTGACGAGGGTACAAAGATTGCACATTTAACCTATGTGGGCGACAGCGATGTCGGCAAAAATGTAAACTTTGGCTGCGGTACGGTTACGGTGAACTATGACGGTAAGAACAAGCATCGCTGCAAAATCGGTGATGATTGCTTTATCGGCTGCAATACAAATCTGGTAGCACCTGTAACGGTCGGCGACGGAGCATATACCGCGGCAGGCTCAACCATAACAGACGAGGTGCCGGAAAAGGCTCTTGCCATTGCAAGGGCACGTCAGGTTAACAAGACAGGTTGGAAGGATAAAAGGGATTAAGATATGTATTTGGTGGCAGGACTGGGCAATCCGGGTAAGCAGTATGACATGACAAGGCATAACATAGGCTTTGAGGTCATAGATTATATGGCGGAACAGTATGATGTCAAGGTGAAAAAGCTGAAGTTCAAGGGCTTGTACGGCGAGACGAATATCGGCGGCGAAAAGGTTATTTTGCTAAAGCCGCAGACGTACATGAACTTGTCGGGAGAAAGCATACGTGAGTTTGCTTCATTTTATAAAATTCCGGTGGAAAATATAATTATAATAAATGATGACATTTACCTTGATTCGGGAAAGCTGCGTATCAGAAAAAGCGGCTCGGCAGGCGGGCATAACGGACTTAAGTCGATTATTTATCAGCTTGCGTCCGACCAATTTCCGCGAATACGAATAGGCGTAAATTCACCTGAGCGTGAAAAAGAGGATTTAGCGGACTTTGTGCTGGCACGCTTTTCAAAGGAGGAAATACCCGTACTTGAGGACGCAATTATAAGGGCTTCAAAGGCGGCTGCAGAAATCATTTCAAATAATATCGACAGTGCCATGAATAAATATAACGGATAATCATTGCCGCTACGGCAAAAATGCCGAGGCGGCATATGAGCGGAGCTGAAAAATGGAGAAGCTTATGAATTTCAAAAACTTATTGTCGGAATATCAGGAATATTCCGACTTTTGTGCTGCCTTGAAAAAGGGTAAAACGCCGATATCGGCGGCAGGAGTGGTGCAGTCTGCCATGCCGCAGTTCATTTTCGAGACGGCAGGAGGGAGGCGAACGCTTGTAATAACTTACAGCGATTTGGAGGCGAAGCAGCTTGTCGGGGACATGGAGATGTATACCGAAAATGTGTTTTTGTTTCCTGCAAAGGAATATGTGTTTTTCAATATAGACGCACAGAACCGCCATGATGAGCATACAAGATTAAAAACCCTTCTAAAGCTGAAACAGGGCGGCGGAATTGCGGTAACATCTCTTGAGGCTCTGCTGCAGTTTACCATCCCTCCCGAAAAGCTTGAGGAGTACACGCTTGAGCTTGACTTTGACTCGGAATATGACATAGAAGAGCTTGCACAAAAGCTGGTTAAAATGGGCTATGTGCGAGAGGAAGAGGTTTCGGGAAAAGGGCAGTTTGCACTTCGCGGCGGAATACTTGATGTGTATTCTCCGCAATGCGAGAATCCCGTCAGAGTGGAATTTTTTGACACGCAGATTGATTCTATGCGTGAATTTGACAGCGTAACGCAGCGTTCGATTGACGCTGTTTCAAAATGCTGCATAATTCCATGCCGCGAGCTGATAGATTACGCAAAAAGCGAGCTATCGGAAAAGCTTTCCGAGGCGATAAAAAAGCTTAAACGTAAAAAGACCGACCAATCCGCTTTAATAGAAAATCTTGAGGCGGATATTGAAATTCTTGAAAACAACGGCGATATAAGCTCAATATGCAGACATTTGGGCGTGATTTTTGACAGAATACCGACAATTATTGATTATTTTGATTCGGATTCGCTGATTTTCCTGATTGAGCCGAAACGAATTGCCGAGAGAGCGAAGACGCTGGAATGGGAGCAGGGCGAAATTATTGAGGACTTGGCGGAGAAAGGACTTCTTCTGCCGGACTGCACAAAGCTTTGGGCGAGCTATGCCGAAACTGCCGCAAGGCTGCAGAATCTGCCGCTTGTGTCGCTTAATTCGCTGACTCATTCTGCGATAAATTACACCTATAATTCAATATTTAACTTTGTGACAAAAACCACCGTTTCACTGCATGGCAAGGTGGAGTATCTTTATGATGATTTGCAGGTGAGAAGAAAAAACGGCTCTACCGTTGTTGTGCTTGCATCAAACCGAAGCCGCGGTGAAAATCTTGCCGGAACGCTAAACGAAAAGGGCATAAAATGCCGATATATCCATGATGACGCAGAGTTTGAAAAGGGCGAAATCGTAATAGTCCGCGGCGATGCGGGAAAGGGCTTTGAGTACCCTGACCTCAATTTTATACTGATTTCCGACCGCGAAATTTTTGATGCGGTATCAAAAAAGTCACGCAGGCGTATGGAGAATACCAGCCGTTTAAAATCCTACACAGATATTAACGTGGGCGATTACGTTGTGCATAGGTCGCATGGTATCGGTGAATATAAGGGCATCAAAAAAATGTCGGTGGGCGGAATAACAAAGGACTATCTGCATATAGCCTACCGCGGAACGGATAGCCTTTATGTGCCGGTTGACCAGCTCGACATGCTGTATAAGTATTCGGGCGGCTCGGAGGTAAAGCTGCGGCTTAATAAGCTTGGCGGCAGCGAGTGGAGCAAAACCAAGCAGAAGGTGCGTGCGGCAACGGGCGATATGGCAAAGCAGCTTGTGGCACTATACGCCGAGCGAGAGCATACAAAGGGGCATGCATTCCCGTCCGATACGCCATGGCAGAGGAATTTTGAGGACACATTTTTGTACCAGGAAACCGAGGACCAACTGCGTTCCATTGACGAGGTAAAACGTGACATGGAAAGTGAAAAGCCGATGGACCGTCTGCTTTGCGGTGATGTGGGCTATGGAAAAACAGAGGTTGCTCTGCGTGCGGCATTTAAGGCGGCGACCGATTCAAAGCAGGTGGCGTACCTTTGCCCGACGACTATTCTTGCCATGCAGCAATATGAAACCTTCACAAAGCGTATGCAGAATTTCCCTGTAAAGGTGGAGATGCTGTCACGTTTCAGAACTCCGGGCGAGCAGAAAAAAATACTCAAAAAGCTCAAAACGGGCGAGATTGATATAATCATCGGAACGCACCGAATCCTCCAAAAGGACCTGGAGTTCAAGGATTTGGGACTTTTGATTATAGATGAGGAGCAGCGTTTCGGTGTGGCACATAAGGAACGCTTAAAGGAGCTTAAAAAGAATGTTGACGTGCTTTCAATGACGGCAACGCCGATTCCGAGAACACTCCATATGGCGATGGTTTCGGTCAGGGACATGAGCCTTTTGGAGACGCCTCCCGAAAACCGCTATCCTGTTGCGACATATGTGCTCGAATACAATCCGGGCGTGCTTATCGACGCAATGAAAAAGGAGCTTTCACGCGGCGGACAGGTGTTTTACCTGTATAACCGCGTTCAGGGCATTTACAGGGTGGCAGAGTGGATAAAATCGCAGCTGCCCGACGCAAATGTCGCGGTCGGTCACGGAAAGATGCATGAAGATGAGCTGGAGGATATAATGTACGACATGGTCAACGGCAAGACGGATATTCTTGTCTGCACCACTATTATTGAAACAGGTCTGGATATTCCGAATGCAAACACGATTATCATAGAGAACGCTGATAAAATGGGGCTTTCGCAGCTGTATCAGCTTCGCGGCAGAGTTGGCAGAAGCACACGCAGTGCATATGCGTATCTGACCTATAAAAAGGACGGAATTTTGTCCGAGGTTGCCGAGAAGCGGCTTAGTGCAATCCGCGAATTTACCGAGTTCGGGTCGGGCTTTAAAATTGCGATGCGTGACCTGGAAATTCGCGGTGCAGGCGATATTTTAGGAGCCGAGCAGCATGGTCATATTGATTCTGTAGGCTATGATATGTACTGCAAAATTCTTTCGGAGAGCGTCCGCGAGGTGCAGGGAATTTCGGAGGGCGAGGAGCTTGAAACGACAGTCGATATCAAGGTGGACGCCTTTATTCCCGAACGCTATATAAAGAGCAACAATGTGCGTATTGATACCTATAAAAGAATTGCCGCACTGGAAAATGAAGACGACGCCTCCGAGCTTACCGATGAGCTTATTGACCGCTTTGGCGATATTCCGTCAGCGGCGGCAAATCTTATCGAAATTGCTCTTATCAAGGCGTTAGCACACAATATCGGAATCTGCGACGTGACGCAAAAGGGTGAAATTATTGTTATGGAGTTTGCAGATGGTGCGTTTCTTCCTGAATTTGTGCAGTTTATTATAGAAAATTATCCAAAAAATATTATGATAGGAGCATCGTCAAAGCCGACGCTTAAATATAAATGCGAGGCAGGCAAAAAGCTGCTTTCTAATATTAAGTTTTTATTACAACAGCTAAATGAATTGCATACCGCGAATAAATAATGTATAATATACTCGAAGGAGCGAGGTGCTGCATATGAAAAAGATTATTATAATGCTGCTGTCCGCCTGCTTGCTTGCCTCCTGCGGCGGAGCAGGATCGGTGGCGACTGTGGGCGATATAAAAATTACGTCGGGTGAGTTTGAGTTCTATCTTAATTCGATAAAAAATCAGATGAAGGGAACGGAGCTGCAGACCGATGAGGACTGGGAGACGCAGGAAATTGAGGGCAAAAAGGCGATAGATGTTGCAAAGCAGCGTGCTTTGGATATCGCGGTGCAGAATGCCCTTTATATTGAAACGGCGGAGGCTGCCGGAATTACCTTAAGCGATGCCGAAAAGGAGCAGACCGAGGCAACGAAGGAACAGATTGTGTCGAGCTACGGCGGCGAAAAAGCATATAAGGAATTTTTGAAGAGCAATAATATTACCGATAAGTTTATTGAAATGATGTGCAAATCCACTGCGTATTATCAGAAAATAGGCGATAAGATAAATGCGGAAACGCCTGTTGACGCGACCGAGGCTCAAAAGTATTTTGAGGAAAATAAGACCGAGCTTGAGGCGGAGTTCAGAAAGGCGAAGCATATTCTGATTATGACGGTGGACGAGACAACACGCCAGCCGAAATCCGAGGCGGAGCTTGCCGAGGCAAAGAAACTGGCGGAGGAGCTTTTGGCACAGGTTAAGTCGGGAACGGACTTTGATAAGCTGATGAACGAATATTCCGAGGACCCCGGACTTGCTACAGCACCGGACGGCTATGTGTTCGGCTCAGGCGAAATGGTTTCGGAGTTTGAGCAGGCGACCGATTCTGTCGGCTTTGGCGAAATCGCGTTCTGTGAATCGAGCTACGGCTATCACATAATTAAGCGTCTGCCTATCGAATATGCGGACGTTTCGGATAGGCTTACGAGTAAGATAATGGGCGAGCGTATAGACGAGCAGGTGAAGGCGTGGGAGGAGGAATACTCCGTTGCAGTCACCAAAAACGAGGAAGCTTTAAGCGAAATAAAATAGTAAATTTGCAATAAGCAGTTGACAAAATTTAATTATAGCTATATAATGATAATAGAAAAAGGCAGTCCGTTTGAACGGCTCGCCGATGAGAACTAAAAATTAGTCGCTACATTTTCGAGTTGTGGGCGACTAATTTGCTTTTATGGGAAAAATCAATAAAAATATGATTATAAATATCACAGTAATTAAAAATTTTTTTACCATAAGCAACACCCCCTTCCCGTATGTATTGGGATAGTGGGCGAGCCGTCCACGGAAAGTTCATTCCAAGACTGCCTTGTCAGATTTCCTGACAGGTGACATTATACACTATTTTACTATTTTTTTCAATATGTTTCGGCAAAATATTTCTTGCCTGTTTTTTTGGTTTTAATGCTACTTATGATTTGATTAAAAATCATTCTTCTTCATTTTTCACATATTCCAAAATATCTCCGACCTGACAGTCGAGGATATCGCACATTCTGGCGAGCAGCACAAGGTCAAATCTTTGCATCTTTCCCTTGCAGTAATTGTTAAGCTGTGTTCTTTCCATCATTGTCATGTGAGCAAACTTATTTTTGCTGAATCCTTTGTCTTTTATAACCTGTTCTAAATTTATCTTAATGTATCCGGGTTCCATGAAAATCGCCTCAAATATATTATATAAACAATAAGCCTTGATTTACAGTTCTGTTTGCATTATAATGATTATTGTACGCGGATATACAACCGTGTATAAATGTATACAATGAGGTGATAAAATGAAAAAATGTTGTTTTGCGGGGCATAGAGATGCTTTTGGCATAGAAAAGGACGTTTATGCCGTAATTAAAATGCTCATGGAACATGGAATAACCGAGTTTTACAGCGGAGGCATGGGAAATTTTGATAAGCTGTGCGAAAAGGCGGCAAAGGATTTGGGCGGTAAGGTGATATATGTTCCGTATAATATAGATTGTCTGAAAATGGTAAACACTGCCCGATATGATAACGTTATCTGCCCGTTTGGCGAAAAGGAATATGAAAAATGTGATATTCCGCTGCGGAATAACTGGCTTGTGGATAATACCGATATGGCTTTGTGCTACGTTAAACGACCGGGCGGAGCAAAAGCAACAATGGATTATGCAGTAAAGAAGAAAAAATATGTTTTAAATATGGGCGTAAGGACTGCACCTGTTAATTAAAATTGTAGTGCCGTATAACGTTAAACTTTGACACTTATAAAAAATACCCTTACGATTGCTATACAATTTACACATTACCACCGCCTACCGCAAAGTCGCACCTTGCAGAGAAGATGGCGGTGTCAGCCGTCGAATGAGTTGGAACGGAATTTTATTAACCTACAAAAAACCACCGATTAAATCGGTGGTTTCAGGTATCTTTGTCTTATAACCAGCCTTGTGCGATTTCATACTGAAGAAGGAAGTCTGCGTTATATTTTTCGATTTCATTAAGCTCTGTATTTGCTGATGGGTTTGGGTTATACCAAGCCTGTGACTCGAAATATTTTTGGAAGGTCTTGTTCGTGAACACATAGCCCTTTCGTGCAAAAATTTCGTTACGTATGAGGTCAATATCATATTTTGAAAGTCCCGCAATGTCGGCCTCGGTTATGTACTGACTGTCGCTTGGGAACAATATCTTGTCCTGCGTTATAACCCTCGGAGTGGGCGTCGGTTTTGGCGTCGGCTTAGGAGTTGGCTTTGGTGTAGGAGTCGGAGTTGGTACGGGTGTCGGCTCTGGTGTCGGCTCCAATGTTGGTTCAGGGGTTGGCTCCTGTGTAGGTTCAGGAGTCGGCGTTGGTGTCGGCTCGGGGGACTCGGTAATAATCGGACTCTGGGAAGGTGCGACCTCATTCATTGCAGGTGAATCCGAATTTCCTGCGTTAATTGCAATAAACACACCTGCTATGCAAACAGCTATAGCCGCTAAAGATGTGGCAATGATTTTTTTGCTTTTTGCAGAAGAATCCCCTTGACTCTGTTTTGCAGCCTTTGCAGCCTCCTTTTTTCGCTTAATTTCAGCTGCGGCAACGGCTTTTTCTGACTTTTTACGCTCTTTTTCCTGCTGCTCCTGCTTTTTCAGCTCGGCTTTCTTTTCCTGCTGCTCCTTTTCGCGTGCGGCCTTTTCCTGTGCTAACTTTTGTGCTGCAAGAGCCTTTTCGGTCTTTACCCGTTCCTTTTCACTGCGGTCAGCTTCTGCTTTCCTGCGTTTTTCCTCTTCAAGCTGCAATTTTCTCTCTGCCTCGGCTTTTTTTCGCTCATCAGCCTCTTTTGCTTTTTGTGCAGACAGCTCATCAGCTTTTTTCGCAAGTGCATCCTTTTCCTGCTGCTTTTTCGCAAGCTCCGCCTCTTTTTGAGCCTTACGTTCTGCCTCCTGTTGAGCCTTTTCGGCAAGTCTGTCGGCTTTTTCACGCTCTTTTTTATCAAGCTCCTCCTTGCGTGCCGCATCTCTTGCAAGGCGTTCGCTTTCCTTTTGCTGCTGCTTTTCGGCAGCTATTCGTTCTTTTTCAGCAATTTTATCTGCCTTTTCCTGTGCCTTTGCCTTTTCCTGCATCATCTTGCTGTGTTCGCTTCGCATACGCTTTTCCTTTTCGCGTATCTCTTTGGCAGACAAATGACGCTTTTCCTCCTGCTCCATGATACGCAGAAGAACAGGTGCTCCGCATTTCGGACAACGCTTGTTCTCAGCTGTAACCTCTGCTCCGCATTTTCTACATTTCATCGGCTCATTGCTCCTTTGTAAATCTATTCAGGCTAATTATACCATTTTTTTGGGGTGCGGTCAGTTAAAATATGCATTTGTTAAATAAATGTAAATAAACTACAAACTTGCCGTAATGTAAGGGACAGGTTTTGACATTTTTCATCTTATTTATAGAAAAGCATAAAAAATATCGGAATTTTCAGTAAAAATACTCTAAAACAATCATTTACATATTTGAAAATTTGTGATATAATTATAGTGATGCTGTAGAGGCTGGGGGTGACCTTGAATGTATAAAATCGGTGATAAGATTCTTTATCCTATGCACGGTGCGGGCGTGATAGAGGAGATAGAGGAGCAGACGGTGCTTGGAAAAAAACAGGCATATTACATAATGAAAATGCCGCCGGAAGGAATGAAGGTAATGATTCCGACTGCTACTTGCGAAGATATCGGAGTACGCTTTATTATTTCGCAGACGGAAGGCTTGAAGGTTTTGGAAAGATTCCGCAGCGAGCCGATTTCAAATGATGATAACTGGAACAGACGTCACCGCGAAAATATGGTAAAGATAAAGTCGGGAGACATTTATCAGGTGCTTACCGTTGTAAAGAATCTTATGTTCAGGGACCGCCGGAAGGGGTTATCCACAAGCGAACGGAAGATGCTGGGCGTTTCGCGTCAGATTTTGGTGAGTGAGCTTGTTTTGTGCGGAGCTGCGGACAAAAGTGATGTCGAAAGCATTATGTCAGATACAATAGAAGAATTGTTATAAAAGAATTGTCAGTATTTTCGCGGTCTTTGCCTACTTGTCGGAAATGCGGCAATTTTTTTAGGAAGTATAAATGGAGAGAAATTATGAAAATTACAGCTGTTATTGTTGCCGCGGGCAGCGGAAGCAGAATGGGAGCAGGAAAAAACAAGGTGTTTTTGGAGCTTTCGGGGCGTTCGATTTTAGAGAATACCGTAGCTGTTTTTGAAGACTGTGACCTGATAAATGAAATTACGGTGGTAACAAGTGATTTGGCAGAATGTCGAAAGCTGCTTGAGCCGTATAAAAAGGTGAAAAATATTGTCCCAGGCGGCAAAACTCGTCAGGAATCGGTGAAAAACGGTCTTGAAACCTCCTCGTGCGACATAGTGGTTATCCACGATGGTGCTCGAGCACTTATAAGTGAGAAGGAAATTGCAGCGGCAATCGAGTCGGCAGAGAAATACGGTGCGGCAGCTGTGGGAGTTAAATGCAAGGATACGCTTAAAAAGGCCGATAAAGAGGGCTTTATATCGGGTACGGTTGACCGCGAATTTATTTACAATATCCAAACGCCGCAGGTTTTTAACTATAAAGAAATCAAAAATATGCACGCTCTTGCCGAGGACAGCTCCTTCACCGACGATTGTGCTTTGGCGGAGGGCTTTGGGACGAGAATAAAGATTGTGGACGGAAGCTATGATAATATTAAAATTACAACTCCCGAGGATTTGGAGATAGCGGAAAAGATTTTGGAAAAGAGGAGGCAGCAAAAATGAGAATAGGTCAGGGCTATGATGTTCATGCTTTTGCGAAGGACCGCGATTTGTATTTATGCGGCGAAAAAATCGAATATGAGCTTGGGCTTTTGGGGCATTCTGATGCCGATGTTGCACTTCATGCCGTTTGCGACGCACTTTTGGGTGCGGCAGCTTTGGGGGATATCGGTAAGCATTTCCCGGACAGTGACCCAAAGTATAAAGGAATTTCGAGCGTACTGCTGCTGGAGCATGTATGCACTTTGGTGCGTGAAAAAGGATTTGAAATCGAGAATGTTGACGTTACAATAATTGCACAAAAACCGAAGCTACTGCCGTATATTCCGGCGATGTGTGAAAATACAGCGAGGGCTATGGGGATTGATACGGCTTGCGTTAACGTTAAGGCAACCACTACCGAAAAGCTTGGCTTTGAGGGCAGGGGTGAGGGTATTTCGGCAATGGCGGTTGCACTTTTAAAATAGTAAAATATCCGCAAAGGCGTAGAAATATAGCTTTTGGTACTATTGAAGGCGTATGCCTTCTTTTTTTGTGTTCTATTTTTATGTAAACGTCAATATGATAAAGGGAAAGAGGTGGACAAAATGTTGACATTGGCAAAGGAAGAATTAATATCGGGACAGGATTTGTTTTCTGCCGTCCCGGAAAGAATACGCAAGTATCTGTGCGGCGTGCCGGCGGACAAGCTGATGGAAATACGCCTTAGAAGCGGCGTAAGCCTGTCGCTGGTTTGCACCGACGGGATTTTTTACATAACGCACAAGGGAAGGCTTACCGAAAATTATCGTGAGGCGGTAACGGTAACGGGAAACGATATACGCAGAGGGCTGGAGCTTGTGACGCGTTCATCGGTGTACGCCTTTGAAAATGAGATTAAAAACGGATATGTCACCCTTGCCGGCGGACATCGCGTTGGGATAAGCGGAGACGCTGTGATTGATGAGGGCAAAATTTCGCATATACGCTCGGTGCAGTCCTTAAACTATCGCTTTGCAAGAGAGGTTATCGGAGCGGCGGATTGTGTAATAGACAGGATTTTTGACGGAAAAAAAATAAAAAACACGTTGATTGTTTCACCGCCTATGTGCGGAAAAACAACCATGCTGCGTGATATCGCACGCCAGCTTTCGCAAAGAGGAAAGAAGGTCTCGATTGTGGACGAACGCGGAGAAATTGCGGCATTGTCCTTTGGTGCATCGCCCTTTGAGCTGGGTGCAAACTGCGACGTGCTTGCAAATGTGAATAAGGCGGACGGCATGTTGCTGATGCTTCGTGCTATGTCACCCGATGTGATTATAACAGATGAGATTGGTGACGAGCGGGACTTTGCTGCAATCAGCGAGATTAAAAAAAGAGGAGTAAGCGTTATAACCACTCTTCATGGAATGGACTTTGCGGAGGGCGGCTTTGAAGAAATAATCAGGATTTGCGGTGTGGGACAATGCTTAAGCTGATAGGTGCTGTTATGATTATTGTATCAGGAGCGGCATGGGGGTTTTTGCAGTCGGAGCGGCTCAAAAAACGTACAGAGGAGCTGGAAAAACTCATTTCCGCACTCGGGCTTTTGGAAAACGACATTGCATACGGAAAAAGGGACATAAAAACTGCCCTGTATTCGATTGGTAGGCTACAGGACGTAAAGCTGTTTTGCTCTGCTGCTGAAAATATGGATTCGGTCGGAATAAAAAATGCTTTTTTGTCGGCGTTGGATACACATGGAGAATATCTTTCGGGGACAGATAAAGAAGCGGCTGCCGTTCTTGCGGACAATTTGGGAATGACCGACTCTTCCACGCAGATAAAATGCATTCGGCATACTGTGGGCATTTTAAAAACTGCCCATGAGAATGCCGTTTGTGAATATGAAAAATCAGGGAAATTATACAGAGGCATAGGGGTTCTTGCCGGGCTTGCGGCGGTAATTCTTCTATTTTGACGGGAGGATATAAATGGACGTTGATTTAATATTTCGGATAGCCGGAGTGGGAATTGTAGTAGCGGTGCTTAATCAACTGCTTATACGGTCGGGACGCGAGGAACAGGCACTCTTAACCACAATAGCCGGACTGGTAGTGGTTTTATATGTGCTGACGAGGGAAATAGGAAATCTTTTTGAGGTAATCAAACAGATTTTTAATCTATAGCCATGGATATAACAAAAATTATCGGTATCGGAATTATCGGCATATTTCTTGCAGTTACTGTCAGGAGCTACCGACCGGAGCTGGGAATAGGCGTTGCCATCGCTGTCGGAATAGCCATATTTATGATGACAGTGCCGATTTTTGCGGAGCTTTTAAGCGGCGTATACGCTCTTTGTGAAAATTCTCCAATCAGCACCGAGTATCTGAAAATAATAATTAAAATAATTGGGATTGCGTATATAACGCAGTTTTCTGCGGAGCTTGCAAAGGACGCGGGAGAGGGTGCGGTTGCAAAAAAGCTTGAATTTGCAGGAAAGGCGTCGGTACTTGTGCTTATGATGCCAATTGTGCAGAATTTGCTTGATGTGATAATCGACACGTTGATGAGCTTTTGAAAAGGGACACAAAATGAAAAGAGTATTTATAATAATTTTGCTGGTTCTGACTCTTTGTCCGGCGTGCTTTGCCGAGGAGTTTGAAATTAACGGGGAGGATTTTTATAATAAGACGGCGGAGGATATTGTAAGCGGAAGGCTGGACTTAAATCCGATTAATATTATTAACAACCTTATAAAAAGCGTTTTTGAGGAAATTTCAAATACAAAGGCACTTTTAAAGTCGATACTGCTTATTGCAGCTGCGGCAGGTATTCTGCGAATTTTATCCGATTCCTTCGGAAACGGCGAAACAAGTGATGCCGCATTTTTTGCCTGCTTTGCGGTAATGACCGCGGCGGGCGTAAAGATTTTTGCCGAGGTTGTGGGCTACGGAGTGGAGGTTATTCATTCGCTGTGCGGATTTATCACAAAATTCGAGCCGATTTTTGTAGGACTTTTGGCATCGGCAGGAGCTGTTACGCAGGCGGCTGCGTTTCAGCCGGTTATGACTGCCAGCGTGTATGTATTAAGTGTTGTGGTCGATAAATGTATACTTCCACTGACGTATTTTTCGGCAGTATTGGGCATTGTGAATAATATCGGAGGAAGAATAGAAATAGGGACACTAAACAAGCTTCTTGCCTCGGTTTCAAAATGGCTCTTGACGGGAGTGCTTACGCTGTTTTCGACTATTCTCGCACTTTACGGCTTTGGAACGGCTGCGGTAAATAATGTAACGATAAAGAGTATAAAATTTGCAGTGGGCAGCTTTGTGCCGGTGGTGGGCGGAATTTTGTCCGACACGATTGACACCGTTCTTTCCGGTACTAATCTTTTAAAAAACGCGGTCGGCACAGCCGGAATGATTACCGTTATTTCCATTGCGGCAGTACCGATAATAAAGATATGGATAATGATGATGCTGCTTAAAATAACCGCTGCGGCGATTGAGCCGTTTTCCGACAAGCGAATAACAAATGTTTTAATTGCGGTTGCAGACTCGGTAACAGTGGTGTTTTCGATGGTTATAACATCGGTGATGCTTTTTATCATTTCAATAGGAATCATACTTACGTCAACGGGGGTGAGCTTGTGAAGGAATATATAATTACGGTTGCCACTGCCGCGGTTATTGCGGCTATTGCGGACATTCTCGCACCCGGGGAATGGAGCAAATACATACGGGTTATAGTCGGATTTTTAATTCTGTCTGTGCTTATTGCACCGATTGCAAAGTTTCGCGGTACTGAAATATTATCACCTACGGGGACATATAATATAAGCGATGAACCTTTAAAGGATAAGGTTTCGCAGCAGCTTCGCGAAAATGTCGAAAAGGATATAGAGGAAAGGATTTTAGAGGAGTTTGACATCCGCGTGAAAGCCTCAGTGCAGATAGATATAGATGAGGAGCACAACATAAGGGGAGTAGAGGCGATAGAAATAACGACATGGAAAAATCCTGACGGATTGGAAGAAAGATTAAAGAATGTTTATGGGTGTGACAAAATTGAACTCAAATTTGAATGAAATTCTGAAAAAATATGCGAATAATAAGAGCCTGTATATAATAATTATAATTGGGGTTGTTTTTATGCTGGTCTCAGGAGGCGGACAAAGGCATGAGGACGATACAAAAGCACGCGTATATGATATATATTCCGATGAGGAGCGTTTGCAGCAGATTTTATCAAAGATAGACGGCGTGGGCGAGGTGTATGTAATGATAACATATTACGGAACTACCAGCTACGACGTGGCGTTTGAAAATCGACAGAATAATTCTGAGTCGGAACAGGAAACGACCAAGAGCGTGGAAAGCTCGGCAATAATGCATAATGGAACGCCGCTTGTAAAGGGTGAGGTTTACCCTAAAGCAAAGGGCGTGGTTATCATTGCAGAGGGTGCGGAAAATGCGGAGGTAAAAAAGGCGATAACCGATGCGGCAACCGCGGCACTTGAGGTGGCATCATATAAGGTGTGCGTTTTAGAAGGAAAGGAAAGGAATTAGAATCATGATGGTATTGAAGAAAAAGGAAGTAGTTGCAGCGGCTTTGGTAGCTTTAATAGGAGTTGCGGGATATTTGAACTGGTCTTATCAGGACACAATCCGCGTAACAGACGGCGAGAGCTATCTTGAGGAGGCGAAAAAGCTTGGCGAGGCGGAGTATGTGTCCACAGACAAACAGGACGTCACCGAAACCGAGGAGGACGAATCAACTGCGGAGAGTGCAGCAGAAACCGAGGAGACAGAGGAAACCGCTGCCGGCGAGACGAGCTATTTTACCGAGGCTAAAATGTCAAAGGATAATTCTCGCTCAAAGGCGTTGGAAATTTTAAATCAAACGGCAACAAATGAAAGCTTTGACAGCGACGTGAGAAAGCAGGCACAGAATAAAATCGTTTCGATTGCGGAAAATACCGAAAAGGAAACAATTATTGAAAATGTCGCACGTGCAAAGGGATATAAGGATATTTCGGTGTATATTGACGGCGAAAGTGTGGAAATAATAGTGAAAAAGAGCAATTTTTCAAGCAGCGATGTTAAGACAATTAAGGAGATTGTAACCTCAGAGCTTGACACTTCGGCTAAGAATATTAAAATTATTGAAGCAAAATAGTTGCAAATACGATTAAGATTTGATATAATTAGCTAAAGACGAAAGGAAAATTGTTTCCGCCTTGCTTTTTGACGAAAGGAATGAAAGAACATGGAAGAAAATAAAAATATAATTGAAGAGATAACTTTAGAGGAGGATACCGGTAAGGTAAATATTTCGGACGATGTAGTTGCCACCATCGCAGGTATTGCGGCTGCGGAGATTGAGGGCGTTACAGGAATGTCGGGCGGCGTTGCACATGATATTGCCGAGATGCTCGGAGCAAAAAAGAGTCCGCAAAAGGGCGTTAAGGTATCGGTTACGCCGGAGGGTGCAACGATTGACCTGTATATCGTTGTGGCATTTGGCGTAAGAATCCCCGAGCTTGCCTGGGAGGTTCAGGAAAACGTAAAGAACAGCGTTGAAACCATGACCGGAATTGACGTACAGAAGGTAAATGTGCGTATTGAAGGCGTAAGCTTTGAAAAAGAGAAAAAGCCTGAGAAAAAGGACGATGATGTAACAGAGGTCACAGAGCAGGAGATAGTTGAAGAAATTGATCTCGGCGAGGATTTGTCTCAAGAATAGTAAATAAACAGCTTTTATGCAATACCGCTGCGGTATGATAAAGGCTGTTTTTTTCGTTAAACAGCTGACAGTAAAGCACGCGGCAAAGGGCTGTGCGGAAATTCTTAATTTACGGTGTATGCACCTCCATACTGAGTAGCAATGAGTGACGCAAGCTGAGGATTTTTGTTTCTGATTTTGATTGGATATTGCAGGATTTTATTATAACTAAACATTACGCATTACCTCCCTTTTCCCATGGCCATGGGCATTCAAGCCATCTGAATTCATCAAATTTTGCAGCGGACGCCGCAGTTAGCGGACCGCATTTTTCTATATATGCGTTCTGCAGTTCATTTGCTTTTTTTGTCAGCGACTTAAAAAGAGCGAAGGCTTTTTCGTCGTCGGGGTGGGTGTCCAGATACAGCAGCATATCATGGGCAGCAAAGCGATAGCTTTGAAGAGCCAGTCTTAATTCATTATGAGTCATACCGCTTTCCGCCTCCCTTACAAACCTTTCCGTATTCCTCTATGGTAAGTACCAGCTCAGGAAAAAGAGAGCCTTTCTTTAGTGCGTCTTCAGCACTGTAAACTGTATTCAGCTGCTGAATAGGAACATACCCGTAACCCAGGCAGCGACATTCACGTGTCATTTCCATATTGATTTCATAGCCTTTCTGTCCGCAAAATATTAGTTTCTCGCCTTATCTGCGGACGGATAAGACGCAGCAGGCACATTTGGTTAATTACGAAGTATACAAGGTTTATGCCTGTGTTAACATAATATGCAATTTTATGTAAACCTGTGAAAGGGTATAGGTATCAAATTGCTACATTGAAGCAATAAGTCCAATAAAAATATTGTCAAAAAATTGAAACTTATTTAAAATAACTATTGAAAAATGCCGCATTATTTGGTAAAATAGAAGAAATAACTTAAAATGGAGGGAAATATCGTATGACAGAAAAGTTTGCAAAGGAAGGCTTAACTTATGATGACGTGCTGCTCCTGCCACAGGAATCAGACGTTACACCTAACATGATTGAACTGGAAACGAATTTGACGGCAACAATAAAGCTCAATATTCCGCTTATGAGCTCGGCTATGGACACTGTTACCGAGGCGGAGATGGCGATTGCTATGGCTCGTGAGGGCGGCATAGGCATCATTCATAAAAATATGACTATTGAGCAGCAGGCACTTGAGGTGGACAAGGTTAAGCGTTCGGAAAACGGCGTTATTTCCAATCCGTTCAGCCTTACCAAAGAGCATACCTTAAAGGACGCGAACGACCTTATGCATCGCTATAAAATATCAGGTGTCCCGATTTGTGACGAGGATAAGAGGCTGGTGGGAATTATCACAAACCGCGACCTGCGTTTTGAAACCGATTTTTCAAAGAAAATCGCAGAGGCTATGACGAGTGAAAATCTGATTACTGCTTCTGTCGGCACAACGCTTGAGGAGGCACAGAAGATTTTGAGTAAGCACAAAATCGAAAAGCTGCCGCTGGTTGATGAAAACAATAAGCTACAGGGACTTATCACGATAAAGGATATTGAAAAGGCCGTCAAGTATCCTAATGCTGCAAAGGACGCAAGCGGAAGACTTTTGTGCGGTGCGGCAATCGGTGTTACGAACGACATGCTCGAAAGAGTTGCGGCTTTGGTTAAAGCAGGAGTTGACGTTTTGGTGCTTGATTCAGCACACGGTCATTCAAAAAATATCATTGAAAAGCTCAAAGACGTAAAGAGAGAATATCCGAATGTGCCTGTAATTGCAGGAAATATTGCAACAGGCGAGGCTGCAGAGGCACTTATCAAGGCAGGTGCAGACTGCGTTAAGGTTGGTATAGGTCCCGGCTCTATCTGCACGACACGTGTTGTTGCAGGTATCGGTTGTCCGCAGGTTACGGCTATTTATGACGTTGCTCAGGTTGCCAAGAAGTACAATATTCCTGTTATTGCAGACGGCGGACTTAAGTATTCGGGCGATATTCCCAAGGCAATCGCGGCAGGTGCAGACGTTGTTATGATGGGAAGTCTGCTTGCAGGCTGTGAGGAAAGCCCGGGAGAGTTTGAAATCTATCAGGGAAGACGCTTTAAGGTTTACCGTGGCATGGGCTCAATCGCGGCTATGGAATGCGGCTCGAAGGACAGATATTTCCAGACCGGCTCTAAAAAGCTTGTTCCTGAGGGCGTTGAAGGACGAGTTCCTTATAAGGGACCTGTTTCAGACACAATCTTCCAGCTGCTCGGCGGACTGCGTTCAGGCATGGGCTACTGCGGAACAAAGACAATCGCAGACCTTAAGGAGAACGGTAAATTTGTAAGAATTACAGGTGCAGGACTTAAGGAAAGCCATCCGCATGATATTTATATCACAAAAGAGGCACCTAACTATAGCTTCCGTTCAGAGGCATAATGTGAAAATAAGCGGTGCACCGCTCGCTGCAAAGCGGCGAAATGGTAAATTAGTATTATATATCAGGGAACTCATTTTATGTGAGTTCCTTTTTGGTTAATTTTGAGATGATTTTTGAGGAGAATGTTGAAAAAGCAGATATCTTATGGTAAAATAAGTAAAATAGCATCGTACCGATTTTGAGGAGTAGAAAATTATGCCCGATTTAATAAAATATAAAGCGAGAGAAAATGCAAAGCCTCAGGGAAAACCGAGGGTTTATTTTACGTGTCATCCGGAGGATTTTGCGAGATACTTTGAATCGGTTTCGGACGAGATTTTAAAAAAGCAGTGTCTGTACTGAAAGCTCTGTGTCGAAACGGTATTGAAGCCCACAAGGCGGAGCTGGCAAAAAGTTATAATAACCTGGGCTTGTTGTATTCGGATACGGAAAAGTATAAAAAATCTATAGAAATGTATTTAAAAGCCATCGGAATGATGGAAGAGCTGTGCAGGGATAACCCCGAAGAATATTGCCATTATCTGGGAATAAGCTATTCTAATCTTGGGGTTCAATACTATGTCGGGAAAAAGTACACAGAGGCAACCGAGATGTATGAAAAGGCTATTGCTATAGGTGAAGCCTTGCGTGAGAACGGCTCGGAGAAGGAGATATCGGAGCTTGCAAGAGTCTATAATAATATAGGAACTTTGTATGATGAAACCGCAGAGCCGGAGAAGTCGGAGGAGGCGTACCTAAAATCCATATCCATTCGTGAAGAGCTTGCAGAGGAAAATCCTGAATCGCAAATCCCGGAGGTTGCAACAAGCTATATGAATATCGGTTTGATGTATTATCATTATAAACGGTTGGCTGAAGCGGAGGAAATGAACAAAAAAGCAATGGCAATCTTCAGTGATTTATGCAAACACAATCCGAGAGCATTTGAGCCGGAGCTTGCGAGGAGCTATAATAGCTTAGGTTTGGTATATGACGAAATGGGAGATAAAGCAAAGGCTGAGGAGCTGTACCGAAAATCAATAGAAATAAGAGAGCCACTGGTAGCTAAAAATCCTCAGGCACACAGGTAGGCAATAGCTATTACATACGGGAACTTAGCGGTGGTACTCTTTGGGCAACAGCAGAAGGAAGAAGCGGAGAAGCTTTTCTTGAAGACGATAAAGCTTCAGGAAAAGCTCTGGGCAGAAAATCCCCAAGTGCATAGTGCTGACCTGGCAAGGAGCTACATCAATCTGGGCGTACTTTATCATGAAAGTAAAAGATACCCACAGGCGGAGGAAATGCACCGAAAGGCAATAGCCATCAAGGAACAGCTATATGTGAATAATGAGAAAAAAATAGCACCTGAGCTGTTGAAAAACTATAATGGTCTTGGTATAATATGTGAAGCCGGAGGTCATCCTGAAAGAGCAGAAGAGGCGTATTTAAAAGTAATAGCAATATGCGAGAGCATAGCTGATAAAAATTCTGACGAATATGCCGGTTATTTGGTTGTAGCCTATAGCAATATGGGAATATTGTACTGTGATGCTGAAAAATTTACTGAAGCAGAGAAGATGTGTGAGAAGCTTGTAGAAATTAGTGAGAAATTATATCCGGGCGAGCCTGAAAAATATCATGGGTATTTAAAAGGTGCTTATAATATGCTCTGCTATGCTTACAGTAAGCTTGGGAAAATGGACGAAGCCCGGGAGGTTTATGATAAATTCCAAGCTATTCAGGCAGAGGGTGAAGAATAGCCATGTAATAGGCAGCTGATTCGTTTAGTCATTTTAAAACATAATTGGAGGGAATTTTATGGCACTTTGTGAGTTTCATTTTTTTAGTGAGTCGTTGGGACTTCAAACGACTGCTTACGTTGTAATTCCGCAGAAAAGTACGAGCGGAGAAATAGGAGTTGAAAACAATGCAGGGACGGACAGATATAAATGTCTTTATCTTTTGCATGGTTTAAGCGACGATGCGAGCATCTGGCTAAGACGTACCTCGATTGAGAGATATGCACAGAAATACGGAGTCTGCGTTGTTATGCCGTTTGGAGGGAAAAGCTTTTATACCGATATGAAGTACGGCGAAAAGTATTATACATACATAGCGAAAGAGCTGCCGCGGATAATACGCGAGTTTTTCAATGTGTCGGAAAAACGGGAGGATAACTTCATTGCAGGGCTGTCGATGGGCGGCTACGGGGCGTTGAAAATAGGCATGAAGGAATGTGAGCATTTTTGTGCTGCCGCAGGATTGTCAAGCGTTGCAGATTTGGCAGGGGACGCGTCAATGTTTGAAAAAACGCTTATCCCTGTTTTTGGCGATGACCTGACTGTGCCGGACAGTGAAAATTTGCTTAAGATTGCGGAGCAAACCAATAAAAATACGAATAAGCCGAGAATTTTCATGGGAGTCGGCACAGAGGATTTTATGTATGCGGGAAACCAAAAGCTTAAGGAAAAATTTGAGGAGCTTAGCTTTGATTTTACCTACAGGGAATCTTGCGGAGCACATGGCTGGGAATTTTGGGACGAATATATTCAGTACGTGCTGGAGTGGATGTTTGGATAGACAATAATATTTTTGCACAAAAAATGGGAGCATTTAGCTCCCATTTTTAATTATGAAATTTTTATTTTCCTAAAAGCTTGCTGAAGAAGCCGCCCTTTTCCTCATTCTTTGTCTGAGCAGGCTCTGCCTTTGTCTCCGGCTTTGCTTCTGCTTTTACTTCCGGCTTTGCATCTTCCTTTGGAGCGGTTTGCGGCTTTGTATCACGGTGTTCCGGATATTTGTGCTCTCCGCCGTATTTGTGCTGCGGTCTTTGTCCGCCTTCGGGACGTCTGCCGCCGCGGTTTCCGCCATGATTTCCGCCGTCTCTCGGGCGTTCTTTTCTTTCCTCATAGCCCTCCGGCTTTTCCATTGTTTCCTTGTGTGAAAGACTGATTTTGCCTGTCTTGTCGTCAATCTTCAGTACCTTAACGGTAAGAGTCTGACCGATTTCAACATAGTCCTCAACCTTATCTACACGCTTGTAATCAAGCTCGGAAACGTGGCAAAGACCGTCTTTTCCCGGAAGAATCTCTACAAACGCACCGAAATCGGTAATTGTCTTAACTGTGCCTTCGTAAATTTCGCCAACCTCAGGCTCTTTAACGATAAGCTCAATAGCTTCTCTTGCAGCGTCGCCTGATGCCTGGTCGATTGCGAAGATATGAATTGTTCCATCTTCTTCAATGTCAATCTTAGCACCGGTATCAGCAACGATTTTCTGAATAACCTTGCCGCCCTGACCGATAACCTCGCGGATTTTATCCACGTCAATATGCATTGTTGAAACCTTAGGAGCGTACGGTGAAAGCTCACTTCTAACCTCAGGTATAGCCTTTAAGAGAACATCGTCAATAATCATTTCTCTGCCTGCTCTGGTTTTAGCAAAGGCTTCGGCGATAACCTCATAGGTAAGACCGTCGTTCTTTATATCAACCTGGATTGAGGTGATACCCTTTTTGGTACCTGCAACCTTAAAGTCCATTTCGCCGTAGAAGTCCTCAAGTCCCTGAATGTCAACCATTGTTGTAAAGCCGTTGTCTGTTGTGATAAGACCGCAGGAAATACCTGCAACAGGAGCCTTAATCGGAACGCCTGCTGCCATAAGAGCGAGCGTTGAACCGCATACAGAGCCCTGTGAGGTAGAGCCGTTTGAGGACAGAACCTCGGAAACTGTTCTGATAGCATACGGAAATTCTTCTTCTGACGGAAGAACAGGAACGAGTGACTTTTCAGCCAAAGCGCCGTGACCGATTTCGCGGCGTCCCGGACCTCTTGAAGGCTTTGTTTCGCCAACCGAGTATGACGGGAAGTTGTAGTGATGCATATATCGCTTGTGTTCCTCTGTATCGATACCGTCAAGACGCTGCATTTCAGCAAGCGGTGCAAGTGTTGCAACGGTCATAACCTGAGTCTGACCTCTTGTGAAAAGACCTGAGCCGTGAGTTCTCGGAAGAAGGTCAACCTCTGCAGAAAGCGGTCTTATTTCGTCAAGACCTCTGCCGTCAACACGCTTTCCTTCTACCAGCCATGCACGAACGATTTCCTTCTGCATTTTGTATAAAAGCTCGCCGAGGGTTTCCGAAAGGTCAGGGAAACGCTCTGACAGCTTTTCGATAATTTCGTCTTCAACAACGCCCATTCTTTCATCGCGTACATTCTTGTCATCTGTATCGAGAGCGTGCTTAATGTTTTCGTATTCAAGCTCTTTAACTGCGTCCCACAGCTCCTTGTCAAGAGTGTGCGGCTCATATTCAAATTTCGGCTTGCCGATTTCAGCCTTTATTGTGTTGATGAACTCACAGATTTTGATGATTTCCTGATGTGCGAACTTGATGCCGTCCAGCATAACCTGCTCTTCAATTTCATTTGCACCGGCTTCAATCATAACGATTTTTTCCTTTGTGCCGGCAAGAGTTACGTGCATTTCTGACTTTTCTCTTTCTTCAACAGTCGGGTTTATAACGTACTCGCCGTCAACAAGACCGAGCCAAACTGCACCGATAGGTCCATTCCAAGGGATATCCGAAATGGAAAGAGCAACCGATGTGCCTATCATAGCGGCAACTTCAGGAGGGTTGTCCTGCTCAACAGAGAGAACAGTTGCAACAACTGTGCAGTCGTTTCTCAGGTCGCCCGGGAAAAGCGGACGAATCGGTCTGTCAATGCAACGTGAGGTAAGGATTGCCTTTTCGGAAGGCTTAGCTTCACGCTTGATGTATCCGCCCGGAATTTTGCCGACGGAGTAGAGTTTTTCTTCGTAATCAACTGAAAGAGGGAAGAAGTCGATGCCCTCTCTTGGTGTTCTTGACGCGGTTACGTTTACCATAACCACAGTATCGCCGTAGCGAACAACACAGTGACCGTTTGCCAGGCAGCACATTTTGCCTGTTTCAATAACGAGCGGGCGGCCTGCCAGCTCGGTTTCAAAGGTTTTAAACATAATCTTTCTCCTTTTAAAATTTTTTCTTTTCGGAGATACATATTAGCAGATAAATACAGCCGATAAAATGCACTTACAGGCTCTATTTATGTGCTAAATATCATATCTCCTATATGCAAATATGGGCAAACATAAATGCTTGCCCATAAACATATTAAATTATTTTCTAAGACCTAATTTAGCTACTAAAGCACGATATCTTTCGATATCCTGGCTCTTCAGGTAATTCATCAGATTTCTTCTCTTACCAACCATCATCAAAAGACCTCTCTTTGAGTGATTATCTTTCTTGTGGTAGTTAAGATGCTCGTTATTCAAGTGGTTAATTCTTTCTGTCAAAAGAGCAATCTGAACCTCAGGAGAACCTGTATCTCCTTCGTGAGTAGCGTAAGTTGCGATAATTTCCTGCTTACGTTCCTTAGTCATAGCTTTCACCTCCTATAATCAATGATCCCCGATTGCCGAGAAACCGTTGGTGATTCGGTTATCCAAGCAAAGGTTTAACCTTAAGTTTCATAAAATTTGTAATAACAAAAACGTTATTATTTGCGACCGAATCTCTTGTTGAACTTCTCAACACGTCCGCCTGTATCGATAAGCTTCTGTTTACCGGTATAGAAAGGATGGCACTTTGAGCAAATTTCAACCATGATATCTTCCTTAGTTGAGCCGATTGCAATTACTTCACCGCAAGCACATTTGATAGTTGTCTGCTTGTATTCAGGATGTATTCCTTCTCTCATTCCTGTTTCCTCCTTCCTTAAAAATTGGCATTACAAAAACACCGTCTAAAATTATAACACATATTTATCCGTTTTGCAAGTGTTTTTTTAGTATTTGTTAAAATATTATTGCATTTTATTTGCATAGCTGTACTCCGCATGAGGGACAGAACTTGGAAGTAGTGGATACTTGTGCGTTACACATCGGACAAAAACGCATATTATCTTCGTTATTTGTGGTAGTGTAAGCAGGTGGAAGGGGTTGCTTGCGATTAAGAATATCAGCATAACTTCCGCTGTCTATCCAATTTTGCAGTTCTTTGGCTCGCATAACGGTCCAAGGATGTGTTTCATATGCCGCACTAAGTATTTTAACTATTTTATTATATATACCAGTGTCAAAGTTCTCAAACTCATCTGATTGAGCCAGAAAATCGTCAACATTAAGCTCTTGATAAAACTTTATAGGAAATCCGGCTAGTTTATACATAAGGGAAAATGCTGCGGTAGGATTTTGACAGGCTAAAAGGCCTGCTCTGTCAGCGGTATATTCAGACATTCTATACCAATTATAAAGAGCAAGCTCTAAGCCTTTAAATATTTTATCGCCTATACCCAATGTAAAATCTCCTATTATTCCACCTATAGCCGGTAAATATGTACCTAATGTGTGATATAAAACATGTTGACTTTTAATATGTCCTATTTCATGTCCGATTAAAAACAATAACTCATCGTATGTAAGCAGGCTGAGGGCTGCATTTGTAATAGATAAAATCGGGTTTTTCATTCCGATGGTAAGTGCATTGATAAAACCCTGTTCTAAATAAATTGGAGGAATAGTATTTACGTCCAATATTTCACATACCTTTTTAACTGCATTATATAAATAAGGTATATTTTTTTCTGTAACTTTTACATATGAGCCCGTATATTGTATATTGATTAAACGCTCCACATTATAATCCGAAAAAATTTTTATTACTTTTTCCAATGCAGGGTTAAGACGTAGTTTTTCTAAAGCAACTTTGTCAGTATTATGCTCATATTCAGGTGAAGAAAGATTATTTAGTATGATTTTGTCTTTTTTCAAAGGAATTAATGTAATTCCTGTTATCATATCGGATATATAATCATCTGTTTCCGTAAAAATGTCTTCATACTGCATCTTTAAATTGTTAAAGTCTTGCAAAATATAGCGAATTCGGTCCTCGGTCATTATCGAGTTACAGGTCTCGACGATGCTTGAAGGAAGTGATAAAAGTGCAATGGATTTTGACAGTATATTTTCCTTGTTGGAGGGTTTTGTAAGAGAGGTATATAAAAAAATATATGCAAAAAGAGTAATCCGTTGATTTTCGGTAAGACTGTTGTTATCCGGCGTAAGTCTATCATCATTAATATCGTTAAGGGTAATATTCATACCATTTTTTTCTTTAACAATGTTGAAAACATTTTCTCCTAAAACAGCATAAATGACATACATGGTAAAGGTAATAGAGTTCATAATTTCCTCCGGTAGTATTAAAAAATAGTATATCCTCCACCACAGTGATTGAATACGGTATATGTATCAGTGTGGCATCCGTTGACGTTGTGTTCGGTCACGGCTACGTTTGTCATTGAACCGCATGTGGTTGGGGTAATTGTTGTGAAACCAAGACCGTCGGCAGAGGACGAAATATCAAAAAGCTCTTTTTTATGTTGTTCTTCCTTCTTTTCTGCAATAATATTATCAATTTTGCTCATATGTTCAAGAAATTTCATAATAACACCTCATTTTAATCTATTTTTTGACCGCATTCTTCACAAAAGATACTTCCTGGCACAATCTTTGTGCCGCAATTAGGGCAAAATTTTTTTGATGTCTGTTCGGAATATACCAAGTTATATGATGATTTGTTGATATAAGAAGCTATAAATCTACTAATCTCTTTGGGAAGCTGCATTTGCTGATATGCTCCGATGGCACCCGGTATCAGGGCAGGCCAAAAAAGCCAATATCCTATTGCATTTGCCGCTATTTTATCAAGCCACTTGCCTTGACCGATTTCTATTGTAAGATGAGTATTATTTATGTTCAGTTTAACTGTTGTTGCTTTATCCATGCCCATAATTTTTTTTAAACTTGATTTTTCTCTTGCCTGTACTATCCATTCTGTGTCACTAACCATAATGTGTTGGGCGGTGAGTTGTTTTGTGTTCTCAAGAAAATCCAATAATGCAAGGGAAAGTGCGGTACAATCAAATCCGGGCGAAACGGTGTAATTGTTTGTCATAATATTGTTCCTCCTATGTATAATATAAACATATTATATCAGCAATAAAATAAAAAGTCAATATAAATATATTATAAAATGAATATATTTATAATATATAATTATATATTTGCACGAAATATAATATATGTATGAGGTGATATTATGTCAAAGAATGTAATAAAAATAAATAGAAAGGGCGATGACGGATATAAAATAATATCTGTTAGGATAAAAGAAAATGTTTTAGAAAAAATAGATGAGCTATCGCAGGAAAGCAACCGTTCAAGAAATGAGTTGATAAATATTTTACTTGAAAATTGTGTTGATGATGTGGAGATAAATTAAAAAAGCAACGAAGCTTAATGACATACATCTCGACTGTATTTGACAAATATTCCAATAATGATATAATAATACAAATAGATGGTATTTTGAAGTAGAGAATGTGCTGCTACACACCGAAAGGTCAAAAGAAATGCGGGAAGAGGCACACCCGCCGAAATACGAAATGAAAGGGCTGCTGCAAATAGGCATATTAAAAATGCTCATTTGCGACAGCCCTTTAAAGTCAATTCATTTCTGTTCTGCCCTCCAAAGCCTTTGAGAGCGTCATTTCATCGGCATATTCAAGGTCGGAGCCGATTGGTATGCCATGTGCTATACGGGTAACCTTAATGCCCATCGGTTTTAAAAGCTTTTGGATATAAACCGCCGTAGCTGTGCCGTTTACGGTAGGATTGGTCGCCATAATCACCTCGGAGACCTCGCCGGAAGAAAGCCGCAGAAGCAGTTCTTTTATTTTGATGTCCTCGGGTGAAATATCATCTATAGGCGAAATTGCACCGTGCAGAACGTGATACAATCCGTTATACTGACCTGTTTTTTCTATGGCGGATACGTCCTTTGGCTGCTCAACAACGCAGATTACCGAGCTGTCACGCTTTGAAGACGCACAGATGGGACAGGGCGAGGTATCGGTGAGATTCTGACATACCTCGCAGAAGGCTATTGATTTTTTCGCAAGGGTAATAACGCTTGCAAGCTGTTCCGTTTCGCCCTCCGACATCATATCAAGTATGTAGAAGGCTATCCTTTCCGCACTTTTTCTGCCGATGCCGGGAAATTGTGCGAACTGCTCAATAAGAGCCTCAATCGTCGGTGAATACATAGCCTGCCCTCGGATTAAAACAGCCCAGGAATATTGATGCCGCCTGTGATTTCGCTCATACCCTCAGCCATCATGTCGTCCGCCTTTTTAATAGCGTCATTAACAGCAACCATGATAAGGTCTTCAAGAGTTTCAACGTCTTCGGGGTCAACAGCCTCCGGCTTGATTTTGATTGATTCAATTTCCTTTTTACCGTTTGCAATAACCGTCACAGCTCCGCCGCCTGCAGTTGCTTCAACAGTCTTCTTCTCAACCTCTGCTTGGACAGCCTCCATTCGCTCCTGCATAAGCTGTGCCTGCTTAACTACATTTGAAACCTTTTTGTTCTGATTCATTCCGCTTCCGCCGAAGCCCTTGTATTTTCCCATTTTTATATTCTCCTTTATTTATAATTTGTTATTTATTCCTGTTCGTCCTCGTCCAAAAATTCCTCGCTGTCTTCATCTTCGTCCTCGTCCGCATTTTCATTTATCTCGGTTTGGGTGAAGTTGTCGTCCTCTGCCCTGTAGTCCAAAAATTCAGATTCGTCGGTGATTTCCACAAGCTCCGGGAATTTTTCGGTAAGAGCGTCAATCGGGTCCTTTGACGGATCCTCCGCATCGGCTGCTTCTCCGCCAATACTCCAATAATCTATTATATTATCCTCAATATCCTCCAAAAACGCCGTTTTCACAACCAGCTGTACGCCGCTTGCACGGCAGACTGCGTCGGAAATCTGCTTCATGTAGGTTGAGGCAATACGCTTCATCATCATTTCGTTTTTCTTAAAGATAAGAATTATGCCCTCACCGTCAATGGTTATCTGACGGTTTAAAACCGCCGCCGCGATGTGCGGATGCTGTTTGGCGATTGCCTGTGCGGTCTTGTCCCACTTTCTTGCTGCTGAAACGGTAGGGGACTGCGAGGTGAGCGTGGAAACGTCTACCGGGACAAAAAGCCTTGCCGATGGCTGCGGCTTTTTCTCCTCAGGCTTTTTTTCCTCCTTTGGAGGGGGTGCCTGTACGGCAGTAACCGTAATTCCTTCCTTGATTTTGTCCTCACATTCGGTCAGTCTGTCCAAAATTGCTTCGTAGGAAACATCAAGCTCGGGCTTTACCAGCTTGATAAGAGCAAGCTCGTAAATAACCCGCGGCTCTTTAACCCATTTCGCTTCACTGCGTGCCGCAGAAAGCTTGCTTACAGCGTTTGAAAGCTTTTCAAAGGAGGTTTTTTCTGCCTGTGCCTTGAGCTTTACGGTTTCCTCGGGGTCACAGCTTAAAAGCGAATCGGGGTTGTCCGAAACCTTGCATACCATGAGATTGCGAAAATGCTCAATTAAGTTATCGATAAAAAGATGTAAATCCTTACCGTCATTCATTAAGGCGTTAACGGTTTCTAAAATTCCTTTTGAATTTTGCTCGTTTATATAGTCAACCGTATCAAACAGCGGACCGTGTCCGGCAATGCCGAGAGCAGAGGTGACAGCGTCATAGGAAAGGCTTGTGCCGACTGCCGACACGCATCTTTCGAGAATTGAAAGCCCGTCACGCATAGAGCCATCGGCAAGCTGTGCCAAAAGGCGGTACGCATCGTCGGAAATCGAAAGTCCGTCACCCATGGCGATTTCTCTCATTCTTCTTATAATATCTTCAGGCTTGATACGCTTAAAATCAAATCTCTGACAGCGTGACAGAATAGTCTGTGGAACCTTGTGTGCCTCGGTTGTTGCAAGAATGAAAATGACATGTGCCGGAGGCTCTTCAAGAGTTTTTAAAAGTGCGTTAAATGCACCGCCGGAGAGCATATGCACCTCGTCTATGATGTAAACGCGGTACTGTGCCTCAGTTGCGACATATTTCGCGTCCTCGATAATTTCGCGGATATTATCAACGCCGTTGTTTGAGGCAGCGTCTATTTCAAACACGTCCATAATACTTCCGTCCGCAATGCCGCGGCAGATGTCGCATTCATTGCAGGGCGAGCCGTTTTTGGGATTTTTGCAGTTGACTGCCTTTGCCAAAATCTTTGCACAGGTGGTTTTTCCTGTGCCGCGTGTTCCGCAGAAAAGATAAGCATGGCTGACTCTGCCTGTTTCAAGCTGATTCTGCAGGGTTTTTGTAATATGAGACTGTCCCGCGACGTCCTCAAAAACAGACGGACGCCATTTGCGGTAAATCGCCTGATATGCCATATACTCATCTCCTTTGCCGGTATAACGTAAAAACCCCTGATTAAAGGGGTCATAACTTTCAAGTGGCTCAAACCGAGTTGATCTGTATCGCACCCGGCGTTCTGCTTATTGCTGCTTGGTTCCCCATCTGACAAGGTTCACAGTGCAGGGTCGTACAGGACTCGGTTATCATCGCCGAATATTTAATATCAACTATGATATTATACTATATATTTTACCAAACTGCAAGTATTTTTTAAAAATTTGCTAAAAGGTAATTAAATTTTTGTAAGCTTTGCAAATGCTGCCATAAGACGCTTGGTTTCTCCGCTGTCAAATTTGATTTCAAGCATTGCGTCCTTTTCAAATCGCTGAACAGTGCGGACAGTGCCTTCGCCGAATTTTTTGTGCAGAACTCTTTCTCCGGGCGTAAAGTCGATTTCGGCTTTAGGAGCCGAGCTTGCCGAGGATACCTTGCGGAAAATTTCGCCGGTTGAGCGACCAAGGCTCTGCGGGATTTTTGAAACCTTCACAGCCATGCCGTCTGCGGCGGATTGTCCGTCCTCTAAGAGAAATTCGTTCGGGATTTCGCCCAAAAAGCGTGAGCTTACCTGATGTGTAGTCTGACCGTACAGCGTGCGGCTTTTCGCACCCGTCATGTAAAGCTGCTGCTTGGCACGCGTAATCGCCACATAACAGAGCCGGCGTTCCTCCTCAAGGTCCTCCGCGGTGTTCATTGAACGTGCGGACGGGAATAAGCCCTCCTCCATGCCTGCAATATAAACGACAGGAAATTCAAGTCCCTTTGCCGAGTGTATTGTCATAAGTATGCACAAATCCTCTTCCTCGTCATAACCATCGAGGTCGGAGATAAGTGCAACATTTTCCAAAAATCCCGAAAGTGTGGGGTTTTCCTCGGTTTTTTCGTATTCCGAAATGGCGGATATAAATTCACCGAGGTTGTCGATTCTGGTTTTTGATTCGATTGTGTTTTCGGTGATGAGCATTGCGGTATAGCCGGTGTCATTCATCACCTTTTCCACAAATTCCTTAAGAGGCATTGTCTTTTCGGATTTTTGCAGCGAAAGTATCATTTCACAAAATTCCACCAGCTTTATTGCCGAGCGTGACAGGTCGTTGTATTGATTTGCATAGCGTGCTACCTCAAAGGCACTTATATCAAAATCCTGTGCGATTGCGGAAATTTTTTCAAGTGTGGTTTTGCCGATGCTTCGCTTAGGCTCATTTATAATACGCTGAAAGCTTAAATCATCGTTGGGGTTATGTATAAGCCTCAAATATGCAACAATATCCTTGATTTCCTTGCGGTCATAGAACCTAAGACCGCCGACAACCTTATACGGAATGGCACTTCTTAGCAGCAAATCCTCGATTACACGCGACTGTGCGTTGGTGCGGTAGAGTATGGCTATATCGGAAAACCTTGTGCCGGCTGCATGAAGCTTTTCGATTTCGTTTGCGATGTAAAGTGCCTCGTCACGTTCGTTGTAACCGATATGTACCTTGATTTTATCGCCGACGCCGTTGCTCGTCCAGAGAGATTTGCTTTTTCTTTCCTTATTGTTATGTATAACAGCGTTTGCAGCATCTAAGATAGTGGTTGTGGAGCGGTAGTTCTGCTCAAGCTTGATTACGGCGGTGTTGGAAAAGGTATCTTCAAAATTAAGAATATTCTGGATATTCGCACCGCGGAATTTGTAAATACTCTGGTCATCGTCGCCCACAACGCAGATGTTTTCGTGCTTTGCGGCAAGCATGCTTATCAGCATGTACTGGGCATTGTTTGTGTCCTGATACTCGTCTACCATTATATATTGGAAACGGTCCTGATATTTTTCAAGAACTTCGGGATTGTTTGATAAAACCGTAACCGCCAAAAATAAAATATCATCAAAATCAACGGCGTTGTTTGATTTCAGCTTTTTTTGGTAAAGCTCGTAAATTTCGCCGTATTTTGTCATGCGGAAATCGCCTTGATTTACAGCCTTAAACATTTCCGCCGTCTGCAGATTGTCCTTTGCTTTTGAAATCACCGATGCGGCAGCACGAAGCGGATAATTTTTTTCATCAATATCCAGTTCCTTATAGCATTCCTTTAAAACGGTTTTTGTGTCGGCGGTGTCGTAAATAACAAAATCCGGGTTAAAGCCCAAAAGCTGTATATGACTGCGAAGAATCCGTACACATGCCGAGTGGAAGGTGCAAAGCCACATATCTCGTGACAGCTCGCCGATAACACGTGAAACTCTTTCCTTCATTTCATTCGCTGCCTTGTTTGTAAAGGTAATAGCCATAATGTTGTATGGGCGAACATTTTTTGTTTCTATTATATATGCAATTCTGTTTACCAAAACGGTTGTTTTTCCACTTCCTGCACCTGCTAAAATCAGAACAGGACCTTCGGTTTGCAAAACCGCTTTTTTTTGCATATCATTTAAAGTGCTTAAATCTATCATAACTCCTCCGTAGAATTTTCAAATTAAATATAGTATATCACAAGATAAGAGAAAATGCTATAAATTTTTGAAACTTCCACCATTTTTGCATTTTCTTTTGCAGTATTTAAAAGCAAATAAGGGTTAAGTTAATAGTGTAATTTCGATTTACGGAGGTGATAAAAGCTGAATAAAAAATTAAAAAAATTAACGAATAAGGTATTAATAGTATTACCCGTACTTGTGTTTTTAGTCGCACATGCGGCAATTCCCGAAAAAATAACCGTTATGCAGGGACAACAGCTGAATTTCAGATGGGGAATTACTGCCGCAGCGAGTACTGAAAGCACAGGAAGCTTTGATTGCAGGGTAAAGCTGTTTAATTTTATTCCTATTAAAACCGTAAGCGTTTCGGTAACACCGAAATATTATGTCATACCATCGGGCGAGGCCATTGGAGTTAAGGTATACAGCGATGGAATTTTAGTGGTCGGAATGGGCGATGTGCATGACGAAAACGGCAGAAAATGCGAGCCGGCAAAAAAGGCCGGTATAAACATCGGAGACCGTATAATTGCGGTTAACGGTGAAAGCGTGCAAAGCACAAGCGTTTTCACAAGAAAGGTAAATGATTGCGATGGCGTTGCGAGATTATGTGTTATCCGTGATGATGATATGCTGAATATTGACGTAAATGCTGTCTATTCTGCCGAGAGTAAAAGCTATAAGGTGGGACTGTGGGTAAGAGATTCCACAGCGGGTATCGGTACGCTGACATTTTATAATCCTGAAAATTCGACGTTTGCGGCACTCGGGCATGGCATATGCGACAGTGATACCAAGGATATTATCACTGTAAAAAGAGGCTCGGTGACAGGCTGCAATATCCGAAACGTTGAAATTGGCACAAGCGGCACTCCGGGAGAGCTTATCGGAGATTTTTCCGGAGATGAAGTGGGAGATATAGTCTCAAACTGCGGAGCAGGAATTTATGGCAAGGCAAAAAATATTCCGCAAAAAGAGGCGGTAGAGGTTGCCTCACGTTTTCAGGTAAAGGAAGGCAAGGCACACATTTTGTGTGACGTTGACGGAAATGGTCCCAAGACCTACGAAGTCGAAATTACAAAGGTATCAAAATCAGCACGCGAGTCAAATAAAAGCTTTGTGCTGAAGGTAACAGACGCGGAGCTTATAGAAAAAACCGGGGGAATTGTGCAGGGTATGTCGGGTAGCCCGATTCTGCAGAATGATATGTTAATCGGTGCCGTTACGCATGTTTTTGTAAATGATCCGAAACGGGGCTATGGCATATTTGCCGAGAACATGCTTGATGAAACAAACAAAATTAAATGAAAAATGCTCGTCTGCTTTGCAGGCGGGCATTTTTTAACAAATACATTCAAAAGCTCTTGACGAGTTAACAAATTTGTGATACAATGTTAACAAGAAAGGGCGTGATTAACATTAAACAAGTATCTTTTAGGCTTTCTGACGAAGAGGTTATACAGTTGAAGATGAAAACTTTGAAAAACGGAACAACTATTCAGGAGGTTTTTTCAAACTATGCTCGTCAGTATTTGAACGAAAGGAGTGCGGTCTTTGTAAAACCTGATATAATTTTTGACGAGAGTGAAAAAGTGAAGGAAATCATAGCAGATACACAAAGACTTACGGAGCGGTTAAAGGAGGTTGAAAGTGCTCTGTCCTTTTACGAGGCAATGCGGAGTGCAGTTGAGGAAGAAAAGGAGGAAGAATAGAATTTATAAATAAAATAAGAAAAAACACATTAGAAAAGCCGCTACCAACAGCTTAACAATGTGTTTCATCGAGGATATGCCAAAAGCACACCACTACTCATGGCAGTATTTTAGCATATTCGTGAATCAAAATCAATACTATTTGGGAAAATTTTTTCCAAACAACAGAAAAATTTAATTTAGGAGGTCATTTTTGATTCATAAATAATGAAAAATTTAATAATTATGATGTGTTTCATGCGTTCCTTGTAAAAAATGCAGACTATGACGGGTATATTGAGCTGCCGGTGATAAAAACGAGTAGTTTTATTCCCGAAAAGGTTGTAACATTTTCAAAAGCAATGTCGAAAGCGTGGACTGATTTTGATTGCTGGGTTGTTTTCTATGAGCATGACAGGAAGTTTGAAAGGCTGTGGCACAATTCCAAACAATATCTGAACAAGCTGAAAAAGTTCAGGGGAGTTATTTCTCCCGATTTCAGTCTGTACCGAAACATGCCGCTTGTAATGCAGATGTGGAATACATATCGTGGCAGAGCAATAGCTGTGTGGTTGCAGAATAATGGTATTGAGGTTATTCCCAATGTGCGTGTGGGTGACGAACGAACATATTCCTTCTGCTTTGACGGTGTAGAAGAAAACAAAACTGTTGCAGTGGGGACGCATGGCTGTATCAAACGAAAAGAGGATAAGCTATTTTTCAAGGTAGGTCTGGCACAACTTGTAAAACGTCTGTTGCCGAAAACGATTATTGTTTACGGAGCAGCCCCCGACAGCATTTTCAAACCATATAGGGATATGGGAATTGATATCATAGCTTTTGAAAGTGAGTTTTCAAAATCCAGAAGGCAGGTGACTGCATAATGGGAGGAGGAAACGCGGGAGATTTTGGAAGTACAAAGGGAAGTGCGGTAGATGCAATCAGTGATTTGCTTACGGCGGTGTCGCTGATACCGGGCATAGACACATTTGCAGACCTGGCGGCAATACCTGTTGATTTGCTGCGAGGGGATTTTGTGTCGGCAGGGATTGATGTGCTTGGAATTGTCCCTGTTATCGGAGAGGTAGCAGATACAACAAAGCTTGCAAGAATGGCAGATAAAGCAGCAGATGCAGCTAAGGTGGCAGGCAGAACTTCAAAAGGGAAGAAAATATCGAATGCTATATTAAAAAGTAATAGGGTAGGCAAGGCGACTAAAACAGATGCACATCATGCTTTTCCTAATATTATTGATAATTATGCCGGCAAAGCTCAAACCTTTTCTTTGAAAGGTGCCGATGGAAAGAGAAGGACGCTATATCAGATTAAAGGAAGTTTGAATGGAAAAAACGGAATTTTTGAGTGGATTCTTGATAATGAAAGGGGAGTTACTCATCGAAGGTTTATACCAAATGGAAAAATCACAGGAAGGCCTAATTCACGATTAAGGGAGATATTGTTAATGTATGAAATAAATTTTGAAGAATATACAAACTTGTTGAGTTGGAGCAGTATTTACTGGGGAATTAAAAAGGGAATTATAGAACCCGAGAGTGCTATTTTGTATACTGATAAGATAGTTGAACGCAACCCTAACATTGCCAATCCCGAAATAATAGAGCTATTGATTGCCGACACGCAGGGACAGGACACCATTCTTTCGTTGATTAAAAAAATTATCGCTAACGAAAAGATGCTGAAAAATGAAGAAAAAACGTCATTGAGAAAGCTTAGATATGTATTGTTACTCGACGTTAAAAGAAAGGCTAAAAACAAGCAGGAACTCTTAGAAAAAGCGGAAGATATTTATGCGGATTTTGATTATCCGTCGGATATGGAAAGCTTTATATCATATATGCCGGTTCGGAGCGACGACTATGATGCGTCCATTCATACAGATGAAGAAAATGAGGAACGCTTGATAAGTGAATTTGATATATTCATGGATAGTGAACGTGCGTGGTTGGAACAGGTTGAATAATTGATATAGAAAGTCCAAGGGAAGAGAACTAAATGAAAAATGCTCGTCTGCTTTGCAGGCGGGAATTTTTGATATTTGCAGATAGGGAAAATATACTATATCGTGAATAACGAAATGGTGTTTTACAACCCTCATTGTGTGTTTTTACCACCTTGAACAGATATAAATGTAATGTTAGAATTAACTTATAAAAATATCGCAGGTACAGCCTGTTGGTAAGTATAACATAGAGCGAGGGGAAAATATGAAAGAGTATAAGGTTGAGGGACACGTTTCAAGCTTTTTGCCGGCAAACAAGAAATGGAAGCTGGTTTGGAATGATGAATTTGACAAAACTGAGTTAGACACAACAAAATGGTATTTTAGAAGGCATCTGTTTGGGGAGAAGCATGAGGCATATATTGAAGATGCAATATCCTTTGACGGTAACAGTAATATAATATTTCATCTTGTGGAAAAGGATGGGAAGTATTATTCATCAACAATTCAGACCGGCGAAAATTTTGTGGACAGGCCTAATGGAGAGAGCAGAAACATAAAGCCGAAGTTTATGCATAAGTTCGGATATTATGAGGTACGCTGTAAGCTTCAGCAAGAAACACCATGGTGGTCAGCCTTTTGGCTTCAATCACAAAACAATGCATTTTTAGAAGATCCGAAAGAGGCGGGAGTAGAAATTGATATAATGGAAAGCTTCAGCCCAAACACCTATATTCCGCATTGCTGCCATTGGGGAGGATACGGCGATAATTATGCATTTGCACATACAGGTGATTTTGAAGGATATATAGAAAAGGAGCACGAAATTTCGCTGTCACCTGATGAATACCATACATTTGCTGTGGATTGGGATGAAACCGGATATACATTTTACGTGGACGGAAAGCAGAGCGGCAGAAAGATTGAAGGACCTGTATCGGAGACGGAGCAATTTATACTTCTTTTTACCGAGTGTAAAGGTTATAGAAAAGATCCTCCGTATACCAAAGAAAAAACATTCGAAAGTGGGATAAAAGACGAATTTATAGTAGATTATGTAAGAGTTTTTGATGAAGTGAAGGATTGAGAACAAAAAAGGCAGGAGGAATATCCTGCCTTTTTTGTTACTGATAAATTCGCTGGGAGCTGTGCATTTTTTATTCAATTCCCAACAACCAATCAACAGAAACTTTTAAGATTTTTGCAAACTCGCGAAGTTCATAATCTGCAACAAAGCGGGTTCCTATTTCTATTCTCGAAATGCTGTCACGTTCAATAATAATACCGTTTACTTGCATTTTTGCCGCTAATTCAGATTGCGTAAGCCTGATTTTACATCTTGCCTCATGTATTCTGTCGCCACATACATTTTTCTTGCCGTTGTAATCGTAAATTTTCATAACATTCACCTCATAAATATGTTAAAGATAAGAATTAATTCTTGACATTAACATATTTTTGACTTATAATTGTGTTAAAGATAAGAATTTGTGCATATTCTTTCTTTTTATTAATCCAATTATTTAAAAAAAGGAGAAAAACATATGAAATTAAAAAAATTATTAAGCATTGTATTATTATTTGCTATGCTTGTAGCAACACTCCCTAAAGCCTTGGTATCAGCTGAAGAGAATTACACATGGGAAATTGATGAATATGGTACTCTTACCATAAGCGGAACAGGAGAAATCAGCTTTGGCTGGGAGGGAAATCAACCTTGGGCAGATGTGAGAGATACAATTACCTCGATAGTTGTAAATGAAGGTATAACCTCAATCGGGCAATCTGCTTTTCATGCAACTAAATATGCAACAAGCATTTCTATTCCAAACACCGTAAAAACAATAGGCGGTCGTGCATTTGAGAACTGCACACATCTTCAGAATGTAGTTTTGCCCGAAAATCTTGAAGTAATTGACTGGAATGCTTTTTATAATTGTAGTTCACTTACAGAGATAACAATACCTTCTAAAGTTACAAGCATAGGAGTTAGTGCATTTTCAGGCTGTACTTCGCTAAAAAAAGCTGTATTTAAGTGCAGTCTTTCAAAGCTTCCTAATTCCATTTTCAGCGATTGCATAAGCCTTGAGGATGTTACCTTGCCAATCGGTTTGGCGAGTACAGGCAATGCATGCTTCGCAGATTGCACAAGTCTTAAAAAGATAGTTCTTTCAGAAACTGTTACTGCTCTCGGAGGCAGTGTATTTGCCGGGTGCAGATCCTTACAGGAAATAAACACAGGAAATGTTTTAGAATACGAAGCTTATGTTTTTTCGGGCTGCTCGGCTCTTGATACTGTTACAATAAATGAAACTGTTAAAACCATACCTGGGAGAATGTTTGAAAATTCCGGTATAACACATCTTGTTCTGCCTGAAAATCTGCAAACAATAGAGGGCGGTGCTTTTGCAGGTTGTGCAATGCTTGAAGCAGTTAATATGCCTGAAAAGTTAACACGTTTAGGAGGACGTATATTTGATGGCTGTGTATCCCTTAAGGAATTTACAATGCCGAAAAATATTACAAGCATAGAGGAGGGCTTCTTTAAAGGCTGCACCTCTCTAAGCAAGGTTACTTTGCACGACAATGTAACAGAAATAGGTTATAGTGCATTTGAGGACTGTGTTTCTTTAAAAAGTATTACCCTGCCCAAAAACCTTAAAACTCTTGGTTACTGGGCATTTTCAGGCACCGGAATTACTGAAATAACCATTCCTGCAAGTCTTACCACAGCGTATTACAGCCACAGTCATTCATTTGATGAGGGTAGCGGCGGACCTTTCGGCGGAACTAATCTGGAAACGGTTTATTTTGAAGTTGAAAGAAACGAAATCCCCGCCAATTTGTTTGTAGGTGCAAGTAAGCTTAAAAATATTGATTTGAGCAATATTGAAAAAATAGGCGAATCTGCATTTACGGGTTGCTCGAAATTTGTTCCCGTTCTTACAGAAAAAACAACGGAAATAGGAAATTATGCCTTTGCAAACTGTACTTTAATAGAGGATTTTGAAATCCCTGCATGGATGGAAAAAATTCCCGACGGTCTTTTAATGGGTACAAGCATCGGATATCTTGTTTTCCCTGATACAGTAAAAGAAATAGGTGCAAATGCATATCAGAATTGTAAAAATTTATCCTATATTGAGTTTTCAGATTCAATTACGGATATAGGCACCTATGCCTTTTACGGATGTACTGCTCTCGATGAAATTGATATTCCGGGAACAGTTATAAATATTGGTCATTCTGCATTTGCAGAATGTTCAAATCTTGCAAAGCTTACAATGCACAAGGGAACACAGACACTTGGCGGTGATGCCTTTTATGGCTGTTCATTGACAGAGGTACGCCCAAGTCAGACTATAAGATACCTTGATGATTCAATGTTTAATCATAATCCCGTGCAGATTCTTGTTGTTCCGAGATTTTGCGTTTCATGGAATGGAATAGCAAATATCGGTAATACCTTCAATCCGGCGATATCCTTTGTTCCTGCAAATGTAGAGAATTTTGATATTTGGATGTATGAAGACGCAACAATCAAGGGTGTTGAGGGAACGGCAGGTTATGTAGAGGCGAATAGAGAAGACAGCGAGAATGTTGTATTTGAGCCTGTTGAAAACGGAATTGAACAGCTTTCCTTTGATAAAAAGAATGTAGAAATTTCTCTTGATGAAACCTACGATTCAGCGGCAATTGTTACAATAGTTTCGCAACCTGATATAGATTTAACAACCAACCGCACCGAAATGGACGGAGATTTTATAACCTTTACATCTGACAACGAAAGTGTTGCAACCGTTGATTCCACAGGCTATGTTCACGCAGTAGGCTACGGAACGGCAAATATCACAATATCCTGCGACAGCGGTATTACAGACGTATTAACCGTAAACGTTGTAAGACCGAGCGTAGGAGTATCAATTTCTTCGGGATATGAAAAGCTGTCCGTTGGAAATACTGTCACACTTACAGCAGATACAATACCGTCAGGCTATGAAGAAAGCTATACTTGGTCAAGCTCAGATGAAGAAATTGCAACTGTAACGCAAGAGGGTGTTGTAACTGCAATCAAAGAAGGAACGGCGATTATAAGCGTTAAGGGTGAATATTCAGGTAAAAGTGCATCGTGCATAGTGACGGTTGCCTCTGAAAATACACTCCCCTATAAAATTGATATAAACGGCTTTGTGGTTGGCTGTGATGTAAGCTTAACCGAAACAGAAAGCGGCGGCAATGTTATTGCGGCTTTATATGATAGCAATAACAGGCTTTTAGCCACAAACATTTATCCTGCCGCTGAGAATGTAAGAGTTGATTTTAATGTTTTACCGACAGTTGATTTGACTAATGCACAAATTAAGGTATTATGGTGGAATGTTGAATTAGTGAAACCTGTATCAAAATTCAGATTGGTTGAAATTGAATAACGTAATGAAAAGTCAATTTGAAAAAAATTATTGTCCCATATGCCCACCAAAAGCGTCTGACTTTTGGGGGCATATTATTTTGTATAGTGAGGCGGCTTTTGCTATTGCAAACCTCTATTTTTTTATTCTTACCTTCATATGCATAACGTTAACGCAGGCAAATCTATACTGGTCAGAATATTGAACCAAAAGAAAATTGCCTTTTTCATCTGTTAAATTCAAGTTATTTGAGTAAAAAGCGGCGGCGTGCTTATCGCGGATAAGCATACAGCCTTCGTCCCAGTCGGTTGCATTTTCCGAGGAGTATAAAACAAAGCCCTCAGCCGCTGCTGATCTGCCGTGAAGTATGTATACGCCGTCGATAAGAGCAACCTGGGGATTGCGGATTCCCTTTTCCAAATGACAAGGCTCGCAAACAATCCATCTTCTTCCTCCGTCGGTGCTGATTGCATGATCCATTTCGCACTCCTTCGCCTCGTTATAAGCATAAACATGAAGCGTGCCTGCCGCGTCAAAAAGCATAGCACCATATCCACGTCTTTCGGTATCAAACGGAATCATACAAAGCTCCTCGAAGCTTTTGCCATTATCCGTACTTTTGTAAATTCTGTACCGATGCTCCCAGTTTGAGCCGAGAAAATGCTCATTGCAGAATTGCAGGACATATATTGCTCCGTCATGGTAAACGGCATCGTAAATTCTTCCTTTGTACGGAGAAACCACGATAGGCTCACTCCATGTAGCACCTCCGTCGGAGCTTGTTACGGCGGTAGGAGTATCCCAAGGCTCGCAGCCGGCTGCGGCATCGTTTCTAAGGCATAATGCTACTATGGTTCCGTCATCTGTGGCAACGGCTTTTTCTACCGATATCGTATATATTCCGTCCAGGAAGCTGTCTACCGAATACGGAAGCTTATATACATCGGAATAGGTTTTTCCCGCATCTTTTGAGATGCGATATTCAACCCAACCGTAGGTGGAGTGCCCGTTCCATTTGAGAGCAGAGCAATTTGAATTGAAATCAATAAAGCAGCCCGGAGCAAATTCTGCCATAGCGTGCGTCATATGTCCGCTTCTTTTGCGGCTTTCGTTATCAACATAAAGCTCAGGGGCTTCTATCTCTACCGTATAATTTTCATGAACGATTTCTTTAAAATCCATAATGAATATTCCTTTCCTTCTTTTTCATCTATTATAGCACCTGAAATTATTTCATTACAATTATCATTTGGGACAATACGTTTTACTTTATAGACATTTTAATTATTATTTTCGGAATTTTGTTTTCGGAAATTGCCGGGCGGCATGCCGCAGTGTCTTTTAAAGAAGGAAACAAAGCTGCATTCATTTTCAAAGCCCAGCATGAAGCTTATTTCCTTGATGCTGTGCTCGCTTTGCAGTAAAAGCTTTTTTGAGTATTTAATCCTTTGGTCGATTATGTATTCAAAGATAGATACGCCTGTATAGCTTTTAAAAATTCTGCTAAGCTGCTTTGAAGAAAGGCAGCACTCCTTTGCAACGTCCTTACAGGTTATAATCCGATGCTTATTATTTTTTATATATTCCTTGGCAACCAAAATCCTTGAATCAAAATTCTTATCACTTGTTTGCGGCAGGCTTATTTGCAGAGTATTGAAAACCGAATAAATTATTTCTATAATACGACCGCTTATAATACCCGGGATTAAAAAGTCCTTTTTTTCACTTTGCTTTAGTACAAAATTGACATTTTCCGAAATATCATTTGAAAAATTCAGCTTTTTGGTTTTTATATTGCTAAAAAGCGTTGATACAGCTTTGTTTTTGTCAAAAGAAAAGGCAAGCGATACCTTTAATAAATCTTCGCTGCATTTTATGTATTTATGCGGAGTATCGGGCGTAATAAACAAAGCCTGATTGCCGCAAAGCTCCGTAAGGCTGCCGCCGCACTCATATTGCACCTTGCCGGAAAATGTGAAATGTATTTCAAAAAATGAATGAGAATGCGTTTCAAGGTTGACACGATTATTGATATCATAGGAGGTCACAGTATCAAACCATAAAATTTTTATATTTATCGGCAGCTCTGTTTCGGGCAGCTTTAATTTGTTTAACGCTTCTGCTCGTTTGGTTGTATATTCGGATATCTCCATTGCCGCATACCCCCTGAATTTTGATATTATCATGAGTATTATATCGGTAAAATACTCTGATGTCAATAAAATGTCCCAATATTGAAAAGGTATGTCCATATAATTAATTGACAATGTGGGGAATACGTTGTTAAGATTTATACGAGGTGATTATATGTTAAAGAACAGAATAAAAAACAAGGAAAAGCTTATCGGCATGTATGTTCAGCTAAGTGATATCAGTATTGCGAGAATTGCCGGACTTGCGGGATATGATTTTATATGGGTGGATACGGAGCACAGCTATATGTCTTTCGAGACGGTTTTAAAGCATATAATAGCGATTAAGTCTACAGGCACGCCGGTAATTGTACGTCTTCCGCAGGACGACCTCACGTCAACAAAAAAAATACTTGAAATAGGCGTGGACGGAGTTATTTTCCCAATGGTAAAAAATGCACAGGAGGCAAACCGCCTTATAGCAAATACGCTGTATCCGCCTTACGGAAGCCGTGGCTTCGGACCGATGAATGCGGTTGATTACGGATTTAAAAACACAGCGGAATATATAAAAAGTGCAAACAACGGCATCTGCAGATTTATCCAGATAGAGCATAAGGACGCAGTAGAAAATATTGGGGAAATCATAAAAAATCCTTACATAGACGGGTACATTTTCGGACCTAACGATTTATCCGGTTCATATAATATGTTGGGAGATGTCTTCTCTGATAAAATAACCGACATTATAAAAAAGACGATTGAATATCTGCATGAAAACGATAAATATGCAGGAATTGCATCGGGTGGGTATTCCGAGGAGGTGCTGAGGCATTGGAGCTCACTTGGTGCGGAGATGCTTTCGGCAGGTGCGGATTTTGACTTTTTGAGGGACGGAGCTTTAAAAAACCGAATCAACCTTGAAAATATACATAAAAATTGTTGATTAAGATTATTTCTGAGCAAATAACAGTGTTGAACGGCTCGAAATACATCTAATTACAGGCATAATTTTGCTGAAAATATGCTGAATATACCTCTTTTAATTAAAAATTTGCAAAAAAATAAAAAAACCTCTTGCATTTACTGGGAAAATATGGTAAAATTGTGTAACAAAGGAGGTATCTTTCACTTATTTTGAAAGTGAGGACAATTTCATATTAAAACTATTTAGAATAAGTACCTGATGCTTTCTAAAAAATATTGCGGAGGTAATTTTTATGGAAAGAAAGTTTTCTGTACTTATAGCAGATGACAACAAACCGTTTGCAGATGATTTAAAAGAGTATCTGCGAACAAAGGAGAACATTGCTGCGGTTAATGTGGCATATGACGGAGAAGAGGCGTATGAGCTTATCATGGAGTCGGGTCCTGATGTTGTGCTTATGGACATTATAATGCCGAAGCGCGACGGGCTTAGTGTTATGAAAAAGCTTGCCGGCTCGCGTCTTGCTAAAAAGCCGATGTGTATTGCGTTGTCGGTTACGGGTAGTGAAAGAATTATGGCTGCGGCGGCAGATGCCGGAGCGGAGTATTTTCTTTTAAAGCCACAGTCCAACAATGCTATTTACGACACACTCTGCCATTTCAGTAACAAGTCAGGTCGGACAGACTTTGAGGTTATTGAAAAGGAGGACAAGAAGTCCTATGATTTAGAAGCAATGGTAACGGATTTTATTCATGAGCTGGGTGTACCTGCTCATATAAAGGGTTATCAGTATGTTCGTACAGCCATTATGATGGTTGTGGAAAACATGGATCTTTTAAATTATATCACGAAACAGCTCTATCCTGTCATCGCGAAGAAGTACAGCACAACATCGTCACGCGTAGAGCGTGCGATAAGACATTCCATAGAAGTGGCTTGGAGCAGAGGAAGGCCGGAAACAATGAATCGGGTTTTCGGATATACCATTGATACAGGCAAGGGAAAACCGACAAATTCCGAATTTATAGCAATGGTGGCCGATAGAATCCGTCTGCAAATTAAGTAGGAATAAACAATTCTCCTTAATTATTAAAACGCAATATGAACGACCTTTACCAAATAAAAATCCACTCGATAATCGAGTGGATTTTTATATAATAGGAAATTGCGATTTCCTATTATATAAACCATTGATTTAATGCCCATGCAAAATTTTCGGCTTTGCTGAAATGCATATGGGCATAAGAAAAGCAATAATGCATCTTGCCCGCCGCAGGTGTGCAGCGAAGCTGCTTTTCTTGTTGCCTGTTAAATTAATTCCAAACATGCTCGCACCACAGGGAGCGAGATGATGCGGAAATCGAAAGTGAAACCAGTATAAAAAGCTGTTCGGGAATGATAAATAGTGCCTTGTGCAAAAAGGTTTCTCTCGGCAGCATACCCGTTGTGAAATATGTATAGATGAACGGTACAAAAACCGAGAGGATAAATATGGCGAGATAAATGCCATACGGCTCTCGTCTTTTCCTCACAATCTTTTTTCCCAAAAGGAAGTACATCACCGAAATAATAATACTGAAAAGTGCTCCCCATATATTCGGCATATTCCAGAGAATATTAATAAAAATCATATCTCCTTCTGTAAAAGCATAATCGCGGAAGCCACCAAAGGATATCAGGTCACAGATTGTGCCGATAAGAATAGCGGCAGAAATAGCATAGCAGATAATTTTCAGACATTTCCGTTTGTTAAATCTCGGACTGTTCCAAATAAGGCAAAAGGGCAGAAGAAGATACAGAATAGAAAATGTCATATACGATATCGATTGTCCGTTAATATATCCCAAAGCCCTTGCGGATGTGTAAAATGGAATTATCTGCGTGTAAAGGAACAGCAGAGACATAATCAGTGCAAATAATAGAAAAATATCAATAGTGAGCCGCTTTATCAGTTGGTAAAAAGCCATTTAAGTTTCCTCCGTAAGTTGTAAATTAAAATCTAATTTTGTCTAAATCATCGTCATCGTTTTCTGCAGACACGTCCTGGTCCCATACGAGCGAAATCCATTGAAAATCGTCAACCGACGCTAAGCATATCGCTGCGGTAAAGAGAGTGAAGGACATAATATCGGCATAATTGTTTGTAAGCCAGAAAGCGGACAAAACTCCATTTCCTGCAATAAAGCTGTATAAGGTCGGCAGAAGAATCCGCAGAGCCAGCATTGCAAGCACGCAGTAGCGAACTTTTTTTCTGTTATCATCAAAGCTGATGCCGGCGTATATGCATAGAGCGGAATAAAGCAGTGTAAATATACTTCCCGCCCAGGAATATGTATCCCAGTTTACATACGTTGCAACAAATGAATTTTCCACAGTCCGCTGAAACTCAATTATTTTCTGATTTGAAAACAAATCGGTAAAGGAATTTGAGCCGAGGAAATAAAAAATCCATGTAAGCGTAAGTGCGTAAAGTACACCGTAGGCTATGAGAAAGATTTTTGTCAGCTTAATACGCCCGAACCTAAAGAGCGGCGGTGCTACGAAAATAAACGGGAGAAGTAATCCGCTTACAATTCTCGACAGCGCGTAGGCAATATTAGGTAGGTGAAATTTTCCTTGATTAAGTGCCGCGATAATAAAGTCCAGATTGTTTGTTGCCAGGAAAATAAATCCTAAAAACACTGAGATTATCATTAAAATCGTAAAAATAGTACGCTGTGCGTACTGGTCTCGTTTTCTGCTCATAAGCACCTCCGAATAAACGCTTTTTCTAATAATATCACAATTTGAAAAAAATTTCAATACAAATGTTTTTTTATTTAAAACTATTTACTTTAATTCAATTTAAGGTTATAATATAAATATATGTTTAAATTAAGATAATCAGTTGGCGGTGAAATTATGTTAAGTTTATCTAATATATTAATAAATGTGCCTATTACATTGATTGCACTTACCGGACATGAGCTTGCACATGCATGGGTTTCATCAAGACAGGGCGACCCTACACCGAGATATGAGGGACGTCTTACACTCAATCCTCTTGCACATCTGGACCCTGTAGGGACGCTATTGATGATTTTTACGGGCTTTGGCTGGGCAAGACCGGTGGGCGTAAATCCTATGTATTATAAGGACAGAAAAAAGGGAATGGCTCTTACTGCCATTGCAGGACCGATAGCTAACTTTATTATGGCGTTTGCGGGGATTCTGCTTGGTACGATTTTACTGATTTTAGGCAGCATTATAGGCTGGAGTGGCTCGGTTATGAGTATGATAAATATGATTTTTTATATTTTCGCATACCGTAATCTGTGCTTTATGGTGTTCAACCTGATACCTATTCCGCCTCTTGACGGCTCAAAGGTTTTGGGGCTGTTCATTCCTAACAGAACCTATTACAACATTCTGCAGTATGAGCGTTATGCAATAATTTTGATAATGCTTTTATCACTGTCGGGTGCTTTTGATATGATAATCGGCAGCGGAGTAAATGTTTTCTATTCTATTATCGAAAAGGCGGTAACGGCGATAGTTTCGCTTATAGTATAAGGCAGGTAAAAAATGGATACAATGCTATATAAGCTGGATTCCTTTGAGGGTCCTCTTGATTTGCTTTTGCACCTTATCTCAAAAAATAAGGTGAGCATATACGATATTCCGATTGTGGAAATCACATCGCAGTATCTTGAGGCGATTGAGGGAATTGAGGAGTCGCAGCTTGAAAATACAAGTGAATTTTTAGTTATGGCGGCACAGCTTTTGTACATAAAATCGAAGATGCTGCTGCCCAAAAACGAAGAGGAGGAAGAAGAGGACCCGCGTGATGACCTTGCACAGCGTTTGGCGGAATATCAACGCTACAAGGAGGCATCGCAGGAGCTTAGAAAGAGCGAATTTTCTTCCCGGTATATGTTTTTTAAGGAGGAGGAAAAAATTGATTTTCCTCTGCCTGAGTATAATCGCAGCCATACCGTAAATGAGCTGATGGACGCCTTTAATTCCATTATGCAGCGAAAGCTGAGGAATGCAAAGCCGGAAAAACGTGCTTTTTCGGGAATTGTCGGCAGAGAAAAGGTATCTGTTGAGGAAATGGCGGACAAGCTTTCTGGGCTTTTGCGGAAGAATAAGAGACTTGAGTTCAAAAAAGCCTTTTCGGGCAAAAAGTCTAAGCCTGAGCTGGTGGCGACATTTCTTGCTATACTTGAAATGATACGTTCAAGCCGCATTATTGCGGAATATGATGAAAAAACAAAGGACTTTATTTTAATAAAAACTAAAAAAGAGGTAAATGATGAATAAGGATAAAATCCCTTATGCAATAGAGGGAATATTGTTTGCGGCGGGCGAGCCGGTTAAAACGGCAAAGCTTGCGGCTGTTTTGGAAATTGATACCGAGGCAGTAGAAGAGGCTATACGCATTTTAAAGTATGATTACGATACAACCGAACGCGGATTTATGATTATCGATATCGACGAGGGCTATCAGATTTGCTCGCGTCCCGAATATTATAATTACATTCAGATAATTCTCGGCGACCAAAGACGTCAGGCTCTTTCAAATGCGGCAATGGAGGCACTGGCAATTATTGCGTACAAGCAGCCCATTACGAGAGGTCAGGTAGAATACATAAGAGGCGTAAATTCCGACAGTGCCGTGAACAGGCTTTGTGAACGCGGACTTATCGAGGAATGCGGCCGTCTGGACGCACCCGGACGCCCGGTGCTTTATCGCACAACGCAGAATTTTCTGCGGTGCTTCGGACTTTCCACTCCACGTGATTTGCCGGAGCTTGATTTGTCTAAATTAAGCCCGGAATATGAGCAGCTTTCTCTTAAAATGGACGAAAATCCCGAAATAGAGGGACAGGAGGAGCTTTCCGAGACGGCACACGGCGAAGGCGAGGAAAACCAAGGCGAAGCTGCGAGTGAGGAGCCGAAAGAGGAATAATTTTTTGGAAAGGATTTGGCAGTAATGAAAATCGGACTTATAATTTTTGCCGTACTGGTCTTGCTGATTGTTATTCTGCTGCTGATTCCGATAAGGCTTGAACTGGAGTATAAAAAGGACGCAGTCGCAAATAAGGTGACTTTGGACATTAAATATATGTTTTTTAAACTGCGGCTTTTTGAGGACAAGGAAAAGAAAAAAAAGAAGAAAAGTAAGGCTAAACAAAAAAAAGAAAAAAAGTCGTTTTCCTTTGAGACACAGAAAGCAAAGCTTGAAGGGTATTGGGATTTGTTTAAAAGCATAAAGGCGGACGCTGCGAGGATTTTGGAATACACCGCAAGCCGTGCAATGGTTTTTGACAATGTTGAATTTGAAACGGAGTTCGGCTTTTCGGACGCAATGCATACGGGCATTTTTACAGGACTTTTGAACGGCTTTGTATACGGCGTTTTGGGGTTTGTGCATAATCATTCCACCTTGCGGAAAATGAATGTGAATATACAGCCTGTTTTTGAGAAAACATGCTTTGATTTGCATATAAGGTGCATATTGCATCTTAAAAATGTGCATATTATAATTGTTGCAGTAAATGTACTTAAAATACTGAGAAAAATTAAGAAAGCAGAAGGGAGCAGATAATTATGGCAGAACATCCTATTCAGGGACTTATGGATACTGCGATGAGCAATATCAAATCAATGGTGGACGTAAACACTATAGTGGGGGATTCGGTAACGACTCCTGACGGAACGGTGATTATACCGATTTCCACAGTAAGCTTCGGTTTTGGTGCGGGAGGAACGCAGTTTGCGGCAAAGCAGGACACCGTTACTCCGCAAAATCCTATGTTCGGCGGCGGCTGCGGCGGCGGTGCGAACGTGAAGCCGATTGCTTTTTTGGTAGTAGGCGGCGGAAACGTTAAGCTGCTACCTATAAGCGATAAAACTACGCCGGTAGATAAAATCATTGATATGGTGCCGGAGGTTATCGATAAGGTGAACGGAACCTTCTCAAGTGCAGTTGACAAGATTTGTTCAAAGCGTGATAAGAAGAAGGAAGAAAAGGATAAGGAAAAATGCGGTTGTGATGATAAGCCGCAATTTGTAGATGTAGCAGAATAAAAAGAGGGCTGTCGTATTAAGATTTTGTCATGTGCGATTTTATCTTGATGCGGCAGCTTTAATTAAGGAGAATTTGATGTCATACACTAAAAGAGATAAAATTTTGATGAAGGTGCAAAAGCCCACACGCTATACCGGCGGTGAGCTTAATAGTGTCGTAAAGGACGCGGCTTTAGTGGATTGCCGTTTCGGATTTTGTTTTCCCGATGTATATGAGATTGCAATGTCGCATCTGGGAATGAAAATATTGTATCACAGCCTGAATGAACGCGAGGATACATACTGCGAAAGAGTGTTTGCTCCATGGGTGGATATGGAGGAGGAAATGCGAAGCCGCGGCATGCGTCTTTTTGCATTGGAAACGGGTGACGAGGTTGTAAATTTTGATATACTCGGCTTTTCGCTTTCCTATGAGCTTGCGTATTCAAACGTAATAAATATGCTTGACCTTGCAGGGATTCCGATTCTTGCAAAGGACAGGGACGAAAGCTATCCGATTATCTGTGCGGGCGGTCTTTGTGCATACAACGCCGAGCCGATTGCGGAGGTTTTTGATTTTCTTATGTTGGGCGAGGGTGAGGAAAGCATAAACCTCATTACCGATGAATACATAAAGTGGAAGAAGAGCGGAAAAAAGAGCAAAAAGGAATACTTAAAGACGATTGCACGGCTTGAGGGCATTTATGTGCCGTCCTTCTATGATGTGGAGTACAATGAGGATAATACCGTAAAAAGTATAACTCTGACCGAGCCGGAGGCAAAGCCTGTTATACACAAATGTATTATGAAGGATTTTGATAAGGCATATACGCCGGATAAGGTGATAGTGCCGTTCGGCGAGGTGGTGCATGACCGCGTAATGCTGGAGGTTTTCCGCGGCTGTATCCGCGGCTGCCGCTTCTGTGAGGCAGGCTATGCATATCGCCCTGTCCGCGAGAGAAAGCCCGAAACGTTGGTTGATTTGGCGGACAAGCTTTTATCGTCAAGCGGATATGACGAAATTTCGCTTTCGTCCCTAAGTACAAGTGATTATTCACAGCTAAAGGAGCTTACCGACGGACTTTTGGAGCTTACCGAGCAGAAAAAAATCGGACTGTCGCTACCGTCGCTGCGTATAGATAATTTCTCGCTGGAGCTTATGAAAAAGGTGCAGAAGGTCAGAAAATCGGGAATTACCTTTGCACCCGAGGCAGGAACACAGCGTCTTCGCGATGTAATCAATAAAAATATTACCGAGGAGAATATTTTAAACTCTACCAAAATGTTGTTTAGGGGCGGCTGGACAAATGTCAAGCTGTATTTTATGATTGGTCTGCCGACCGAAACCGACGAGGATATACAGGGCATCGCCGACCTTTCGCAGAAGGTTCTGGAGGAATATTTCGCTATCCCAAAGGAGGAGCGTGCGAAAAATATTAACATAACTACAAGCACCTCAAGCTTTATTCCGAAGCCATTCACGCCGTTCCAGTGGGCAAAGCAGGACAGCCGTGAGGAAATCGTAAGAAAACAGGATATGTTAAAGGCGGCGATTAAGTCGCGGAAAATCAAATATAACTGGCACGATAACCGTGCGAGCTACTTGGAGGGCGTTTTTGCACGCGGCGACAGACGTCTTTTGCCGGCGGTGCTTACGGCTGTTAAAAATGGTTGCCGCTTTGACAGCTGGGACGAGCAGTTCAGATTTGATAAATGGATGCAGGCATTTGAGGAATGCGGTATTGACCCCGACTGGTATTTGAGAGAACGCTCTTATGATGAGGTGCTGCCGTGGGATCATATTGATATCGGCGTTACAAAGGCGTTTTTCATGCGTGAAAACGAAAAGGCGAAAAGAGCAGAAACTACGCAGAACTGCCGTCAGGGCTGCAGCGGCTGCGGCATAACTTCTTTTGGGGCAGGTGTTTGTTTTGAGTAATTATGTTTTAAAATATACGCGTGACGAGCGTGTGAAATATATTTCGCATCTGGATTTTATACGCACGTTTCACAGGACGGTACGCCGTGCGGGGCTTTTGATGAGCTTTTCGCAGGGCTTTAATCCGCACCCTGTTATGACGATTGCTATGCCGCTTTCGGTTGGAGTTACTTCAAGCTGTGAATATATAAAAATCGGCTTTGAGGGCGATTATTCCGAGCAGGAGATTGCGGACAGGCTGAATGAGGCTTTTCCTAAAGGGTTTAAAATTACAGCAGTAAAACGAACTGAGGGAAAAGAGCATGATTTTGCAAAGCTTGACAGAGCTGTGTATGTAGTCGAGGCAGAGTGCGGCGACGCGTCAGCCTTTGACGCAGAAAAATTTTTGCAAAACAGCGAGCTTTTGGTTATGAAGAAATCAAAAAGCGGCGTCAAGGAGGCGGACATCAGACCGTACATATATGATTTTTCCGCAAAATGCACCGCGGATAATAAATTAATTCTGACAATGTGCCTTGCGGCGGGTAATACCTATAATTTAAAGCCGGATTCTGTGATTGACGCAATGGAAAAATACACCGACGGATTTTCGGTAGAGTTTTTCTGCGTTCACCGCGAAAAAATTTTGGCAGGAACGGAAGAATTGATTTAGGCTTGTGCAGTGAGGTGGTTTTGTGAGGCTTATACGCTTGATTTGCATGACGTGCATTATTGCATTGCTCTGCTCTTGTTCGGGAGGAAATAATTATTCGGGTGAAATCCCCGACCTTAAGTTCACTCCCGTAAAATATGACAGCGAGGGAAAAAGCTGCTTTTATTTGTTTGATGATAACCCCGAGCATCTTGATAAGGACTTTCTGGCAGACGGCGAAAGTCCTTCTTCGATTGCACATTTTGGAGGTCTTGTGCCGGGTGTGTATACGGTGTTCAGCTATCATCACAGAGGAAGTGCGGCAGAGAGTGAAGCCGATTTGTTTTTTGACGTATTATTTTGTACGCAAGATGAGGCGGAGTTTGAAATAAGAGCGATTGGTCTTGACCATGACTGGCAGTGGAATAAGGCGTGGGCGGATTTTTCGGGAGTTGATGTTTTTCTGCCGGAATACCTTAAAACTTTTGACTGCACCTGCCGCGGCAGATGCAGCTGCAAAAAGGCGGACGGAGAATGTAAAAACGGCTGTGCCTGCACAGTGCGGAATGAGCTTGTGAAGTCGGACAGTGCACGTTTTGTCGGATTGCACAAGAGAATTAAGCTTAAAAGCGGCGAGAGTGGTCTTTTGAGTGAGCTGATTCCCGTTATCGGCGAGGAGAGAATTAATGAAATACGCCATGGAGGATATGACGAGCCTGTGTGGCTGATGATGGAATTTGAAATTATATCGGGCGAAATGTCGGTCGATACTGTTGCCTACACCGACAAAGCAAATGCGAGGGATAATTTTAATACGATGAAAAAGGGTAGGGTGCGGAAAGAGCCGCAGTTTAAAGGCATTGCGGAGAATGCACCGATAGTAACCGCGGAGCTTACATATGTTTTTGGCGATACCACAAAACCCGGTCCTTTGCCGGTGCGGATTTTCAATCAGAAATATCCCGAGGGTTATATCGCAGCAGACGGCAGCTTTGCGACCAACGTTAATACATGGAAGGACCCTAAAGCGATTACCGCAGAGTCTGCGGAATCGGATATGATGCTGCTTAGCTACAGGGACGAGGAGAAGCTGTCGCTTTACGGCGAGGCGGCGGAGGATAAAAATGACGTATGGTATTTTGACCCGTTCCATACAAGCCTTTATGAAGATAGCGATAATGCGGATTTTGTACCGAATATTCCAATGTCCGAGGTGGATTATCCTGTCGGCGGTGAAAGGATTCCAAGGGATTTTTACAGCAGGTACGTATGCAATCTCGGTAATTTCGGGGTAAGGTATATTTACACCTTTAATCTTAAAAATGAAGCGGAAAGCGAAAAGATTTTTAAATTTTCATTAAATTCGGTTTCGGGACAGCTATATAGGTTTTCACTGCACCGCGGCGATGAGCTTGTCCGCGATGACGGAGGAAGATATATAATGAAGCGGTTTGATATGGACCCGCAGGAAAATCCGAAATCGACTTTAGAGCCGAAGGAGAGATTGAAGCCGTCAAAATACACGCAGACGGAGGAGTTTTTGTTAGAGCCGGGCGGGGAATATACGCTGAAATTTGAGGTGGTCACGCTTACCGGCTGCGATGCACCGATGACAAACATTTTGAGTGTTGAATAGAGAATATTAAAGGTCGCAGCAAATTTTGCTGCGACCTTTTTCTATATAATGTTTATTCTTTTATTATTTCAATTAAATCGGTAATCTCGCAATCAAGTGCTTCGATAATTCTCGATAACACATAGCTGTCGTATCGCACAACCTTGTTTTTATAATAATTATCAATGATTTGGTATCTGATTCCTGTACGGACAGCCAACTCATATCTGCTAATATTAAGCTTTTCGAGTGTTTTATCAAGTCTCAGTTTAATAGTAACCATAAATATCAACTCCTATATGTATTTTAATGAATATACATTTACTTGACAATTCTCATATATAAATATATACTTATATAAAGGTATTATGCTTTATAGGAGGAAAAGAATATGGAAAACAAAGATATTATAGATTTTGCAGTTATACTAATAGAGGAGGAGTATAAAGGAGTTGATAAACTTAAATATGGTTTAAATTGTAGACAGATTACTATGCGACAGTTAGGTGAAGAAGGTGAAGGTTTTATTGTTGAGTTTTACGGTATCGGCTGCTTGATATCTGAAAATACAATTGAAAAGACAATGGATGAACTTTGCGGTCAATGGAAAATAATAAGAGACGGTCGGGATTTAAAAATTAGGTGTAGTTTTAATTCAGAATATTTCGGGTCATGGAATAGTTTCAACAAAGACGTATGGAGGGAAGTGCGGAGAAAGCATCAGTCATGGAATATTAAAGAGGTGTATCCGTATAAAAATATACTTACGGTAGAATAGTAGCAAGAGATTATATTACAAAAGGCAACCGAAAATTTTTCGGTTGCCCTTAAACTATCCTTAAGAATACTGTTTTTAGTTTTCCTTTTGAGCATTGAGTTTTTCCAGAAGCTTTTCAATTCTCTTTGCAGGAACCAAAAGATTGCTGATGGTTTCATCATGGTTCAGAGTATTGATAAGCAGTGAGATATACTTTGACATATCAACCTCACAGTACCATTCTCTTTCAAAAAGCTGCGGTATACGATAAATAAGGTTTGTAGTGAACACCTTTGTAATCTCGCCCTTTTTGTATGCCTCGTCAAACTTTTCAAGACCGTTGCAGAAGAGACCGAAGGCTGTGAAAATGAAAATTCTCTTTGCACCCTGTTCCTTAAGCTTTTTACCGATATCAAGAACTGATTCTCCGCTTGAAATCATATCGTCAATAATCATAACGTCCTTGCCGGCAACATCGCGTCCGAGGTATTCGTGTGCCTCAATCGGGTTTTTGCCGTCGACGATGATTGAGTAATTTCTTCTCTTATAATACATACCAAGGTCAAGTCCGAGCACCGATGAATAATACATTGCACGCTTCATGCCGCCCTCGTCCGGGGAAATTACTACTGTATCTTCCTTATTAAAGGAGATATCCGGAACCTGACGCGAAAGTGCTTTTATCATCTGATAGGTTGTCTGAACATCGTCAAAGCCGGAAAGCGGAATGGCATTCTGAACTCTTGCATCGTGTGCATCAAAGGTAATGATGTTGGAAACACCCATATTAACAAGCTCCTGAAGTGCCATTGCACAGTCGAGCGATTCGCGTGCGGTGCGGCGGTGTTGTCTGCCCTCATATAGCATTGGCATTACGACGGTAACACGTCTTGCTTTACCTGAAATAGCTGCGATGATACGTTTTAAATCCTGATAGTGGTCATCGGGACTCATGCGGTTTTCCACGCCGTACATATTGTAGGTAATACCGTGATTAAACATATCGCAGATAATGTAAACGTCATGACCGCGGACAGTTTCATTAATCACGCATTTTGCTTCACCCGAGCCGAAACGCGGGCATTTGATGTGCGTTATGTAGCTTTCCTCGTCCTCATATTCCTTTCTGAACTGACGCAGATACCAATCGATTTTGTCTGTGATTTCCTCACAGCCACGCATGCTTATAATGCTTAATTGACCGTAAATCGGCTTGTTTGATGATATTTCCATAATTTCCTCCTGAATTATAAATCACTACTATATTTATAACATATTGCGACAAAATTTTCAAGGGTGAAATCACACACGATAAATGATACTGTCATTCTTGACAAATTTTGCTTGATAAAATTTTTCTATTTAGACAATCTTTCTTATTCCATGACGCGAGATGAAAGTTATAACAATAAAAATAAGAGCAATTTCGAGCGGTAGGGTAATAATATTTTTTACAATACGCGTAATCATATACACAAAATAGGCTTTTTCGTATAGAATTGAGAGCCAGTACGTGTTTAAAAGGATATTAAGGAAAACACTTACTAAGGTTTTGGAAAGAATAATCCACCAAATAATTTTGTGTGTATCACGCTTGTAGAGGCAGAAGCCGAATATAAGCCCTGCGAGTATGGCAGTGATACAAAAACCGGGAAAATATGTGCCGGTGGGGTGGATTAAAAAGCCCACCGTATCGCCGAGTGCTCCGACAATGAGTGCCGGAACAGGACCGAAAAGCCAGCCGCAAACAGCCATGGGCAGAAAGGTCAGCGAAATGCGTGATTGTGGGGTAATGGGGATTTGAAGCATGTCTAAAACCACATAAAGAGCGGTAAACACTGCTGCGGTGCAAAGCACCCGTGTATCCTTTAGATTTTTTGCCGAGTCTGAAAATTTTTTGAACATAAAAAACACCTCCAAATGATTAGCCACTAAAAAAGAGGTGTCTTGATAATTCCTCTTATTCGGCAGCGGGATGCGAATCTCGTACCGCAAACGTAAAACGTTTTTCGTCCGCATGACAACTCCCCGTTCATGCCGGCACTTTACGCACGAAATTCTACTCTGCAATTTTTCTGACAATATTATACATCATTTGTATGACAATTGCAACTGTTTTTGCAAAAAAATTCTCCGATGCTTGACAGAATCGGCGGAATATAATATAATTAAATTTGCTGACGGAGAATACTTTTGTATTTTTCTAAAAGCACAAGGTAAGGAAAAAAGCACGCCGCACGTGGGGACGGGTGCGGATTTTTTTGAAAAACTTGAAGGAGTATGTCAAATGACAAAAATAGTCGGAGTAAGATTTAAGCCGGTAGGAAAAATATATCATTTTAATCCTGCCGGGCTGGAAATAAAAACGGGAGATAAGGTAATTGTAGAAACGGCCCGCGGAGTTGAGCTGGGCAGTGTTGTGATGGGTATTAAAGAGGTCTCGCAGGAGGAGCTTGCAAAGCCCTTAAAGGACGTTATACGCATAGCAACCGAAGAGGACTTTAAACGGGTTGAGGAGAATAAGCTCAAGGAGAAGGAGGCTTTTTCAATCTGCTGCGAAATGATTAAAAAGCACGGAATTGAAATGAAGCTGATTGAGGTGGAATATACTTTCGACAGAACTAAAGTTTTGTTTTACTTTACTGCTGAGGGCAGAGTGGACTTCCGTGAGCTTGTAAAGGATTTGGCAAATCGGTTCAGAATAAGAATCGAATTGCGTCAAATCGGTATCCGTGATGAATCAAAAACACTCGGAAGCATAGGCATATGCGGCAGAGAGCTGTGCTGCTCACGTTTTTTGGGTGAATTTGCACCTGTTTCAATAAAAATGGCAAAGGAGCAAGGGCTGTCACTTAATCCTACAAAGATTTCGGGAACCTGCGGCAGACTTATGTGTTGCCTTAAGTTCGAGCAGGAAACCTATGAGGAGCTTTTAAAGGTTACACCGAAGCAAGGCTCGCTTGTGGAAACGCCCGACGGAAAAGGCAACGTAGAGTATGTGGATATCCTGAAGGGCATTGTAAAGGTACGCATTGAAAAGGAAAAGGAAGCGGCACTTAAGGAGTACAATGTGGCGGATATCAAAATCCTGAAAAAAGCTAAAAAAAATCAGAATGAAGAAAAAAATGATGAAGAAATGCTAAAAGCACTTGAAGATTAAGAAAAACTGTGCTATAATAGCGATGAGTGCAGAGAGAACTCTCAGGCACTTGAAGTTGTATCATATACTGCGGTGGTATATTTACATTCCGTTGTTATGTTATAATCAATTATTATGCTTAAGGAGGTGTGTCAAATGGCTTACAAAATTACTGATGAGTGCATCAACTGCGGTGCTTGTGCAGCTGAATGTCCTGTAGGTGCTATTTCAGAGGGCGATTCAAAGTATGTTATTGATGAAAGTGCTTGCATCGATTGCGGTGCTTGTGCAGGTACTTGTCCTGTAGGTGCTCCTGTTGAGGGCTAATATGACAGCAAATTTACAATACGGCTGATAAGGCTCGGGATTTTCCGAAGCTGATATCAGCCGTATTTTTTCGTTGATGAAAAAATAAAATTGCGTGTACTTTTGAATATTCGTGAGCAGAAAAAGAAAAATTCGGAATACTTATGATTGTCTTTGTCCTGTGTCAGAGCTGCTTTTACTGCTTTCGTGCGACTCGGTAATCTTTTTTTCGACCAAATCCGACCGTATCCGCCTGTTTTTTTGCGGTATTCGTTGTGTATGCGTCGAAAAACCGCATAAAACCGCAGTTTGTGCGGTGAAAACAACTGGATTTTACCTCTTTTCTATATTATAATGTAAATACAGGTAAAAGGAGGTATAGGCTTGAAAAAAGAATTTTTTGACGAGATGTGCATTGAGGTGACGGAAAATATACCGTATACGATGAAGCTTACATATTATCTGCTGACCGACAGCGTAAGAGAGGAATTTTGCGACTTAAATGTTTACGGGGTTGAGATTGACAAGGAAAGCAGATTCAAAAACGGCAAGATTGAACGTGAAAAGAAGATAATAGGTGATTTATTTTTCAGAAAAGGCGAGGCGGAGGAATTTTTACGAAGAATATCGGATAATCAGGTTACACCGATGGGGCTTAAGGATGTTATAAGCGACTATATCGGTGAACGTCTGCATCTGTGCTAGTAAAGAGTGCTAATTAGCACTCTTTATTTTTGTATAAAATGTATAAAATAGAGCGTTTTGTTGTTTTATCGCTTTACAATACTAAAGTGAAGTGCTATAATAGGCTCATAAAATATGACTTTACAAAAAAGGAGAAATTTACAATGAAGAAATTATTAGCATTACTTATGGCAGGAACAATGATTTTTGCAATGTCGGGCTGTGGTGAAAAGGCAGCAGATGAGCTTGTTATCGGCTACACAATTTATGAGCCGATGAACTACATGGACGACGAGGGCAAGCTTACAGGCTTTGACACAGAGTTTGCAGAGGCTGTTTGTGAAAAAATCAATATGAAGCCTAACTTTGTTGAAATCAACTGGGACACAAAGTTTACAACACTTGACGCAGGTCAGATTGACTGTATCTGGAACGGTATGACAATTTCTGATGAGGTTAAGAAAAATTGTGCAGTATCAAAGGCTTATGTTAAAAACGCCCAGGTTGTTGTAATGGCAAAGGATAAGCTTGAAAGCTACAAGGATGCAGAGAGCCTTAAGGGATTGAAGTTTGCCGCAGAAGCAGGCTCAGCAGGCGAAACTGCAATTAAGGATAACGGACTTGATACAAGCTATACACCTGTTGCAGCACAGACTGATGCACTTTTGGCAGTTGCAGGCGGTCAGGCAGATGCATGTGTAATCGACATTACAATGGCAAAGGCTTCAACAGCAGAGGGAACAAGCTATGAAGACCTTGGATATTCTGTTGAGCTTACAACAGAGGAGTACGGCATCGGCTTCAGACTTGACGATGAAGAGCTCTTAAATAAGGTTAATGCAGCTATTGACGAGCTGGCAGCAGACGGAACTATGGCACAGCTTGCAGAAAAGTATGAGTTAAACCTCGCTTTCTGATATAGAAGCAAAAAAGTCTAAACATTAAATTAAAAAGGCAGATTTTTATCTGCCTTTTTGGTCGGTTAAAATAAGTTTATCAAAAAGGTGTAATTATGCAATTATTTACAAAAGTCACATTGAGTCTTTTTGAAGGTCTGGGTGTTACGCTTAAGATTTTTGCCATGACTCTGCTTATGGCACTTCCTCTGGGACTTGTCATTTCGCTCGGCTCAATGAGCAAATTTAAAGTGGTAAAATATCCGATAAAAACCTTAATATGGATAATACGAGGCACTCCTTTAATGCTGCAGCTGATTGTTTTCGGTCTCGGACCGGGGCTTTTGGGCGTGCGTGGCATGAATATGTTTGTTGCCGTAATCATAGCATTTGTTTTAAATTATGCCTGTTATTTTGCGGAAATCTTCCGCGGCGGTATTGAAAGCATACCAAAGGGGCAGTATGAGGCAGGTGCGGTTTTGGGACTTACTAAAACGCAGGTGTTCTTTAAAATCATACTTCTTCAGGTGATAAAAAGAATAATTCCGCCTATGGGAAATGAGTTTCTTACCTTGGTGAAGGATACATCGCTTGCAAATACGATTATGATTTATGAAATAACATGGAATGCAAAGCGAATGATGAACAGTGAGCATATTTTATGGCCGCTATTCTATTCGGGAGTTTTTTATCTTGTGCTTTGCGGAATTATAACCCTTATTTTCAATTACATAGAGAAGAAGCTTGACTACTACAAGGGTTGATTTGCGGAGGAACAGAGATTTATGGCTATTTTGGAAATTAAGAATATAATGAAAAGCTTTGACAAAACCGAGGTTTTAAAGGACGTATCCTTTTCGATGGAAAAGGGTGAGGTTGTGTCGATAATCGGCTCGTCCGGAAGCGGAAAAACAACACTTCTTCGGTGCATAAACTTTCTTGAGAAAGCGGATAAAGGGCAGGTTGTTTTAAACGGTGAGGTCATTTTTGACGGAGCGGAAAAAAAGAAGATGACAAGTGAGGAAATCCGAAGAAAACAGCTGAATTTCGGATTTGTTTTCCAGTCCTTCAACCTTTTTCCGCAGTACAGTGCGATTGAAAACGTAGTTTTGGCTCCCAAGCTTTTGGCAAAGGAAAGACCTGATTTTAAGCATAATAAGGAAGAGATTTATGCCGAAATTGAGGCGAATGCAAAACGGCTTTTAAGCAGTGCCGGACTTGAGACCAAGTATGATAATTACCCCTGTGAGCTTTCGGGCGGTCAGCAGCAGAGAGTGGCAATTTGCAGGGCATTGGCACTAAGCCCGGAAATTATGCTGTTTGACGAGCCTACTTCTGCACTTGACCCGGAGATAACCAATGAGGTTTTGAAGGTTATAAAATCGCTTGCGGACGAAAAAATGACCATGATTATCGTAACGCATGAAATGGCGTTCGCCAGAAGCGTTTCGGACAGAATCATATTTATGGACGACGGCGTTATCGCCGAGGAGGGCGTGCCGGAGGAAATCTTTACCGCACCCAAGAGCAGACGTCTTAAAGAGTTTTTGTCAAACGTGAGAATGTAAATTTCATTTTTGGTATTGACATTCGGCGTTATTTGCATTATAATGATAAAAAATAAATATTTCGGGGGAGCTTGTCGGTCAGGCTGAGAGGAAGGAATTGAACTTCGACCCTTATACCTGATTTGGATAATGCCAACGTAGGAAGAGTAGCAAACTCGTTATTTAGCGAAGTTATCTGTTTATCAGGTAGCTTCGTTTTTTTGTGTAAGCTATGCTATACACAGAGCGTAAGTTATCCTGTAAGCACCCGAAAGGAAAGAAGGAATAACAAATGATAGGAAAATGTCTTGAAAACGTAAGGGAAAAAACACCGCTGGTGCATAACATCACAAATTATGTGACGGTGAATGATTGTGCAAATGCACTGCTTGCCATAGGCGGCTCGCCGATAATGTCGGACGACATTGAGGACGTGCGTGATATTACGGCTATATGCACAGCTCTTAATATCAACATCGGAACTCTGAACAAAAATACAATTCCCGCAATGTTTGAGGCGGGAAGGATTTCAAACGAGCTTGGTCATCCCGTACTGCTTGACCCGGTGGGTGCAGGTGCATCGCGGCTTCGCACAAAAACAGCGAAGGAGCTGATTGAAAGGGTTAGATTTTCAGTTATCCGCGGCAATATATCCGAGATAACGGCACTTGCCCTGGGCGGCGGAACAACTAAGGGCGTTGACGCCGATGTTGCGGACAAAGTGACGGAGGAAACTATAGACAGTGTCATAGCCTTTGCAAGGGAATTTTCTATAAAAACAGGTGCTGTAATAGTAATTACGGGTGCAACCGACCTGATTGTAGACAGCAGGACTGCATATGCCGTTAAAAACGGACATGCTATGATGAGCAAGGTTACGGGTACAGGCTGTATGCTCAGCAGTATCATGTCGGCATTCATTGCTGCAAACGGTGAAAATACAGCCGAGGCTTGCCTTGCGGCAGTGTGTGCTATGGGAATCTGCGGAGAAAAAGCATTTGCAAGGCTTGGTGAGGGAGACGGAAATTCCACGTATAGGAATATGATTATTGACGCGATGTATAACCTTACCGCAAAGGAGCTTGAAGAGGAGGCAAAATATGAGGTGCGATAGAAAAACGATGCTGCTTTACGCTGTGACCGACAGGGCGTGGCTTGGAAATGAGACCTTGTATATGCAGGTGGAAAAGGCATTAAAGGGCGGCGTAACCTGCGTGCAGCTTCGGGAAAAGGAGCTTTGCGACGAGGAATTTCTAAAGGAAGCGATTGAGCTTAAAAAGCTGTGCAGTGAGTATAATGTGCCATTTATTATAAATGATAATGTCGATATTGCGGTAAAATGCGGAGCAGACGGCGTACATGTGGGACAGAGCGATATGAACGCCAAGGCGGTGCGGCAGATGATAGGCGAAAAAATGATTCTGGGCGTATCGGCACAAACGGCGGAGCAGGCAAGGCTTGCAGTGGAAAACGGTGCGGACTATCTGGGAGTCGGAGCGGTGTTTTTCACCTCGACCAAGGCGGACGCCGAGGACGTGTCCTATGATACTCTAAAGGAAATATGCCAAAGCGTATCGGTTCCGATAGTTGCCATCGGCGGAATTTGTGAGGACAACATAATGCAGCTTTCGGGCAGCGGTATTGACGGCGTGGCACTTGTTTCGGCAATTTTCGCGAGCAGCGACATTGAAGGCTCCTGCAAGAGATTGTATAAGCTGAGCAAGGAGGCTTTCGGGAATGAAGATTAAGGGTGCGATATTTGACCTTGATGGAACTCTGCTTGATTCTATGTATATTTGGGATACGCTTAGCATTGATTACTTAAAATCGAAGGGCATTACACCAAAGAGCGATATATTGGATACCCTGCAGACCATGAGCCTGGGCGAGGCGGCGGAGTATCTGCGTGAGGAATATGACATCGCGGACGGCATAAGTGAAATTATGGCGGATTTCAACAAAATTTTGACCGATTTTTATAACAGCAAGGCACTTTTAAAGGAAGGCGTGGCTGAATTTTTGGCACGTATTAAGGAAAAGGGCGTTAAAATGTGCGTTGCCACTGCGACAGAAAGGCAGCTCGCTGAAAACGCATTAGAAAGAAACGGCGTGCTAAAATATTTTGACGGTATATTTTGCTGCAGCGAGGTTGGCTGCGGAAAGGACAGATCGGATATTTTTGACAGGGCACACGCTTTTTTGAAGACGGAGAAAGCCGAAACGTGGGTTTTTGAGGACGCATTTTACGCAGCTGCTGCGGCAAAAAATGCAGGATTTCCGATATGCGGCGTGTATGATAAATCCGAGGTGAACGCTGAGGGTGTAAGAGAGATTTCGGATATCTATACAGAATCCTTTAAAGGGGCAGGTGATTTGCTTGATTAAGAAGGTGCTTACGATTGCAGGCTCGGATTCAAGCGGCGGAGCAGGTATACAGGCGGATATCAAAACGATAACTGCACATGGAATGTATGCGATGAGTGCAATCACAGCTCTGACCGCACAAAATACTATGGAGGTTGCGGCAGCAGCTGCGGCAGAGCCTGAATTTGTCGCAGCCCAGCTGGACAGCATTTTTGCTGATATTTTTCCGGATGCGGTGAAAATTGGCATGGTGTTTTCAAGGGAAATTATTGAGGTTGTAACAGAGAGGCTGAAGTATTGGAAAGCTAAAAATATTGTGCTTGACCCTGTAATGGTTGCAACAAGCGGAAGCAGACTTATTTCACAGGAGGCGTCAGATGCCTTGGTTAAAAGCCTTATGCCGCTGGCAGATATAATAACGCCGAATATCCCGGAGGCGGAGGTTTTGTGCGGATTTAAGATTACCAATGAGGCGGATATGGTGCGTGCTGCACAAAAAATTGCGTGGCTTTGCGGCTGTGCTGTCTTGGTAAAGGGCGGACATCTTGTAAATGATGCAACCGATATTTTGTATAAAAACGGTGAAGTAAAACGGTTTTCGTCAAAGAGGATAGAAAATCCAAATACGCACGGTACCGGCTGCACGCTGTCCTCGGCTATTGCCTGCGGACTTGCCGCGGGACTTTCATATGAGAAAAGCGTTGAAAATGCAAAAAATTATCTGACGGGAGCACTCGCAGCCATGCTGGATATAGGACACGGCTCAGGACCTGTTTATCATATGTGGAATTTGACTGAGGTAAAATGATTTTTTGCATAAAAAATCGAAGCAAAGCGAACTTTGCCTCGATATGGTGCGAGTGTTCATAACGTATCAAAATAAACCTCGCAAAAAGTTGGTAGTTACAGCGAGCCGTCGTGAGGGCGTTTACAACCGAACAGGTAAGCCAAGCGAGACTTTTTGCGAAAGAGGAGAAGCAAGGAAGCGGGCGGATGACTTTTTTGTATAAAAAAGTCGAAGCAAAGCGGACTTTGCTTCGACGTGGTCGGGATGACAGGATTTGAACCTGCGGCCTCTTGAAC
>JAGASE010000007.1 GCA_017621875.1 Clostridia bacterium
AGCTTTCTTCGAGCATATACCTTTCTGCTCACACTACTCACTCTCTTACTTCCTTAACCCCGTCCGTCGGACAGCTTGCTTATATTAACACATTTATCTACCCCTTGTCAAGAGGTTTTGTGAAAATATTTTGAAAAAGTTTAAACATGTGTTTTTTCTTCCTTATTATATACAATTTTCTGATTTCTTATCAAAATATTTTTTCCACGCCATGCAAATGCTCTGTTGCCGTACATTCTCTTAAATTCTTTATTTGAAATATTCTCATCTATATGAAGTGTTGTAATCAAGTTCTCGCGAAACTCATCAATGCCGGTTTGCGGCAAATTTTTATTGTGCGGACAAACCTCCTGGCAGATATCGCACCCCCAGATTGTGCCGCATTCCCTCAATGCCGTCGACTCCTCCCGTGAAAGCTCACCTTTTTTCTGAGTTATGTAAGAAAGACATCGTTCCTCACAAAAGTCATTTTCACCGATGGCTCCAAGCGGACACGCCGCTCTGCACGCTCCACAGCCCATACATTCCGAATTATTTTCCTTATCCGGCTCAATTTCGCAGTCGGTGATAACATATCCCACAAAAAAATAGCTTCCAAGCCGTTCATTTATCGCCATATAATTTTTTCCGATAAACGCAATTCCCGCAAGCTTTGCGAGCAACCGCTCATTCAACGCCCCGTTATCCGCAAAAGCCGCTCCGCTATACCCTTTTTTATTGAGCAGCTCAACTATGCTGCTCATTTTCTCCACCGCAACCTTGTGGTAATCAAGCCCCCAGGCATAACGCGATATATTTCCTTTTTCCGCTCCGCTGTAATAGGAAAACGCACACACAATTACGGTTTTCGCATCTTCCAAAAGCTTTTCGGCATCCTGCGAGCTGCAAAAAGAGGCCTCCCTCGGAAGCCCTTTTGCTTTTTTTATATATTCCTCCGCACTGCAAAAGCCCACTTCGGAAATTTTTTCATTTTTTGCTATTTCCGCAATTTCCCTTTTCATAAAATCGCGTCAATCGCATCTGCATAATCATCAGCAGACTGTGCTCCGACAAGCTTTTTCACTTCCTTGCCATCCTTAAAGAGTATAATTGTAGGAATAGATACTATCGCAAATTCCGTAGCAAGAGCAGCCTCATCATCAACATTCACCTTGCCGACCGTTATTTTACCCTCGTATTCCTCCGCAATTTGGTCTATAATCGGAGAAACCATGCGACATGGTCCGCACCAGCTCGCCCAAAAGTCCACCAAAACAGGCTTGTCCGATTTGACTATCTCATTAAAATTTTGCTTTGTTAATTCCGTTACCATAAATATCCTCCTTTATTTCTCTGTATATTCAGGAATAGATGAATACAGATTGTTTATACCACCCGTCGAAAACTGCTTTGTGGTATATTCCTGATACTCAACAAAAACACCGTCCTCAAAAATATAATTTCTGATATCTCTGTCCGTTCCGCTGAAAATATACGCGGTTATAACAGGCGTTGCAACGCCCTGAATAAATGCTTCACTAACCTCGGTGTATACGTATCCCTGCATTCTCTCTGAGAAAAGGTTGTACGCACCATGCTCCGTGATAACCGCCAAAGTCCAGTATTGGGAATCGTCCCACATCATTTCCCCGTTTTTAGATTGTGCAGAAGTTCCCAGCACTATTCTGTCTTTTACGCCTTTTTTTGTTATCGACGTGCTGAAATCTCCCAGTATGGTCCACTCATTAGTCATTTTCAGTGTTTGTGTAAGCGGAATTGTTGTTTTCACATCAAGCTCCTCCGGCTCTTCGGTCGGCTGTGTGCTAATCTGTGGAGCTGCCGTTTCCTCCGAAGGCTCAATCAAGTCCGACGCTGTGTGACAGCCTGCCATAAGCATAAGAGCAAGTATTGCTGCTAATGTCATAATTTTTTTCATAATGGTAAAAATCCTTTCCTTTTATATATCTATATACCTTTTCCCGGTTTGCTTTATTATCGCCCTTCCGCAGGTAAGCTCGGTAACATCCTTAGTGAATTTCTCAAGCTCCTCATTTTTAAGACAAAGCTTAAATTCAACCTCATTGCCGTACTCGGTATCCTCCAGGATATATCCCCCCGAGGCAATTGTGTACTGCATTTTTCCCACCATAGTGTAATCAACACGTACCGACACCAAATTGCACAAAATTCTTGTGACAATTCCTGCTGCCTCAAGTCCCATGCGGCACGCCGCACCGTAGGCATGAACAAGACCGCCCGTTCCCAAAAGCGTTCCGCCGAAATACCGTGTCACCACAACCGCAACATCTACAAGCCCCTCCTTGCGGATTGTGTCTAAAACAGGCATACCTGCCGTTCCTCCCGGCTCACCGTCATCGGAATAGCGGAAAATATTATTCTCATCTATCACATACGCATAAACATTATGCGTTGCGTCGCTGTATTCCGACCGCATCTCCTGCAAAAACGCAAGTGCCGCCGCCTCATCGCAGACAGGTCTTACATTCGCAATAAATTTTGACTTTTTCTCTATAAGCAGGGCATCACCTGCCGCCGCCACCGTTTTATAACATTCCTTTTTAGAAATATCAATCAACCCATTTCTATTCCGTTATATATTGCCGCAGCTCCGCATAGGTAACACTGTCTGCCAGCAAAAGCATTTTTGTGCCCTCCGCCGTATATTCCTCCGAAAGAATTTTCTGATTTTTATGCAGCTCACTCACAAGCGAGCCTTCGGTATACGGAATCAGGACGCAAATTTCCTTCTTTTTACCCGGTGCAACCTCGCCGATTAAGTCCAACAGCCCGTCTATGCCGACATTGTTCTTTATGGAAATCGCCGTTTCGTTTTCAGCTCCGCCCACAAAGCTGCTTCCATCGGGCAAAAGGTCAATTTTATTGTACACAATTATCGTAGGCTTGCCTGCTGCATGCAGCTCCTCCAGCACCGAATTTACAACCTTTATATTATTTTCATACTGCGGAGCCGATACATCTACAACATGTATCAGAAAATCCGCAACCACAGTTTCCTCAAGGGTAGATTTAAACGCCTGCACCAAATGATGCGGAAGCTTTCTTATAAATCCGACGGTATCCACCAGCAAAATTTTACGGTTATCGCTAAGCACAAGTCCACGTGAGGTGGTATCAAGCGTTGCAAACAGCTTGTTTTCAGCAAGCACGTCCGCATCGGTAAGACAATTTAGAAGTGAGGATTTTCCGGCATTGGTGTAGCCGACCAGGCACGCTGTAATTGTCCCGTCCTTTTTCCTCCTCGACCGTAGAAGCTCTCTGTGCTTTGCCAGCTCCTTTATTTCTGCCTCAAGTGCCGAAATTCTGCGGTTTATGTGACGTCTGTCCGATTCAAGCTTTGTTTCACCGGGACCTCTCGTGCCGATTCCTCCGCCGGTACGGCTCATCTGCACACCAAAACCGCGAAGCCTCGGAAGGCGATACTTAAGCTGTGCAAGCTCAACCTGCAGCTTGCCTTCGCCGCTCTTTGCACGCATCGCAAAAATGTCAAGAATGAGTATCGTGCGGTCAATTACCTTGACCTCCAGAAAATCCGCGATATTCCTAAGCTGAACAGGCGATAATTCATCATCAAAAATAACGGCATCAACCGACAACTCCGCAATCGCAAGCTTTATTTCCTCCAGCTTGCCCTCGCCCATATAGGTCGCAGCCTCAATATCGGTCTTGTTCTGAACAACCTCACATACAACCTCAGCTCCGGCAGTCCTTGCAAGCTCGCAAAGCTCAGCCATTGATTCCTCGGTCGTATCGGCAAGCACGTCGCGGCAGCCGGTATGCACTCCCGCAAGCAAAACCCGTTCAATTTTTTCTTCGTTCGATTTAATTTCCATTTAATCTCCCTTTCCTGTATACATTCTATTATCGTCTATTTTTCTCTTTTTGTCAATAAATAGAGGTCTTTTTTTAAAAATTTTTAAAAATATATGGAAATTTTCCCGACTATGTTGTATAATGGAGAGTAACAATATTAAATCTAAAGAAAACAGCTGCTGTTTTTGCGAATAGGAGGAAAAGACTATGACCAATGACATTCTTGATATTCTTGAAAAAAGCGATAAGCACCTGTCTAACGAGCAGATTGCACAAATGATAGGCTCAACGGAGGACGAGGTCGCCAAAATCATAAAAGGGCTTGAAAAGAGCAACACCATTGTAGGCTACAAAACGATGATTAACTGGGAAAAAACCGATAAGGAGCTTGTTACTTCTATTATTGAGCTGAAAATTTCTCCGCAAAGAGGCGAAGGCTTTGACAAGGTTGCGGAAAAAATATATAAATATTCTCAGGTAAAATCGCTTTTCCTGATGTCCGGCTCATATGATTTATGCGTAATAATCGAGGGACAGTCCATGAAGGACGTCGCACTGTTTGTAGCGTCCAAGCTTGCTCCGATGGACAACGTTTTAAGCACCGCCACAAGCTTTGTTCTGAAAAAATACAAGGAGGACGGAATGGTTTTCTACAACAATGAAGAGGATTCCAGACAGGTAATAACGCTATGATAAATTACGAAAAAATACTAACCGATAAAATACAGCAGATACCGCCATCCGGCATACGTAAATTTTTTGATGTAGCCGCAACCATGAAGGATGTAATTTCTCTCGGCGTGGGCGAGCCGGATTTTGTAACCCCGTGGGCAATCCGCGAGGCAGGTATCTATTCCCTTGAAAAGGGCAGAACATACTATACCGCAAATGCAGGTCTTTTAGAGCTGCGTGAGGAAATTTGCAACTACACCGGCCGCAAATACGGCGTGGAATACGATGCAAGAACCGAAGCTCTTGTGACCGTCGGCGGCAGCGAGGCAATAGACCTGATGATTCGCTGCGTGATAAACTCGGGAGACGAGGTACTTGTTCCCGAGCCGAGCTTTGTTTGCTACAAGCCATGCACATATATGGCAGGCGGTGTACCTGTTCCGATTGAAACAAAGGAGGAGGACAACTTCCGTCTTCTGCCGGAGCAGCTCCGTGAGCATATAACCGATAAAACCAAGCTGCTTATCCTGCCTTTCCCGAATAATCCCACCGGCGGCGTTATGTCCCGCAAGGATTTAGAGGCAATCGCAGAGGTTCTCCGCGGCACCGATATCATGGTGCTGTCCGACGAAATCTACGGTGAATTGAGATATGACAGCGAGGGACACACTCCATTTTCCGCAATAGACGGCATGCGTGAGCGTACCGTTGTGGTGAACGGCTTTTCCAAAACGTTTGCAATGACCGGCTGGCGTTTGGGCTATGCCTTAGGACCTGCTCCGATTATAAAGGCAATGACAAAGCTGCACCAGTACGGAATTATGTCAAGTCCTACCACCAGTCAGTTTGCTGCAATCGAGGCTCTCCGCTCCTGCGACAAGGACGTGGAAAACATGTGCCGCGAATACAACTACCGCAGACGCTACATAGTTGACGGTTTCCGCAGCATGGGACTGTCCTGCTTTGAGCCTTTGGGTGCATTCTATGTGTTCCCATGCATAAAATCCCTCGGCATGACCAGCGAGGAATTTGCAGAAAAGCTGCTGCAGGAGGAAAAGGTTGCCGTTGTGCCGGGAAATGCGTTCGGTGAAAGCGGCGAGGGCTTTATCCGCTGTTCGTATGCATATTCTGTAGAAAACATCGAGGAGGCACTTACAAGAATCGCACGCTTTGTGGAGCGGTATAAAAAATAGAAGCTTTCTATATAATAAACTGCAAAACCTCCCTGTGGAATAAATCCGCAGGAAGGTTTTTTATTGCTCCTTCAACATTCTTCTATTTTATATTATACCGTTCCATTATTTTCTCAATGGAGGAAAGCTTTCTTTCGCTGTCCTCGCCGCCGTCCATCACCTCTTTTATCTCGCCGAGTGCGTCTATCGCCTCCGATTTCACCGTTTTTTCAAGATTAACGCCGCACATATTCATTCCCTTTGAAATTATATCGCCTATCACCCTTGCGGTAAGCTCGTTAGGTATGCTCATGCTTTATCCCTCCCTGCTCTTTTTTATCCTTATAACAACGCACGTCATGTCATCAGAAAATTTCATTCTTGCCTTAGCACCCACCAAAATAAGCTTTGCAAGCTCCTCATCGTTTCTGTTCTCCATCATAAGCAGCTTTTTAATCCAATCATTTTTCAAAACGCCGCTGCCTGCCTCGCCGACTCCGTCCGACGCCATAAGTATCATATCGCCGCTTTTCAGCTCACGCTCCACACTGCTTACCTCAATGCTTTCCAAAATCCCTATCGGCAGTGCCTTAGAGGAAATAACCTCAATATTACTTTTCGTTTTAAGAAAGCTCTGTGCACTTCCGATTTTCAAAAACCGGGCAACTCCGGTCTCCAAATCAAGCTCCAAAAGGTCCACCGTGGAAAAGCTTTCCTGGTCTGCCTTTAACGCAAGTGCCGAATTTATCATATTTACCGCCGTTTCCTTTTCAAAGCCCGCCTTTAAAAACTGTGAAAACAGCCTTGCTGTAAGGCGGCTTTCCGACATCGCCTCATTTCCGCACCCCATACCGTCGCACAGAATCACAAAATATTTATTATCCTTTTGAAAGTGCAGGATTGTGTCCCCGCACACAGCCTGTCCCGGCTTTGCCTCCTGCTGCACCGTAATCTCAGCCCGATACTTTGCCGCAGCGGTCTCACAAACAGTGCCACCGCCCTCCACTTCATGCGACAGCATATTTATAACCTTGGAAATTTCTCCGTATTGTCTTGCCATAATATCTCTCCCCGACAAAGCCTCTCCCCGATAAAGAACATTCTGCTTATACATCTCATATGCATGCTTAAATTCACACAAAAAGCTTTCCGACCTCATGCAGACCTGACGGAATGCAAGTGGCATATTGCTGTGGTCGCAGAATCCGTCCTCCTCCATTGTCCGCCACAGCTCGTACATATTATCATATGTCTTTTTGCTGTCCTTCCTCCAACAACTGCCCTCCAGCGAGCAGTCCCGGCAGACACGCGATGCAACCGTATCAAACATCTCCTTCATGGCGGCATTTTCCTTATTTTTATCGGAAAGCAGCGTAACCCCGTCTGCCAGGTCGCACACAGCCTTTGCCACAGTTTTCAACTGATTTGCAACACGCACGTTCACCGCCGAGTCCTCATACTCCGTTTCAAATCTGCTGTTTATCAGGCTGCTTATTCTGAAATGTATCGACTCGGGAATCAGCACAAACACCGCAAGCGGCATGAAAATATCCATCATTCGTACACCGTCAAGACTGCCCTTATACATCGCACTCACAGCGATTCCCGACAAAAATCCCACCGCCGCACCGAATTTTCCCGAAGCCGCAAGCAGCGATGACAGCATTCCCGAAATCGCGAACGCTCCTGCCGCAAGCACAGCATCGCTGCTCTGCACACTCATCACAAATCCCAACGCCGCACAGGCAAGAGTCGCAATCGGCGGTTCACAAGCGTAGCACAAGCTCATCGAAATAAACAGAGCTGCAAAGACCGCCGCACTTACATTTATATAAGGAAGAAAAATCCCCGAAAGACCGTTTAATATTCCGCCTATGATAACAAGCTCCGCAAAATGAGCCGCTCCGCTTTTTCCGCCGGCAAAGTTGAACAGATAGAACGCACCTCCTGCGACAAACACCTCCGGCAGCAGCAAAATCGCACTTTCAATGCCGGACCTATTCCACAAAAGGCTGATTGTGCCGCCTATAAGCACCGAAACGCCCAACGCAACCGACTTCACCATGCTGTCCTCGGTTTTCTTCATATATATAAGTATATAATACACGAAAAAGGATAAAATATATTTTAATGCATTAAGTCCCGAATCCGCCATTCCTGCACAAAGTCCGATAAGAGCTATGTATGCGTTTTCTATAGAAAAGGTCGCCGCAAAGGCAAGCCCCAAAGGCGACATTCCCGGCAGCTCTGCCCTGGCAAGTGCAATAAGCACAATCCCCTTTAATATTTCACTTTTTGCCGGAAGTGCAATGGTTTTTTCCGGTATTTTAGGTATGATGATATTCATTTTTTCTGCATCCTTTCATATACTTCAAATATATCCGCACACTGCGTGCATTTTTCCGTCAGTACTGTTGTTTTTAACCTATTATATCATTACAGACATACATAATTTGCAAAAAAGCGTTGTCGAAATATGGGAAGAATTCGACAGGAATTATACATTTATATTACAATTCGGCAACATTTATGGAAAACCAAAGAGATAAATGGTATAATATGGAAAATAATGTAAAAGGGGTGTAGCACTTGCGAATACTTGTTTTCTCCGATTCGCACAAATATACCGAGGGCTGCGTACAGACAATTCACAGAATTTTGGGAGTGGATATGGTTCTTCACGCAGGCGACCACGCAAGCGATGCCGCCGAGCTTGAAAAAATGTTCCCCGAAATTGAGTTTCGGTACGTATCGGGCAACTGCGACTTTTCAAAAGCTCCCTCCGAGCTGATTATTGACGCCGAGGGCAAGAAAATTTTGCTGACTCACGGGCATGGGTACAACGTAAAGTCGGAAGAGAATTACACAACCCTCCGCGAAAAGGGCGTCTCCTGTGGCTGCGACTGTGTTGTATTCGGTCACACTCATCGCGGCTTTAACGACTGCACAAGAAAACCGATTTTGTTAAACCCCGGCAGCATAAAATATGACGGAACCTTCGGTGTCATAGAAATCGAAAACGGTGTTTTAAAAACCGCTGTCTGCAGCTTATAACACAATATATTGACGCAAATTGTTCATTTTTCTACAATATATTGTATATTTTGCAGTACGTCAATATGAAAAACTACCAAATAAACAAAAATTCAGAGATAAATCTCTGCCCACAGGTCAACGTTTGTTTTTGCTTTTCTTTACCATTTGAATAAAAACCTGATAAAATGCGGCACTTTAGTGACACATTTGCTACACCGAATAAAAAATTTTTATACAAAGCGTTCCCATATGCACAATATCCCTCAAAACACTTGTATGCTTTTGCCATATGTCATATAATTGTATATGGTAAAAGTCGTTTGTGTTCGGGGGATTTTTGTGGAAAAAAATCTTTACCAAGCGTACTTCTGGCAAGAAAGCGTTTTGCTTTGCGTATATGCACTGCATAACGCTTTTTTGCAGTAATTATATACAAATTACACCAAAATTCCATTTGACAACAAAATTAATGGTATGTGTAACATAATTCGCGTGTTTCAACGCCGATTTTTGCGGAAAATTTTATTGTTTTTTCAAAATATGGTCATGTTTTGTGAAGAAATTTTCAAAAAACTCTTGACAAATGACTTTAAAACGAATATAATAGATGCGATGTCTGCTCTTTTGGGCTTTGAGCTTAGATAGGAGCGGATTTAAGATTCAAAATATCGGGAGGTGTTCATAAGATGAAGAGAACCTATCAGCCTAAAAAACGTCAGAGAGCTAAGGAACACGGTTTCAGAAAGAGAATGGCTACTGCTTCCGGCAGAAAAATTTTAGCTAAGAGAAGATTAAAGGGCAGAAAGAAATTGTCAGCATAAAATTAAGGCGAGAAGTAAAAAGGCTATTTACCTTATGCTTTTTGCCTTTTTTAATAAGATTAATACTGTCCCCAAGGCGGGTCATACCCGCTTTTTTGCATAATAGAAAATTACATAAGGGGTTATGCAATTTCTATAGTATGGTGTCATTGCCTCAGGGATTTTGTATTAAGATTGGGAAAATTTATGAACAGTACAGAAACTTTAAAGCTGAATAAGGATTTTAAACGTCTTTATTACCGCGGAAAATGTGCTACCTCGTATACTGTGGTGATTTACGCACAGAAAAACCGTTTAGGTCACAGCCGCGTCGGTCTTACTTGCGGAAAAACCGTTGGAAAAGCGACAAAACGCAACCGTGCAAAAAGGCTCATGCGTGAGTGCTACCGCATAATGAGCGCTAACTTGAAGCCGGGCTATGATATCGTTATTGTTGCCCGCACACGCATTGTCGGCAAAAAATGCTCCGAGGTTTTAAAGGACGTTAAATATGCTTTTTCAAAGCTCGGTATGATTGTATGAAGAAAATTCTTGTTTTTGCCATAAAATTTTATCAAAGGAACTTGTCCGGCTTAAAATCCGCACCAAGCTGCAGATTTATTCCGACCTGTTCCGAATATGCTATTTTGGCACTGGAGAAATACGGAGCTTTAAAAGGCAGCTATCTTGCCCTTCGGCGGATTTTAAAATGCCACCCCTTTCATAAGGGCGGATACGATCCCCTGCCGTAAGACTGCTCTTTTTACATAAGTCTTACCCAACAGCAGCACAGAAAGGAAATACACATGAAACTTAGTTTATTCGAGCTTTGCATCACAAGACCGCTCGGCTTTCTTATCAGAATGATTTATGAGGTGGTGCAAAATTACGGTCTTGCAATTATTTTATTTACCGTTATTATCAAGCTGATTTTGCTGCCGCTGCAGATTAAGTCACAGAAGGCAATGAAAAGACAGCAGAAGGTTCAGCCTATAATTGCGGAGCTACAGAAAAAATATGCGAACGACCAGCAAAAGCTTCAGCAGGAAATGATGAAGGTTTACAAGGAAAACAACATCAGTATGTCCGGCGGTTGTCTTCCGCTTCTTATACAGCTTCCTGTGCTTTTCGCATTGTACCGCGTTATTCAGCGTCCGCTTACCTATATAAGAGGTATTGATTTTACAAATCAATCGGTTATTGAAAACGTAAAGCTTGTAATGAGCCAGATGCAGGAAAAGTTCCCTGAAGCCATCGGCAACCTTGCAAACGCAACCGTTGAGCAGATTAACTCTACCTACCAGATTCAGCTCTCTACCTGGGCAGAAAAGCTGGGCAGAGCAAAGGAGCTTGCATGGGATATCAACTTTAACTTCTTAGGGCTTGACTTATCAGGTCTTCCAAGCACCTCGCTCACCGCAATCATGTCGGGTAACTTCAGTGATATGGGAACAGTTCTTTTAATACTTATCCCGATTTTCGCAATACTTACAACATGGCTGTCCATGAAGTATTCGCAGAGCATGAACCCATCTGCCCAGACAAATAGCAATGACGATAACCCTGCACAATCCATGAGCAAATCCATGAACATGATGATGCCGATTATGACGGGCTTTTTCACATTTACCCTGCCGTCCGGTATCGGTATCTACTGGATAATTTCCAGCGTAATGCAGATGGTGCAGCAGTTTATATTAAACAAATATTTTGATAGAAAAGAGGATGATTTCGTTGTTAAATTACCTGACAAAAACAGAAAAAACAGCAAAAAGCGTAGATGAGGCAAAGGCTCTCGCTCTCGCTGAGCTTGGTATAAATGAAGAAGACGCTATAGTCGAAGTTCTTGACGAAGGTTCTAAGGGCTTTTTAGGCATCGGCTCTAAGGGAGCACGCGTTTCGGCAGAGGCAAAGGACGCAAATGCCGTTGTTGCAAAAACCTTCCTTACAGGAGTATTCAGTGCAATGGGCATGGAGGTTGACATTACCGCAAAAACAGGCGAAGAAAGCCTCGACGTTGAAATGGCCGGCGAGCATATGGGCGTCGTTATCGGAAAGCATGGTGACACGCTTGACGCACTCCAGTACCTTACATCTTTGGTTGTAAATCACGAATCTGAGGACAGAGTTCGTGTAATTCTTGATACCGAAAATTACCGCGAAAAACGTCATGCAGCACTTTTGGCACTCTCAAAAAGACTCGCTGATAAGGTTGTAAAAAGCGGCAGAAAGTACACGCTCGAGCCAATGAATCCTTATGAAAGACGCATTATTCACTCAAGCCTTCAGGAAAATGACAAGGTTACAACCTTCTCGGTAGGTGAAGAGCCGTACAGAAAAGTTGTTATCGCACCAAAGACTGTATCAAAGCCGCACATTTCCTCGAAAATTGCATCGGAATACAGACAGCACAACCACAACAAGCATAAAAGCTTTGACGAATTTTTGTCAGAAAATACAGAGGATTGATTAATCCATTTAAAATTGATGTCCGAAAGCTCTGACATCAATTTTTATGCAGGAAAGGAGATAAACATATGTCAGGACATTCAAAATGGAGTACCATCAAAAGAAAAAAAGGTGCAAACGACGCACAAAGAGCAAAAATATTCACTAAAATTGCCCGCGAAATTCTCGTTGCAGTTAAGGCAGGAGGTCCCGAGCCGGATAATAACTCCGCTTTAAAGGACGCAATCTCAAAGGCAAGAGCAGCCAATATGCCGAACGACAACATCAGCCGTACAATCAAAAAGGCTGCAGGCTCTACCGACGGTGACAACTATGAAACCATCACCTATGAAGGCTATGGTCCAAGCGGCGTTGCCGTAATCGTGAACACACTTACCGACAACCGAAACAGAACTGCCGCAAATGTACGCCACTGCTTCGATAAGTTTGGCGGAAATATGGGTACAACAGGCTGCGTAAGCTTTATGTTTGACGAAAAGGGCGTTATAGTAATAGAAAACGACGGCATTGACGAGGACGAAATCACGATGGACGCACTCGAAGCCGGTGCAGATGATATCTCGGTTGAAGAAGAATGCATCGAAATAACAACATCACCTGCTGATTTCCATGCAGTACGTGACGCACTTGAGGCAAAATACACACTTTCCTCTGCAGAGGTTTCAATGGTTCCGCAGACCATGACTCAACTTACAGACGAGGAGCATATCAAGATGATGTCTAAAATGCTTGAAAATCTTGAGGACGACGATGATGTTCAGAACGTATATCACAACTGGGATATGCCGGAGGATATGGAATAATCGCAGAAAATTATTCTACGTGCATACTTGCAAAGCCCGAAACAAAACTGTTTCGGGTTTTATTGTATAAGCATTTTTTACTCCCTGCGATGTCAAAAATCTGTAGTGTAAAAATCTCTGCTCGTTAAAGCAACAAATATATGATATAATATTCCGCAGAGCATAACGAAATTAAAAAGGTGAAACATTATGCATTACACAAAAAGCCAATTACTTACCGAAATAGAAAAAGCAAGGCACAATATGCAGTTATTCTATACCGAAGAATTTATAAATTACAAGGGCAGAACTCGCGATACAGATGAATACTATACCGAAGTTGTGTGCGAATGGCTGCTGCAGAATATTGAACGATTAAACGAAATACCTACAATTACGCGAAAAAAAGGTTATTTCACAGCAACACACAGCGGAACAATCAAAAATCCGAACAGTAACCGAAGCGAGGAATTAATTGCACTGAAAATGTTTCAGCAATCGCACATACCGGGGTTGGGAAAGATAATAGATTATCAGACTCCGCTTAAAAATAAAGCTGCCGATTCCGTAGGTAAAATAGATTTGCTTTCTTATGACGGCAAAACGCTCAGAATTTTAGAACTGAAAAAGCCTGATACCGAAGAAACTATGTTAAGATGCGTTATCGAAGCGTATACATATTGGAAAACCGCAGATAAGGCTACGCTGATTAAAAGCTTTGACCTCCCTTTAGATACGACTGTTAAAGCAAATCCGTTTGTATTTGTTGATAGTAACCCGTATAACGAAATGACACAGGACAGACCGAAATTAAAGAAATTGATAGAAACACTTGACTGCAAGCCATTATATATTAAGAAACTCAACGGAAAATATATTGTTACGGAGGATTAAATGACGAAAAATTATCTTGAAAAGCTAAGCACGCTACGTTCTTTTGAGGACGGTATTTTGTTTTATGGAATGTGGAAGGGATATTTAGAACAAAAAGATATGAAGGACTTCGTCGATTATATGACCTCAAAGGGAGTTAAGCTGCATATTCTTCATACCAGCGGTCATGCCGATGCTGATACGCTTGATGAGCTTATTAAAATTTCAAATCCCAAAATAATAATCCCGATTCACACAGAAAATGATACATGGTTTTCAAGATATAAAAACATCAAAATTGTTTATAGCAGTTTTAATTATACGATATAAAATTCAACCCGGAAATGCAAATAATTTTAATCTCCGTGTTATTCACGAACCCGTCTGCTCGCAGACCACTTTTGTTTATAAGAACAAACCCGTCCGCAATAATATTTGCCGACGGGTTTAATTATTATTTCTTTTTCTGTACTTCTTTTTTAGCAGCTTCTTTTTTGCCGAACAATTTGGAAAGCTTTTTGTCAGGGGTTTTTACACCATTCTTCTCCGCCTCTGCTTTTTCAGAGCGTTTTCTTTCCTTATAGCCGTAGCCATAGCCGTAGGAACGGCTGCTTCCATAGCCATAGCCATAGCCGTAACCATAACCATATCCGTAGCCATAGCCGTAACCATAGCTGTAATTCTGTCTGTATCTTCTGCGGTAGCCGTTATTATATGAGCCATAACCATAAACATCTACGTCATTTAAGATATATCCCAGAATTTTAGCTTCTGCCATTTTTAAGCTGTCACGAGCTCTTTCAATCGACTCATGGATTGTATTATTCTGTCTTATAACCAGAATTACGCCACTTGCCGCCTTAGCCATAGCCGCAGCCTCGGTAACAACTGTAACCGGTGGGGTATCGATGAAGATATAATCATAAACAGCTCCCAACTCCTCGATAAGCTGTTCCATATCCTTTGAGGACAAAAGCTCTGCCGGATTCGGTGGAATCTGTCCCGATGTTATACAGTCCAGATTATGCTGACTGCAATGCTTTATTGCGGTTTGCTTGTCAATCAAGCCGCACAGCAGGTCGGACAGTCCGTTTTCTCTTTCTATAGAAAGATGTCTGTAAATTCTCGGTTTTCTAAGGTCTGCGTCAATAACAAGAACCTTCGCATCAGTCTGTGCAAATGCAATGGCAAGATTAAGACAGGTCGTTGTCTTACCCTCTCCCGGGCTGGCACTGGTAATAATAATTTTTTTGCAGCCTTTTTCCGAGCTGAGAGCAAATCTTACGTTTGTTCTTGCAGTCTTATACGCTTCCTTAACCAAAAAGTCGGTATCCTCTTCCAAAATTGTGTTTGCTCTGCGGACAGTTGCTTCCTCGCGTCTGTTGTTCGCTTTTTTTACGTTAAAATCTTCAATAAGCTTTAAAATGTTCATTTCTCTGCACCTGCCTTTTTAATCAGAAGCTCAGGTATTTCTCCCAGCAAGGGTTCCTCATATTTGTTTACAATATCATCTCTTGATTTTATACGTGTGTCGAAAAGCTCAAGCAGCACTACTATCAACGCACCTAAAACCATTCCTATCAGAAACGCGATTAATGTGTTTTGCTTTACATTCGGCGAAACAGGGCTTGTCGGCACCTGACCGTCATCAAGGATTTTTACTGAGCCGGCATTTACCACTCTCACCAGCTCGTCCGATGCGTGTGTAAGAACGCTGTGACAAATGCTATATACATCATCCGGCACTTTACCCGTCACCTTTATTTCCAAAATCTCGGTCTCATTTACCGGGTTCATGGAAATCATACTTCCCAGCTCCCTAACGGAATATCTGTTGTCAAGGTCGGACGCCACTCTCGAAAGGAATGTTCTTCTGCTCAATATCTCCTTATACGTTTCCACAAGCTGTTGAGATGCAACCAGGTTTGTCTGCGAAACATCGCTTGTCTGTGTTCTTTGTGCATTTACATAAAGCGTTCCGTCGGTCCTGTAAAGAGGGTCAACAAAAACCTGTGTATAAATAAACGCACTGACACTCAGACAAATTGCGGCTATGGCTAAAATCCACCATCTCCGTATAAGCATATCTATAACGTCGGTTGCATTGAACTGATCTTTCAAAACATCATCTCCCATTTTATCCTATATTACAATGATATAATTATAACATACTAATCGCATAAAATCAATATTTTTTTGTCATAACTTTCTTTTGTTTAATAAAGATTTGTGTGTTTTTTTGTTTTTATATTGAAAAAATATAAAAAAGGCAGTATAATATAATTAATTTTAAGCTTTTTGTCAGAAAGGAAAATCCATGAACAAGAAGGAACGCACAGAAAAAATAATCGAGACATTAAAATCACTTTATCCCAATGTAAAGTGTTCTCTTAATTACGAAACGCCGCTTCAGATGCTTATTGCCACGCAGATGTCGGCACAATGCACCGATGCAAGAGTGAACATCGTAACTGAAACGCTTTTTAAAAAGTACCCGGACGCTGAGAGCTTTGCCTGTGCAAATTACGATGAGCTTTGCGAGGACATACGCTCAATCGGATTTTTCAGGAACAAGGCAAAAAATATTATTCTCTGCTGCAGAAGGCTGATAGAGCATTACGGCGGCGAAGTACCCGATACAATGGAGGAGCTTTTAACGCTTCCCGGAACAGGCAGAAAAACGGCGAATCTTGTACTCGGCGATATTTTTCACAAGCCGGCAGTTGTAGTGGATACCCATTGTATGCGGCTTTCAAGACGAACGGGGCTTACAAAGCAGGAAACTCCCGAAAAGATAGAGGCTGACCTTAAAAAGCTTGTTCCGCCCGAGGAGCAGCTGGGGCTGTGCCACCGATTTGTCAGTCACGGAAGGCTTGTATGTACTGCACGTTCTCCAAAGTGCGAAATTTGTGAAATAAATGAATTTTGCAAGACATATTCAACTCAAAAGAAAGGAAAATAATAAAATGGAAGATTGTTTATTTTGTAAAATTATCAAGGGCGAAGTGCCTTCAACCAAGGTTTATGAAGACGATATGGTTTACGCCTTTAACGACATAGCTCCGCAGGCACCGTATCATGTGGTTATTATTCCAAAGGTCCATGTTTGCTCCGCGAATGAGATAACTGCCGAAAACTCAGCATATATTGCACGTATTTTTGAGGTTATTCCGAAAATCGCCAAGGAATTGGGATTTGCCGAAAACGGCTACCGCGTAATAAACAATTGCGGCGAGGACGGCTTGCAGACAGTTAAGCACATTCACTTTCATTTAACCGGCGGCCGTAAATTTGCATGGCCTGCCGGCTGATACCAAATCTGAAGAAAATATTTTTTCTTTCGGAGTTAAAAAAATTTGTAAAAACCTTGACAACTGCATATGAAATAAGTTATAATAAGTAACGTGGGTTAATATGAAGTTATCATATTCTTCCATATTATCCATCAAACAGCCGGAAATTGTTTTGCCGGAGGGAGGGAAATACAAATGTCAGAAATTCGTGTAAAAGAAAATGAATCGCTCGACAGTGCTCTCAGAAGATTTAAGCGTCAGTGTGCTAAATCAGGAGTTATGTCAGAGCTTAGAAAGCGCGAGCATTACGAAAAGCCAAGCGTAAAGCGTAAAAAGAAATCCGAGGCTGCTCGTAAGAGAAAGTTTAAATAGGAAGTAACTTGAAATGACTCTCAAAGAAAGACTTGCCGAAGACTTAAAATCGGCTATGAAAGATAAAGATGTAGTCCGTAAGAATGTGGTTCAGCTGGTAAGAGCCGGCGTGCTGCAGTTTGAAAAGGACAATAAGGTAACTCTTGACGATAGCGGAGTGCTTGAAGTAATTGCAAAGCAGCTCAAGCAGCGCAAGGACTCTCTCCCTGATTATGAAAAGAGTGGCCGAGACGATTTAATCGCCACATTAAAGGCGGAAATGGATGTTTTGATGGAATATCTGCCAAAGCAGCTGTCTAAAGAGGAGCTTGAGGCTATTGTTAAAGAAATAATAGCCGAGCTTGGAGCTTCGTCCATAAAGGATATGGGCAAGGTCATGGCAGAGGCTAAGGCAAAAACCGTTGGCAGAGCCGACGGACGCATGATAAATGAAATTGCAAAAGGTTTATTAGCATAAATGAAAAAGAGAGCCTTTAGCTCTCTTTTTCATAAAACCTGAGTACTTGCTGGTGTAGCTCAGTCGGTAGAGCAGCGCATTCGTAATGCGCAGGTCGCAAGTTCAAGTCTCGTCACCAGCTCCAAGACACTTTTGTGCCTAAAAACGTCGGACAACATCATGTTGTCCGACGTTTTTTATATTATTTCACAAAGCCTTCCCGAATACTATTTCATCACATTTTTTCTATACTCGCCGGGAGTAATTCCGCCTAACTGCTTAAAAACTCTGTTAAAATTTCTTATACTTCCAAATCCGCATTTATTACACACGTCTGTAATCGTTTCAGCTCCGTCACCAAGGAGCTTGCAGGCGGCATCAAAGCGAAAAATATTAATAAAGCTTTTAAAGTTAATGCAAAAGCACTTATGAAACAACGTAGAAAAATAATGATATTCATAATTTAAAGTATGTGCCATCTCTTTTAATTTTATATCCTCACTTAAATTTTCCGATATATATTCGATAACCCGATACATAAATTTATTATCTTTTTTTGTAATATAAGAAAACGAATTTTTCAAACACTCGTTACACACCATATAAAGGCATGACATAAGCAAATAATGTTCCGGTCGCCCTTGATAAAACAAGTATTCCTCCAGTATGCCTTTTATTTTTTCATCACACCTGAATTTTGTAAAGCTCATAAATTTATTTTTTTCGGCAAAGGACATGATGAAGTCCTCAGAAAAAACGCCTACCCAGATTTTTGAACCCTCTAACCCTTTCAATGAATGTATTATAAAAGGAGAAATTAAAATCAGCTCTCCCGGCGATAGAGTATTCTTAATGCCATTCAGCGATATTTCTGATATCCCTTCTATTCCATATATTAATTCATAATTTCTGTGAAAATGAGACTCCCACAAAGCCTTTGTATATATAAATGCATTGTAGTTATAGTTTCCATACGAATTTGGTATCTGATGCGAAATCACTTCTGTACCTCCCTCCCACAATCTTAACTTTTGTCTATAATGATATAATATATTTCTTGTTTTGTCAACCGTTAAATGCTATATTGTAAAAAAGGAGGCAGAATGCTTATGACAGGATGTATATTTTCTATTGAAGAATTTTCCGTCTACGACGGTCCCGGAATACGAACAACTGTATTTTTAAAGGGCTGTCCTCTCCTCTGCAGCTGGTGTCACAATCCCGAAGGGCAAAGCCCGAATACAGAGATTGTCCGAAGTCCAAACGGCTGCATCGGCTGCAATTCCTGCATTAAAACCGCAGTCATTCAAAACGGACAGCTGCTTTTTACCGACGAAAGCATAAAAAAATGTCCAATGAATTTACTCAGAATATGTGGCGAAAAAATCAGCAGCGATATTCTTTGCGAGTTACTCATGAAAAACGAAAGAATTTTAAACAGTGGCGGCGGAGTAACCTTTTCAGGCGGCGAGCCTTTTATGCAAAGCGAATTCCTTTTTGAGTGCTTGCACAAGCTGAAAGGGCGGCTGCATACCGCAATTCAAACGAGCGGATATTGCAGCAGAAAAATTTTTGGTACAGCTCTTAGCCTTGCAGACTATTTCTTATACGATTTAAAGCTTGCAGATAACGCACTACATGAGAAATACACAGGCGTTTCAAATACACTGATACAAGATAATTTTTCCGAGCTTGCAAAAAGCGGTGTACCCTTTACCGTCCGAATACCCCTTATTCCCGGCGTTACCGATACAACGGAAAATATTACGGGGCTTACACACATTTTAAAGAGCAACAGGGTGAGCTATGCCGAGCTTTTGCCTTATAACAAAATGGCAGGCGGAAAATATACAATGCTGCAAAGAGAATATCGTCCTGGTTTTGACGAACGTGCAGAGGTAAGAATACGAAAAGATATATTCGATAAATTTAGCATCGAAACAAAAATATTATAGGAGGAAAATCATTATGACAGAAAAAATTAAAGCCTTACTGGAAAATTTGAAAAGCAGAGAGTACAGAAAACAAAGGATAACAGGAAAAACCATTAACAGAGAAAATTATCACGCATTAGAAAATCAGGCAAAGCTCCTAAGAGAGCTTGCAGACATTGAAAAGCCGATATTATTTGATAACGATTCTTTTGGTTTTAACAGATATACCGATATTATGGTTCCCGGACGCTCAGGCAATGTGACAATGAATTACGAAAAGGTACTGACCTTCGGCTTCGATAAGCTTATTTCGGATATTGAGCTTAGCATACAAAAAACAAGCGATGCTGAAAAAAAGCAATACGGAAAAACAATGCTTGACCTTTTGTATATTTGCTTAGAAATTGCTGAAAAGTACAAAGCTCATGCAAAAGAAAAGGGTAATACAAGGCTTTATAATGCCCTTTTGAAAATCCCGCACAAGGGTGCGGAGAGCTTTTATGAAGCCTTGGTTTTTATGAAGCTATGCGTATATGTATTAAGACTCTACGGCGTAGCCCATTTAACTTTGGGACGATTTGACCAATACATATATCCTTTTTATTCAAAAGACAAGGAAACCGGCATAAGCGACGAGGAAATTTTTGAAACCTTGGAAGAATTTTTTATATCCCTAAACTACGATACCGATTTATATCGCGGCGTTCAACAGGGAGATAACGGTCAAAGCATGGTCTTGGGCGGCTTTGACAAAAATGGCGTGAGTATGTATAACGAGCTTTCTCAAATGTGTATGAAGGCATCTTTTGAGCTTTCTGTTATCGACCCAAAAATAAATTTGAGAGTGGGCAAAAACACCCCCGATGAAATTTATGAATATGCAACACTGCTTACCAAACAGGGACTTGGATTTCCCCAATACTGCAACGATGATGTGGTTATACCGGGGCTTGTTAAGCTTGGTTACGACTTAGACGACGCACTTAACTATACTGTTGCAGCCTGTTGGGAATATATTATACCAAGCTGCGGTGCAGATATTCCTAACATCGACACCATGGATTTTCCACGCGTAGTTAATGAAATCATAGTATCAAAGCTGTCCTGCTGTGCTGACTTTGACGCTCTTATGACTTGCGTAAGTCAGGCAATAGCGGCAGAATGTGACCGCATGATAGAAAACAAAAAAACTGATGTGTTTCCTCAGATGCCACTCTTATCTGTTTTTATGGACGGGTGCATAGAGTCACTCACAGACATGTGGGAGGGCGGAACCAAATATCTGAACTTTGGCTGCCATGGTGCAGGAATAGCAAATGCCGCAGACGCATTGGCGGCTGTTAAGAAAAATATATATGACGAAAAAACGATAGAAAAGCAAGAGCTTTTAGACGCTTTAGCTGCTGATTTTGAGGGATATTCCGAAATCAGGAATTTGTTGAAAAGCAGCCCCAAAATGGGAAACAACGACGATTATGTCGACAATATCGCAGCTGCAATTATGACAGCGTTTTCTGTCAATATGAACAACCGCGACAACGGACACGGCGGCATATGGAGAGCCGGAACGGGCAGTGCCATGGAATATTTGCGAAAAGGCGAAAAATGCCCTGCAACAGCCGACGGAAGAAGATCAGGCGAGTCGTATTCCTCCAGCTTTTCGCCGTCTCTTGACGTAAAAACCACAGGTCTTCTATCGGTAATTTATTCCTTTACAAAATATGACATGACCGATATTATCAACGGCGGACCTTTAACCATCGAAATCCACGATACGGTTTTAAGAAATGATATCGGTTTAAAAAAGACAGCCATGCTTGTTAAAAGCTTCATTATGCTCGGCGGTCATCAACTGCAATTAAACTCAATAAACCGCGAACGCTTGCTGGATGCACAAATGCACCCCGAAAAATATCCGAATTTAATCACACGTGTTTGGGGCTGGAGCGGATATTTCAATGAGCTTGATGTAAAATATCAAAATCATATTATAAGAAGATGTGAATACATCTTATAATTAATTTAGTTTTAATTTTCTGTGCTAAAAACACCTGCCACATGGCAGGTGTTTGAGCGTGTCGATAAACCTATCGGCACGCTTGCAGATGCCGAAAAAGGAAGCAGAATTTTTTGTTTTAAAACTCGTAGGCGTACGTGGGTCCGGTAGAGCTTTTAAACAGAAAAAGCAGAGATTAACAGCATCTTGTAATGAAAAATAGTATAAATTAAAAGTTCTGCATTAAATACAAACAGAACCAATAGCTTCTGTTTTCTGCGGTTATGCGACTTTTTCGACAGTCTGAAACACCTGCCGCATGGCAGGTGTTTCTCATTTTGCCTTATTATACATTTCCTCAAGCTCGGCTCTTGCGAAAACGTACTTATTATTACAGAACTGACATTCCACCTCGCATTTTCCGTCCTCCTCAATGATTTTGAGAATTTCCTCTCTGCCGATAGAAATTACAGCGTTTCTCATACGCTTTTGGGAGCATTTGCACTTATATTGCGGCACAACCGTTTCATTCTGCATTATCATACTGAAATCCTCGGTCAGATAGAAAAGAATGTCCTCCGCCGTCATGCCGTCCTGCAGCATCTTTGTTATCGGCGGAATTTGTGCCATTCTATCCTCAATTATTCCTGCAACCTCCTCGGTCGCCTCCGGCATAAGCTGTATCATAAAGCCGCCGGCAACTACCGCCTTATTATCAGGTCCTACCAAAACTCCAAGACCAATCGCGGTCGGAATCTGGTCGCTTTTTGCGAAATAATATGTCATATCCTCCGCGATTTCGCCCGATATAATGGGCACTTGTCCCGAATACGGCTCCTTTAAGCTCAGGTCATAAATCACATTCAGCTGACCCTTGCCCACAGCTCCGCCTACGTCCAGCTTACCATCCTTATTCAGCGGCAAATCAACAAACGGATTAACCACATATCCTCTTACCCTCGATTTATTATCGGTCACCGCAACCATGTTTCCGAGCGGTCCGTCGCCGCGGAATTGTATAGTTACTGAATCGGTATCATTTTTAAGTCCCTGTCCCATCATTGCCGCAACTGTGAGCGTTCTTCCCAAAGCCGCTGTTGCCACGGGAAAGGTATTATGAATTTTTTGTGCCTCGTTTACCATATCGGTTGTAACTGCTACAAAAATTCTTATTGCACCGTCTGTGCTTTGTCCTCTTACCAGTATGTCTGCCATTGTTTTTTCCTCTCTCGCTATTCAATTATTGCGGTAACGCTGTACGCACCTACCACCTTTACATTCTCCTGCGTTTCAAATTCCACATTCACAACGCTTTCGGCGTCCTCGGTCAGGGCATCCGCATTTATTTTTGCCTTGATTTTATCCGCCAAAAGGCTGTCCTCCGCACCCTTGACCGTCACCATGATTTTTTCCGGAGTAATTCTGACCTTTTTCCCTTCCGGCACATTTTCCGCACCGACAGCTATCTCAAGCTCCTTCAAAACCTTCGGCACAAGCACACATTCCGCCGTTATCTCGCGGAATTTTTTCGGAACATACACGCCGTCGGGGATATCAAGTGCCAAATTGTATTGATTTTTTTCTTCTGTTTTTTCTTCACTGAAAACCGCCTTTAGACTTTCTATTTCCACGCCCTCCGGCACTCCTGCATTTATTGAGGTAAAGCTCGGATTTTTTACGTTTAAAATATAATTTTCCCGGAGCTTCTCATCAAGCACGATTTCAACAGGCAGTGATACCTTATTATACACCTCGTTGTCTACTTCCACCATTTGAAGGCTCTTATAGATTATATTATTTTCGGGAACAACGTCTCCGTCCTCATCATAAAACTTATAAAAATAATCCTGCGAGCTTGTCTTTACGATATTGGTTGCGTCCACAACCGCCTTTGCGTTTGCAATTTTATAAACCACGCTTTCCGCACCGCGAACGCTGACGGTCTGCTCACTGCTTGTTGCATTTACGATATATTCCGTGTTTTTATCTTCGTTTATCATTTCGATGCGAACAGGGATATTCCGCGATATAATTTTCTCGGTTTTAACGGTTAATTCCTTGGTTTTGCTTTTTGCAAGCGTTACTGTCGAGGACGGATAGCTGTATTCAACCGGCACCTCGACTGTTCCTGCCTCGGTTATGCCCGAAACATCAATAACCACCGACACAGAGCCGATTGAGGATATAACATTACTTCTTTTTCCTCGGATTACCGCAGAAATATCCGGCATACTGTCCTTGTTGGTTACAATTATTCCGTTGGAATGAAGGGTATCCTCACCCTCAAAAACTATATTTACATCAGTCAGATAATGACTTATAACCGGGTCCTCGGTGTAGGTTATGGCAAACCACAATATAATTGCCGAGGCTGCCGATAAAATTTTAAGGAGCAATTTACTATCTCTGTTTAACTTCATTTTCCACTCCTCCAGAATCTTACTTTTTCCTTTTCCTTATCCTTAGTAAGTGCCTTGTTAAGAGCTGTTTTAAGAGTGTTCTCATTCAGATTTCGTGTAAGCGTACCGTTTAGGGCAATAGAAATTTTACCCGTTTCCTCACTAACCACAATTACCAGTGCGTCCGACGCCTCCGAAATTCCGAGTGCCGCACGGTGACGCGTTCCCAGCTCCCTTGACAGGTTGGAGTTTGATGTGAGAGGAAGAAAACACCCTGCTGTATGGATTCTTTCACCTCTTATTATAACCGCACCGTCGTGCAGCGGCGTGTTTGGAACGAATATATTTTCCAAAAGTGCCGCACTTACCTCCGCATCTATCAGCGTTCCCGTTCTTATTACGTCGCCCAGCCTGGTTTCCCTCTCAATTACTATAAGTGCACCGGTTTTTGTCTCCGCCATGCTCGCAGCCGCATGTGCTATTTCGGTAACGGCGTAGTCCTGCTGCTCTGCACTTCCCGATGCTATATCTATCAGCTTTCCTACCTTTGAGCGTCCCATTTTTTCAAGAAGGCTTCTAAGCTCCGGCTGAAACAGTACCACAATAGCAAAGGTTCCGACCTGCATGGCATTACGCAAAAGATAATTGAGCGTAGTAAGATGTGCCCAGGTGCTTATCTGCAGTGCAAGAAACAGAATTGCAATTCCCTTTACGAGCTGCACCGCTCTTGTCTCCTTTATTACCTTTAAAAGCTGATACACGATAATGGCTATCAAAAACATATCAATGATATCGGTCAGCTTAAGTACCTGAAAAAAGCTTTTTAAATAAACTACCGCCGAACTCATTAAATTTACCTCCTAACACAGTCTACATCTAATTATACAATAAATTCTGCAATATTACCAGTAATTTTTATGAATTTTTATAAAAATTCTTGTGATTTTATAAAAAATATGATAGAATACTAATTATATACAAGTATTAAGCTTAAAAACGGAGGAAAAACTATGAAAAAATTTTTAGCTTTAATGATGGCTGCAGCACTTATGATGCCGGCAGCAAGCCTTGCGGCAGAGGAAGCTGCACCGCAGGTTATGGTAAACGGAAGAACTATTGTTTTCCGTCAGGACCAGCCGCCTGTTATTCAGAACGACAGACTTTATGTCCCTGTAAGACGAGTTCTTGAGGAAATGGGTGCAAGAGTAAGCTGGAACGGCGAAACAAAAACCGTTACCGTTTCTTCTTATGACAACATCAATAAGCTGCATCTTACAATCGACAACCCTGAAATTACACAATATACATACACAAGCGTTCTTAATGCCGACAAAAAAATCATCGAATCCGATGTTGCTCCGGTTATTATCAACGAAAGAACAATGCTCCCGATAAGAGTCATTGCAGAGGCTCTCGGCTCAACAGTACACTGGAACGAGGAAACACTTCTCACATCTATCACAACCGAGCAGGCAAAGCAGGCTGCATCAGGTGCGGGAATTGACGCTTCCGCCGAAGATTTTGTTATCGCAGAGGCTTACAAGGAAACCTCTCCTAAAATTTCTATCTCCTGCAGTGCGGAAGAAGTGAATAAGGACGATGTAGTTACCGTTAATGTTCATGTTACTGACCTTACTTCTGCACAGGAGACCGCCAAGCTTTGTTCCACAATCGTCAGCGTATTCTATGATGAAGAAAACTTCAGCTTTAAGGACTATGCAATTTTAAACAAGGGTGAGGTTATTACACCTGAAATTATTGAGGCAAACCCTGACTTTATGCCGGGCTGCTTAAAGATTTTCCCGTTGGTTACTTCGGAAAATGCATATTTGCCGGGCGAGGACGGCGTTGTTATGCAGATAAACTTCACCGCTCTTAATGACAACGGCGGAGCATTCGCACTCTCCGACGGTATTTCGGAGCTGGGCAGCAACACTGCTTTAATAACCACAGCCGAGGCAGGTATTTCAACCTACGCAGATTATGACGAGCTTTACATTGATACAACACCTGTTGAAATTAAATAATCTACCAAAACGGAGATATTCAAAAGAATATCTCCGTTTTTTGTATAATAAGAAATTTTATAACCTTTTTATATTCCTTATCTGTTTTGTCTGCTTTCGCGTCTTTTTCTTCTTATTCTGTTAATATGACGTTCAAAGTCCCCGCCGTTTATAAGCTCGGCAATCACATACTGCTCCAGTGCCGGTACGGTACAGGAATAAAAGCCCGCACGCTCTGCAAAAGCCTCCAGCAAGCTATCCGGCAAAACCATATATCCGATACGGATTGACGGGGCAATAGTTTTTGAAAACGTGTTCATATAAATCGTCCGTCCCTGCTGTTCAAGCGAAAAGACAGTGTCCTCGGTTTTTGTAAACCGCGAAAATTCCGAATCAAAATCGTCCTCTATAATAATCGCGTCACGTGCCTCCACCCAGCGTATATACTCTCTGCGTTTTGACGCCGACGCCGTTATGCCGCTCGGAAAGCTGTTAAAGGGCGTTATATGCAGCACCGTCGCCTTTGTTCGTTCAAGCTCCTCGGTGCGTATTCCGTCCGCTCCCATCTCCAGCATGTCGCACACTACTCCGTTTGCGGAATACACTTTTTTTATCTTGTCATAGGACGGACTTTCCAGACCGTAAATCCTGTCCCGTCCCAAAACCTGCACAATCAAGCCGTACAGATACTCCGCCCCTGCTCCGATTATGATATTTGACGGCTTTACCTTAACTCCGCGGCTTCGGGCAAGATATGCACTCACCGCCTCGCGAAGCTCGCGGCACCCGTAGTTGGGCGATTTTACGAGCAGACTGTCGCCATATTCCGACAAAACTCGGCGGATTGTTTTTGAAAAAACCGAAAACGGAAAATCCTCAAAGGTATTGTGATGTGCCTGATTCGGAACAGCTTTATACTTTGGCAAATTTGAAACAGGAAAACAGCTTTTATCTGTGTAAACCACAAAATATCCGCTCCGTTGCCTCGATTCGATATATCCCTCGTCGCACAAAATGCTGTAAGCATGCTCAACCGTTATTACGCTGCTCCCCATTTCCTCCGCGAGCGTGCGTTTTGACGGCAGCTTATCTCCATGACGGTAAACGCCGTTCATTATTTTTTCTCTTATCTGCGTATAAAGTTTTATGTAAGCAAAGTCTTTTGTTTTCATCTGGTTATATAATATTTCTCCTTTTTGGTAATTTTTATATTATCAAATATGTATTATAATACATTTAACATTAATTGTCAAGGAGAGATGAAAAATGAAAAATGATGTTAAAAGAAACACACTGTGGCTGTGCATTACAGCAATGTTTATGGGGCTGAATGTAGTAATGAGCTCCTTCGGAATACCTGTTCCGGGCGGACATTTCTACCTGAATGACGTTGTCATTTGTACTGCGTCCATACTACTTGACCCTTTGGGTGCATTTATTGTCGGAGGAATAGGAGCATTTTTGGGTGACTTCTTCTTTTATCCCACACCTATGTTTGTATCTTTGGTAACACATGGTCTACAGGCGGTGGTGATTTCTACCTTAACCCGCCAATTGTTTAAGTCCCGTCCGGCTGCAGGTGCAGTAATAGGAGTTATTATCGGTGCTTTTATTATGGTTATAGGCTATTCTTTTGGACGTGCATTTATTTACAGCACTCCGGAATATGCCATAATCAAACTCCCGTATCAGGTTTTACAGGCAGTAATCGGTGCGGCAGGCGGTATAATTTTATGCTACTGCTTCAGACTTAAAAAGATTTTTGATGATATGTTCAAAAAAAGAATTAATGCATGAAAATTGTCGTAATATGTCATACGATTTTTTCGATAAATTGCAGTAATTTTATAGACAAAAAGCAAATTTTGATGTATAATATATCTTGGCAAAACGGTTACGTTTTATTTTTATTTTTTGACAAGTGAATATCCTACTGTGCACGTTATTTTTGTGTGCAGCAATTTAAGAATCCTGGCACGCTGTTTTTGCGTGCAAAAATGTATAGATGTTGCCGTCACGACATAACTCAGGTAAAAATGCCGCTGTCGTGACTTTAAGGATTCTATGATATTCATTGTCAGAAAATCGTAAAGCGTTTTGCCAAAAACAAGTCGGCGTTTTTCGGACGTGCGGCTTGGCTGTGCGTCTTTTTTAATTTGAAGGGCTTCCATAAACCTTCAAAACCTTCGCAATATATTAAAAATATTCAGATGCACAAAAATCCACCCCAAGGGTGGATTTTTTAATGGGATTTATTCAGCAACAGAGACAAGCAGCTTTTCCAAATCAGACATTTCAATTCCATAGCCGGTTATCATATAACCGATATCCTGCGAAACAATGTATGCCTTATAATAAGCCGCGTCATTTAAAACAACCGCGTCAATACCACAAACCGTACTCTTTAAATAATCTTCGCGATCAATATACATCTGAACCGATTCAGTATCTTTAGTTGTTATTATTTCGACAGCCTTTTCGTTATTTTGAAAAATAAAGCTCCATCTATCGTCAGCAAAATTATTTTCTCCGTCAAGCTCCATCACCAGCATGTCCTGCGTGGTGTTTGCAAAGCCATCGGGAATAATAACTTCCTGCTCGATGTTTCTTCCAAGATATTTATAATATTCGTCCTTTGTGACCTTTCGCACCTGCACGTCCTGCTCCTCTGCTATTCGCAGTGCCGCGGCAAATGCACCTCCGCCGGACGAATTTAAGCTGTTTAGTTTGATTTCGGTAAGCTGTTGCTTCTCTTGCAGAGCGACTTCTTTATGCTGCTCCTGCGGCACAGCTGCCGCATCGGCTGCCACTTTTTCCTCGACAGATTTTCCCGCCGCAGCCGTTTCCTCCGTGGCTTTTTCCGCTTTCGGGGATGCAGTTGTTTTTACGTCCTCCGTCTTCGCAGTAGTTGTGTTTTTCGGCACAGCTGCCGCGTCCGCCTTTTTATCCTGCGGCACGACCGCAGCTTCTCCGCTTTCCGCCACAGTATCAGTTTCCGATGCCGTATCTGTATTCTCCGGCATTTTGGTTATGCCGCTTTGCGGATTTTGTGTATGCTCCGCTATAATTTCACTGTTTTTTGGCAGCTCCTTATATCTGTTATACACATTCACCGCCGCAAAGGTGAATATAAAACACGCCGCAAGTGCCGCAATCTCTGCGGCTCTCCGCCTTTTTGTATTGACAGGCGGCTTTTCGAGCTTTAACATAATGCGATTGTACGCCTCATCTGTCGAAATTGCGTCATTCGCCCTTTTATACATATCCTTAAACAATTTCATCTTCTCCCTCCAGACTCATTTTCAAAAGGCTTCTGCCTCTGTGAAGGTGCGTTCGCACAGTTGATTCATTCAGCTTTAAATACTCCGCAATCTGTGCGACCGATAAATCCTCATAATAGAAAAGATGTATAACCGTCCTGTATTTCTGCGGCAGCTTCAGCACCGCAAAATATACATCGCTTTCCTCCTCCGGCATTTCTGCCGCAAGAGTTTCTTCAAGCGGCACGGTTTTTTTAAACCATGAGCTTGAAAATATATTCTTACTGCAATTTATGGTGACACGGATAAGCCACGCCTTTATATGCTCCTCGCTTTCAAATTCCTTTTCGCTTTGCATATACTTCAAAAATACGTCGCTCGTTACGTCCTCTGCATGACTTATGTCCTTGGTCTGAGATACCGCAAGCTTATAAATCATATTAAAATATTTTTCTATAATCTGATGCTTATATTCCTTCGTCTTAGGTATAACTCTTTCCAAGCCGTGTTTCCTCCCTTTCCGTGTATTAATCCTTTATCCTATACATTATATCAAACCTTAAAAGCTTTTTCAATAATATTTAATACATGGAAATATTTAATATCAGTCGAGGGTTACGGTCAGGTTAACAGCGATAACGCCGTTTTCGTTTGTCACGTCTGCTCCCAGAATTTCGCTGTAAAAATCAAGCGGAACAAATGTTCTGTCCTCGTCCAAAATCGGTGCTGATGTCAAGGTCATTGGCATCATTCTTGCCTTTGTGTAGGAATTTTCGCCGATGTTAAAGGTAACGCCCATCGGGATTGTTCCCACAGAAATCGCCTTCAGCTCGCCGTCCCACTTCACCTCAAGACCTAATGCCTCGCAAATTTTTCTTACAGGGAGCATATAAACGCTGTCGTTATTTATTATTTGTGCATCAATCTCCTCGCCGTTAACAAGCACCTTTTCCGGCTCGGTTTTTTCTTCTGACGCAAGCTCTTCCGCAAGAACTATTACCTTTTCTGCCGGCATAACCGCAGGTATGCTCATTGTCATAAGATTTGAATAAGCAAGAATTTTTGCGTCCTTCTTTATTGCGTCAAGACCTACAATCTGTCTTGTTGCAAGCGGTGCAAGCTCGGTTTCGCCGCCGATAACAATTTCATACATTCCGTCCTTTGATGTAGCAACAGTGTTGCCGTTCTCATCGGTTTTTACCGATTCAATCTCGGCATAAACAGGCACAGTCTGTCCTTCTTCATATTTAATTACGATATGTCCGTAGCTTTGCGGCGGAAGGCTCATTGTCATTGCCTCCTCTGCAATTATTCTCAAGCTGTCTCCGCTCTTAATATCGCCAAAGGTTATTTTGTTTCCGTCGGCTGTGATGAATAGAGTGTCCTCACTTGTGTTGATTGCCATTTCGGTTTCACCCTCGGTTATGTAAAGCTGATTTCCATTCGCACCTGCTGCAGTGCCCTCTAAAACAACCTTTGTGTATGCAGCTGCTGTCTCAATTACTTCCTCTGCTTCTTTTATAGCTGTTTCTTCCGAGATAAGCTCCTCTGCAAAAACTGCTCCGTTTGCCGCAATCATAGCTGCTGCCATCAACGCGGCTAAAATTTTCTCCTTTTTCATTTTTATTTCTCCTTTAAAATTTATTTTTGTTAAAAGCATTTTTCGTGCTTACATGATTAATACTGCTAAGCCCCTCAAAATGTTTCAAAAAAACCAAAAAATTTTTTATTTTTTTTAAAGAAATGAAAAAATCCGCATTCTCATGCGGATTTTAATATCATAATTATTCAGCAACGAAAGGCAAAAGTGCAATCTGTCTTGCTCTTTTGATAGCTGTTGTAAGCTGTCTCTGATGCTTAGCACAGTTACCGCTGATTCTTCTCGGAACGATTTTACCACGCTCTGTGATATATCTTCTAAGCTTTGCGGTATCTTTATAATCGATATTTTCTACCTTATCTACACAGAAAACGCAAACTTTTTTCTTAGTGCGTCTTGCCTTGAAAGGTCTTTCTGTCTTTTCAGCCATGATATTTCCTCCTATCAATTTTTATCGGATTTAGAACGGCAAATCATCTTCAGAGCCGTCTATTGCCTGGAATCCCATACTGTCGATATCTCCGCCGCCAAAAGCGTTATCGTTTCTCGGCTGCGGTGCGGTAAAGCCGCCGTCGCCTTGCGTACCGGATTCATTTCTGGATCCTGTGAAGTAAACCTCGTCCACCACAACATCAGTTGCGTATCTCTTTTTTCCGTCTGATTCTTCCCAGGAACGTGACTGCAGACTGCCCACAACGGCAATCATTGAGCCTTTCTGGAAATATTTACAGATAAACTCCGCCTGCTGACGCCAAGCTGTGCAGTTTAAAAAATCTGCTGTCTGCTGACCTTCTTTTGCAAAACGTCTGTTAACTGCAATGGAAAAGCTGCATACTGCAACACCGTTCGGTGTCTGACGCATTTCCGGGTCACGGGTTAATCTTCCCATTAAAATTACCTTGTTCATAATCGATACCTCTTCTCGGTAATTTATTTGTCCTTACGAATGATGATTGTTCTCAAAATGCCGTCAGTAATTCTGTACTGTCTGTCCAGCTCCTTCGGAAAATCTCCGTCAGATGTGAAATCAACCAATACATAGTAGCCTTCGGTCTTATCATCAATTTCGTAAGCAAATCTTCGCTTACCCCACTCATCAACGGTCTCAACAGTTCCGTTTTTTGCGATGAGGTTAGTGAATTTTTCCTTCAATGCGTTCACTGCATCTTCTTCCAGGTTTGCATCGATGATAAAAATTGTTTCATAGCTGTAGATTAGTTTTTCAGCCATTTCTCGCACCTCCTTATGGACTTATGTCCCAAGAACTATCCCTTGGGCAAGGATTTTGCTTTCACAAGCCTTAATATTATATACTATTTGCTTTTATTTGTCAAGATTTTTTTAGATATTCTTCATTTTTTAATAAATCCGAGTAAAATCTGTATAATTCGTCAATACCCTTGTAGTTTAGCTGCGACAGGTCAAAGCTTCTGGTAAAGCGGATATCCTCGATTTTTTCATTTGAGGAAAAATAATATTTGTCAAGGTCGAAAATTTTGCACATTCTGTAAACGGATTTGCTGTCGGGAAGTCTTTCTCCTCGTTCCCACGCCGATACACCCGAACGCGATACTCCGATTTTCTCCGCCATCTCCCGCTGTGAAATATTGTGCTTTATTCTGATTGCCTTTATTTTGTCTTTCATTTTAAGACTCCTTTTCTTTTGCAGTGATTTTAATTCACCGCAGCATATAAATTTTACTACATTGTTTTCGTGACATCATAAATGCCGTTTCAAAAGCTATGATACATTTGAAAAATGGGACGTCGAGGACGCCGTCCCCTACAATATAATAAGGGCGACTGAAAATCGCCCTTATGAATTTTGTTCATTTTCTTCGTCTTCTTTAAGATTTTCAAGTGCTACTCTTACCGCCTCTACAACAAAAGCTGAAAAACTGCAGTCTGTTCCGCGTATGGCTTCTTCTACCTCATCTATTACAAGGTTAGGAAAACGAATACTCTTATTTGTTGTTGAAGGTGGTACAGGAAGTTTAAATTTTCTCACACTATCGCCTCACTAATACAATATTAATACAAATGTATGTTTATATTATATTTCAAAACGTATCTGTTTAACATCATACAAATTGTATTACAAAAATAAACACCACTTTTTTCACTTTTAGTCTTTGTTCACAGTTTGTTCACAAAAAAAATAAATTAAATTAACTTTATATTCATAGTGTCGTAAAAATAGTGTGTTATTATAACAGTACAGTATAAAAAATTAGGTAAAAACACAAAATATTTCAAGGAGGTAAAAGGAACATGAGACGATATCCTTATACAGATTCAACAGAAATAATTAAATATGAACCAAAAATCAAAAAAGAGAGCAAGCTCAAGAAATTTATACCCTGTCTTATGTCGGCTGTTCTTGCAAGCGTAATCACCGCAGGTGCGGTGGGTGTAGGCGGCTACTATTTTCTAAAGGACAACGCTGCTCCTGCAATAGTCGAATCCCAAAGCGGTAGTATAGAATCGGGTGCATCAACGCTCGTTTCATATAACGGTAAAAATGTAATGACCGTTAATGAAATCGCCAAAAAGCTCGGTCCTTCCTGCGTTGGTATAATAAACAAAGCAAAGGTTCAGCCTCAAAAATACTATGATCCATTCAGCGGCAGATACTATTATTACCAGAATCCTGCCGACGGCGATATGGTAGAGCAAGGCTCTGGCTCAGGCATTATCATAAGCGAAGACGGATATATTGTAACAAATCAGCACGTTATTGCCGACGCTACCGAAATTGTGGTTATTTTAAATACAGGAACAGAATACAAAGCAACTCTTGTAGGTGCAGACGAAAGATCTGACCTTGCCGTTTTAAAAATTGACGCTCCCGGACTTACCGCTGCAACCCTCGGCGATTCAAGTGCAGTTGAAGTAGGTGACCTCGCCGTTGCAATCGGAAATCCGCTTGGACAGGAGCTTGCAGGTACAGTTACCAGCGGTGTTATCAGTGCTGTTAACAGAAAAATGACGGTTGACAACAGAAGCTACAACCTCATTCAGACCGATGCAGCTATCAACCCCGGTAATTCGGGCGGTGCTTTAGTTAACCAATACGGCGAAGTAATCGGAATAAATTCAATTAAAATGTCGCAGGAGGGCGTTGAGGGAATCGGCTTCGCAATCGCAATCTCCGAGGCAAAGCCAATAATTGACGACCTCATGAACGAGGGCTACGTTTCAGGCAGAACTCTCATTGGAATTACCGCAACAGAATCACGCAACGGTCTCACTGTTTATTCTGTAACACAGGGCAGCGGTGCCGAGCAGGCAGGAATCCGCGAGGGCGACCTCATTGTAAAGGCAGACGGAAAGGTAGTTAACACCGTTGACGCTCTTAACGAAATCAAAGAAACTAAATCCCCCGGCGAATATATAACCCTTACTATTATCAGAAACGGCGAGCTTACCGATGTTCAAGTACAGCTTCATGAGGATATTCCACAAAATAACGGATAATACTAAAAATATCACACAAAAACCCTCGCTTGAGCGAGGGTTTTGCTTTTTATTCATTAAATTATTCCTGTATTAATTCACAAAATATCAATATATTCACCATTTAAAGTCTTATTCATACTCCTCACCGCACAAAATTTGCCGCACATTGAGCAGCTTTCCTCAATTTCCGGCTTTCTTTCATCGCGTATATTTTTCGCCGTTTCAGTGTCGATAGCACATTCCCACTGCTTATCCCAGTCAAAGCTTCTTCTGGCATCCGCCATTTCATCGTCAATATCCCTTGCATGCGGAATATGCTTTGCAATATCTGCAGCATGTGCCGCTATTTTTGAAGCGATAATCCCCTGTTTTACGTCCTCCACATTCGGAAGTGCCAGATGCTCCGCAGGAGTTACATAACACAAAAATGCTGCTCCGCTTGCTGCCGCAACAGCTCCGCCGATTGCCGACGTAATATGGTCATAGCCCGGTGCAATATCGGTTACTATAGGTCCAAGCACATAAAACGGTGCTCCCATACAGATTGTCTGCTGTATTTTCATATTCGCCTCAATCTGGTCAAGCGGCATATGCCCCGGACCTTCAACCATTACCTGTACGTCCTTTTCCCACGCACGCTTTGTAAGCTCACCCAGGCGTACAAGCTCCTCTATCTGACAAACATCACTGCTGTCCGCCAGACAGCCCGGACGGCATGCGTCTCCCAATGAAACAGTTACGTCATATTCTCGGCAAATTTCCAAAATCTCATCAAAATATTCATAAAACGGATTTTCATTCCCTGTCATACTCATCCATGCAAAAACCAATGAACCGCCCCTTGATACTATATTCATTTTTCTCTTATGCTTTTTTATCTGCTCGATTGTTTTTCTTGTTATTCCGCAATGAAGTGTAACAAAATCCACTCCGTCCTCCGCATGAAGCCTCACCACATCAATAAAATCCTTTGCAGTAAGTGTTGATAAGTCACGCTGATAATGAATTACGCTGTCATACACAGGAACAGTTCCTATCATTGCAGGGCACTCGCTTGTCAGCTTTTTTCTAAAAGGTCGTGTATCGCCGTGAGAGGAAAGGTCCATTATCGCTTCAGCTCCCATGTCCACTGCCTCCATTACCTTTTTCATTTCTATGTCATAATCCTTGCAGTCTTTAGAAACCCCTAAATTAACATTTATTTTTGTCCTAAGCATAGAACCGACTCCGTTCGGCTCGATACATTTATGCAGTCTGTTTGCACAAATTACAACCTGTCCTTTTGCGACAAGCTCCCTTATCTCCTCCTCGCTGCGATATTCTTTTTTAGCAACAGCCTTCATTTCATCGGTTATTATTCCTTTTTTAGCTGCCTCCATTTGTGTGTGATAAATCATAAATTCCACCTCTTTCAATAAATTTTGTCAAATTTAAAACGGAATACCTGAAATGGTATTCCGTTTCTCACAACTAAATTTATTGTTTTCCTACGTTGGCATTATCCAAATCAGGTATTAGGGTCGAAGTTCACAACTTCCTCTCAGCCTGTTTACAAGCTCCCCGGAGACTATTAATGAATTTATTTTATTATATCATTTTAACCTTAAAAAGTCAATTTATTTTAATTACAATTTTGTTTTTTTAATCAGATATCCGTCCCGCACGCCGCATTTTTTAATATGTATTTCCTCAGCACCTGTGTGTCTTGCAAGTGCCTCCATTATGATTATTCCCACCGCCATGCTGTCATATCGGTTTTTCAGTATATTTTTCATAACCCTCTGCGGCGTTTCCTCAATAAAGGTTATAAGACTTTGCAGTTTATCCGTCCTTATAATATCTATATTTTCACTTCCGTTCAAAAAGCTGTAAAGCTTTGCCGCCGTTTTCGCAGTTCCGCCCATCATATAAAGCTTTTTGCACTTTTTATCAAAGCCTGAAAGCTTTTCCTCAATATATTGCTCTATTTTTATTTTTTCTTCGCTTGTAGGCAGCTTTTCCTTCACAAATTTATTTTTTACCTTTCTACAGCCTATCGGATAGGACGAAAAAAATTCAATATTTCCATCAGAAAAGCTGAAAACCTGTCCGCTGCCGCCGCCGAGGTCCACGCCTATTCCGCTTTCATTTTCGCAAAGCGTACTCATAAGACCGTAAAAATCGTATTTTGCCTCGTCCTCGCCCGATAAAATATCAATTAAAACTCCCGTTCTTTCAAAAATAGTTTTCTTTACCTCCTCGCCGTTTTTAAGCACACGGAAAGCAAAGGTCGCAAAAGCAAAAATTTCGTTATCGCCTGCCTTTTCCTTGAAAAATGATATAATATCACATAATTTTTCCGTTCCCTCGGAGGTTAAAACGCCGTCTTTGGTATCGTTTATGATTTCCGAATTAAGACCTGTGTTTGATACCTGTTTTCCTCTGTCATACATAACAAGCCTGATTGTGTTTGATCCAATATCAATAATTCCCGTCATATCCTCTTCCTCCGTTATATTTTTATTTTTTTAACAAAAAAACATTCAAAATGCTTAACATAATGAATGTTTTTTCCTTTAATGCCCGCAGCAATCACAGTCCTCCCCATGATGATGCTCATGACCGCAGCCGCAGTCACATTCGGTATCCTCGTCATAATAACCGAGAAAATCCGAAACAGTTGTTTCTATTATTTCATTTTTAACAAAGTCCTTTATTTCAAGCTTTCCGTCCGCATAAGCTCTTAAAATGCAGGAAAGACCTTTTTCCAAAGCATATTTTTCTGCGTCACCAATATCGCCGTTTTCGTTATAATACTCGACTATACAGCCGTTTATACGAAGGTTGTACGCCACATCATAAGCCGCACCCTCGGCGTTTTTCTCCGCAAAAATCAAGCTTGCGGAAAGCTCCTCGTCCGACATATCAACGCCGCCGTTTTTAAGTGCCGCAGCGAATTTATCCATGTCAAATATACACTCGCTTATATTTCCGTCAAAGCCGCCGCTTGCAAACACTATCTCGCCGCTTACTGCACTAAAGCCCTGCTGCTCCTTTTTCAGCTTAACCATTTTTTCAAGCCCGAAAAGAGTAAGCATTTCATAAACCTTGTCGTCTCCGACATAAATTTCAAAATTGTCAAGCCCGTTTGCAATAACCGCTTCAATACACACTGCACAGACCTCTGCCTTTGCCAAAACGGTATCTGTTCCCGAAACCACAGCACCCGTTATTTTTTTATCAAAATAGCAGTATTTGCCCTTTTTCTTTTTTATATCCTCATAAAGCCCTTCGTTATTTTCAACCTCCGAAAATCCGAAAGAGGTCATTACAGACCACATTATGTCATTTATTTCTTTCTTTTTTCCGCTTACTTTTATCATTCTTATATTCCTTTCGTATTTATTCAGATTTATTTATAAGCTTTTGCACTCTAATATCTGTTCCCACAAAATGAAGTATTTCAAAAGCCTCATAAATCCGCGACGCAATCCTGTCGCTGTATTTTGCACTGATTCCCTTCATATTCATATTTGTGCTTATTATAATTTTCTTTTTTAGAGCAATTCTTTCGGTCAGAATTTCATTTAAAAGCTGCACCGAAAACGCACTTATTACCTCTGTTCCCAAATCGTCTATAATTAAAAGCTCGGCTTCCTTCATCATTTCGCGTTTTAAGACAAACTCCTCGCTTGGCTTTTTACCGAATTTATAGTCCTCATAATCCGAAAACAGGCTTGATGCCGAGGTATATATCACAATTTTTCCGTCGTCCATCATTTTTTTCGCGATGCAGGAGGACAAAAAGGTTTTTCCAAAACCGCAGCCGCCGTAGAAAAACAGACTTTTTGCCTCATCATTAACACAAAAATCCTTAGCTTTTTCAAATATGATTTTTATATTCTCCTTCTCGGTCATGTCTAAGCTTTCAATATACTTATCGCTGTAATAGTCAAAGGAAAATTCGTCAAAATCATGAAGTATTTCCTTCATATTTGACATATCATATCTTAAATTTATAATTTTCTGAATAAAGCATGAGCATTTTTTTGTGTCCTCATACCCCGTATCCAGACATTTTTCACATTTATATTTTACCTCGTTGTAATCTAAAGGAACACCGTTTTTTGAAAGAATTTCTGCCTTTTTCGCATTTAAAGCAGCAAGCTTTTTTTCAAATTCCTCGTTATATTCCCTGCTTTTTTCGGGATTTTTTATAATTTTTCCGAAATTCTCCATGCCAAGACGGTTAATTTCGTCTTCAATTTCCTTAATCTGAGGAAGCTCCCTATGAACTTTTTCTACCGTTTCTTCACGCCTTGCACGTGCCGCGGTGCGTTCCTCGTCATACTCATGCATGATTTTACGCAAAGCTGCGTCCATATACTGCATATCCTCAAATCCTTTCTTTATTTTCTGAAATAATCGGCTATTTCCTCTTTTTTGGCAAGTATCTCATCAAATCTTCTTATATATTCGTAAGGCTCCTTAAAATTAACCACTCTTTCAATTCTGTCTCCCATAACAATTTTTGAAGAGCCTCCGCCTCCCAAAGCCACAATCGTCTGTGCCTCCTCCATAATATTTATGTTGTAGGAGGACATATGGTTGGCATCGGCATAGCCCACATTTTCAAGATTTCCCGAAATATTTTTCTGCCGGTACATATAGTAGGGCTGCTTGCCGATTTCCTCCATACGCTGCTGTGCGTAATCAAGCATTTTATTCATTTCATCATAGCCGGTAAGCCCTATTCCCGAAAACCTTAAAGCCGCCGCACGCTTTATACACATCGAATGAATTGTTATATCCTCAGGATTATATTTTATAACCTCTTCAAGACTGTATTTAAAATCCTCAAAGCTCTCGCCCGGAAGTCCTGCTATAAGGTCGGTATTTATATTGTCAAAGCCCGAATTTCGTGCAATTTTAAATGCCTCGTCAAACATTTTTACGCTGTGGCGTCTGCCTATAACCTCAAGCGTTTTTTCATTCATAGTCTGCGGATTTATGCTTATGCGGTTCACGCCGTATTTTTTTGCAATATCCATTTTTTCGGCAGTTACGGTGTCCGGTCTTCCTGCCTCAAGAGTAAATTCCTCAAGATTTTCAAAATCTATATTCTTTTTAAGGCTTTTAAAAATCATTTCAAGATTTTGAGCAGAAAGCGTAGTCGGCGTTCCGCCTCCTATATAAATATTCTGCACAAAAAAGCCTATTTCCTTTAAAATTTGACCTGTTTTTTCTATTTCGCGGCACAAAAGCTCTGAAAACTCGTCCATATATTTTCCGCTTGATCTCACATCGGTTGAAACAAAGGAACAATAAAGACATCTCGACGGGCAAAACGGTATTCCTATATAAAGGCTGACTGAATTTTCCTTTATTCTTTTTAAAATTTCCGCCTCATTTTTAGCAACCTTTATGGCGAGGTCGCACTTTTTCGGCGTAACCTCATAAATCTCGCCCAAAATCTGCTTTATTTCGTCAAAGCTCTTTCCCTGCTCATGAAACTGCCGCACAGATTTTGCAGGTCTTATTCCGCTCATAACTCCCCACGGAAGCTGTATGTTTCTTATTTTACCCGCAGCTCTTAAAAAGCTTTTTGTGCATGCACAGCCATATATTTTTTTTATAAGCTTAGGGTTTTTCTCGCTGCTTGAAAAACCGCACTGATAGTCACTTTCGTATATTTTCCCGTTAAATTCTATTTTGGTTTTTACATTTATGACATCATTCTCGTGCGAAAAATCGGTGGTTACAGTTCCCTCCTCATCCTTGTCGAAAAAAATATTAATAAATATATTCATTTCATAGTCGCACTTGTAGCCGTTTTGAACCAAAATCATAATTTACTCCGTAATATATCCGTTATTTTTCCTTTCAAAGCCTATTTCTGTAGACTGCCCATGTCCCGGATAGACTTTTATTTCATCATCTAAGCTATACAGCTTATTTTTAATTGAAGCCTCAAGCTCAGAAAAATTGCCGGTAGGCAAATCGCATCTTCCCACACTTCTGTAAAAAAGCGTATCTCCCGAAAAGAGGCAGTTTTCCGCCAGAAAACACACACTTCCGTCGGTATGTCCCGGAGTATGTATGCATTTAATTTTTATCCCGTTAAAATCCTTTTCCTCACCGTCCTCCATTATTATATCACAGGAGGCATCAGGAAGACTTTTAAGAGCTGAAAGGGATATTTCAGGTCTAATCATATTACTGCTGCACTTTTTTGAACCTACAACCAATTTTGAGCCTCTTATTTTATTAAGAGAATATGTGTGGTCAAAATGGCAATGTGTTAAAAGGATATGAGTAATCTCAATCCCTTCGGTTTCCTTTATTATTTTGTCTCCGTCAGGACCGGGATCTATCAAAATTCCCTTGCCGTCCTTTTCCAAAAGGTAGCAGTTCTGGTCCATTTCATAGCTTATTATCCTTTTTATATTCATATCAGTTGTATAAGCGTACAGGCAAAATCATAAAGGTATAGCTGTCGTCATTTCCGCAGGAACGGATAAAGCAGGAGCTTCTCGGATTTGAAAATTCCATTTTTATTTCTTCTTCCTCGCAAGCACGTAGTGCCTCAAGCAGATATTTATGGTTAAAGCCGATTTCGATGTCCTCGCCGTTTACCGAAACATCAACAACATCATGAACCTTGCCCTTGCCTGTCATACAGGTAATTTCTATCTTGTCCAAAACTATATTAAGTCTTACCGGAACCTTTTCCGCCTTTGCAGAAATATCGTCGTTAATAAGCAGCGACGCACGCTCCAAGCTCTCGGAAAGCTGTGAGGTATTTGCAATTACAAAAATGCTGTTTGGGGTTAACAAAACAGGCTTATAATTTATATATTCGCCCTCTAAAAGTCTTGTTACTACCTTATAATTTTCAAATTCAAACATGACATGACGGTCGGAAACTATAATGTCAACAGTCTTTTCCTCATCGTCCTCCAAAACCTTAAATACTTCCTTTAAGGTAAGTCCCGGAATAACGAATTTTTTCGACGCAAGTGAAGAATCAACCGTTTCCTTACAGATAGCAAGACGGTAGCCGTCGGTTGAAACAACTGATAAAACACCTGTTTCTATCTCAAACAGCGAGCCTGTTAAAATAGGCTTTCTTGCCTCGTTCTGCGATACGGCAAAAATAGTCTTTCTTATCATTTTTTTAAGGGACGCCTGCTTCATTGTAAAGCGATAGGTTTCGTTTACATCGGGAACTGCAGGATATTCAAGACCTGAAAGTCCCTGAATATTAAACTCCGATTTATCGCATTTAATAGTGGTTACATTATTTTCTTCATTTACCGTAACGGTAACAACCTCATCAGGCAGACGTCTTATAATTTCGCCGAACATTTTTGAAGAAATTGCAATAGAGCCGCCCTCGGGAATATTGCAGGTATCATTGTATTCAATACAAAGATCGAGATTATTTCCCGTAACGGTCAGATTTCCGTCAGCTGACGCGTCTATTTTTATACATTCGAGTATAGGCATAATCGATTTTGCCGATACTGCTTTTTGAACGGTATTGATAATTTTTAAAAGCTGCTGTTTATGACAAATAATTTTCATATTAACACTCCTTTTCGGGGATAAATTTTTCTAAATTTTTCTGCATAGGTACGTACGTATATATAAATATATAATAGTATTATATATTAGTAGTGGTGTGAGTTTGATGGATAAGCCTTTAAAATGGCTTTATAACCACATAAAATTATTAATTTTTTGATGTTTATAAAATGTGGATTTAAAAAAGTAATCAACAGGCAAAAAATGCCAATTTTCTATCCTCATAAATTCCACTTTAAAATGTTTATAAAATCAAAGAGAATTAATATCCTTTATAATGGCGTCAATATCTGCTTTTAAGCCGCTGTCCACCTTAATTGTTTCCATAATTTTATCCACACCGTACATAACTGTGGTTCTGTCGCGGTTTCCGAGTGCCTTTGCAATCATTACAAAGTTGAGATTTGTAAGAGTTTTACAGAGATACATCGCAATCTGTCTCGGAAAAGCTATGTTTTTCTGTTTGGATTTTCCCAAAAGCTCGTCCTCGGATATATTATAATATGAAGAAACGCTTTCTATTATTTTATTCGGAGTTATTTTTATAATTCCATCATCGGGAAGAATGGATTTTATAGCGATTTCGGCGATTTCCATATTAACCTCGCTGTTTTTGATGCCGGCATAGGAAATTATTTTTAAAAGTGCTCCCTCAAGCTCACGGACGTTTGAATCTATCCGCTCTGCTATATAGGAAAGTACCTCCTCGCTTATATAAACATTCTGGCTTTCCGCTTTTTTCTTCAAAATTGCAACTCTTGTTTCATAGTCCGGGCTGATAATGTCGATATTAAGTCCCCATTCAAATCGAGTTTTGAGTCTCTCCTCAATGGTTACAAGGTCCTTCGGCATACGGTCGCTGGTTAAAACAATCTGCTTATTATTAAGGTACAGGTCATTGAAGGTATGGAAAAATTCCTCCTGAATACCTTGCTTGTTCTCGATAAATTGAATATCATCGATAAGTAAAACGTCTACGTTTCGGTAAAGCTGACGGAAAGAGCCCATATCCTTTACGTGCAGCGATTCAATCATTTCGTTTGTGAAACGTTCACTGGTGACGTAAACTACTTTCATATGCGGCGAATTTTTAAGAATTTCATTGCCGATAGCCTGCATAAGATGGGTTTTTCCAAGTCCCGAATTTCCGTACAAAAACAGAGGATTGTTCTTCTCTTGTCCGGGATATTTTGCGGTGCTCATTGCGATTGCGGTCGCATATTCATTTGATGAGCCTACAACGAAATTATCAAAGGTATACCGCGGATTGAGATTTGATTTTATAATATTTGAGCTTACGCTTTTTTCCTCTTTTTCCTCATGAATTTCCTTTTTTTCAGGTTCTTTATATTCGTTTTTTAAAATTATTTTTAGCTTGACCGGAGATGCAGTAATTTTAGAAATTGATTTTTCTATAATGTCTGTGTATCTTAAATCAATCATCGTCTTGCAGATTGATGTAGATACGCCTATCACAAAATTTTCTCCTTCATATGAAATCGGAGTGATGTCCTTTATGTAGGTGTTATATCCTACAACCGAGTTTATATCATTCTGAATATATGATAGGGAGGCAGACCATATCTGTTTTATATCCATTTTTATCCCCCTGTTTGGTTTTATACATATCAGTTATACATAAGTGTACTATTTTAATAATAACAGAAAATAAGATAATTTACAAGAAAAAACGCATTATTTTTTAAGAAAATAAAAAAATTGTATATATTTTACCAAAAAAAGATAATGATAATAAAAAAAGAAAGGAAGGAATAAAAATGAAAAAGTATATTGAAATTGTAGACGTTTATGCAAGAGAGGTGTTAGATTCCAGGTCCAATCCCACGATTGAGGTCGAGGTATACACCTCCTGCGATGAGGTAGGACGTGCGATAGTGCCGTCGGGAGCGTCAACCGGAATTTTTGAGGCTGTGGAGCTGCGTGACGGCGACAAGGAAAGATACGGCGGAAAGGGCGTTTTAAAGGCGATGGAAAATGTTAATACAAAAATTGCCGATTGCCTTTTGGGAATGAATGTATTAAATCAACGCCAGATTGACCTTGAGCTTCTGAGACTTGACGGAAGTGAGAATAAGGCAAATTTGGGGGCTAATGCAATTCTCGGCGTGTCGCTTGCCTGTGCCGACGCTGCGGCTAAGTCTTTAGGCATGAATCTCTACCAATATATAGGCGGAGTGAACAGTCACCGTCTGCCGCGTCCTATGATGAATATTTTAAACGGCGGTGCTCATGCAGATAATAACGTCGACATTCAGGAGTTTATGATAATTCCGACATCGGCGGCAGCCTTTAAAAACGGACTTCGTCAGTGCAGTGAGGTTTATCACGCTTTAAAAGAGGTCTTAAAAAAGGGCGGTCATTCAACCGGCGTTGGCGATGAGGGCGGCTTTGCACCTAATCTTTCAAGCGATGAAAAGGCACTTGATTTGATAATGGAGGCAATCGAAAGAGCAGGCTACAGACCGGGATATGATTTTAAAATTGCGATTGATGCCGCAAGCTCGGAATGGGTGCAGTCGGACGGGACTTACAAAATGCCGAAATCGGGGATTGTGAGAACTCAGGCGGAAATGGTGCAGTACTGGGAGGAGCTTACGCAGAAATATCCTATCGTTTCGATTGAAGACGGTATGGGTGAGGAGGATTGGCAGGGCTGGAGAATGCTTACGCAAAAGCTCGGTGAAAAGGTGCAGCTGGTAGGCGATGACTTATTTGTTACCAATACCAAAAGACTGAAAAAGGGAATTGAAATGGGTGTTGCAAACTCAATTCTTGTGAAGGTAAATCAGATAGGAACACTTTCCGAGGCACTGGACGCTGTGGAAATGGCTCACAAGGCAGGCTACACTGCGGTTATTTCTCACCGAAGCGGAGAAACCGAGGATTCTATAATTGCCGATATTGCGGTAAGCACAAATGCCGGACAGATTAAAACGGGTGCTCCTGCAAGAAGTGAAAGAGTTGCAAAATACAACAGGCTTCTTCGCATTGAAGATGACCTCTCCTTTGCGGCAGAGTTCGGAAACATTAAATAATTTGACAATTTCTTTTTGATGTTGTATAATAATACTAATATCAGAAAGGGAGAAATTTCGATGAGGTGCGAGCATTGCCAATATAATACCGCGATTGTGGACAGACTTAAAAATGAAGCTCCTTCCCAGGAGCTTTTGGACAGCCTTACCGAGGTGTTCAAGGTTTTTGGAGATAATACAAGAATAAAAATATTGTGGAATTTGTTTGATAACGAAATCTGTGTTGCGGATATTGCTGAAAAGACCGGCATGAGCCAGTCGGCAATAAGTCATCAGCTTAAAAGTCTTAAGCAGGCACGGCTTATAAAGGCACGCCGCGACGGTAAAAACACCTTTTATTCCCTGTGCGATGACCACGTAAAACGCATTATAGAACAGGTAATGATTCATATAAGCGAGTAAATAAAGAAAATAAAATTCCGCCCAAATCGGGCGGAATTTTGTTATACATAAATAAACTTATTTCAGATATTCCATAACGGTTGTTTCTCCGCCGATTACCTGTCCCTTTAAAAATTCCAGCTTTTTGAGTTCATCGGAATTTGTAATAACAATCGGTGTGTAAACCTCGTATCCCTTTTCCTTAATAGCATTTATGTCTGTCTCGCACAAAATATCTCCTGCGTGAACCTTATCGCCCTCGCTGACTTTTGCCGTAAAGCCTTCGCCTTTAAGCTCTACTGTGTTAAGTCCGATGTGAACTAAAATTTCAAGTCCGTCATCGGACTTTATTGAGTATGCATGCAGAGTATCGAAAACCTGCACAACAGTGCCGTTTACAGGTGATTTTACCTTATTATCTGTTGGAATGATTGCAATACCGTCTCCTAAAAGCTTATCCGCAAAAACCGAGTCGGGCACGCTTTCAATTCCTACACATTCTCCTGTTTGTGTTGCAACTATTTTTGATTTTTTTCTGCCGAACATAAATTTTTCCTTTATCCTTTCTGCCTATGAAAAAATAATTATATGTCCCTTATTATAGGCATATAAGGGACGTATATTTTTAATTTTTAGAATAGCTTTCTCTTACAATTTTTCTGACCTCTAAAACCTTGCCGCAGGTTACAGAAAGCTCATCAATACCCATTTTCAAAAATTTCGGTATAAGCTCACTGTCCGAGCCAAGCTCACCGCAGATGCCCGCCCAGATGCCCTTTTTATGAGCGTTTTCTATAACCATTTTGATTGTACGCAGGATTGCCTCGTGGTGAGTATCCATCATTTCCGCAACGTCTTCATTCTGGCGGTCCATAGCAAGCAGATACTGCGTTAAATCGTTTGTTCCGATAGAGAAAAAGTCAGATTCCTCTGCTAAAATATCGGAAATTATTGCAGCTGCAGGGGTTTCAATCATGATACCGACCTGCAAGTCCTTTGCGTATGGAATTTTTGCCTCATCAAGCTCCGCCTTTGCCTCGTTTATAATAGCCTTTGCGTCTTGTATCTCCTTTAGCGAAACAATCATTGGGAGCATTATCATAATATTTCCGAAGGCCGATGCACGAAGAATTGCCCTGAGCTGGGTTTTGAAAATATCGCGGCGTGTAAGACAAATTCTGATTGCACGCATGCCAAGTGCCGGATTTTCCTCCTCGGGCAGCTTGAAATAATCAATTTTTTTGTCCGCTCCGATATCTAAAGTTCTGATTATTACAGGCTTCTCACCCATTCCCTCCGCAATTTTTTTATATGCCTCAAATTGCATATCCTCGGTCGGAAAATCCTCGCTTTCAAGGTACAAAAACTCACTTCGGAAAAGACCGATACCCTCGGCGTCATTCAAAATAACATTGCCGAGGTCGGCGGTAGTACCGATGTTTGCATACAGCTTTATTTTTTTGCCATCTACAGTTACGGTCGGTTTATCCTTTAATTCCTTCAAAAGCTCACGCTGCTCGTCCTTTTCGTTCTTTTTTGCCGAAAGCTCCTTCATAATTTCCTCGGTAGGCTCAATATAAACCCTTCCCGTATAACCGTCAACGGCTGCAAATTTTCCGTCATATTCCTCTTTAACGATGCTTTTTATACCGATGATTGCCGGAATTGACAAAGAGCGTGCCAAAATTGCAGTATGAGATGTTGCACTTCCCTTTTCGGTTACAAATGCAGTTATTTTTTCCTTATCCATCTGCAGTGTTTCACTTGGTGCTAAGTCATCGGCAAAAATTATAATATTGTCGCCGTCCGCTGTAAATTCATGACGCTCCTCGCCACTTAAAATGCCGATAATTCTGTCCGAAACATCACGCACATCGCTTGCTCTTGCCTGCATATAGGTGTCGTCCATATCGGAAAACATTTTAGAAAAGCTGTCCGCCGTCATTAACACGGCAGTTTCGGCATTCAGCCGCTGCTTTGTTATTATATTCATTACCGACTCATTATAGTCGATATCCTCAAGCATCATACGATGTATCGAAAAAATCTGTGCCTCTGCCTCGCCTATCTCCTTGGTAGCTTTATAATAAAGAAGCTCAAGCTCATCTATTGCCTCTGTTTTTGCTTTATTGTAACGCATGGTTTCAGCTTCAATGTCCTCAACGTGCCGTCTTTTTACAGTGAAGCTGTCACGTGTATATAAACTGACCTTGCCGAAGTTGATGCCGCTGCACACTGCTTTACCACTTAATATAATCATAAATGACACTCCTACAAATTATTTTTGAAAAATCCCTCTATAGCTGTTAATGCCGCGTCCTCGTCACTGCCTGAAATCGTAACGCGGATTGTGTCGTCCTTTTTTACCGATAATCCCATCAGTGCAAAAAGTCTTTTTAAATCCGCACTTTTTTCGCCCTTATAAATCATTATTTCCGACTCAAAGTCGCTTGCCTCTTTTACTAAAAGCCCTGCAGGACGTGCGTGTATTCCAAGCTCGTCGCATATTTTATAAGTAAATTCTTTCATATTAAGATAATCCTTTCTTTCTTTTTTTAATTATTATGCTTAAAAATTTGTTTGTTTATACAATACATGGGCATTATAAATTGACAAATAAAAAAAAAAAGTTTATAATAGGATAAGCAAAATGGAGATGATTTTAAATGTATAAGATAGTTAAAAAAGTCTGCTTGAATCCGACAGTTACAAGGATGGATATTTTGGCTCCGCATATTGCAAAAAAAGCAGAGCCGGGGCAGTTTATTATATTACGTGTTTCGGAGGACGGAGAGCGTATTCCGCTTACCGTTGCCGATTATGACCGAAACGCCGGAACAGTAGCCGTTATTTTTCAGATAGTGGGTGCTACGACAGAGGAACTTAATCAAAAAGATGAAGGAGACAGCATTTGTGATTTTGTAGGACCTTTGGGGCAGCCGACCGAAACGGACGGTCTTAAAAAGGTTGCCGTTATAGGCGGCGGCGTAGGCTGTGCTATTGCATATCCTGTTGCAAAAAAGCTGCACGAGCAGGGTGCGTGCGTTCATTCGGTAATCGGCTTCAGAAACCGCGAGCTTGTCATATTGGACAAGGATTTTGACGCTGTTTCGGACAGGCTGCAGGTTATGACCGATGACGGCTCCTTCGGCGAAAAGGGACTTGTTACCGATGCACTTAAGAAGCTGATTGAAGAAGGAAACAAATACGATGAGGTTATCGTTATAGGACCTTTGATTATGATGAAATTTGTATGCATGCTCACCAAGGAATACGGTATAAAAACCGTTGTAAGCATGAATCCTATTATGATTGACGGAACGGGAATGTGCGGCGGCTGCCGCATAAGTGTTGGCGGAGAGGTGAAGTTTGCCTGTGTTGACGGTCCTGACTTTGACGGACATCTGGTGGATTTTGACGAGGCTATGGAAAGAGCCTCAATGTATAAAGCATTTGAAAGAAAAGCACATGATAAGGCTTGCAGCTTGTTTAAGGGGGTAGAATAAAATGCCGAATATGTCACCTAAGAAGAATCCAATGCCCTCTCAGGAACCTAATGTAAGAAACAAAAATTTTCTTGAGGTAGCACTCGGTTATTCCGAGGAAACCGCAATAGACGAGGCAAAAAGATGTCTGGGCTGTAAAAATAAGCCGTGTGTTTCAGGCTGCCCTGTAAAAATTCATATCCCGGATTTTATTAAAGAGGTTGCAGAGGGTAATTTTGAAGCAGCCTACAGAATAATATCCGAGGCAAGCTCCCTGCCGGCTGTCTGCGGAAGAGTATGTCCGCAGGAAAACCAGTGCGAGGGAAAATGCGTAAGAGGAATAAAGGGTGAAAGTGTTGCAATAGGCAGACTCGAAAGATTTGTTGCAGACTGGCATAATCAAAAAGGGACAGATAAAATAGAAAGACCTGAACTTAACGGTCACAAGGTTGCTATAGTAGGCTCAGGACCTGCGGGACTTACCTGTGCCGGAGATTTGGCGAAGAAGGGCTACAGTGTAACTGTATTTGAGGCACTGCACTTAGCAGGAGGCGTTCTTATCTATGGAATACCCGAATTTCGTCTGCCGAAGGCTATTGTTCAAAAGGAAATTGATACCCTTAAAAGCTTAGGCGTTGAAATTAAAACAAACATGGTTATAGGCAAGGTGCTTTCAATAGACGAGCTTTTGGAGGACGGCTTTGAGGCTGTATTCATCGGTACGGGTGCAGGTCTTCCGAGGTTTATGGGAATACCCGGTGAAAATTTAAAGGGAGTATATTCCGCAAATGAATTTTTAACGAGAGTTAATCTTATGAAGGCGTATAAAGAGGACTCCAAAACGCCGATTAAGGAGAATAAAAAAGTTGCGGTTGTGGGTGGCGGAAACGTTGCTATGGACGCGGCACGCTGTGCAAAACGCCTGGGAGCCGAGGAGGTTTATGTCGTTTACCGACGCGGCGAGGAGGAGCTTCCTGCAAGAGCCGAGGAGGTTGAGCATGCAAAGGAAGAGGGAATTATCTTTAAGCTGCTTACCAATCCTGTTGAAATTCTGCCTGACGAAAATAATTTTGTCGGCGGTATAAAATGCGTTGAAATGGAGCTTGGTGAGGCTGACGAATCAGGCAGATGCAAGCCGGTGGTTAAAAAGGACAGTGAATTTGTTATAGATGTTGACTGCGTTATTATGTCGATTGGTACAAGCCCGAATCCGCTTATAAAATCGACCACAAAAGGGCTTGAAACCAAGACATGGGGCGGAATTATAACCGACAGCGAAACGGGACTTACTTCGCGTGAGAGGGTATATGCCGGGGGCGACGCGGTTACAGGTGCGGCAACCGTTATAATGGCGATGGGCGAAGGAAAGTCTGCCGCGGCTGCTATAGATGAATATATTATGGGAAAATAAGGTGAAGTTATGCTTGCTGTTGAAAGAAGGAATAAAATAGAGGAGCTTATCCAAAAGAATAAGAGCGTGCTTGTTCCGGAGCTTGCAAAGCAGTTTGATGTTACTACAGAAACTATCCGCGGAGACCTTGAAAAGCTTGAAAAACAAGGGGTTTTGGTACGGACCTACGGCGGTGCTATGCTGGTTGAAGGCTCGGAATCCGATATACCTGTTTCCGACCGCGAGGTTATAAATTATGAGGGAAAAGGACGTATCGGAAAGCGTGCCGCAAAAATTATAAAGGACGGAGAAACGGTGTTTTTGGACGCCTCCACCTCCTGTTTGCATATTGCACGCAATATAAAGGAAAAGAAAAGTCTTACCGTTATAACAAATTCCGAGCGTATTATAAATGAGCTTTCCTCATGCGAAAATATACGCGTGATGTCTACCGGCGGGCTTTTGTCGCAAAGAAACATGTCGTACGTAGGCAGAATTGTGGAAAAAACCATTCGTGAGAACTATTTTGCAAATAAGGTGTTTTTTTCCTGCCGAGGAGCAACTTTGGCACGCGGTCTCACTGAATCCAATGAGGCTGAGGCGGAGATAAAAAAGGCAATGATTGATTGCTCGGAATCAGTAATTTTTCTCTGCGACCATACAAAAATTGGCAAAATCGGTGTTCCTGTTATAAGCGATTTCAGCCGTATTGACACGCTTATCACCGATACAAAAATGACCGACGAATGGAGCAAAATGCTTGCCGAAAATGATATAAACTTAATCGAAGAATTATAAAAGGGACACAAAAACCGTTTAATCTTTCTGATTAAACGGTTTTTCTTTAAAAACAATGAGCAAGTCTATAAGCCGGGTTCTGTATCGGACGATTATCTATCTGTGGCGGAGAGTTACCTCCTCGCTCAAGCCATCAGGCGTGCAATGCCGAGCAGGCTTAGCTGCACTGTCGATGTTGCTCCGGGTGGGGTTTACACGGGAATTCAGTTACCATCTTCCCTGTGAGCTCTTACCTCACATTTCCACACTTACCGAAAAATTCGGCGTTTATTTTCTGTTGCACTATCCTTGGAGTCGCCTCCACCGGCCGTTAACCGGCACCCTTGCTCTATGGAGCCCGGACTTTCCTCACGCACCTTTAAAGTGCCCGCAATCGTCTGACTTACTCGACTCATATTATAAGCTTTTTTGATATATTTGTCAAGTGCTGCCTCTGAATAAAAGATATGCGGCAAGCACTGCAGTTCCCGATGATAAAAGCATAATGAAGCTGCCGCCCAATATATTTTTTCCTTTAAGAGTCCATATACCATACATCATGGTACGCAGAATGACTATAAGAACGAGCAGAAAAATAAAAATATCTATCATCTATTTTCACTCCTTACCACAAGACCTGTTCTCTTGACTACAAAGTCTACCAAAACCTCTATTTCTGCGTTTGTGTATTTTTCCTTCCATTTATAATCAGAGAATGCTTTAACATCGGCAAAATCTCGCTTTGCATAACTTCCAAATCCTACAATATCTGTCCCTAATTCCTGTGTTTTTGATAAAAATTGCTGAATTTCCTTTTTTATTTCTTCCGATACCTCGTTTGCAAACTCATCAAGATGGTCTTCTACGGCAACCTCGGGAGTTGAGGAATAAAAATCTGCCTCCAAAAACACCTTAATCATTATTTTAGGAATATCGCTGGAGGTGTTTACAAGAACTTTAGGCTTGCGGCTCTGCTGCTGCAGTACGGTTATGGTATCGCCGGGGGTTTGACTGTAAGAATAGGACACATAGCTGCTGCTGTATTCCCCTGTAAGAATATTATAAATTTCGGTTTCAATGTCCCCCATTTCGGCGTGCATTTTGTCCTTATCAAAAATTGCCATACCCATAACCTGAGTTTCTTTCTTTTCCGAAGGAACTTGCCCTGCCATGAAATCCTCTAATTTATACTGGTATCCGGTATCAGTGAAATTATCTGTCCCCTTTTGCTCGCTGACCGAACAGAGAGGAAGAACAGTGCTTTTTTCCTCGCTGCTTGAATAAAAATAGAAATCCTGACTTAAGTTTTGGGGAACAAAGCCCGAATAATCATTTTCAAAAATCATGGTGTAGTATCTGACGGGATTAACTTCTGTTTCGGGATTGACCGCCTCTAAAAATTCTTTGGCTTTGCATTTGCTGACCGCAAAATAAGTATTTGGGCGGATATCACTGCTTCTACCTATGGTTTCAAGCAGGTCCTCTATTCCTTGCCTACATATTTCCTCCGAAAAAACAACAAGCTTTGTATGGGAGAGAGTAAAGGTTTTGCTTACGACGTGATTTGCAATGTTGACTGCGGAATAAATGCTCGGTGCGGTTACAGTAATATTTTCAATACTTTCCTCTCCCCCTTCCCCTCCCTTTTCGCTGGCACCTCCGCTTATTTTGGCAGGATTTGCGAATTGAATTGTTATATCAAATTTGGCCTCCTCCGGCTCTGCTTTGTCTATGCCGAGAGCGACTACATAGCCTAACGTGTCCGGCTCTGTTGCATCACTGCAGCCTGAAATAATGAAAATGATAAACAGAACAGCCACGATTTTTATCAACTTATTTTTCATCTTTTAACCTACCTTTCCCTGATGTACTATTTTGAGCGTGATCGTCGTTTTTCCACAATAATATATATAATAGGAATAACAATGGGCAAAAGATACGCTATAGGAATTAATTTTTGTTTAAATCCGTAAGCCGAATCGAGTAAATCAACCACTGTGCCGGGCATGAAGGACAAAAGAGCCAATGCTGTAACTGTGCATGGGATAAGAGGTCGTAAATATCTCAGTTTAAATGTGTTTTGAAATACGTTGCACAGGATAAATATATAAATGGACGAGTATAAAAGCTGAGTTATTGTCCACACAAATTCAAAAAGTGCCTCAAAACGCTGAAAATACTCCCCTGCACGAACCATTCTCGATAGCTGATAAGGTACCAGTAGAAATTCGGCGGAGTATGGATAAGGATAGGTTAACCCATAGGACAGACAGAGCAGCACAAGAGTAGTTCCGCTGATTAAAATGGCATTTCTGCCACTTTTTTTAACCATTTCGATGTCTTTACAGTGTGGCAGAATAAGATTCAGTGCAAGCAGGTCGGTGAAACAGGACGTATCGCGAAGACCTTTTATAAAAATATCTTTTGCTCCCGTACCAAACAGCGGAAATATGTTATTGACGTTATATGTTGGGAAAAGAACAATTACCATTACAAGTATAAAAAACAGACAAAACGGAAAAAACAAAGCGTTTATTACCGAAAGAGTTCCGAAACCGCAATATGCACCTATAATAACGGTGACCGCAAAGAAAATCATTATTAATTCGGTTTTTGTTTTTGGCAGAAGAACTATTTTTACCGATTCGGTAAAGGTACGCATTTCGGTTGCTACATTTGCCGTTATTATTACTGTTACGAGTAAAGCAACGATTATTTTCAGTGGTATTTTCCCTGTGCTTTCCGCAAGCTGCAGAATGGATTTGTTGCCGGTATAGCGATAAAACCAAATAGACGCGGAAAAAAGAATATAAGCAAGAAGGGACACATAAATAGCCTGTATCCATGCGGCATTTCCGCTTGTTTTAAACAAAAATCTCGGAAAAGCAAACATCATCTTTGCAATTAAAAGATTGGATATCAGCAAGGTAAGCTGACGTGAGTTTAAGTCAATTTTATCGTTCATCTGTCTTCTCTCCTGAAACTATTTAATGTCCCTGTTTGATAAGTTCTGTGAGCTTATAAACTAATGTGTTTCACGTGAAACATGTCATCTGCCCACAAACCACTTTTTGCTGATTTTTTCCTCCCTACGGTCCTTTTTTGGCTTAAGGTAACCGGGTCGCTTTTCTGTTTGCCATATAGGAGGAACAAACACTGCCTCTTTATACAGCTTGTTTCCGGGCAATGGCGACAAAAATGGTATGCCAAAGCTGGTGGTTGATGCAATTAGGACTGAATAAATAAATATTCCCATTGCTATACCAAAAAAACCAAAACTGCTGCCGAGTAATATAAATATGAGCTTTAAAATGCGATGACTCCAACCAAGCGAATAGTCTGCTGTGGCAAAAGAACCGATGCCGGTGATTGCGATTATGATAATCATTATAGGACTTACTATTTTTGCACCCACCGCAGCCTGCCCCAGTATGAGACCGCCTACAATACCTAAAATTGAGCCAATTGGGCTTGGCATGCGTATTCCTGCCTCTCGTATCATTTCAAAGGAAAATTCCATCAATAGAAGCTCTACTACGCTTGGAAAAGGTACGTTTTGTCGTGATGCACTTATTGCGTAAAGCAGGTATGTCGGAAGCATTTCCTCGTGGAACATTGTGATTGCTAAAAATATTCCGGGCAGAAGAACCGAAATAAATATTGCAATAAGCCGAATAAGCCGCGACATGTTGGCAAAATCCGGGCGAAGAAAGGCGTCCGATGCGGCGTGAGTCATTTCATAGGCATTTGTCGGAAAAATAAGGGCACGCGGACTGGCGTTCAGTACAAGTGCGACTCTTCCCTCAGAAAGTGCACGTGCTACGCGGTCGGGACGCTCTGTTGCAAGAATGTGTCCTGTAATCATCATGGGATTGTCCTCTATCATCATGGAAACCTCTTCGATAGAGATAACGTAATCCATGGAAATGCCGTCAAGCCGACGTCTCACCTCATTAACTAAATCTTCATTGGCGATATCGGAAATATACATTATTACCCCGGGCGTTTTTGAAATGTTTCCAATGGTGGTTTTTTCACATATCAGCTTTTCTGTTTTTAAAAACTTACGTATTTGTGCGGAGTTTCCTCGCAGCATCTCCGCAAACGCCTCTTGAGGACCGTAAATAGACTGCTCATTTTCGGGCTTATCCACCGTTCTGTGCGGCCAGTCCTTGACATCGGCTGAAAAGGCTGCGGCTATGCCGTCCACAAATATTGCACAACAGCCAAAGTTGATGTTATCAATAATACTGTCAAAATCGCAGGTTTTGCTTGATTGTGAATGGGTAAGAAGTGTTTCTAATATTATATCTGCATCGTAGCGGTCTTCGTCAACAAATAACGGAATTTCAAGCAATGGTTTTATAATATTGTCATTTATAAGCTTGCCGTTGCACATTCCGTCATAAAATACCAAAAATATTTTTATGTCCCCATTTAACGTCAAATCTCTTATAATAACATCATTGTTCAATGGATAGTTAAAGCGACTTTCGATATATTTCCTGTTTTGCTCAATATCCTTAGAAATTTTCGGGGCGGGCGGCTCCTCTTTCTCTGCACGCACGTCAAAAACTGCTCCGCTGGTGTCTTTTTTCAAAGAAAACTGAAAATTTTCATCGGGAGGAGTATATATAAAAAAGTTTTTAATCTTATCAAATATCTTCATACGGCATAACCTTTCTGTAAAAATACATATTTTGGTCTCCCGAACAGTAGTTTTTTCCAATTTTTATAAAATATTCAAAAAATATTAAAAATGTTTCACATGAAACATTTACATTTTAAATTTTTGTGATATAATGTAATTAGGTATTAAAATATGAAAGCAAAGGATTCAGCTTATGGGAAAAATAATTGCCGTAACAAATCAGAAGGGCGGAGTGGGAAAAACCACCACCGCTGTTAATCTTGCTGCGTGCCTTGCATATAAAGGAAAAAAGGTGCTTGTTGTTGACAGCGACCCGCAGGGAAACTCAACCTCTGGGCTTGGCGTCAGCAAGGACAGTATTGAATTTTCTTTATATGATTGCTTGGCAGACAGTGATAAAACAAAGGAAGCCGTTGTTAAAACAGCCTGCAGAGGACTGTCTATAATAGCATCGCTTCCGGAGCTTTCGGCTGCCGAAATTGAGCTTGCAAATCAGGAAAACCGTGAGTATTTTGTTGAAAATGCTTTAAAAACGGTGAAGGACGACTATGATTTTATTATAATAGATTCTCCGCCTGCACTCGGCATGCTTACTATAAATATTATGACGGCGGCAGACAGCTTGCTTATTCCGATTCAGTGCGAATATTACGCACTTGAGGGGCTTTCGCAGCTGATAAATTCGGTCAAGACAATCAAAAAATCGTTAAATAAAGACCTGGAAATTGAGGGAATTGTGGCTACGATGTTCGATTCAAGGACGAATTTGTCACAGCAGGTGCTTGACGAGGTTAAAAAGCATTTCCCGGACAAGGTTTTTTCAACGCCTGTACCGAGAAATGTGCGTCTTTCCGAAGCACCCAGCTATGGTCAGCCTATAATTAAATATGATATAACATCAAAGGGTGCAGAGGCGTATTTTTCGCTTGCACGTGAAATAATTAATAATAATAAGGAGTGGTCAAATGGCTAAAAAGGGCTTAGGAAAAGGACTTGACGCTTTGTTTGCCGAGGAAGAGGACAAGCAGGGCGTGCTTGAAGTAAAGCTTACAGACGTAATGCCCAACAAAAACCAACCGCGTAAATCCTTTGATGAGGAAAAGCTTGCAGCCTTGTCCGAATCAATTAAGGAGCATGGGCTGATACAGCCGATTGTAGTTACAAAAAACGCAGAAGGCTATACGATTGTTGCCGGAGAACGCCGTTGGCGTGCCGCAAAAAAGGCGGGAATCAAGAAAATTCCTGTTATTGTAAAGGATTATGACGACCTTGCGGTGAGAGAAATCGCATTAATAGAGAATCTGCAGAGAGAGGACCTCAATCCGATTGAAGAGGCGATGGGATACCGTGCATTAATGGATGAATACAATCTCACGCAGGAGGAAATAAGTACAAAATTGGGCAAAAGCCGCAGTGCTATCGCAAATTCTGTGCGTCTTTTAACGCTTGATGAGGATATTCAAAAAAAGCTGATAGCCGGGGAAATCACCGAAGGACATGCAAGATGTGCCCTTTCTGTTCCTGCAGGGGTTGTGCGTGAATTTTTTGTAAACCGCATAATTCAGGACGGTCTCAATGTCCGCCAAGCCGAGCTTTTGGCGAAGGACCTTGCAAAAACGCCTACGCCAAAATCCAAAAAACAGCAGAATACCGCTTATAAAATTGAGCTGGAGCGTATTTCGAGGAGCTTAGAGCAATTTTTGGGTACTAAGGTTAAGCTTTCGGGAACAAGTAAAAAGGGTAAAATCGAGATAGAATATTACGGAAATGAAGACCTTGAACGTCTTTTAGAGCTTATAAAACGGGGGTGAAACACGTGACTGTAAAGAAAAGTGACAATAAATCGCTGATTATGTATACCGCTTTGATTTTTCTGGTTGCAATTGTGATGATTTTAATATCCTTTTTGGGTCAGCGTCATCTTGAAGAAATGCGTGTGAGTGAAATGGATGCGGAAAATGTAAGCCTTTCAAACAAGGCTGCACAGGTTAGCGAGGAGAATATGCAGCTTGTTGAGCTTAATAAGACTCTTCGTGAAAAAAATCAGACGCTTACCGACGAAAAGGATGCACTTACCTTGGAGCGTGATACGCTTTTGAAACAGACTTCAGGATATGAAGCACTTATCGCTGTCTACAGCGAGCTTTGCGATGGCGACGAGGACGCAGCAAAAGAGCTGCTGCAGGGGATTTATACCGAGGATTTATCGCCTAAACAGAAGGAAATTTACGATATTCTTGTAAAAAAGACGCAGTAATTACCTATTATAATATAAACAATAAAAAAGGAACGGAGAAGAAACATGTTAGATATTAAATTATTAAGAACAGAACCTGATAAAATAAGAGAGGCACTTAAAAATCGCTGCAGCGACCTGGACATCACTCCGGCGATAGAGCTGGATGCAAAACGCCGCGAAATTCTTGCCGAGGTTGAGCAAATGAAGGCAAAGCAGAATGAAATTACAAAACAGATTCCCGCAATGAAAAAGGCGGGCGAAAATACCGATAAGATTTTTGCCGAAATGAAGGAGCTTTCGGGCGAAATTAAGGAGCTTGATGCGAAGGTTAGCGAAATTGACGAGAAATTGAGAGATTTTATGCTCAGAATCCCGAATATTCCGTCGGAAAAAAGCCCTGTTGGCAGCGATGATTCCGATAATGTGGAGATAAGAAGGTGGTCCGAGCCGAGAAACTTCGATTTTGAGGCAAAGGCTCACTGGGATATCGGTACAGACCTTGATATTCTGGATTTTGACCGCGGTGCAAAGATTGCAGGAACAAGATTTACTGTATACAAGGGACTTGGTGCAAGACTTGAAAGAAGCGTTATTCAGTATTTCCTGAACACTCACACCGAGCATGGCTATACAGAGATTTTTCCGCCGTATATGGTGAACAGAGTGTCTATGACGGGTACAGGTCAGCTTCCGAAGTTTGAGGAGGACGCATTTAAGGTTGCAAATAATGGTTATTTCCTGATACCGACAGCGGAAGTGCCGGTTACAAACCTTCACAGAGACGAAATATTGGACGGCACAAAGCTGCCTGTTAAATATTGTGCATATTCTGCATGCTTCAGAGCGGAGGCAGGCTCTGCAGGAAGAGATACTCGCGGATTGATTCGTCAGCATCAGTTTAATAAGGTTGAGCTTGTTAAGTTTGCACGTCCGGAGGATTCATATAAAGAGCTGGAGTCGCTTACAAATGACGCGGAAAGACTGCTTCAGGGACTCGGAATCCCATACCGTGTGGTATGCCTGTCAACCGGCGATTTGGGCTTCTCATCAGCCTGCACCTATGATATAGAGGTATGGATGCCGAGCTATGCAAGATATGTTGAAATCTCGTCCTGCTCTAACTTTGAGGATTATCAGGCAAGACGTGCCAATATCCGCTTTAAGGACAGCCCCAAGGATAAAGCACAGCTTGTGCATACGCTTAACGGCTCAGGTCTTGCGGTCGGCAGAACAGTTGCAGCCATATTAGAAAATTATCAGAATGAAGACGGAACGGTTACAGTTCCGGAGGCACTTGTTCCTTATATGGGTACAGATATTATTAAATAACATATAAACGGGACAAGATTGTCCCGTTTTGTTTGTAAAAAAACTATTGAACTGAGCGAAGAACTATGAATTAAGTAATTGAAAAGTATTTAATTATTCACATAAATCAGCAAGTAAAATTACGGGGAAAAAGGCAGAAAATATAAATTTTTTATGTAAACCAATGTATAAAACTATCCACACCATTAAAAAATGTTTTCAACATCAAAAAGTATTATTTTATGTGGATTTCTCGTGGTTATCCTCTTTATCCACATACTTATCCTACAAATTTTGAGGGTGTGGAAATGGCTTAAACACGTAAATGTTAAATTTTTGGGTTGGTTTACAAAAAATTATGCAAGTTTTCCACAAATTTGGACCAAAATTTACACTTTTAAACCAAAATAAATGTTGACAGAGTGAAAAAACATCGTTTTTGTGCGGTTTTGATGACAAATAAAGTTATCCACACCTGTTGATAATGTGTTGTATAACTGAATTTTTATGCAAGAAAGGAATTTTTGATGATTACACCCAGACTTGAGATGATTTTGCGGCATGTAAAGGGGAAGTCCTGTGCCGATATAGGAACCGACCACTGCTATGTGCCGATAAAGCTTGCCGAGGCAGGAGTAAAGGTGATTGCGACCGACATAAAGCCGGGTCCGCTTAAGATGGCGGAAAAGCATACAAAAAAATATGGGCAGAATATAGAATTGCGGCTGGGCGGGGGACTTTCGCCAATAGAAAAAGAAGAGGTTGAAACTATTATTATAGCAGGCATGGGCGGTGAAATGATAGAAAAAATCATAGCGGCGGATATCGAAAAGGCTCGCGGCAGCCGGCTCATTTTGCAGCCTATGAATTCGCAGTATGAGTTACGTAAATTTCTTGCCGAAAACGGCTTTAATATAACTTGCGAGGATATTGCGGTTGAGGGCTTTAAGGTTTATAACCTGATGGTGGCGAGCAGCGGTCGGGCGAATGTTTATGAAAAGGAAATCGACCTGCATCTGCCGAAAGCTGTAAGAAATCATCCGCTTTTTGTGCAGCTGCTTGAAAAGAAAAAGCGTGAATTTACGGGGATTTATAACGGTCTTAACGCAAGCAGTGAAAGAAATGACTCGGAAATTGAAAGAATGGAAAGGCTGCTTTCGGAGCTTGAAGAAATTGAAAGAGATATAAAGTGTGAATAAGCGTTGAAGACCATGTCTTTTGCGTGTGTCGCCCAAAAAGAGGCGAATGGAGGAGTATTATGAAATTATTTGAAATTATGCAGAAAATCGAAGCGGAATTTCCGACCGAAAGTGCATATGAATGGGACAACGTTGGACTTTTGGCAGGAGAAGGCTGCAGTGAAATAAAAAAAGTGATGGTAACGCTGGATATCAACCGCCGCGTTATAGATGAGGCGGCAGAGTGGGGTGCGGATTTGATTATTTCGCATCACCCGATATTGTTTTCTCCGATAAATAAAATTAACGACCAAACCGAAACGGGGCGTATGCTTTTGAAGGCTATCCGAAACGGCATTAATATTTATGCGGCACACACCAACTGCGATGTCGGAAAAAACGGCATAAATGCGTATCTTGCCGAGCTTTTTGAGCTTTTGGACGCACAGCCCTTGGAGGAGACAGGGCTTGGCAGAATAGGAAACTTAAAAAAGGAGATGTGCTTTTCGGAATTTGCCGAGCTGGTGCGTGATAAGCTGCAGACGCCGAGAGTGCGTGTAAGCGGCGATTGCACACGTATGGTGCGGCGTATTGCTATAGGCTCGGGAGCTTGTGCCGACAGTATTCCGACTGCGATTTCAAAGGGTGCGGACGTAATGCTGACCGCCGATATGAAATATCACAATATGATTGATTACACCGAGGCGGGGATAAATATAATTGACGCAGGTCACTATCCGACCGAGCGGTGTGCTGCAGCGATTTTTGCCGAAATTCTGGCAGATTGTCCGATAGAAATAAAAGAGGCGAATACTGAGGATATTTTTAAATATATTTAAAGGGGTAGAGTTATGACGGATATTATTTTAATAATCATGGTTGCCGCTGTTTTGGTGCTTGCTTTAGCAGGCTTATTCAGAAAGGGTGCAGCGGATAATTCAAAAATCATTGAAACCATTAAGCTTTTGGGTGAAATGATTTCACAGAACCAGAAAAATACCGATGAATTTCAATCGAAAAAATTTACCGAGATAGACAAAAATATCACCGAAAAGCAGGGAGAAATGAATAAGGCGGTGCTGGGAAGTCTGTCGCAGATGGAAACACGCTTTAAAAGCTTTGAGCAGACGAACGAGCAAAAGCTGGAGGCAATGCGTGAGGTTATGATGAAGAGCCTTCTTGCGATGCAGGAGGACAACTCCAAAAAGCTGGAGGATATGAGGAAAACCGTTGATGAAAAGCTGCAGAAAACGCTTGAGGAAAAAATGAGTGAATCCTTTAAAATGGTGAGCGAGCGACTGGAGCAGGTTTACAAGGGACTTGGTGAAATGCAGACGCTTGCGGTGGGAGTGGGCGACCTCAAAAAGGTGCTGTCGAATGTGAAAACACGCGGAATACTGGGCGAAATTCAGCTTGGTGCGATTTTAAAGGAAATCCTTGCACCCGAACAGTATGAGGAAAATGTAGTGACGGTTCCGGGCAGCAAAAATCCCGTTGAATTTGCGGTAAAAATGCCGAACGAGGGCGGCTTTGTCTATCTGCCGATAGATTCTAAATTTCCGGGCGATGCGTTTTATGACCTGCAGAGTGCGTATGAGCAGGGCAATCCGGAGCTTATAAAGTCTGCCGTTTCAGTGCTGCTTACAAGAATCAAGTCATTTGCGAAGGACATTCACGATAAGTACATTGAGCCGCCGTATACAACCGATTTTGCGATTATGTTCCTGCCGTTTGAGGGGCTTTATGCAGAGGTTGTAAATCAGGGAATGGTGGAGGTTCTGCAAAACACCTACAAGGTAAATATCGCAGGGCCAAGCACAATGGCGGCACTTTTAAACTCTCTACAGATGGGCTTTAAAACGCTCGCGATACAAAAACGCAGCGTAGAGGTATGGACAGTGCTGTCGTCGGTAAAAGCCGAGTTCGACAAATTCGGAGCGGTGCTGGAGGCAACACAGACGCGGCTTGACCAGGCGAACAAGGAGCTTGACAAGCTGGTCGGTGTAAGGACTCGTGCAATACAGAAAAAGCTGAAGGACGTACAGGCACTTGATGAGCCGTCCGAGCAGCCGGATACCGCATTGGAGGAATGACTCGCTGCAGCTTATTTGTCAATCTTCTCTAAGGAAAATTTGGTTTTTTGTTAAATATATAACAAAATAAATGAAATTCAGATTTTTTTAATTATAATGTAGATTTTTATAAAATTTTGTGATATAATCATAACTGGGCTATTTTGCAATTAAGGATAAGGAGGAAAATAATGAACAAATCAAGTGCTGTGCCATTTAAAGGCACAAAAGAACAAGAAGCAAAGCTAATGGAAGTTATTGCCGCTCATAAGGATGAGGCGGGAGCTGTAATTCCTGTACTGCATGAAGCACAGAACATATACGGCTATCTTCCAATAGAGGTTCAGGAAATAATCTCAGAGGGACTGAATGTTCCGCTGGCTGAAATTTACGGTATAGTAACTTTCTATACACAGTTTTCGCTTAATCCAAAGGGAGAATACCAAATCGGAATCTGTCTCGGAACGGCATGCTACGTTAAGGGCTCGGGAGATATTCTTGACAAGTTTAAGGAGCGTCTCGGCATTGACGTTGGCGAATGTACACCGGACGGTAAGTTCTCGCTTGACGCAACACGCTGCATAGGAGCGTGCGGTCTTGCACCTGTTCTTACTGTCAATGATGAGGTTTACGGCCGTCTGACAGTAAAAGATGTAGATGATATACTTGCTAAATATAATTAAGGAGCTAAAGTATGCTGTTGTCTGATATTAAAAAAATTCTGGACGCTGAGGTTTTAAGCGGAGAGGACGATGCGGCACTTTGTAAAAAGGACATTCACACAGCCTGCGGCTGCGACCTTATGAGCGATGTGCTTGCGTTTGTAAAGGACCAGTCCTTGCTTTTAACCGGTCTTATAAATTCTCAGGTAATACGTACCGCGGAAATGATGGATATTGTTGCGGTTTGCTTTGTTCGCGGCAAAACTCCCGCAGAGGACGTTATTGAGCTTGCGAAGGATAAGGATATAACAATCCTGAGCACGCAGCTTCCGCTCTATACCGCCTGCGGTATGCTTTACGATGAGGGCTTAAGGGGACGCAGCAATGATTAAAAAATATGATATTTCCGGCGAAGACTTTTCTTTGGCGGGCGAGGCTTCAAGCAATTTCAAATCGGTTTTAAAGCGGCTTGGTATTTCAACTGAAATCGTAAGACGCGTTTCAATCGCTATGTATGAGGCGGAAATAAACACGATTATTCATGGCGGAGGCGGCGAGTGTGAGGCAGAAATCAAGTCGAACGCTATTTCGGTGACCTTCCGCGACAACGGACCCGGCATAGCAAATCTTGAGCTTGCAATGCAGGAGGGGTATTCCACCGCCAGCGAAAAAATACGTGAGCTTGGCTTCGGAGCCGGAATGGGTCTTCCGAATATTAAAAAATACACAGATGATATGCTTATTGACACTGCTCCCGGAAAGGGAACTACCTTAACACTGATTATAAATCTGTAAATGATAACGCAAAAAATAAGCGTCGCATCTCACCGTTTTTTGCTCGGGGCAGTACCTTTGTACGGCACCGCTCACTGCAAAACGGCAACCTGCTTGCTTCTTTCTCGCGTTATGATTGATGAGAAAAATAAGCGTCGCATCTCACCGTTTTTTGCTCAGGGCAGTACCTTTGTACACACGCCGCTCGCAGCAAAACGGCAAAATGGGGGATTATTATGACTTATTTCCATTCGGTTACTTTAGATGCAAGGAAATGTCACGGCTGCACAAACTGTATTGACCATTGCCCTACCGAAGCAATTCGTGTACGCCGCGGTAAGGCTAAAATAATAAAGCAACGGTGTATTGATTGCGGAGAATGCATAAGAGTATGTCAGTCTCACGCAAAAATTGTTGCGGCAGATGATTTTTCCATGCTGGACAATTTTAAATATAATATAGCAATGCCCGCACCGTCCTTTTACAGTCAGTTCCGCTGTGAAATAAGCGTAAACCGAATTTTGAATGCTTTTATAAAGATAGGCTTCGATGATGTTTTCGAGGTTGCACGCGGAGCGGAGTATATAAGTGCTGCAACGCGGGAGCTTATAGCGTCGGGGAACATAAAAAAGCCTGTTATCAGCTCGGCATGTCCGGCGGTTCTGCGGCTTATGCGTGAACGCTTTCCCGGACTTTTGGGAAATGTTTTAAGCCTTGTTTCGCCAATGGAGGCGGCGGCTATGCTGGCAAGGGAGGAGGCTCGGAAGAAAACCGGGCTTTGCGATGAAGAAATAGGAGTTTTCTTTATCTCACCGTGTCCTGCAAAGGTAACGAGCATAAAATCACCGCTCACACTTGAAAAATCCAATGTAAGCGGAGCAATTTCGGTAAAGGACGCTTTTGCGAAAATCCGTCCGATAATAGATGATATTGAGGACGAGCTGCCGCTTGCGGTTTCGGGCTATGAAGGAATCTTCTGGGCGAGGAGCGGCGGAGAGTGCAAAGGCTCAGGTGTTGAGGACTATATCGCTGTTGACGGAATAAATAACGTGCTGCAGGTTTTAGAGGAAATCGAATACGGGAAGGTTAATAATGTAGAATTTATTGAGCTTTCGGCTTGCACAAGCGGCTGCTCCGGCGGACCGCTTAACATTGTAAATCCGTTTATAGCGTCGCGTAGGATTGCACAGCAGTCAAAAAAACGCTCTAACGTGAGTGAGCCGAAAATTGCAGATGTAGAGCGGTTTTCGTGGAAAAAGCCGGTTGAGGGAAGAAAGCATTCCGGTCTTGACGATGATTTGGAAAAGGCGATGCAGAAAATGGAGCTTATGGATGAGCTTTATGAGCGGCTGCCAAAGCTGGACTGCGGCTCATGCGGAGCACCGTCGTGCAAAGCCTTGGCGGAGGATATTGTCCGCGGCTTTGCGAGTGAAAACGACTGCATATTCATCATGAGAGAGCAGGTTAAAAAGCTTGCCAAGGAGCTTTATGAGCTTAACGAAAGCTTTGACGCGTCTGCAAAATAAAAGAAAGCTTGGGTAGTGTTATATGAAAGTATCTGAATTGATAAAAACACTGAATTTGACAGTTGCCACAGAGCCGAATTTTGAGGACAGAGATGTGACAGGCTGTTACATCGGTGACCTTTTAAGTTGGGTTATGGGCAAGGCACAGTCGGGAGATGCGTGGATAACCATAATGAACAATATCAATATTGTTGCGGTTGCGTCACTTACCGATAGTGCGTGTATAATCCTCTGCGAGGGAGTTTCGGCAGATGAGGCAGTTATCAATAAGGCAAACAGTGAGGGAATTATAATTTTAAAAAGCGGCGAAACAGCATACAGTCTTGCCTGTCAGCTTAGTGGAGAAATATAATATGCTGTATTATGATTTCCACATTCATTCCGCACTTTCGCCATGCGGCGATAAGGATATGACTCCGAACAATATTGTCAATATGGCGGCACTTTCGGGGCTTAATGCCATTGCACTGTCCGACCACAACACTGTGGGAAATGTGCGTGCGGCAATGGCAGTAGGTAGGGCGTGCGGCGTTTCGGTTGTCCCTGCAATGGAGGTCGAAACGGCGGAGGAGGTACACGTCCTCACGCTTTATCCGAGTATTGATGCGGCGGAGGAAGCGGCAGCTGTTGTATATAAGAGTCTGCCCGACATAAAAAACCGTCCCGATATCTTCGGTGAACAGCTTTTTATGGACGAGGACGATAATGTGACGGGATATGAGGAAAAGCTTCTCATTTCACCGACATCGCTTTCGTTTGACGCCTTGTTCGATTTGGTAAAGTCGGTGGGAGGAATTTTTGTTCCGGCACATGTGGACAGACATTCTTACAGTGTGCTGACCAATTTAGGCTTTATCCCGGACAACCTTGACATAAAATGCATTGAGGTATCTAAGGCAACGGAGGATTTGGACGCATACCTTGCGGCTCGCACGGAGCTTAAAAAGTACAGCATTTTCCGAAATTCCGACGCACATTACCTTGCGGATATCGCTTATGCGGAGGCTTACTTGGAATGTGACAGCGTTTCGGATATTTTCAGGACAAAAGGGTGTCATTTATGAAGGAATTATCACTGCATATATTAGACATAGCAAAAAATTCGGTAAAAGCAAATGCCACGTTGATTGAAATTTTAATAAATGAAGATTCGGAAAAAAATCTTCTTACTATTGAGATAAACGACAACGGCTGCGGCATGAGCGAGGAATTTTTAAAAACAGTAAAGGACCCGTTTTCCACCACACGAACAACCCGAAAGGTTGGCATGGGGATATCGCTTTTTGAGGCGGCGAGCGTGCAGTGCGGCGGAAGACTGGATATAACCTCCGAGGAGGGCGTGGGGACAAAATTGCGTACAAGCTTTGTGCTTGACCACATTGACCGTGCACCTGTCGGAGATATGGCGGGAACGATGGAGACTCTAATATCAGGTTCTCCCGAAATCGATTTTTTATACCGCCACACAAAAAACGGAAAAACCTTTACTCTCGACACAAGGGAGATAAGAGGCGTTTTAGGCGATGTGCCGCTTGATATGCCGGAGGTTTTGACGTGGATAGACGGATATATAAAAGAAGGACTTTGCGATATAAGTTAAAGTGTCGCAGGTGTTTTATATAATAAAGTAATAAAATATTTCAGGAGGTAAATTATGAAAAGTTTGGCAGAATTGCAGGAAATTCGTAACAGAGCTTTGAGTCAGGTTAATTTACGCAAAGAGCGTGAGGACGGAATCCGCGTTGTTGTAGGTATGGCTACCTGCGGTATTGCGGCAGGAGCACGTCCGGTGCTGAACGCTTTCCTGCAGGAGATTGAAAAACGTAACTTGGGTAACGTAACGGTTACACAGACAGGCTGTATCGGTATGTGCCGCTATGAGCCGATTGTAGAGGTGTATGTTCCGGGACAGGATAAGGTGACATATATTCATATGTCCGAGGATAAGGCGGCACGTGTAGTAGCTGAGCATATTATCAATAATCAGCCTGTTACAGAATATACCATTGGTGCAGAAGCGAAATAATAGGGGGTTATATTAAATGAATATATACAGATCTCATGTATTAATTTGCGGCGGTACAGGATGTACCTCCTCCGGCTCGGTAACTCTTCAGGAGGAATTTGAGAGCCGTCTTAAGGAAAACGGTCTTGAAAACGAGGTTAAGCTTGTTCAGACAGGCTGCTTCGGTCTTTGTGCTTTAGGTCCGATTGTGGTTGTTTACCCGGAGGGAGCATTTTACAGCAGAGTAAATAAGGAAGATGTAAAGGAAATTGTTGAAGAGCATCTCTTAAAGGGACGTATCGTAAAAAGACTTCTTTACAGTGAAACAGTTGAAGAAGATAACATTAAATCACTTAACGAAACACAGTTCTACGCAAAGCAGATGCGTGTAGCACTGCGTAACTGTGGTGTTATCAACCCGGAAAATATTGATGAATATATAGCTGTTGACGGTTATCAGGCACTTGGTAAGGTTCTTACCGAGATGACACCTGAAGAGGTTATTCAGATAATCAAGGATTCGGGACTTCGCGGTCGTGGAGGCGGCGGCTTCTCAACAGGAATGAAGTGGCAGTTCACACATGACGCTAAGGGCGACCAGAAGTACGTTGCATGTAACGCCGACGAGGGTGACCCTGGTGCGTTCATGGACCGTTCTATCCTTGAGGGCGACCCACATGCTATTATCGAGGCTATGGCTATTGCCGGCTATGCGGTAGGTGCTGACCAGGGCTACGTTTATATCCGTGCCGAGTATCCGATTGCGGTTGAAAGACTTAGAATTGCAATAAATCAGGCAAGAGAATACGGACTTTTAGGTAAGAACATTTTCGGTACAGACTTCAGCTTTGACCTTGATATAAGACTTGGTGCAGGTGCGTTCGTTTGCGGTGAGGAAACAGCACTTTTAACATCTATTGAAGGTAAGCGTGGTGAGCCTCGTCCTCGTCCTCCGTTCCCGGCAATCAAGGGTCTGTGGGGTAAGCCGACACTTTTAAATAACGTAGAAACCTACGCAAATATCGCTCAGATTATCTTAAACGGTGTTGAATGGTTCACATCGATGGGTACCGAGAAATCAAAGGGTACAAAGGTATTCGCATTGGGCGGAAAGATTAACAATACAGGACTTGTTGAGATTCCGATGGGAACAACTCTTCGCGAAATCGTTGAGGAAATCGGCGGCGGTATTCCGAACGGCAAGAAGTTCAAGGCTGCACAGACAGGCGGACCTTCCGGCGGATGTATCCCGGCAGAGCTTATCGACACACCGATTGACTACGATTCACTTATAGCTATCGGTTCAATGATGGGCTCAGGCGGACTTATCGTTATGGACGAGGACAACTGTATGGTTGACATCGCTAAATTCTTCCTTGAGTTTACTGTTGATGAATCCTGTGGTAAGTGTACACCATGCCGTATCGGTACAAGAAGACTTCTTGAAATCCTGACAAAGATTACAGACGGCAAGGGTACAATGGAGGATATAGACAAGATGGAAGAGCTGTGTTACGCAATCAAGGCTTCCTCACTTTGCGGTCTGGGACAGACAGCTCCAAACCCTGTTCTCTCTACCCTGCAGTATTTCAGAGATGAATATATTGCTCACGTTCAGGATAAAAAATGTCCTGCAGGCGTATGTAAGGCTTTGGCACAGTACACGATTGATCCTGAAAAGTGTAAGGGCTGTAGCCTCTGTGCAAGACAGTGTCCTGCAAACGCAATCACGGGCGAGATTAAGTCTCCGTTCGTTATTGACCAGGAAAAATGTATCAAGTGCGGTGCTTGTCAGACTGCATGTAAGTTTGGTGCAATTTATAAGGCATAATCTTTAGAAAGGATATTGATAATATGGTTAACTTGAAAATAAACGGTCAGGCCATCAGTGTTCCGGAAGGTACTACCATTCTGGAGGCTGCACAGGCTAACGGAATTGATATTCCAACTCTTTGTTATTTAAAGGACGCGTCTGTTACAGGTTCATGCAGAATGTGCGTTGTAGAAATTGTCGGTGCAAGAGCATTGCAGGCAGCCTGCGTATACCCTGTAGCTGAGGGTATTGAGGTTTTAACACATTCTCCGAAGGTAAAGAAGGCAAGAAAGAACACCTTAGAGCTTATTCTTTCAAACCATGACAGAAAGTGTCTTACCTGCTCAAGAAATCAGAACTGTGAGCTGCAGAAGCTTTGTGATGAGCTTGGTGTAACAGGCATCACTTACGAGGGCGTGATGAATCAGTATGATATAGACGAATCAGGCACATCAATCGTAAGAGATAATAACAAGTGTATTCTCTGCCGCCGCTGCGTAAACGTTTGTAAGAATGTTCAGACGGTTGGTGTTATCGACGCACAGGAGAGAGGCTTTGTTACAAAGATTGGCAGTGCGTTTGAATCACCTTTGGGTGAAACTGCCTGCGTAAACTGCGGACAGTGTATTGCAGCCTGTCCTACAGGAGCACTCCACGAGAGATATGCAACAGACGATGTGTTTGATGCAATCGCAGACCCGGATAAGTATGTTGTTGTTCAGACAGCTCCTGCTGTTCGTGCAGCACTGGGCGAGGAGTTCGGTTTTCCTATGGGAACACCTGTAACAGGAAAGATGGTTGCAGCACTTCGCCGTTTGGGCTTTGATAAGGTATTTGATACCGATACAGGTGCCGACCTTACAATCATGGAGGAAGGCAACGAGCTTTTGGATAGAATTAAAAACGGCGGTACACTGCCGATGATTACTTCATGCTCACCGGGCTGGATTAAGTTCTGCGAGCATAACTATCCTGAATTTATTGATAATCTGTCAAGCTGTAAGTCACCGCACCAGATGTTCGGAGCGGTTGTAAAGAGCTACTTCGCTGAAAAGAACAATATTGATCCTAAAAAGATTTATGTTGTATCTGTAATGCCATGCGTGGCTAAGAAGTACGAGAACAGCCGTCCTGAAATGGAAAACGACGGTCTTCGCGATGTTGATGCAGTTATCACAACAAGAGAGCTTGCAAAGATGATTAAGGAATCGGGACTTCTCTTTGATAAGCTGCCTGATGAAATGTTTGACCGACCATTCGGCGAGGCATCAGGTGCAGGACACATCTTCGGTGCAACCGGCGGTGTTATGGAGGCAGCACTCAGAACAGTTTATGAAATTCTTGAGAATAAGCCTCTTGACAACCTTGATTTTGAGGCTGTACGCGGTACAGAGGGAATTAAGGAAGCTACTGTAAAAATGGGCGGTATGGACGTTAATGTTGCTATTGTTCATGGTCTGGGAAATGCAAGAAAGCTGCTTGATGCTATCAAGGCGGGCGAAAAGAGCTATCACTTTATTGAGGTTATGGCTTGCCCGGGCGGCTGCGTAACAGGCGGCGGTCAGCCGATTTGCTCAGCTAAGACTTGGATGACAGTTGATGTTAAGGCAGAAAGAGCAAAGGCTCTTTATGCAGAGGATAAGAAGGCGACTGTAAGACAGTCACACAAGAATCCTGATATGGATATTCTGTATAAGGAATATTTCGAGAAGCCGGGTTCACACAAGGCTCACGAGCTGCTGCATACACATTATACTGCACGTTCAAAATTCTAAAAAATTGAGGGGAGTGCCTGAAGAGCACTCCTCTTTTTGCTGTATGGGAATTTGCGTTTTGTTATTTTGACAATAAGCATCAATGTAGGGGACGGCGTCCCCGACGTCCCGAAAAAGTCCATATAATCAGACATAATAAAACACAAATCGACATACAAATGTCGCAGAATGTCAAATCCTGCGACAAATAATGCCGAATAATCTCAAAATCAGTATAGACAAAAAGAATATTTTGGTGTATAATATATTTGCAACTTATCCTTTCAGATAAAATTTTAAGAAAATTGAATATGGGCTGGCTTTTTTTGCGTACGGAAAAGCCGACGGCAGTATGGAGACGAGAGTAATTCTCAAAAGTACGCATAACAACCGAAATATTAGGTGTTGTTAAAGTGGGAGAGCATAGGAAAAAATGCTGACGCCCACTTTAGCGATAGGTTCTCCGTATTTCGGATTTTCTTATTTCTGAATGGAAAGTTGCAAATTAAGTCAGCGTTTTTCGGACGCATGGCTTGACTGTGCGTCTTTTTTAATCCATTTACTTTTAAAAATAAAACACAAACGACAATTACCAAACTATTTTTAAAATAAAACACAAACGACTATTACCAATCGTGGATTGGAAGACGCATATGTTTAAAGGGCTGCCTCACTTTTTAGTGAGACAGCCCCTCGCTTTTTTTGTAACAAATCTCATGGCATAACCGTTTAAAGCTTTGCCGTTTAACTAAATTATTTCACAATAACACTTTGTCCTGTCATTTCTGCAGGCTGTGAAAGTCCCATAAGGTCAAGCATTGTCGGCGTCAAATCGCACAGCTTACCTCTTTGCAGCGTAACGTCTCCTGCACCGAGAACAATCAGCGGAACGGGATTGGTAGTATGTGCAGTAAACACGTCCTTTGTATCCGGCTCGAACATCTTGTCCGCGTTGCCGTGGTCGGCGGTGATAAGCACCTTGCCGCCCTTTGCCATACAAGCGTCCACAACCTTGCCGAGACACTCATCAACTGCCTCAACCGCCTTTACAGCGGCATCGAATACACCTGTGTGACCTACCATGTCGCAGTTTGCAAAGTTCAGAATAATGCAGTCGTACTTGTCCTCGTTAATCAGCTCAACGCAGGCGTCAGCAACCTTGTACGCACTCATTTCCGGCTGCATGTCGTAGGTTGCAACCTTCGGCGACGGAATAAGCTTTCTGTCCTCGCCCTCATAAACGTCCTCAACACCGCCGTTGAAGAAGAAGGTAACGTGTGCATATTTTTCGGTTTCGGCAATTCGCAGCTGCTTCATGCCCTGCTTGGAGATATATTCACCAAAGGTGTTTGTAAGCACCTGTGGCTTGAACGCAACATTAACATTCGGCATTGACGCGTCATACTGCGTCATGCAAACGTAGTAAACAGGGAAGTTATCCCTTTCAAAACCATTAAAATCAGGGTCAACAAAGGTTCTGGTAATTTCCCTTGCACGGTCCGGGCGGAAGTTGAAGCAAACAACAGAATCGTTTGCACCGATTTTGCCAACCGGCACGCCGTTTTCGCAAACAACCATCGGACGGATAAACTCGTCTGTGATTAACGCACCGTTTTCGTCCTTTGTTTCGTAGGATTTTTCCATTGCCGCGATAACGTCCTCGGTCATTTCGCCGACGTTGTTAACCATAGCATTATATGCCTTAACAACTCTGTCCCAGTTGTTGTCGCGGTCCATAGCGTAGTAGCGACCGCTTACCGTCGCGATTTTACCAACCTTAGAGGAATCAAGCTTTTCGGAAAGTGCCTTTATAAAATCAATACCAGATGTAGGCGAAACGTCACGTCCGTCCATGATTGGGTGAACGAAAACCTTGGTAAGTCCGTTCTTTCTTGCAAAATCAATGAGACCGAACAGATGCTCAATGTGCGAATGAACGCCGCCGTCCGACAAAAGTCCGATAAAGTGCAGTGCGGAATCATTTTTCTTGCAGTTTTCAACAGCACCCAAAAGTGCCTCGTTTGAATAGAAATCTCCGTCCTCGATAGATTTTGTAATTCTTGTAAGCTCCTGATAAACAACGCGTCCCGCACCGATGTTGGTGTGTCCGACCTCGGAGTTACCCATCTGACCGTCAGGAAGACCTACGGCCATGCCGCTTGCGTAAAGCACCGTATTGGGGTACTCGGCAAAATAGCGGTCAATGTTCGGCTTGTTAGCCGCTTTTATGGCATTGCCCACAGCCTCGTCGTTCATGCCGAAACCGTCAAGAATGATAAGGGCGATAGGATTTTTTGACATAGTGATAGTCTCCTTTTCTTAAAATAAGACGGAACAGAAGTTCCGTCTGAGCGTGTCGATAAACTTATCGGCACGCTTGCAGATGCCGAAAAAGGAAGCAGAATTTTTTGTTTTAAAGCACGTAGGCGTACGTGGGTACGGTAGGGCTTTAAAACAGAAAAAGCAGAGTTTTACTGCATTTTCCATAA
>JAGASE010000008.1 GCA_017621875.1 Clostridia bacterium
CGTGCTTCGTTTATGCTTTTTGCCGTGGTAAAATGCTGTTCCCTTGTCGGATTGGGTGCTATAGTTACTACGCCCCCACATCTGTGATGGTTTGCACAAAAGTGTGATTGGTCTACAGGTGCAAGGGCTATGCATATTAGAAATGGTGGAAAATCGGAATTAACACTATTGACAAATGATTGAAACTGATGTATAATGTAAATAGAAAAAGGCAAGACCTCAAACGGTTATGCCAAAATTGATATGATTTAAAAAAATAATGCCAACTTTAGCAAGGTGCTGGCGTTATTTTTTTATGGAAAGTACTAATAGTAACAGAATTATCATAAATGATATTATGTATTCATTATCCATAAGCTATCACCTCCTTTACAAGAGATGATGGCATAACCGCCCAGCTTTTACGCTTGTTTTTGGTCTTACCCGTTCACTATTATACCATATGTTTTTGGATTTGTAAAGGCCGGTTGGGTGGTTGTTACGTACTTTTGTGACCAAAAGTACCAAAAGTCCTGAGGGCTTTCTTCCGCTGGTTTCATTGTCGCCCTGCTCATATACATTCGCATGACTCTGTGAAACCGAACCAATACCGCCTCGTTTTATCTGCCACAGGCAGCACTTCGGCGATATTGCCTCAGACTCCCCTAAACGACTAAAGAGGGTAATCCTTGAAGTTTGCAAACACAAGCGGGATTACCCCCGTTTAGGATTCCCCGTCCCTGTGCAGCGTACCGTGCTTCGTTTATGCTTTTTGCCGTGGTAAAATGCTGTTCCCTTGTCGGATTGGGTGCTATAGTTACTACGCCCCCACATCTGTGATGGTTTGCACAAAAGTGTGATTGGTCTACAGGTGCAAGAGCTATGCATATTAGAAATGGTGGAAAATCGGAATTAACACTATTGACAAATGATTGAAACTGATGTATAATGTAAATAGAAAAAGGCAAGACCTCAAACGGTTATGCCAAGACATTAAGATTATTTAGAAAAATAACGCTAATGCTTTGCAAGGGCTGGCGTTATTTTTTTATGGAAATTACTAAAAGTAACAGAATTATCATAAATGTTATTATGTATTCATTGTCCATAGCTATCACCTCCTTTACAAGAGATGATGGCATAACCGCCCAGCTTTTACACTGTTTTTGGTCTTACCCGTTCACTATTATACCATATGTTTTTGGATTTGTAAAGGCCGGTTGGGTGTTGCGTACTTCGGGACGTCGTAAACGCCGTCCCCTACGATACATTGAAAATATGCAAAAAACCACATTAAAGCGGGGTGTCGAGGACGCCGTCCCCTACGGTGAATATTTTTTCTTGGGTTTTTTTGCGGCAAATTACAAATTATTATTCGCACCATACAGAAGGCTTGCGGCATACTGTGCGTCCACCATTTCCCAATCAAAGCTCTTATCCTTAACACCGCTTTCCCTAAGCTGCTGCTTTACTGTCCTATAAGTCTCCATCGGCACTCTTGAGGTATAAACCTGCTCCTCCTTTTTATCCTGCACCATAAACTCTATCATATCCCCGTCCGTTTTGCCGAACATACACACTCGCTGTTCCATTTTTTCGCTCTCCTGCATAAGAACAAGCAATTTAAGCACCTCAATAGTTTTATCGTCCATGTCGTTATCAAATATCAGTATCTTCTCCAAAAGCTCATTATATTCAGATGTAAATCGCAGGTTATAGTCCTCAAGCTCTCTAAGCTCGCCCGACTCCCTTGACGCCGCCTTGACGCTCTCGAACAGCCTCATTCTTTCCTCCCGACCATTACACGGAGAAAAGGAAATCATCAGATTTCTTTCGCCGTCGGTATACAGCATCGGCGTCGGCAAAAGTGCCGTCTGTCCGCACTCTGTACAGCGGAATATGTTCACCCTGCCTCTCTTTAAATCCTCCTTCAAATCCGCACTGTCCGCCGCCGTTATCGACTGCCACACCGTCATTTCCTGCAGTGCCCCGCAAGCCGGACATTTTATCTGTTCCTTTGTATTTATGCTCATCTGAAAAACCCTCCCACTACGCTATCATAATTATAATTCATCGGCGGCTCGCCGGGAAACTGCAAAAGCATTCTCACTACATAGACCGCCGCAAAAAGTATTATCGCCGAAATCACCCACCGCCGTTTTCTGCACTGCGGCAGCAAAAACACAAGCGGCACAAAAAACAAAGGGTGCATCCGAAGTGCCGCTCTGATGTCAAGCTCCAAAAAAAGCCGCCATGCACGAGTCATGCCGCACGTCGGGCAAGGCACTCCGACAAAGCCGTATATGGGGCATGGGAAAAAGCCCAAGAGTATAATCGCCCCGAAAATCAGTAGTATCATATATTTTTTCATACCTATATTATATATCGGTTTCTCGGTCTTTGCAAGACTTTATTCCACAAAAAGAACGACCGCCAATACATTCCTTACCAAAGCTCACCAAAGCGTATGCCCTGGTAGGTATCCCTTCGCACCATTTCCTTATCAATTTCATTCAGCACCACAAATTTTTTAAGACTCCACAGCGGTGCAATCAGCGAATCCCTTCCGCCGTCACCCGTAAGCCGCTGAATAACCGTTTCCTCCGAAAAATACTCAAGGCAGTCCACAACTATGTTCACATATTCCGAAAGCGTCAGCGTTTCAAACTCGCCACGCCCATACTGCTCCGCTATTTTCGTACCCTTTAAAATATGCAGAAGATGCAGCTTGACGCATGCAGGTTTAAGCCTTGCAACCGCTTTCGCACTTTCTGTCATCATTTCACGCGTTTCGCCCGGAAGTCCCAAAATCAGATGCACGCACGTTCTTATATCCCTCTTTACAAGCTTTTCATACCCTTTTAAAAATTCGGCATAGGTATGACAGCGGTTAATTCTTTCTCCCGTTTCATCAAAAACCGTCTGCAGTCCCAGCTCAACCATCAGATAGGTTCTTTCGTTAAGCTCCGAAAGATAGTCAAGCACCTCCTCCGAAAGGCAATCGGCTCTCGTCGCAACAGCAAGCCCCACAACGCCCGGCAGTGCTAAAACCGGCTCAAATTTCTGCCTTAAAACCCTTGCCGGTGCATATGTATTTGTGTTTGCCTGAAAATACGGAATATACTTCGCCTCATGCCACTTTTTGTGCATTCTCGTCTTTACCTCTTCAAACTGCGAAACCACGTCCATGGCAGGATTTCCGGCAAAATCACCACTCCCCGAAAGGCAATATGTGCAGCCGCCAATCCCCTTTGTTCCGTCCAGATTCGGGCAGGTAAAGCCGCCGTTTAGTGCCACCTTGAACACCTTTTCTCCGAAAAGCGTCTGCAGATGATAATTCCATGTATGATATCTTTTATTGTCCAGTGAATATTTAAATTTATTTTCCATTTTATTTTCTTCCTATATTAAAGAGGGCAGACCTTACAATCTGCCCTCTTTACTCGCAATCTTATGACAATTCAAAAGATTTGCAGTCTGTACATTCGTTCATTGTAGGATTCGGCTCATGTGTGCCGACTGTTATGCTGTCCAAAGAACAGTAGTCCTTTGACTTGCAATGATTTTTACATTCAGTAACGGTACATTTTATACTTTCATTAGGCTTACAATTCATTTTTAAACACCTCCTGCTAATATGATGTGCAGACATGGTGTTTTTTATTCAAGCATTAATTATAAAAGATGCTTATATTTGCTGTAAAACGAAAGTGCTCTTTTTATCTCATACGAAGTGAGAACACTTTTTATGTAGCTTTTCAGCTCCGCCTTTTTTCCGGCACGGTTAAGCTCGTTCACCTTTGCGAGGTCGAGCTTTGATACAATCGCCATTCCCTCGGCAATCTCGCTCTTTTTTGCCGTTGACATTATGCGGTTATACGCACCCTTGTCCTCCTCACTTATCGCAATTCCGGATTCCTCTATAACCTGCGGTATTTCCTCAGCTGTAATTTGCGGCTTGTTTTTCGCATTTGTGCCGCTGTTTTCCGCCTGCTCCTGCACAGACTCTGCCTCTGTGCCTTCTTCATCGGGCGTTTCGTCAGCTATCTCCATCATTGTGTGCAAAAGGTCCTTTGCGTCACTTTTATTGAAATTTTTGATATTTTCCAAAAGCTGTCCGTCGGTCAGATATTTGGCAAAGGCAAGCATATCCTTGCCCGTTAAACGCTCCTCCTCACCGCCGTTTTGCGATACGGTACTGTTATATTTCGGTATTACATAAAAATTTAAAAACAAAACCGCAGCAACAGCTAAAGCTACAATCACAGCAACGACCGATACAATAACCCTTATCAAAATGCTCTTTGTCTTTTTTTTCATAGCAGCTTCCTCGCTTACATAAGAAACATTGATATTATGCCAATCGCAACAGGCACTACAATCGCTACCGCAACCACGCCACAGACAATTCTTTTTGTTTTATCGCTGAAATACATTTTATTTTTCCCTCTTTCTAAGTTTTTTAAAAAATTTTTTTATGATGCTTTCGCATTCCTCCTGCATTATGCCGCCGCAAAAGCTGATTTTATGCGGCAGTATCTCCGACAGGTCGCACACACTCCCCAAGCAGCCCGATTTTTTATCATATGCACCAAAATATACGTTATTTATTCTCGCCTGAATTATCGCTCCCGTACACATCGGGCATGGCTCAAGCGTCACGTATATGTCGCACTCGGGAAGCCGCCAGCCGCCGAGCTTTCTGCACGCCTTATCTATTGCAATAATCTCTGCATGCATCAGGGCGTTTTTCTTTATCTCACGCTTGTTATATCCGCGTGCGATAACCCTTCCGTTTTGCACTATTACCGCTCCCACAGGCGTTTCGCCGAGCTTTTCCGCCTTCTGTGCCTCTGAAAGTGCCGCACGCATAAATTTAACGTCCATTTACCTCTCCTTAAACATTTATATCAACATTTTATCACAATATTTAAACTTTTGCAATAAACTTATTGTTTTTATCAAAAAAAATTGATATAATATAGAAGATATTTCAGCATACAAATAATAATCGGAGAAAAATAAATGGAACAATCAGCATTTAAAACACTTGAATTTGATAAAATTTTAGATAAGCTTGCAAGCTTTACAGAAAGCGAAGCGGTTAAGGAAAAAATTCTTTCCCTTACACCTTTTTCTACGCTCGCAGCGGCACAGGAGGCACAGCGTGAAACTACTGAGGCGGTCAACACCTGCTTTAAGCTTGGGAATCCGCCCATAAATTTCAGCGTACACAACATTACCGCGGCGGTAAAACGCAGCGAAATAGGCGGAATTTTAAATCCGCGTGACCTGATGTCAATTTCCCGCGTTCTTTATGTTGCACGCCGCATCAAAGCATATCTTGCAGACAGCGGCGAGGACGCTCAAATCCTCCACAGTCTTGGCGATGCAATTATTACGGCAAAGCAGCTTGAGGATTCGATAAATTCGGCAATTTTGTCCGAGACGGAAATTGCGGACGATGCCTCCTCCGACCTTTCTGCTATCCGCAGAAAAATGAGGAGCCTGAACGCAAAAATTAAGGAAAGCCTTAACACGATGATACGCTCGGAAAGCTACAAAAAGTATCTGCAGGACCCGATTGTTACAATCCGCTCCGACCGATACGTTATCCCTGTTCGTGCCGAATACCGCGGCGAAATTCCCGGAATCGTACATGATTCCTCATCAAGCGGAGCGACACTTTTCATCGAGCCGATGAGCGTTGTGACCGCCAATAACGAAATCCGCGACCTTTTAAACAAGGAGCAGCTTGAAATCGAAAAAATTCTCGCGGCACTCTCCGCCGAGGTTTCGGAATATTCCTCGGTAATTCTTTCCGATTACGAAATCATCTGTCGACTGGACTTTATTTTCTGTAAGGCAAAGCTCTCCTTCGATATGAAGGCAACCGAGCCGATATTGAACGATGACGGCATTATTGAGTTTAAAAAGGCACGCCATCCGCTTATTGCCAAGGACAAGGTTGTCGCAAACGACATCTATTTGGGAGACGGCTTTGATACCCTGGTCGTTACCGGTCCTAACACCGGCGGAAAAACCGTTACCTTAAAAACAATCGGTCTTTTCTCGATTATGGCAGCGGCAGGTCTGCACATTCCGGCAAACGAAAACAGCCGTGCGGCGGTGTTTAAAAAGTTTTTTGCCGACATAGGAGACGAGCAGAGTATTGAACAAAGCCTGTCTACCTTCTCCTCGCATATGGTTAAGATTGTAAACATCATAAACGAGGTTGATGATACCTCGCTTGCTCTTTTTGACGAGCTTGGTGCAGGTACCGACCCGACCGAGGGTGCGGCACTTGCAATATCGGTACTGGAGCATCTGCGTGCCTTCGGTGCTGCTACTGTGGCAACAACGCATTACAGTGAGCTTAAAATCTTCGCACTCACCACAGACGGTGTGGAAAACGCCTCATGTGAGTTTGACGTAGAAAGCCTGCAGCCGACCTACAAGCTGCTAATCGGCGTTCCCGGAAAATCCAACGCCTTTGCCATTTCGAGAAGGCTGGGACTTTCCGAAGCTGTAATCGCAAGAGCAAACGAGATTTTGAGCGATGAGGATATAAAATTTGAAGACGTTATAACTGACCTTGAGCAAAATCGTGCCGAGGCACAATCCGAAATGGAATACGCAAAGCGTATGAAAAACGAGCTTGCTGACTTAAAGCGTGATATTGAGACCGAGCGTAAAAAGCTGAAGGATTCAAAGGCACGCATTTTGGAGGACGCACGCCGCGAGGCAAAAATCCTCATCATGGAGGCAAAGGAAGAGGCAAACCGCATCATAAAAGATTTGGAACGTATGCGTATCGAGGGAAAAGCCGCCGACATAAGCGAAAAGGCGAAAAAATCCCGTGAAAAGCTGAAAAAGCGTGAGGAAAGCATCGACAAGGCGATGAAAAAAAGCAGTCAGCCGCGAAAGTCCTTCCGCGAGCCGCCTAAAAATCTTAAACCGGGCGAAACAGTTCGTCTTCTGGATATGGACCAGACGGCAACCGTCTTAAAAGCTCCCGACAACAAGGGCATGGTGCGTGTTCAGGCAGGAATTATGAAAACCGACGTGCATATATCAAATCTCGAACGTGTGACCGACAACTCCGCAAAAGAGGTAACAGAGCGTTACGTCAAATCCACAGGTGCATACGCCTCAAAAACAAAGAATGTTTCCACCGAAATAGATGTCCGCGGTCAGACACTTGAGGAGGCAATTATGAATGTGGAAAAATTCATTGACGACTGCTATCTTGCAGGAATCTCGCCCGTCACCATAATTCATGGCAAGGGTATGGGAGTACTTCGTCAGGGCATAGGCGATATGCTAAAACGCAGCAAATACGTAAAATCCCAGCGTATGGGGCGTTACGGCGAAGGCGAAATGGGCGTTACAATAGTTGAGCTTAAATGAGGTGGCAAAATGGCAAAGAAAAAACCTATAGTAACAAATGCAATGCGGATTTTATCCGCTGCAAAAATTCCCTTTGAAACGGTAGAATACGAAGCGGCCGAAGTAGGCGAAAACTTCGGCATGCACATTGCCGAGCTGACCGGTATTCCATGTGAGCAATCCTTTAAAACTCTCGTTGCAAAGGGCAAGGAAATCATGGTTGTATGCGTGCCGGTTGACTGCGAGGTTGACCTGAAAAAATTAGCCGCAGCCTCCGGCAATAAAAAGGTGGAAATGATACACGTTAAAGAGCTTTTGGCTCTTACGGGATATATCCGAGGCGGCGTTTCGCCAATCGGCATGAAGAAAAAATACCCCACCTATATCCACGAAAGCTGCATGAGCTTTGACAAAGCGGCAGTTTCGGCAGGAGTATGCGGAGCAACGCTTTTGCTTTCGCCGCAGGACCTTGTTAAAATCACCGACGGTGTAGTCTGTGACCTTATAAAGACCAATTAAGACATTATATGAAAGGAAGTTTTTACAATGAAAACCTTTAAAAAAGCAGATATTTTAATCCCAAAGGATATTGATTTCACAAAATGGAGCGTTGTTGCGTGCGACCAGTACACCTCCGAGCCGGAATACTGGAACAGTGCCGCAGAGCTTATCGGCGACGCACCCTCTGCACTTAACCTCGTATTCCCTGAAGTATTTCTTTCCGAGGGAAACGCACGCATTGAGAAAATCAACAATACAATGGCGGAATATCTGGAAACGGGCATTTTTGAGGAATGTCTTGACAGCATGATTTACGTTGAGCGTACCATGGCAAACGGCAAGACACGCCGCGGAATTATCGGTGCGGTTGACCTTGAGGACTACGATTTTTCCAAAGGCTCTAAAAGCAAAATACGTGCAACCGAGGGAACGGTTTTGGAGCGTATTCCGCCGAGAGTTAAAATCCGTGAAAACGCACCGCTTGAGCTTCCGCATATAATGCTCCTGATTGATGACAAGGATAAAACCGTTATCGAGCCGACCGTACCGAGCGAGAAAATTTACGACTTTGACCTTATGGCAAACAGCGGTCATATGACAGGCTATCTGCTTTCGGACAACGAGGCGGACCGCGTTTTATCCGCACTCGACGCACTTTGCGAAAACGCCGAGGGAAATCTTCTTTTTGCAGTAGGTGACGGAAATCATTCCTTAGCTACCGCAAAAACCTGCTGGGAAAATCTTAAAAAGACGCTCTCGCCACAGGAGCAGCAAAATCACCCTGCACGCTTTTGTCTTGTGGAAATTGAAAATATTCACGATGATGCTTTGGAATTTGAGCCGATACACAGAGTAGTTTTCGGCACAGACCCCGAAAAGCTTATAGCTGATTTCAAGGCATATTATCCCGACTGCTCGCAAAGCGACAACGGCGGTCAGCACATAGTTTATATGTATGGCGGCAAAAAGGGTGATTTATACATAAAAAATTCGCCAAGTGCTCTTACGGTCGGCACTCTGCAGACCTTCCTCGACAAGCAGGGCTTAAAAGTTGACTACATTCACGGTGCGGACGTTACCGAGCGTCTTTCCAAAGAGGACGGCAACATCGGCTTCCTGCTTCCGCCAATGCAGAAAAGTGACCTTTTTAAGGGCGTTATCGCAGACGGAGCATTGCCGCGAAAAACCTTCTCAATGGGCGAGGCGGAGGATAAAAAATTCTATTTTGAGGCAAAGAAAATTAAATAACTTGACCTTTTCCGTTTTTTTTGCTATAATGGGTTGAATAACTTTTTAAGGAGATTAAAATGGAATATTTATCTAAGGTATGCCTGAACCATAGGGCACGCCGCGAATATATGATTAAAATTTCATTGGTCGGATCGGTCAGCCTGCTCGGAGTTATACTCGCCGTATACAGCATATTTATAGGAAATTATCTGTTTGCAGCATGGTATTTCGCGGCGTTTATTCTCGGTCTTTCCTATGTAATAATCAGAATAAACACCGTTTTCCCCACTTACCTTGCGGCTGATGCGGAGCGTGTGGTTCTGTCGGTCTGGAAAAACGGCGTTCTGCCGTATACCCTTCCGGAAAAGCCGACGCTTATTTCGGATTTTATACCCGAAAGAGTAAAAATAGTCGAAATAGCAATGGGTGATATTGATACTGTCTTAATCGGCTCACGCAAATATCTTTTGAGAAACTTAACCGATGAGGAATATCCGAAGATATTGAAGCAGCTCGATAAAAACAAGCATTTCGACGGTATTTTAAAAAGAATGGATTTTATCTACATAAAAGCAAAGGACGGAGAAAACTGCTTTATGTCAATAACAGGCTTTGACATAAACGGAATTTCGGAATTTGTGGGCATAATTGAAAAATACTGCCACGGCGTTCAGATTATGACAAACCTGCCAAAGCTGGTAAAGCTCAGAAACAGCATAATGTGACACAAAATATATTAATTCTCAGAACCCAAGCGGACGATTAACAGTCGTCCGCTTTGAGCGTGTCAATAAACAGTCGTCCGCTTTATAATTAACAATTTCTTAACAAAATACACATTGAAGTTTAAAATTTATTATGTTAAACTGTATGAGTAAAAAAATTGAAAGGTTGAGAAAAGTGAAAAAAATTTTTATACCGGTACTTTGTGCCGCGTTAGCCTTTTCGTCTGCAGCAAGTGCGAGCGACCTCTCGGACTGGGCAGTCTCCGAATATGATGCGGCTAACAGTGCGGGACTTATACCGTACAGCATTGTATCAGACAGATTAACAGACAGCGTTACGCGTGCAGAATTCTGCGAAGCGGTTATGAATCTTTACATGATTATGAAGGGCGAGGCTGTTGAGCTTACAGAAAATCCGTTTGTTGACACAGACAACGTGGCGGTGCGAATGGCGTACACCCTCGGCGTTATAGACGGAAAGACCGAAACGGAGTTCTTCCCCGATGACCCTATTAAGCGTCAGGAAATGGCAAAAATAATTATGCGTACCATAAACGCGGCGGACAAGGACGCACACGTTACCATGGAAGAGCTTGAAAAGCTCATTGTTTTTGAGGATTTCGGTGAAACCGACGATTGGGCGGCAACCGATATCGCCAAAAGCATTAAATATGAAATCATCAACGGTGTTTCCAAAACCACTCTGCAGCCTAAAGGCTACGCTACACGTGAGCAGGCTATTGCTATCATAAACCGTGCGTTTGAGGCGTTTGCCGATGACAAAATGTTTTATGAGCAGCCGGAAATAACTGATTTGTATGACGGCATCACGCTCTCGGACAGCTTTGCCTTTAACTGGACAGCTATCGGAGATGCAAAGGAATACATTATCATTATAAAGGACGCCGGCTACGATTTTGAGGCAAGCTTTACCTCAAAAACCAACAAAATCGACATTTCCGGCAAGGGACTTGACTACAACAAGAACTACACCGTTCTTGTGGGTGCAAAAATGAGCGATTACGTAACTGTTTTCTCCGACCCGGTTGATGTTTACTACGGCACCGACCGCGAGGTTACCGATGTAATAACCTCGCTTGAAGACAAGTATAACCGCGTTTTCCCGGGAGGCGTTCCTTTCGCAACGCAGAGCGATGCGGACTATAATATGCAGACTGTCAGCTTCCCTGTGTGGAAGCTGGGAGAAAGCGGAGAAAAATACTCATCAACTATGTGGGTTATGGTAAACCGAAATCTTGCCGATGAGGTGGTTAAAATCTTTACCGAGATCTACAAGGCTCCCGAAAAATTCCCTATCAAGGACGTTGGTGGCTACAGCTGGCGTACCACCGCCTTCGGCAGTGTTTCGCACCACAGCTACGGAACCTGCATCGACATAAACTTTGATGAAAACTACTACTGCTACCCGTCAGGACAGGCAATCACAGGAAGCTTTTGGCGACCATACGATAACCCGTTCTCAATTCCTGCAGACGGCTCGGTTGTAAAAGCGTTCTCGAAATACGGCTGGACCTGGGGCGGCAACTGGACAAGCCTCAAGGATTATATGCATTTCTCATACTTGGGAAAATAATTTTAACTTTGGTACACAGGGCACTGCCTTGTGTACTTTTTTGTGTATTTCTTTATCAAAACCGCCTTTTTATGCGTGTTTTAAAAAAATCTCAAAAAAGTATTGACAAGCTTGGTCTATTGTGATAGACTACAATTAATCTATAACTATAGACCAAAGGAGATTAAAAAAATGGAACAAGCAAAGCTTTGCACAAGCGACTACAGATTTATGAGCATTGTGTGGGACAATGAGCCGATACAATCGGGAGAGCTTGTAAAAATCTGCGAAAAGGAGCTTGGGTGGAAAAAGTCAACAACCTACACCATGATAAAAAAGCTTTCGCAAAAAGGGTACATGAAAAATGAGGACAGCATTGTCACATCGCTGATTCCAAAAAAAGAAGTGCAGGCATTTGAAAGCGAATATGTGATAAATAACACCTTCGGCGGCTCTCTGCCTGCGTTTATCGCCTCATTTGCCGACGGAAAAAAATTAACCAAAAGCGAGGCTGACCAAATACGCCGTCTGATAGACAGCATTGCGGAGGAATAAAATGCTCAGCGATATTTTTTACACTGTTGTTAAAATGAATTGCATTTCCTCCGTCACCGCAATACTTCTTCTGGCGATAAAATATGTACTGCATCGCTTAGGCTGTCCGAGGAAAATATTGTTTATGCTGTGGGCGGTTATTGCCTTTCGCCTTATATGCCCGACCGCACCCTCTTCCGACTTAAGCCTCTTTAATGCGGCAAGACTTTTAACTAACTCCGAAACGGCAATTTATTATGAAATTCCGCAAAGTGCCGAAGTCTTAAAAAGCCCCGTTCCCCGTCAGCAGACTGCTCCTGTGTATAATCCAAAGCAGTCTGCCGGATTTTACCTGTGTCTGCTTTGGCTTTCGGGCGTGTGTGTATTCGGCATATTCGGTGCAAAATCGTATCTTTCCTTAAAAAAACAGCTTCGTTTTTCAATCAGGCTGAAAGAAAACATATATGTATCGGACAGAATTTCCTCCTCCTTTGTTTTCGGAATTATTCGTCCGAAAATATATATTCCGGACAATATTTCGGAAGAATGCTTATCACACATAATATTGCACGAAAAAACACATATTCAAAGAAAAGATTATCTTACCAAAATTGCCGCATATATACTTTTGTCGGTGCATTGGTTCAATCCGTTTAACCGGCTACTGTTCAGGCTGTTTTCCGATGATATGGAATTTTGCTGTGACGAAAGCGTAATTGCAAAAATAGGCATTGAGCAGAAAAAGGCATACTTAAATTCACTGCTCGTCTCAGCGGTCAGCCGCAGGAAAACAGTGCATTTATACGGCGTGTTCTTTTCGGCAGCGTCCATAAAGAGAAGGATTGCAAATGTAATCAGCCTAAAAATCCGTCCGAAATTTCTCAGCGTAATAACAATTCCGATATGTATACTGCTCACAGCTTCATTTGCCTCAAACGCATCGGTAGCAGATATGCAAACCCAAAAAACCGAAACTGTTATACCGCAAGCGGAAACTCCTTCATCAAATAACACCCCTGCCGAAGCACCTGCGGCTATGCCCAAAGCAGAAACAACTGCCGCAGCTGAAATCAGCAGCACGCAAGCACCCGATGTGCAAAGCAATGTCCCCATTACGGATATTGAAGAAATTCCAAATCAGACAGAAATTTTTCAATCGGAAGAGATTGCTATTAGCGACAGCTCCGAGCACGAAAACACACCACCTGTCATGACCTATATTGACTTTCATCAAATAATCACTGATATTCAAATATCGGACATGCTGCAAAAGCTTCACGCTCAAGGGCTTACGCAAGTCAGCAGTCCTGTTGTCTCAGGAAGAAATTATACCGTTTACGATTACAGCTATAAAAATAACTGCATCGGTGAAAACCGCGGCATAACCTGCAGCGAGAACGGCGAAATTTCGATTTATTTCAGCTTAAACACCGACAGTATTGTAAACGTTGACATTCGTGATTCACAAGGCGGCGAGCCTGTAAGCTTTGGTATTCTTGCAGGAAAAGACAGCCTGTACTCTTTTTCGGGGCTTGACCGAAACAAAACCTATGACGTTACCGTCAGCGGAGAAACCGGCGCCAGTTGGAAAATTGAAGGAAAATATATCATTTTTTAAAGAAAAGGAGCTTTTACAATGAAAAAACTACTAAGCACAATATTAACTGCGGCAATTTTATCGTCCGCTGCCGCAAATGCGGAGAAGCTTTCAAAGCCTCAACGCATGGACCTTTATAACTTCGGTATTATGGTAGGCGATGAAAACGGCGATTTACGCCTTAATGACAGCATCACAAGAGCCGAAGCCGTAAAAATGATATGCACAGCAGGAATGCTGAGTGCATCGCCGCAAAATGCCGCATCTGCCGGCTTTCCCGACGTACCCGACACGCACTGGGCAGCCGGATACATTCAAGCTGCAAAGGAAAGCGGAATTGTCGCAGGCGATGAAAACGGTAACTTCAACCCTGAAAAAAGCGTTACAAACGAGGAATTTGTCAAAATGCTCGTCTGTCTTTTGGGCTACGGAGACTATGCACCGTATCGCGGAGGATTCCCTGCCGGCTATACGGCAATGGCTGCCGACATAGGCCTTACCGATAACGTGACGCTTGAAGTCAACACTCCCACCGTAAGAAGCAACGCCGCAATCCTTGTATGTAATGCACTCGATATTCCTCTTTTAGCATCAGAGGACGTAGGTGACGGCACAAATTATTATCGCCTGGACGGCTCAAACGGTCTTGCATATGTAACCCTGCGTACACAGCTCTTGGGTGTTGAAAGCGAATAAATCCACCCTCATATCCTGTCATTTTCCTATAAGTGACAGGATTTTTTTATTTAAATTTTGTTATAATTGCTATTGTATAAAGTTCCAAAATATGATAAAATTAAACAGTATATGTAAAAAGGAATTAAATTTTGGAGGTCTTTTAATGACAAATCGCGAAAACATCAGAAATATAGCAATAATTGCACACGTTGACCACGGCAAAACCACACTGGTTGACGCAATGCTCCGCCAGAGCGGAATTTTCCGCGAAAACGAACAGATAGAGGAGCGTGTAATGGACTCTAATGATTTGGAGCGTGAAAGAGGAATTACAATTCTCGCAAAAAACACCTCGCTTATGTATAAGGACATTAAAATAAACATTATCGACACACCCGGACACGCGGACTTTGGCGGCGAGGTGGAACGCGGACTTGAAATGGCAGACGGCGTGCTTCTTTTAGTTGACGCCTTTGAGGGCTGTATGCCGCAGACGCGTTTCGTGCTTTCAAAGGCTCTTGCACTTGACCTGAAGCCGATTATCGTTGTGAACAAGATTGACCGCCCCAACGCAAGACCTTACGAGGTTGTTGATGAGGTGTTGGATTTATTCATCGACCTGGGTGCAACCGAGGAGCAGCTTGACACGCCTGTAATCTACGCATCGGGACGTGACGGCTGGGCAACTGCCGAATATAACCCCGAACAGCCCAACGAGGACCTTCGCGAAATGTTTGAGCTTATAGTAAACGCTATTCCCTGCCCTGAATGTGAGGACGAGGGACCGTTTCAGATGCTCGTTTCCAATATAGATTATGACGACTACACCGGCCGTATTGCAGTAGGCAAAATCCAACGCGGCAGAATTAAGACAGGTATGCCGCTGATTCTTTGTAAGGCGGACGGAAAAAAGGTACATGGCAAGGCTGTTAAGCTCTACACCTTTGACGGTCTTAAAAAAGAGGTCGCAGATGAGGTCGGTGCAGGCGATATGGTCGCAATTTCGGGAATCGCCGACATCAACATCGGCGACACCTTATGCGATGTAAACAACCCCGATCCGCTTCCGTTTGTAAAAATCGACGAGCCGGTGCTTTCCATGACCTTCAGTGTAAACGATTCACCGTTTGCCGGCAAGGACGGAAAATTTGTAACCTCACGTCACCTTCGCGACAGGCTTTTCCGCGAGCTGGATTCAAACATCAGTCTTCGCGTTTCCGAGACCGATTCCACCGAGGCGTTTGTCGTTTCGGGACGAGGCGAGCTTCACTTATCCGTACTGATTGAAAACATGAGACGCGAGGGCTATGAATTTCAGGTATCAAATCCCGTTGTTATCTACAAGGAAATTGACGGAGTTAAATGTGAGCCTGTTGAACGCTTAACGGTTGACGTTCCCGAGGAATTTACCGGCGTTATTATGGATGGCGTTATCGCAAGAAAGGGCGAAATGGTGAACATGGAGCCTACCGCACAGAATTATACAAGACTTGAATTTCTTATCCCATCACGCGGACTTATCGGCTACCGCAGCGAAATGCTGACCGCAACAAAGGGTACGGGAATTGTAAACAGTATTTTGGAAAGCTATGAGCCTTACAAGGGCGACATTCAGCCGAGAAACCGCGGTGCACTTATCGCATGGGAAAACGGTGCAAGCATCACCTATGGACTTTTTAACGCACAGGAACGCGGAACGCTCTTTATCGGTGCGGGTGTAGATGTTTACGAGGGCATGATTGTCGGCGAAAACTCACGTCAGGACGATATCGTGGTAAATGTCTGCAAGAAAAAGCACGCCACAAACACACGTGCCTCCGGCTCGGACGACGCTTTAAAGCTCGTTCCGCCAAAGGATATGTCGCTTGAACAGTGCCTTGACTTCATCGCAGACGACGAGCTTTTGGAGGTAACTCCGAACCACCTCAGAATGAGAAAGAGAATTTTAAAAACCGACCTTCGTGCAAAAGCAAAGGCAAGGTCATAAAATCTGTAATTCGGGAAAGGATATTTCTATATGATAACGAGTAAGCAGCGTGCATTTCTACGCAAGGAAGCCAACGGAATAGACCCTATCTTCCAGATAGGCAAGGGTGGAATAACAGAGGAGTTGCTTTCGCAGCTCGGCCTCGCTCTTGAAGCCCGTGAGCTTATAAAGGTTCATATTTTGGAAACGGCACTTTTAGACACCAAGCCCACAGCTAACGAAATTGCTGAACGGCTCGGTGCGGAGCCTGTACAGGCTATCGGCTCAAAATTTGTGCTGTATAAGCAAGCTAAAAATGTCAAAAACAGAAGGATTGAATTACCGAAAAAATGAGAAAAACAGCTATTTTGGGCGGAACCTTCGACCCTATTCACAACGGACATCTTAAAATAGCCGAGGCGGCACTAAAAGAATATCACCTTGACCGGGTGATATTTTTGACAAGCGGAAACCCTCCTCACAAAAAGGACCGCAGGATTCTTGACGCAAAAATACGCCACATCATGGTAAAGCGTGCCACCAGCGGCATAGACGGCTTTGAGTCATGTGACTGGGAGGTTAACCGCAAGGAATATTCTTATACGGTAAACACCCTAAAATATTTTAATGAGCTTTATCCCGATGACGAGATTTATTTCATTATCGGCGGCGATTCCTTGAGGGATTTTGACAAATGGTATATGCCGCAGGAAATTTTAAAGCTCTGCACGCTCCTGGTTTATGACCGCAGCGGCGGACAACTCAAATCGGATTTTGCAAAAATAATCCCTGGCGAAAAAATCGATATTTCCTCCACCAAAATCCGCGAAATGGTCGCAAACGGCGAGGATATCTCGCACTTAGTACCGAAAGCGGTAAATGATTTTATACTTCGGAATAATTTATATAAAGAAATTCCCGATTTTGAGGCACACCTAAAAACAATGCTGAAGCCGGAGCGATTTGCACATAGTCTCGGTGTTCGCGATACTGCAGCACAAATGGCGGAGATTTTCGGTGCAGACGTTGAAAAAGCACGCATTGCGGGGCTTTTGCATGATAATGCAAAAAATATGGACAACATATATTCCCGCTGCACCGACCTTGAGGTTGAGCTTGACGAGTTTGAAAAAGAAAATCCGGGACTCGTCCACGCAAAGCTTGGTGCGGAAACTGCAAAGTGTGAGTTTTATATAACAGATTCGGAAATTCTTGATGCAATCCGCTGGCACACAGTCGGAAGGCCCAAAATGAGCCTTTTGGAGAAAATTGTTTTTGTCGCCGACTTAACCGAGCCGGGACGCAGCTTTCCCGATGCACCCCTCCTGCGTAAGCTGGCGTTTTCCGACATTGATAAGGCACTTTTTGAGTGCGTCAGCTCAACAATTAAGATTAACAAAATGCGTGGTGCGAAAATTCATCCGAATGCTTATGAAATTATAAATGAGCTAAAGAAATAGTTTTTGTTTATTTCATATAAACAAGCTTTAAGCTTTTTTTTTAAATTAATGCAGTTTTTTTCTTTTAAAATATTGACAATATTGTTTGCTTGTGGTAAAATAGTAGAGTATAAAAGGATATTATGCATGTATAGGATTAAATAGAAGGAAGGAAAGATATTAATGAAAAAGTTAGTTTCAGTAGTATTGGCTGCTTTAGTTATGACTTTTTCTGCAACTGCGTTTGCAGCAGAAGCGGGCGAGCTTAGTAGTTCAAGAAACAGCGTTACCACTCTCGCCGGTGAAGTAACAGCGAGCAGTATCCCGGGCTTCAGACCCACAGACACACTTTTGTTCAACCTTAGCGGATTAACTACAGAAAACCAGATGACGCTTATTAGCTACAAGGTTAACAGCGAGGGCGTTGAAGCTGATTTGGACAACACTACAATTCAGTACATAAATCAGTACACCTTAGATGCAGATACTAAGGAAATTAAGTACACTATCAGAGATATTGAAGAGGGTATTTATAAAATCGTTATCAACGACGGTACCACAACTCTCAACTATTTCTACAAGGTTGGAAATCCTCAGATTGAGCTGATTAGGGGTGCAAATGATACTGATTACATTACTAAAGAAGAATATACCGAGGACGGTGTTTACTCAATTGCATTTGTTGCAAAGGCTTCACTCGGACCTAATGTTTCTTTTGAGGAAGTAGGTATTTCGGACGTTGGATTCTATGTTGAAAATACAGCTGCCGAAAACAAAAATTACACCGCTACATTGACAAACGAGAAGCTTACAGAGTTGTATAAAGCTGTAGAAACCGATGGTGACTGCAATATTTACTACGGTGTTACAATCTATAATATACCTGCAGACACTGATGTTTCTACTATCAAGGTTGAGCCGCAGCTCATTCCGACATCGGATGTTGAATAAGGAGGTATATGCATTATGAAAAAGACTTACATCAAACCAAGCCTCCAAATGGAGAAATTCGCTGTTGAAAGTATCATGACACAAGTAAGTGACATTCTTGGAGGTAAAACTCTTTTGGACTTGGGTATTGAGCTTGAAAACGGCGGAGACATAAATTTTAGCGATGGTAATACATTGCAGAGTATTGATTACAAAGCTTTCTTGCTTTAAAAACCAAAAGACGCACAGCTGTGCGTCTTTTATTTTATCCTTATTATTTATCAATCGGTATTTTTTTGCATATTTTTTCAGGTGCTGCTTAATCCAAAATACTCAAAACCTCCGGGAATACCTCTAAGCTACGTTTTAAAATTCCGTTCATTTGTGCAATCGCAACACCATAATTCGTCATCGGGATTTCCAAATCCTCTGCAAATGCAATCCTCGAATGCATTTCGCGGCTATTCAGCATACAGCCTCCGCAATGTATCACAAGTGCAAACCTTGATAAATCCTCCGGGAACTCCGTTCCTGACGTAAACTCAAATTCAACACTTTTGCCGGTATAGCTCCTTATCCAGCCGGGCAGCTTAACTGTTCCTATATCATTGCACTGGCGATGATGCGTACAACCCTCGGAAATAAGAATTTTATCTCCGTCACGAAGCTTATCAAGCTGTGCCGCACCACGCACAAGGCTTTCCAGATTTCCCTTATACCTTGCAAACAATATTGAAAATGATGTGAGCTTGACGGCGTTTGGAACAATTTTGGAAACCGCACCAAACACCTGCGAATCGGTAATAACCAGCTTTGGCTCGCCGGACAGCTTTTTGAGCGTTTCGCCAAGCTCGCTGTCGCGGCAGGCAACCGCCATCGCTCCCGAATCCAATATATCGCGTATAGTCTGCTGCTGCGGCAAAATTAACCGTCCCTTCGGAGCAGCCTCGTCAATCGGAATTACCAAAACTATTACGTCTTTACTGCAAATAAGGTCGGACACAATTCTTTTATCCTCTTTACTTTTCTTCAAAAGGCGTGCCATTTTTTCCTTAAGCTCAAAAATATTTGTTCCTAAAGCCGCACTCACGCAAATTTCATTATCTCCTATTTGCGAGCACCGCTGCGACAAATCACATTTATTATAAGCAATAATATACGGGATTTTTTTCTTTTCAAATGCGGCAAGCAGCTCCTTGTCCGCGTCCTGCAGCCCTATCGTTATATCAACACAAAGCACTGCTATATCGGTATAATTGAGAGCCTGCTTTGCCTTCTTTATTCGCAGGCTTCCAAGCTCACCCTCATCATCGACTCCCGGTGTATCTATTATGACAACAGGTCCTAAAGGCAAAAGCTCCATCGCCTTTTTGACCGGGTCGGTGGTTGTGCCTTTAACATCGGAAACCACCGCCAAATCCTGCCCCGTTACCGCATTTACAAGGCTTGATTTTCCCGCATTTCTCCTGCCGAAAAAGCCTATATGAACACGCTCCGCTGATACAGTATCATTAAGTCCCATTTAATCAACTCCTTTGGAATACAAAAAGCAAGGAGATTTTATATTCAAGCCTTGCCCTGAATTATTTTAACATATCAGTGCTTAAAAAGCAAGGCTGAACAAGATGTTCAGCCCTTAATTATTTTTTCTTTCCTGCATAGGTATATACGCTGTATGCTTTGCAACATTTTTATACGCAGGACGCACAATTTTGCTCGAGTTCATAAGCTCCTCTATACGGTGTGCACTCCAGCCGGCAATTCTCGCAATCGCAAAAATCGGAGTATAAAGCTCAAGCGGAAGCCCCAGCATACGATATACAAAGCCGGAATAAAAGTCCACATTTGCACTTACCGGGCGGTTACGCTTTTCCTTGAGCAGCTCCGGTGCAATTCTTTCCACCATCTGATAAAGTGCAAGCTCCTTCTCCGTGCCCTTTTCCTTGGCAAGCATTCCCACATACTGCTTTAAAATTGTAGTCCTCGGATCGGAAAGCGAATAAACTGCATGTCCGATACCGTAGATAAGACCGCTCTTATCAAACACCTTTTTATCTAAAATCTTGCGAAGATACTCGCGAACCTCGTCTTCGTCCTCCCAATTCTTCACGTTCTGCTGAATGTCGGTAAACATTTCCACAACCTTTTTATTTGCACCGCCGTGCTTAGGTCCTTTCAGTGAGCCAAGCGACGCCGCAACCGAGGAATATGTATCTGTACCAGATGAGGAAACAACATGCGTTGTAAATGTCGAGTTATTTCCGCCGCCATGCTCCGCCTGTACCACCAGACAGATATCCAAAAGCTTAGCCTCAAGCTCAGTGTACTTTGTATCGGGACGCAGCATATACAAAATTGCCTCCGCCGTTGACAGCTCCGAAGGCGGCGTATGTATAAACAAGCTGTGTCCTCTCTGATAGTGGTTATACGCATGATATCCGTAAACTGACAGCAGCGGAAAGAGTGCTATAAGCTGCAGGCTTTGTCTTAAAACATTGTCAATATCGGTATCATCGGAACGCTCATCATAAGAATACAGTGTCAAAACGCTCCTTGCAAGGGTGTTCATCATATCGCGTGACGGTGCCTTCATGATAATGTCCCTGACAAAGCTGGTCGGCAGCTTTCGGTACTCCGAAATCAGCTCCCTGAAGTCCGCAAGCTCCTTATCTGTCGGCTGCTCGCCAAATATCAAAAGGTAGCAAACCTCCTCAAAACCGAATCGCCCTTCGCTTGTAAAGCCCTCAACAATCTGCTCTATATCAATTCCGTGATAATACAGCTTTCCCTCACACGGAATCATTTCACCATCGTCTATAGTATAGGACTTAACCTCACCAACCTCGGTAAGACCGGTCAAAACTCCCCGACCGCTTTTATATCTGAGTCCTCGTTTTACCTCGTATTTATCATATAATTCAGGGTCAATATGACCGTTATTTGTGCATTTTTCCGCCAAATTCTGTATCATTGGCAAAAGCTCTGAAAATCTGTTCATTGGTTTTTCTCCTTGTTATTTCTTTTTTATCGAAAATGCAAGCCTTAAGCAAAGCGTATGTAGGCTTACATATCTTCTCCGCATTTTTTGTGCCAGAAGCAGCTGCTCCTGTGTACGCACTATTCGTTTTTCCGGAACTCTGTTTGAAATATTTATAAGGCGGTCAATAAAATCTCCGTTCTGCACAAGCTCACGGCATTCGCTCTGTATCAGCATTATATCCCGCACAAATTCCTGCCAGAATTTCAAAATCAAATCCGCATCGTCTTTATTTTCTTCAACAAAATCGGCTATCACGTAAGCATCAAGAAACCTGTTTGACAAAAGACTTTCAAGCTTGTCAAACGCCGTAGCTCGAAGCGGTATAAAATTTTCCGCTCCAAGAATTTTCTCAACATTCCCTGCAACACCGCCCGAATACCTCACCAAAAACTCTAACTTTTCGGTTTCGTCAGGAAAATGCTTTTTTACATACTCCCTGATTTTTGCGTTGGTAACAGGATTAAATCTCACCCTCGTGCAGCGTGAACGAATCGTGGCAAGCAGTGATTCATAGTTTTCGGCAAGAATTATAAACACTGCGTACTGCGGCGGCTCCTCCAGCACCTTTAAAAAGGCGTTCTGAGCCTGCTCGTTCATATCGTCGCCGTAGGCTATAATATAAACCTTTCTGCCGCTTTCATACGGCTTTGTATATGCATCGGTTACCACCGTTCGTATTTGGTCTACCGTTATATTTTTTTTGCCGGGTATCGGCTTTATAAAATAAATATCGGGGTGAGTTTCCGCCTTTGCCATAATACAGGCATTGCATACGGTGCAGGGTGCGGTGTCGTCCTTTTCACAAACCAGAGTCTGGGCAAACAGTCCTGCACATTCAAGACTTCCCACGCCCTCTTCGCCCTCGAAAATATATGCGTGCTGTACGGTCCTTTCCCGTACATTTTTTATTAAGCTCTCTGCAATTTCTTCATGCAGAATTTCATAACCATACATAGCTTAATCCTCTATTCTGTAGCAGCGTTTCGCGTTACGGCAGGTAACACGCTCTGCCTCCTCGTAGGATATACCCTTTATTTCCGCCAGCTTTTCCGCCACATAATGAATATACAGCGAGCTGTTTCGTTTTCCGCGATGCGGCTCAGGTGCAAGATACGGGCAATCGGTTTCTATAACAATCCTGTCCAGCGGCACATACTCCGCTACCTCACGCACCTTTCGTGCATTTTTAAACGTGAGCGTTCCGCCAAAGGCAATATACATTCCAAAATCAAGGATTTCCTTTGCCATCTCCACACTTCCCGAATAGCAGTGCAGTATTCCGCCCACATCACGCACGTTTTCACTTCTTAAAATATCCATGCAGTCGCCATGTGCGTCACGGTCATGGATAACCACAGGCAAATTGACCTTTTTGGCAAGCTCTATCTGGCGTACAAACCATTTTTTCTGCACATCCCTCGGCACGCTGTCCCAATAATAATCAAGTCCAATCTCTCCGATAGCCTTTACCTTCGGATTTTTCGTATATTCCTCCAAAAGCTCCATATCCGCCTCGCAAAGCTCTGCTGTCTCCTCAGGATGCACTCCGACACTTGCATAAACAAAGGAATACCTCTTTGCGATATCAAGTACCTTTAAAACAGACTTCATCGAGTCGGAAATATTCATAATATAACCGACGTTGTTTTCCTGCATAGATTCAAGAATCTCAAAGCGGTCATTGTCAAAATGCGAATCGTTATAGTGTGCGTGTGAATCAAATAACATCTGAATACTGTCCTTCCGTCCACCCATGCGGACAATAATTTTAAAACGGGAAATGTCTCAGTATTGCGATAACAATGCCCAAAACCGCTCCCGCAAAAACCTCCTTTGGGGTATGCCCCAAAAGCTCTTTAAGCCGTTTATCGGTCTTTTCAAAATCTGCCTGCTCCCATTCCTCAACAATCTTGTTGAGAATTTTAGCTTGCTGCCCTGCAGCACGGCGAACACCTGCCGCGTCATACATAACCACCAGGGCAAACACGGTTGCCATGGCAAATTCCGAGCCGACAAAGCCCTTTTCTATGCCCACAGCCGTTGCAAGCGACGTTACAAAGGACGAATGTGAGCTGGGCATTCCGCCTGAGCCTATAAAACGTCTGAAATCTATCTTTTTGCTTTTTATTACTGTAAATATTACCTTAAGCAGCTGTGCTATAAACCACGAAAGAAGACAGGTTACAAGCACGCTTTCCCTCCAAAAGTTCATAATTACACCTTTCTTCCGACAAGCCTGTGTGCTAAAGCGACAAGCTCATCGTTATTTTCAAAAATATCCAGGCTTTCCACAGCCTTTCTTGTGTATTCATCTACCATCTGCTGTGCCCTTTCAAGACCGCAGAGAGTAACATAGGTGGATTTGTTGTTTTCCTCATCGCTGCCGATAGGCTTTCCAAGCTCCTCCACCGAGCCTGTAACATCTAAAATGTCGTCCTGTATCTGGAACGCAATTCCGAGATTGCGGCAATATTCGTCAACCGCCTCAATCTGCTCCTCACTCGCTCCCGACAAGGTTGCACCGATAACGCCTGATGCACGTATTAAAGCACCCGTTTTCAAAAGATGCAGATATCTTAAAAGCTCCAAATCCTCGTTATGGCTCTCAATATCAATAACCTGACCGCCTACCATTCCGTCCGTTCCCGAAAGCCTTGCCAGAATTGAAACAGCCCTAAGCACACGTTCCTTGTCTACTCCCGGCTCGCTATATGTTGCCGCGGTTTCAAACGCCTTAGTGAGCAGTGCGTCTCCTGCCAAAATCGCAATCGCCTCACCGAAAACCTTATGGTTGGTGGGTTTTCCTCTACGCAGGTCGTCATTATCCATTGCAGGCAGGTCGTCATGTATAAGCGAATAGGTGTGTATCATTTCAATCGCAGCCGCAAACGGAAGCACGCTCTCAGGCTTTTTGCCGCACATTTTTGCGGTAAGCATCATAATTATCGGACGCAGACGCTTTCCGCCTGCTTTTATGCTGTAAAGCATGGCGTCATAAATCTTTCGGTGAGGCTCGTCTGCGATTTCCTGAGCCTCTCTTCCGCCGGTTATAGCACTGCAGCAGTAATCCTCAACCAGCTGTGCGAGGCTTTGAATATCCTCATTTCTCGGCATCGCTTATTCCTCCTCCGCTATAAAATCCTGCTTTTCGCCGTTAATTAGCACCGATACCTTTTTTTCTGCCTTATCCAGCATATCATTGCATGCCTTTGACAGCTTTATGCCCTTTTCAAAAAGGTCAAGGCTTTCCTCCAGCCCAACATCTCCTCTTTCCAGCTTTTCAACTATCTTTTCAAGCTCTTTTATGGATTCCTCAAACATATTATCTCTCCTTCACAACACAATCACAAGCACCGTCTGCAAGCCTTAAAGAAAATTCCTTTCCCGCCTGCATATCCTTTACCGAACGTATTACCGTTCCGTCCGCCTCCTCTGCGATGGCGTAGCCTCTTGCCATTACCGCGAGCGGACTTAATGCGTCAAGCTTTGCACACAGCTGTGACAGCGTCTTCTTTCTTCCTTCAAGCGTTAAGAGAAAGCTCTTTTCCGCCTGCTTTAACAGGTTATCATTCCTCTGCCGCAAATCATCAATTCTGTCCTTTGGATTTCGCAGCGATAGCTTTTCTATCTTTAATCTGCGGTTTTTAAGTGCGTTCACCTCGGCAACTCTTATACGATTTGCCATTGTGGAAATTTTGGACATCAGCTCCAGCTGCGACGGAACCGCAATTTCCGCTGCCGCCGATGGCGTCGGTGCCCTAAGGTCTGCCACAAAGTCTGCGATGGTGAAATCAGTTTCATGTCCCACCGCCGAAATAACCGGAATTTGTGATGCATAAATCGCACGTGCGACAATCTCCTCGTTAAATGCCCACAAATCCTCAATCGAGCCGCCGCCTCTGCCGACAATCAGGGTGTCGCACAGCTTATGCTTGTTAAAGTATTCAATTCCCTGAACAATATTCGGTGCAGCATCCGCTCCCTGAACTAAGGATGGATAAATTATAATTTCGCAGTACGGATACCGCCTCGTGATAACGTTTATTATATCTCTTACCGCCGCACCCGTTGTGGCAGTTATCACGCCGACCTTTTCGGGATACTGCGGTATCGGCTTTTTTGCTTTTTCATCAAAAAGTCCCTCTGCCTCCAGCTTTTTCTTGAGCTGCTCATAGGCAATATACAGCTCGCCGACGCCGTCGGGAGTCATTTCGTTTATATATAGCTGATATGTTCCGCTTTGCTCGTAAACGCCGATTCTTCCGCGGGCAAGCACCTTCATACCGTCCTCCGGCTGAAAGGTGAGCGTGCTTGCGGCACTTTTAAACATAACCGCCTTTAAAACTCCGCCGTCGTCCTTTAGGGTTATATACAAATGTCCCGAATAGTGCTGCTTAAAATTCGAGATTTCTCCCTTAATCCATATATCGTTAAGTGCCGTCTGCCCGTCAACAACTCTTTTCATATAAGCATTGAGCTGGCTTACGGTCGCCATAATCGGTTCCATTTTCTCACTCCTCGCACCTTTTGCGGCACAGCTCCGCCACGCCGACAGCATTATCGCATGACAGCTCCGGCGTTGAAAAATACACCCTTGCCGCTATATTCTCGGTTAAATATTTACGAAGCAGCGTATTTGACGCTACTCCGCCCACAAAAAGCACCCTTTCCGGCTTTTTTGAATTTATCGCCTCCGCAAGACTTTTTCCTATAAAGGTAAGTGCGGATTTTGCCAGCAGCGACGGGCTTTCAGTTTCCGCCATGCCCAAAAGCTTTGTTTCCATGCCCGAAAAATTTATGTAGCCGTCCTTTACGCAGGGCTTCAGCTTTATTGTCGGCTCACTGCAGGAAAGGCTCAGGGCATCCAGCTCCTTTCCGCACGGAAACTTCATTCCAAGCTTAACGCCCAGTCGGTCGATAAGCTGACCTGCGGAAATATCCTTCGTTCCGCCTGTAATTTCGGCATTAAAACAGTTATTTTTATATTCACAGCTTAAAATTTCGGTCGTTCCGCCCGACAGGTGAACAGCAGTAAAAGCTCCCGTTGTCAGCTCGTTATAATCCCCCGACAAAATTCCTGCCATTATATGCCCGTCCTGATGTGAATATTCAAAAATCGGCACTCCCAACGCTTTTGCAATAATCCTTGCAAAGCTCTCACCCGCCAAAAACACAGGCATGTATGAGCCTTCCTGATTCCTCGGACGAGTTGAAACACCCACGCCGCGTATTTTTTTCATGTCAATTTCCAGCTTGTCAAAAAGCTGCGGAAGCTCCTTTAAATGCACAAACACGCCGTCCGACTGGCGTATTCCACGCATACCTTCCTTTATGTCAATAATTTTTCTCAAATTCGCATTTTCGCTGCCCACAGCGGCAACCGACGTGGTATAATTGGACGTATCTATTCCCAGATATATACTCATTTTTTTACAACGCCTGCCAAAACGCCGTTTACAAATGACGAGGAATCAGGCTCGTCGAATTTTTTTGCAAGCTCAATCGCTTCATTGATTGCTACCTTTTCCGGCACATCGTCCACATATTTAATTTCATAGATTGCAAGCATAAGCACCGCTTTAGAAACCTTAGAAATACGCTCTATTCTCCATCTGCCTGCAAGATTTTCGCTGATTATATCCGAAAGCTCATCGTATTTCTCCAAAACGCCTAACACCACATTTTTTATATACGGCATTGAGCTAATGCTTTCCGGCACTTCGTTCATCAGATTGTCAAACAAAAAATCCACATCGTCCTTGTGCTGATTAAGCTCAAAAATAATTTTAAACGCCTCGCATCTTGCTCCGCTTCTTGAAAGTTTTTTGCTCATTTGGCTACTGTTCCTTTCCGCAGGAAACACAAAATATTGCAATACTCAATTTTGTGCATACCCCTCCATTTTATGTTAATTAATATTATACCCTTTTTTTTGCAAAAAAGCAAGAAAAATACACAAATAATTGAGACTACACTATAAATTTCCCAACAAATCCGAACACACGTAATTTTCATTACACAAAAAAGACTGCCTTATCTACAAAAAGCAGTCCTTCTTCATTCTATTTTCCCAATTTTTCCGCAAGAACCAGGTCCTTGACCTTTAACAGACGTATGCTGTTTTCCCTCTCGTTTTCGTCAAGCTTCATTCTGATATACCTCATCGTTTCCATGTAGTCGGGAATTATTATATGCTCAAGAGCATTTACACGCCTTACGGTATGCTCTATCTCTGCCGACATCAATGCCGCCTGCTTTTCAAGCTCGGCAAGACGCAAAAGGTCATCTTTTATGCCATAGAGAAGCTCAACAGCCCTGTCAAGATCCGCACTTGTATTTGCATATCCAAATGAATGTATTTCACTTGAAGAAAAATTTTTTTCATCTGAAAACTGCGGCAGAATAACACTCATCACATTACGGTGCCCCACATTTATCTCGGACGCTCCTTTTCCGATAAGCAGAGCCGTTTTCAGTTCCTTTTCGCCCATAAGTCCTGCCGCAGTCTGCAAATATCTTTGCGAACGAAGAAATTCAGTCTCCACCTTTTGCCGCAGGTCTTTTGCCTCACGCACCGTTTCCAAAAACTGCCGCATAAGCTCATCACGCTTATCCTTTAACAGCCTGTAACCGCGGCTTGCGGTGCCGAGGCTCTTTTTAAGTCCGGAAAGTGCCATTCGCGTGGGATTTACATTAAGCCTTGCCACCTTTAACCTTCCTTTCCGTAATACTTATCAAGATATTCGTCCTTTATACGCTTAAGCTCGGCTCTCGGCAGCATTGACAAAAGCCGCCAACCGATATTCAGTGTTTCTTCGATTGTTCTGTCGGTATTGTACCCTTGTGAAACATATTCCTTTTCAAATTCATCGGCAAATTTCGCATACATTCTGTCAAGCTCGGTAAGTGCCGCCTCGCCAAGCACTGCCATCAGCTCCTTCGCCTCCTTACCGCGTGAATACGCCGCAAAAAGCTGATTCATGGTATTTGCATGGTCCTCACGCGTCTTTCCCTCACCGATTCCCTTATCCTTAAGCCTTGAAAGGGACGGCAGGACATCAATCGGCGGAAGAATATTTTTTCGGTAAAGCGAGCGTGACAATATTATCTGTCCTTCGGTAATGTATCCCGTAAGGTCGGGAATAGGATGCGTTTTGTCGTCCTCCGGCATTGTCAGAACGGGAATAAGCGTTATCGAGCCGTCCCTTCCCTTAAGTCTTCCCGCACGCTCGTACATTGCTGCAAGGTCGGTATACATATATCCCGGATAGCCTCGCCTTGACGGGACCTCCTTGCGTGCCGCCGAAATTTCACGCAAAGCATCGGCATAGTTGGTTATATCGGTCATTATTACAAGCACGTGCATGCCCTTGTCAAAGGCAAGATATTCTGCTGTGGTAAGTGCTATTTTAGGTGTAGCAATACGCTCGATTGCAGGATCGTCCGCAAGATTTACAAAAAGCACTGTCCGCTCCATCGCACCTGTTTTTTTGAAATCCTCAACAAAAAAATTAGCCTCCTCGAAGGTTATACCGATTGCCGCAAACACAACCGCAAACTTATCATTGCTCCCTGCCACCTTCGCCTGCCTCGCAATCTGTGCCGCAAGATTTGCGTGCGGAAGTCCGCTGCCCGAAAAAATCGGCAGCTTCTGCCCTCTTACCAGGGTGTTTAGTCCGTCAATGGCACTTACTCCGGTTTGTATAAACTCCTCCGGGTAGTTTCTTGACACCGGATTCATCGGCACGCCGTTCACGTCCATACGCTTTTCGGGGATAATCTCAAAATCCTCCTTCGGATTGCCAAGCCCGTCAAAAACACGCCCCAGCATATCCTCCGATACGCCAAGCTCCATCGTATGTCCCAAAAACTTTACACGACTTGTTTCGGGATTTATTCCTGTACTGTTTTCAAAAAGCTGCACCAAAGCGTTGCTGCCGTTTATCTCCAAAACCCTGCACCGCTTTTTTTCGCCGTTTTCCAATAAAATTTCGCCAAGCTCATTGTAGGAAACGCCGCTGACTCCGCTGACCATAACCAGAGGTCCTGCAACCTCCTGTATCGTTCTATATTCCTTAGGCATTCTTTTTCGCCTCCGCTTTCAGTTTTTCAAGCTCCGTTTTAAGAGCAGACACAATATCACCAAGCTCTTCTTCGCAGTCCTGCTGTGGAAGATACTTTATTCTTCCTACCCGCTCGCGTGCCTCCAGGGACATAATCTGCTCAATTCCCACGCCTTGCTCTATCGCGTCCTCCGCCATATCGTAAAAGGTCAGCATAAGCTTCATCATAATAAACTGCTTTGCAAGCGACGTGTAGGTGTCCTCCTCATGGAACGCATTCTGATGCAGATAGTCCTCTCTTATCGTCCTTGCCATTTCCAGCTTTAAGCGGTCGCTTTTTGCAAGGGCGTCCATTCCCACAAGCTTAACTATTTCCTCAAGCTCCGCCTCCTCCTGCAAAAGCCGCATAAACCTTTCGCGAAAGCTTGTCCAATCCGCAGCGGTATTCTGCTCATACCAAGGCTTCATGCGGTCAAGATACAGGGAATAGCTTTTCAGCCAGTTTATTGCCGGAAAATGCCGCCTGTATGCAAGCTCCGAGTCAAGCCCCCAGAAAACCTTTACTATTCGCAGCGTTGCCTGCGTTACCGGCTCGGAAATATCTCCGCCCTGCGGCGAAACCGCTCCGACGATGGTAAGTGCACCCTCTTCACCGCAAAAAGCGTCAATTCTTCCTGCACGCTCATAAAATCCGGCAAGTCTTCCTGCAAGATACGCAGGATATCCCTCCTCGCCCGGCATTTCCTCTAATCGTCCCGACATCTCGCGAAGTGCCTCTGCCCAACGCGATGTCGAATCCGCCAAAAGCACTACCGAATATCCCATATCGCGGAAATACTCGGCTATGGTTATGCCTGTATAAATCGACGCCTCTCTTGCCGCAACCGGCATATCAGACGTGTTTGCAATCAAAATAGTACGCTCCATCAGCGTTTTTCCCGTCTTCGGGTCTCTGATTTCAGGAAATTCATTCAAAACATCGGTCATCTCGTTGCCGCGTTCGCCGCAGCCGATATATACCACGATGTCCGCGTCCGCCCACTTTGCAAGCTGATGCTGCACAACAGTTTTTCCGCTGCCGAACGGTCCCGGAACTGTTCCCACTCCGCCCTTTGCGATTGGAAAAAGCGTATCTATAACTCTCTGACCTGTAACAAGCGGCACATCGGGCGGCAGCTTTTTTGAGTACGGTCTTCCCTTTCGCACAGGCCACTTTTGCATAAGCGACAGCTCGTGCCTTTTTCCTTCCTCTTCTTCTAACTCGCAAACGGTATCGGTAACGGTAAATTCACCGCCTTTTATTCTTACTATTTTCCCCGATACCCCCGGCGGTACCATAATTTTGTGCAAAACCGCTCCGCTCTCCTGCACTTCTCCTATAACCTCGCCCTGCGATACAAACTCGCCATCCTGCTTTTTCGGCGTAAATTCCCATTTTTTATCGCGGTCAAGTGCCGGAACGCTTACGCCTCTTTTTAAATTAGTTCCTGCTTTTTTCTCAATTTCCTTTAATGGTCTTTGTATCCCGTCATAAATACTTCCGATAAGCCCCGGTCCAAGCTCTGCCGAAAGCGGCATACCTGCCGAAATCACCTTTTCTCCGGGTCCAAGCCCGGAGGTTTCTTCATAAACCTGAATCGAGGCACGGTCTTCATGTATTTCAATAATCTCGCCTATAAGCTTATGACGGGAAACATATACCACATCGTACATGTTTGCGTCCTGCATACCCTCCGCCACAACCAAAGGTCCCGACACCTTTTTTATTACTCCGTCTGCCATTGCCCCGCTCCTTCCTCATCTTTAAAAATTATATCCGAGCCGACCGCCCGTTTTACATATTTTTTTAACAGCCCGACACCAACGCTTGCTTCGCTGCCTATACACGGCAAGGGAATCACCGCAGGAAGCATGGAATTTTCATATTGGGCAAAATCGCCCAAATAACGCTCGCTTACAAAAATTACCGCATATCCGCCTGCGGCAAGCCGCTTTATCGTCTCCTCCGCCTCCGCTTTTGATTTTACAAAAAAAGTTTCTGCACCAATACAGCCAAAATACGCCGTACTTTCAAAATCTCCCAGTGCCGCAACCTTATACATAGGATTTCCTCAACCTTTCCGCCAAATCTTTTTTTGATACTCCGCTGCGTTTTCCGTATAACAGAAGACGAAGATTCTTGATTTCGATTTTCTTGCCCTCAAAATATGCCGCCAAAGCATCAAAATCGAAAAACGACATTTTTGCACGCTTTAAATACTCGCTGATTTTGTCATCACAAAGCTTTTCAAATTCTGCTTCGGAACGCTCAAACAGGCGATACTCATCGCCCAAGCCCATAAGAGAAAGCGTCTCCTCCTTGGATTTTCCGCTCTCGGTAAGAAAATGTATGTCAATCAGGCTGTTTTCGGTCATTCCGCTCTCGGCATTTCTCGGGCGATTACTCTTTTCTCTTAAATATATCTTTAAATCCGCAATAAACGACAAAAGCTCACAAAGACCATACATAAATGCGTTGCCGCGGCTTAGCTCCAGCCTCTTTAAAAGCTGCATTTTGTCAATATACAGCTCAACCTCGCGTCCGCTCAAGGTTTTGGTATATATGCTGTACGCTTTTTTGCATATTTCGGCAAAATCATCGTCAATATTTGAATAATCTCCCGTTTTGAACGCATTTGCAAGACCCTGCACATCTATTCCCGACGGCTCGTATATAAGCTCGGAAAAATCACTTCCCGACACTGTCGCCTTTAAAACCGCCTTGATATTATGAAAATCATTTTCCGTCATAAATGCATCAAACAGCGGGTCATCGCCGCACAGCTCCCGACACAGCTCCCACGTTTTCTGCCTCTCATTTTCAAGCATTTCCTCAAAATCCGCACCCTCATAGCCACGATCTGCCAAAAATCGAATTATTTCATCTGAATCAAGTCCCGTCAGCATCTCAAAATCTGCGTCGGTCAGCATATTTTTTTCAAGACTTTTTACATATGCGGCCGCATAGGTATATTCGGTTTTCATTGTTACAAACATCCTTTCTGTGCCGCAGGACACAAAACCAAAGCCCCGTAAAAATTTCACATTCGGGCATAAATTGCACTGATATTATCGCAAATTTCGTTATATCGCTCCTCAATCAGTCCCTCCAGAGTGCAGTCGCAGCTGATTTTTCCGCAGGACAGTACAAAGCCTCCCGATGCTTTTATACATTCTTTAGCAATTTTTGCTCCGGGAAATATCTTGGAGTCAACACGCTTTTTATCACGCTCATTCAGGTAAACTACGCCTTCTTTGCCCATTTGGTTCTTTTTGTAAAGACGCTCCAGCATCATGCAGTATTCCTTGTCGGGCATCTCCGCAATCCGCGTTTTTGCAGTCTCTATCGCGTCCTTTATTGCCGCCGACCTTGCTGCAAGAATCGAGGTTTTTAACAGCTGATTGTTTTTTGCTCGCTCCATAGCATATATTCTGTCGGTTTCCTCTGAAAGCTCCTTTTCAAACCGCTCTCTGGCGGCTTTTTTCTCCTCCTCAAAGCCCGCATACATACGTTCTATGCGTTCCTCGCCACCCTTTCGTGTTTCCTCCGCTGCCGAGGCGGCATCGCTCATGATTGCATCGATTATAGGCTTCAACTCTCCCATTTTTCCCTCCGCTTAAATGTTTATTACCATCAGAAAGGACACGATAAATCCCAAAAGTGCATAAAGCTCGATTAAGGACGCTGAAACAATTGCCTTTGAACTTTCCTCCGGCCGCTTTGCGGTAAGACTGCAGCCTGCGGCACACACTCTGCCCTGTGCCTTTCCCGAAAAATATCCGCCCAGTGCTATCGGCAGGCAGGCGGCAAAATACTGAAGTCCCACTCCGGTATCGGTAACTACGGCTCCGCCTAAAATTCCGGTATTGAGCATAACCATGATTGCGATGATAAGTCCGTAAAGTCCCTGCGTACCCGGCAGCAGCTGCAGCACCAGCATTTTACCGAATTTTGACGGGTCGTTCGCCACAACAGCACTCGCCGCCTCCGATGCTATTCCCACGCCCTTTGATGAGCCCATTCCCGCAAGTCCGACAGCAAGTGCCGCACCTAAAATTGCAAAAAACATTCCCAAGTTCATAATTAATCCATATCCCTTTCTGTCCGCAAAAATTTTTCGCCTTATCTGCGGACAAATAAAGCGTATTTCGTTTTTACTTAAAAATTACGGCTGTCCGAAAAATCAAAGTACTTCGTTTCAAGCCGAAACGGCTTAAACCGTCTTCCTCCGCCCTCATAAAACTTTTGATAAAATTCAACATACTGCAGTCTGTTTGTATGCACATATGCACCCAGCATATTGATTGCGAAATTCAGCGTATGCCCGAAAATTGAAATCAGTACAAACATTATAACGCCGACGGGAGAATTTCCTCCAAGCGAGCCGAGAACGTTTACAACCGACGCTATTACGCCCGTTGCAAGCCCCAGTGCCATAAGCCTTGAATAGGAAAGTATGTCGCCCACAAACGTTGTGATGTCGTAAAGGCTCAAAATTCCCAAAAATATCCGCATAACGGGCGATTTTTTGTCTCTGCCGCCGGTTGCAACCCTTAGTGCAGCTCCGACAATGCTGATGCCCAGTCCGAGATTTGCCGCAACTTGCCAGCCTATCGCACTGCCGGCGGCAAATACCGAAAGTCCCGCCAAAACCGCAATCCATGAGCCGACGTCGTAAACCGCACCCGATTTATTTCCCATACTCCACTCATTTCGGAACTTTATCACAAGTGCAGTAAGAATATGCACCATACCAAAAGCGACCGAGATTATGAGCAGCTCAAGTGCCTGATTTACGGGGTCAATTAAAACGGGCAGAAATTCCGTTTTGCCATTTCCGAAGGTTTTGGACACCGTTCCTATAAGGTCTCCGAAAAAGCTGCCGTAGGCTATACCCCAAAGCGTTGTTGAAACACCGCAGGCAAAAAACATTTTGAACATCTTTCGCCGCTCCCGCTCCAGAAGCTGTGAAAATCCCAGCACACCGCAAACAAGCATCATCAAAAGCCCGTAGCCCGCGTCGGAAAACATCATTCCGAAAAACCAGTAGTAAAAAACCGACATGACAGGATTTGGGTCGATATCATGCTTAGACGGCATGGAATAGCTCGCCGTTATTTCCTCAACGGGCGATACAAAAGCGTTATTGCGAAAAGCCACAGGCAGCATCTCGCCCTCCTCCGGCTCCTCGTGCATTACTGCACAGCCGCGGCTTTTTAACGCACCCGCTATTCTGTCCACATGCTCCCTTGGCACATAGCCCGTCAAAATATATGTTTTTTCGGTGCTCGCCGCATTCTCAAGAGCCTCCGCCTTTTCCTTTTTGAGCAGCAGACGGTCATAATAAAGCTCTATATTTCGGCGGCATTTTGCGGCGGAACAAATCTTTTTGATAAGCCCGTCATTTCTTTCCTCAAGCTCTTTTTTAACCGCCATAAGCCGCGAAATCTCCTCTTTGGGCGTGGTTTGTGAGTTAATCTCTGTCGCCGAAAACTCAAGCTCGCCCAAAAACTCAAAGGTCTTCGCCTCGTCCTCCTTAAAATAAACGCACCATATCAACATATCGCGTCCTGTACGCTTTATTTCTTCGCAGAAAAGACGGATTCCGCTTTGACTGATTTTTTCCGAAAGCTCCTCGCTGTCTACGCTCCTGCAGCTTCCGGCGATTGCCTTGGTATATTCCGTTTTAATACCCGAAAGAGGAACCTCAAGGCTTTTATATTCCTCAAGCTGTGCAAGCTTTAAATTTATCCTGCCCAGTTCATCGTTATTTTCCTCAAGCTCACTGCATGCCTTAAGGATTTGTGCGATTGCCCCTCTTGCCGCCTCCGTCTGCTTTTTATCCATATCATAGTCGGTATGTGCGGCCTTTTTTCTCTTTCTGAAAAATCCGCTTTTTATCGGCTTATACCTATTTGCGACGTCGATTGCTTTATCTGCTCTTTTAAGCTCATTTTCTATATCCGAAATTTTTTCCCTTCCGCCGCTTTTGGTATCGGTTATCTCCATAATTTCACTCTTATGCAGAAATTCTATTATCTCATTTATCTGCTTCTCCATTACATAAACGGAGATTTTGCAGGTTTTCATTATAGCCACCTTGCCACCTACCTTGAAATTATCTTAATCGCCGCTGAAACGGCATGTTCTTTTTGGGGAGCATATCTTTCCTCCGCCTCTTTAAAAGCATTTTGGGCAGCATTTTTTGCCTCATTTTCAGCAAGACGCAGCTGCATATCACTGCGGCGAAGCCTTTCCTTCCGCTCCGCCTTAAGCCTTTCATAAAAGGCTGAACGCTGACGAGAAATTTCCTCCTCCGCTGCCGCAAAAGCAGCCTCAGCATCGCTTTCTGCCTGTTCTGTTATTTCCCTTGCACGTTCCTCCGCCGCTTTTATTGTTTCCATTGCTTGCCTTGACATAATTATCACCTTTTTTTGATTATTTTCTCACAAATTACATAAAATATGTACCTTAATTTTTTATTAAGACGTGTTTTCCTGCACATCACAGCAAATTTTTTCATATAATAAAACTGAGTTATAACAGCTTTGCCGAGTAACGGCGGAATGGAGTTTTTTATATGTGTGCAATTTCGTGTATCGCAAATTTCAAAGAGAATTTGACAAAAAATCTTCCTTATTATAGGCTGCTGACCGAGCAGATTAACAGCACGCAGATTTCCTTAAAAAACTGCGGCAGCTGGATAGGCGAGCATGCGGCACTCTGTGCTCCGGGCAGCGAAAAGCTTATTACCAAAATCTGCGAGGGTTATCAATTTGTAATTGCGTTCAGCGGCGAGCTGTATGATAAGGAGCCTCTGCGGCATGAGCTTGACATTCCCGGATACTGCTTCACATATGGCTGTGATGCCGAGCTTGCTCTTAACTCCTACATACATTTTGGCGAAAAAAGCCTCTCAAAACTCAGCGGTTCTTTCTCCTTTGTGATATATGACGCTATGCGGCGGCAGATTTTTGCGGCAAGCGACCGCTTTTCTTCAAGACCGCTCTTTTACAGCCGCACAAAAGACAGCTTTGTGCTTTCTTCGGGCATAAACGGGATTCTTGCCCATCCCGAAATTGATGCAAAGGTATCTCTTGCCGGTCTTTGTGAGCTGTTTTCGGTTTCACGCAACTGTTCCGGCAATATTTTTGAAGACATTTTCATGCTTCCGCCTGCCCATATTTTAAAAATAAAGGACAGCGGACTGCAGCTTAAGTGTTACGCCTGCGATAAAGAGGAGGATTCTTCCGAAAATGCCGATGCAGAAAAAATTGTTTCAAAGGTTATAGCGGATATGGCAGGAGACAGCTCCACCATGCTCCTGTTGGGTGGCAGCCGAGATGAAGAACTGTGCAGACTTCTTTGCCGGCACCATCTGAAAAGTGCCCGTCAAACGACGGTATATTCCTTTACTGCTCCGCCTGAAGGGATTTACAGGCTTTCAGCTAACTGCCGACAATTTTCACTTGACGAAAGCTCTGTTTACACAGGTCTTGAAAATGCAGTGCTTGCCTGTGGCCTACCGATGTTATCGGATAAAGATTTCCTGCTTTCTGTCATGTCGAGGCATGTCGGCAACGGCAGCACCGATATCTTTACGGCTCTTCCCGATATATCTGAGCCGAATATTTCCTACAGCGATATCCTTGTAAAAAACAATGCGTTCTTTCCGGCAGTTGAAGAAACGCTTATAACAGGCGACATTCCCTCAGGCACAACGCCGAACTGGCCTCTTATGATTGCACAAAGTACCAATATGAATCTTAAAACGCCGATTTTCGATGCACGAATGCGAGGTCTTGTTAAAAATCACGCATTCGGCAGTGCAGGTATAGCTTTCGTTCCCGAAACCGCAAGAACTGCACTCAAGCACATTCTGCTTGAAATAATCTCGGAAAATAATTCTCCTATACTGGCGTTCTTTAATAAATCCGCACTGCTGCGGCTTTATGAGGGCAGTTTTGACTTTAATGACAGCGATTTGACTGAAGGTGAACTTATAAGCTACATAATAAAGCTGAATATCTGGCTTGAAAAGTACCGTCCCTCAATAATTTAAGACTGCGGCACAGGTATTCTTGTGCCGCTTTCCTCTGTACGCGTTACATAAAACCGTGGTCTTGCTCCGAACTGCTTTTCATAAGCCGTACCAAGATTGTGCATAAAGGCGTCCACGCGGCTGTTCTTTACAACCGAAAAAATACCGCCGTCCTCCAAAATCCCGCTGCCATACGCGTCTTTAAGGCCCACCGCCTCCTTAAACAGCTTTTCGGTGCTGCGAAGCTTATTTTTTTTAATAAGCAGCTCGGTTTCCTTATTCAAAAGTGCTCCGAACCGCTCAATATCACCTCGATGCAGTGCCGTTACGGCATCAGCTGCAGTGCCGTCCTCCGCCCGATGCTTTATCAGGCTTTTTTCCTTTATGCTGCAAAGCACAATTTTTACCTGCGAATCCGGCATCGGTGCATACTGCAATCTCTGTCCGTCAAAAATCGTCAGCGTATCCTTCCTGGAGGAGACACAAATCATATTTTTTTCAAAGCCGTCAAAATGCTTTATTAGCTCTGCAGGCTGCGGAGCATTATCGCAAAATCCCGAAAGGGCGGATAACATCATTGGTCTGAACGGGTGCGAAAGCTCGGAATTATAATACATCAAAATAGCCGCACCGCCGACTTTTACGCCGTATTTTTCAGCTTGCAAAAGCAAATCTATAATTTTTTTATCCTTATTATATTTAAAATCCAGCTTATTGCAGCTTAGGTATGCGTCGCTGTCCGAAAACTGCACCACAAGCCTTTCATCACTGCGTTTTGCAAGTGCCACGCAGCCACCTACCGACACACTGCACCCAACCGTCATCGCAGGCCTGGAAAAAAATATTACAGGCTTTCCGGTAAAAAACAATTCCTCACACTTTCCGCCGTATCTCTTTTCAAAATCAGTACAAATCCGTTTATAATTCATAGCCTCTCCAACACCTTAATTTTCAGCAATATCTTTACCTTTTCGCCCATGCGAAAAAATCCCGTATTTCGTTATAATTATTCTCCGTTTTGCATAGAATTATTTAGTAAGTTTACAAAAACATTGACATTTTGAAAATATTTGATTATAATGTATAGGACACTCAAAATGACATAACTGCATTTATTATATAGAAAGGAAGTTTTTTTAAAATGGCAGAAACGAAAGAAATTCTTTTGACAAGAATCGGTATGGCTGCTCTAATATCAGGACTCGAATACTTAAAAACCGAAAAAAGAAGTGAAATCACGGAAAAAATCAAGATAGCGAGAGGCTTCGGTGACTTGTCAGAAAATGCCGAATATGATGAGGCAAAAAATGAGCAGGCAGAGGTTGAATCAAAAATCAATCAACTGATGAACATGCAGAAGTACACCAGAGTAATTGCTGATGATGAAATTATCGAAGACACTGTATGCATAGGAAACACAATAGAGATTCAGGAGGTTGGCGAGGACGAAGTCGAAAAATATGCGGTGGTAAGTGCGGACGAAATTGAAATGTACGCAATATTAAACTCCGACATGGACGACGTTCTGCTTTCGGCAAACTCACCTGTGGGAAAGGCACTTTTGGGACATAAGGCAGGCGAAACCGTTTCGGTTCAGACACCTGCATGCACCATTGAGTTCGTGATTAAAAGCATATACAAATACACAGAATAATTTAATGAAAAACTGCGAATACGAGGCGTACTCGTAATGACAGTAATTTAAAAGGCAGAAACGATTAATTTCGTTTCTGCCTTTTATCGTAGGGGACGATGCCCACATCGTCCCGTTTATACGGTCTTAGGATATCCTAAATAATCGGAAAATGATATACATGTTCCCTGCTTGTTATAGCAGCGGACATTATTTTAAAGTTATATTTCCAAAGCCTATACGTGTTGTATTATAATCTGACTGGTATTCAATTCTCATTTGTAATGCATTATTAAGCGGAACGCTTATTAGAGTTGGATAATCAGTTACTTTCATATCAAAAGTTTTTACTGTTTTGTTATCTAAAATTATTTTTATTGTTGCTTCATCGTCTATACCGCAATATCCATCTACAGGACCAACCGTCATATTTAGTGATGTATATTTACCATTCAAATTGAACAATGAATAATCACCACGATCTAATGAGAAACCGGAATATAGTTTTCCTGCCATCTTAAAATCATCTATATATACATTTCCTGCATACGGTGGACAAACATCCATTAGGAATGTTTCGTATTGTGGGATTTCATCCCATAAATAAACGCTTTGCGTTGCACCGTCCCAAGACACATCCATTCCTGCCAAATTTGCTGTTCCTCTAACTGGCATATAAGTTGTTCCGTTGTAGATAAATGGTTCAACTGTATTCCCATTTGCATCTTTTAATTCGCATAAAACATTGTCTTTATAAACCTTTATATTGTTATAAAGTACCTCGATAGTTTTTGTTCCTGTTGTAGCAAATACCACTCCTCCTGTTACAGTTGCACCAATTAGCACACCTGCAATTAATCCTTGTAAGTTAGATTTCATTTTAAAATTCCTCCCAAAATAATATTACGTTTTGTTAAGTTAAATGAAAATTGAGATCCTGAACTCCTTATGGTATAATAGTTTCACCACAAAACCAATACCTCCCTGAAAATCAGAGAAAGGAGATCAAGATCTCATGGTAAATATTATATCACATAGTTGCCCAAG
>JAGASE010000009.1 GCA_017621875.1 Clostridia bacterium
AAATGAGCGATATTCCGGCTTTTCCTCCATTATTTCAAACAGGTGGTCGAATAAATCCACCAATCTCATTCTTGTTCTTTCAAATTCCCAACGGAATTCTCTGTCCCAGTGGGTGTAGGTTACTATGTGTACTTTTTTCATGCGTACTCCTCCTTTTCAGTCCTTTTATTTTACCATTTGTGTTAAAACGTGTTGACACACTGTTAAGACATATCTGTGCCATATTGCAACAAGTGTCATATTTTTGGGTTAGCTGATACGGCATATAAAGCCACTTTGCCCGGGAAAATTCTCGGATTTTCCCGGGCTGCTTATACACATATTATATCTGTAATTTTATCCCTTAAGACCCGCTGTAGAAATACCCTGCTGTATATTTTTCTGTGCGAACAGATAGAAAATAATCGAGGGCAGACAGGTTACGAAAAGCAATACGTATTTTACGTTATCCGGGATGTCGCCGGTGTTACTCATAGAATAAATTCTTATCATAAGCGTCCAGTCCTTTTCGTCCGGCAAAAGCATCAGCGGAAAAAGGAAATCGTTATATACCGCCATGAATGTATTTAAAATACACACAGAGTAAATCGGCTTGGAAAGCGGCATTATAATGTTCGTTATCTGCCTGAAGGTTCCCGCACCGTCAATTTCAGACGCCTCTATCAAATCCTTGGGAATGCTGTCAAAAAAGCTCTTATACAAAACGATTGCATACGCCCACGCACTTGAACAAAGTACCCATGACCACTTGCTTCCAATCATTCCCATCTTGCTCATCATTATATATGTCGGGAACAAAAGTGCGGTTGTGCTGAACATTTGTGTTCCCAAAAACATCATATATATGAAGTTGCCGCTTTTAGGTCTTACCTTCGAGAAAGAAAATGCCGCAAGCGTACTCGTAAAGGTTTGTGCTATAATAATAAACGCACACACAAAGAATGTATTATATAAGTTTTCCCATATTTTATACTTGGAGAAAGCTTCTATGTATGCATCAATACTCCATTTTGCAGGAAGCAGTGACGGAACGGCACTTATCAGCTCGGCATTAGTCTTAAAGGTTCCCAAAAACAGCCATGTGAGCGGGAAAAACTGAATGATCGCACCTACCACAAGAAACAGATAGATGAATCTTAAAAGCCATTTTCCCTTCCGGCTCTTTAGCTCTATATTTTGAATTACTGCCATTTTACATTCTCCTTTAATCCTTTTCCCGCGTTACCTTATTGAATACGACTGTAAGCGTCATTGTTACAATAAATATAATCGTGGTCATTGTCATTGCATAGCTGTAGTCCATGCTGTTCACACCCTGCTGATATGCATACAAAAGCATCGTCTGCGTAGAATTGGACGGTCCGCCGCCTGTTAAAATCATAATATTTTCCATAAGGTTAAAGGCATTTATTATGCTCAGCGTCAGCATAAGAATAATGATATGCTTTATGCACGGAATAGTTATGTATCTGATTCTGTTGAAAATACCCACGCCGTCCACAAGTGCCGCCTCATAAAGCTCGCCCGGAACGTCCTGCAGTGCCGCAAGGTATATTACCAGATTCATACCGCCGCTTATTACAAGATGCGGAAAATATATACAGAAGTATACCCAGCTTTCGCTGTTCAGCCACATTTGTCCGGGAATACCGAATATGCTTAGTATATAGTTTGCAAGACCATAGTCGGGCTGCCAGAAAAATTTCCACAGAACAGTCATTGCAATGGAAGGTGCACAGGCAGGAATGAAATATAAAAGACGGAATATCGTCTTTCCTCTTCTTGCCTCATCTACCAGCATCGCCAGCACAATCGGTACCCAAAAATTCATGCAGAGGGAATAGCAGAACGCCTTTGCGTTATGCAGAAAAGCCCCTAAAAACTGCTTATCGGTAAATGCTCTTATGTAATTATCAAAGCCGATAAATTCACCGGGAAGCTTTACAATATTCATTTTAAAAAATGTTTCAAAAACTCCCAAAACAATAGGGAAATATTTAAACAATAATATTGAAGCAAGAGCGGGCAGCAAAAGCATAAGCCCTAAAACCTCTTTACGCACACCCTGACGCAGCATAACCTTGTTTTTCTTCTTTTCGGTTTTAATCTCAGTCTTCATTTTATGCTCCTCGTCTAATTTATGAAAGGACCTGTATTACTACAAAGTCCTTTCATACATTCTTTAAATTATTTCTTAAATGTATCCGGATATAATGAATACAGCTTTTCTGCACATTCATCTAAGAGAGCCTTCGCTTCCTCTCTTGTTATGCCTTCTGTTAAGTAAATCTTCTGCAGCGGGCTTACAAGCTGGCTCTTAATATCACTCCAGTGGTCACAATAAGGTTCAGGCTTTGCATTTTCTCTCATAGTTTCAAGAGCCTTAATCTGCTCCTCGGTAACTCCTTCGTTTGCTGCCAGTCTTTCGTCATACCAGTCAACACGTCCGGGAATAAAAACATTTGTAAGACCGAACTCCTTGATTTCATCACAGTCCACCTGCATACGCTCATCTGAGAAGTACAGGTATTCAACAACCTCAAATGCAGCCTTAAGCTCTTCCTCTGTAAGAGTCGGATTAAAGGTAATAACCTCACCGCCTGCAAGAGCAGATCTTTCGATTGACTCGTCCTTTACAGGCATAGGAATGTCTATAAAGTCCGCAATCTTAAGGCCGTACTCATCAAGCTTATCCTGATTCAGGTTACTGATACCCAAGAATGAGAAGCATGAGCTTCCGTTTATAACATTTTTAACGATATCATTGTAGCCCAAAAGAATATCCTTCTGAGTCATCTTATACTTCCAAATCATCTCGTTCATGAACATTGCTGCGTCCACGCCCGGCTCCTCATTAAATGTAAGCTTGTATGTACCGTCGTCATTCTTTTTAACCATTTCGCCGCCTGCTGACCATACCCAAGCAGTAAACGGCCATGCACACCAGTCCATACCGATAAGCGAATATCCCATGCGAGGAATTGAAAGGTCTGTTGCCTTTTGACCAAATTCGGCAAACTCCTCCCATGTCTTTGGAAGGTCTTCCTTGTTTCCGCCGGCAGCCTCAATAGTCTTTATGTTACAAAGTGTAGCCATTGTATACGCCTTTAAAGGAACAGCATACCATTTTCCATCAGCCGAAATTGCGTCATCAAATGTGTCTAAAACCTTTCCTTCCTTTTTAAGATCCCAGTCCGCAACATATTTGGTTATATCCGCAACAGTTCCATTGGCAATTCTGCCCGGAATATCTGTATATGAGAACTCGGTATAGAATGCCGGAGCTGTACCTGCCATAAGAGCCTTATCGTATTCCTGACGGTAATCGGTACCGCTTGCTCTCATACCTTCTTCAAATATAATATTAGGAAATTTCTCTCTCAGTGCTGCCATTTTTCTGTTGTAAATTTGAATTTGATAATCCTTAGCGTCCTGTGAAGGCTTTGTCCACAGCTTAAGTGTTATCTTTTCGCCGGATGCTGTCTCCTGCTTTCCGCAGCCACCGATGATTGGCATACAGCATGCAACTGCACATGCCAGTGCCACAATCCTTTTAACCGAATTCTTCATAAAAACCCCTCTTTTCATAATAATCCTTTTCCCGACATCCCAAAATATCATGATATTTTGTCGATACCGCTGTCCTTTTATGTTATAATTATAGCATTTCATTTTTGTCACTTCAAGGTTGTAAAAGAACACTCTTACAGGGTGGTAAAACATCATTTTACCCCCTCTCCTCAAATTTCCATTGATTTTTAAAGGTGTTCATGATATAATTTATAATCGGAAATAAGCTACGGTTTTAAATGGTTGGTAAAAGGGGGATATTTATGAGCTTGGGCAAATTACGGAACAACTCTATATATTCAGAGATTTTTTCTTCGTTTTTCCGCCTTATTACAGTGCTTATTCTCGTTATTTTGCTTATTTGTTATTTCATTATAAATTATATAACCATACACACACGCTCGTTGCAGTCTGTTTCATTGGTAGAAAGCTATTGCAACAACGTTACATATATGTTTCAGGACGATATTATCCTATGTAACTCCCTTGCAACCAACGATACCCTTATTCAAAATCTGCGAAGCTTTCCCACAAGCGGAACTTCTCAAAAGGTAGACATCGATAACGAAATCACTCGGTTGTTTGAGGGATACTACTACACGCACGAAGAAATATCCAATATCCGTATTTTTCTGCCGCTTTCACAGAAAGCCGATATCATAGGCTTTAAAGCAATATCCTATCTTGAAACATATAATTCAAGTGACTGGACGAAGTATTTTTCCTCAGAATCAAGTGCTATCGTTACCGAATATACCTGCTCAACCACATACAATTCGAGCTTTGAAAAGAATCGCGACTGCATTGCCATAATAGTTCCTGTTATGGCCAACAAGACCCACTGTCTGGGCTTTGTGTGTATGGATATCCGCAAGGATAAGCTTCACTCCAAAATTCAAAGCAATACAGAATCTATTGCTACACCTATATTTATTGCAGACATTAAGGGAAATATTATTTCGGATAATTCTCTTTTGGCGTCGGATTTTAAGCTGGATAAAAGTCTTCTTTATTCTCCGTCATCAGGATATGCGGTTACAAAATATAAGGGAGATAAGTACCTCTTGGCGTACAGCACCACAAACCGTCATGGATGGAAAACCTTTCAGCTGATTCCGTACAGCACAATATCGTCACTTACACTGCCGATACTGCTGATATTCCTGTTTTTAATGCTTGTATTTTTTTCAATCGCTATTTTCTATTCAAGACGAAGGTCGGCACTGCTTGCACAGCCGCTCCAAAGGCTTTCCGACGCAATGGAGCTTTCCGCACGCGTAACGATTTCCGACGACATGGCAGCCGAGCTGCAAAGCGTATATGTTACATACAATAAGCTGCTCGACAACAATACCATGCTTATATCAGAAGTAGAAAAAACACTGGAAAAGCAGCGAAAAAGCGAAACAAAAATGCTTTTGGCACAGATATCGCCGCACTTTTTATACAACACATTAAATTCTATTGCATGGAAAGCGGTCAACGCCAATCAGCCGGAAATATGTTCGGTAGTAAGCAAGCTGGCAAAGCTTTTTAAGATAAGCTACAACTTTACATCAGAATTTACCACTCTTTCTCAGGAGCTTGACCATATACAGCTTTATATGGAGCTGCAAAAGGAATGCTTCAGCAACAAATTTGACTATAGCATCTCGCTGCCGGAGGATATTTCCGGCTTTGAAATGCCTCGGTTTGTGCTGCAGCCATTGGTTGAAAACGCAATTATTCACGGTTTCTCACAAATTGACCACGGTCAAAAAGGACTTATTTCAATTTGCGGTTCTGCCGACGAAAACCTTATTATCACTGTGCAGGACAACGGCAGCGGCATCGACAAGGCTATTCTTGACAAGCTCAATTCAGACAGATATTTTAGTGAAAAGTACGGAATACGCAACATAAATCAGCGAATTAAGCTCTTATGCGGAGCCGAATACGGAATCACCTTTAAAAGCAACGGTCATAGCAAGACCGAGGCTGTTATCACACTGCCAATCCGCATAAAACCCGCCGAGGAGAATAACTTATAATAAAAGTTTTTCAAATAAGTATTACAAATATAATATAAGAAAGGAGGCTTGCACCCATGCTGAAAATGATAATAGTTGACGATGAGCCGGATATGCTTGAGGGCATAGTAAATCACCTGCCATTTGATAAGCTCGGAATTACTATTTGCGGAATTTCGCAAAACGGTCTGGACGGGCTTAAAAGTATTAACGAGCTTCGCCCTGACATCATTCTCTGCGACATCAGTATGCCGAGAATGTCCGGCTTTGAAATGCTCGAAAAAATACGCACCATTTCCGACTATCGCCCACAGGTGATTATGCTGACGGGGCATGATGACTTTACGCATGCACAAAAGGCGATTAAATATCAGGTTATGGATTATCTTGTAAAGCCGGTTATGCCGGACGAAGTCCTGGCGGCTATCACGCGTGCAAGAGACCTGTGTGTAAAAGACAGGCTTTCCTCCTCACGCAGTCAAACAGGCCTCGATAGCCTCAAGATGTCATTTATCGAAACACTTTTGGGTGAAAACACTTTTACCGAGGAAGATCTTAAACAAAAACAGCTTGAGCTTAATATACCTCTTACAGCTTCGGCGTATTTATGCATATCGCTGTTTATACGTAATTACGACCACATGTGCAGACAGGTTACACACGAACAAATTACCGAAATGAAGTCGGAAATTATTTCCGAGTTTTCAGATGCCTTCGAGGGCTGTCATTTTACGCACTTTAACGGCGACAGTATTAAATTCCTCGTTCTTTCGGACAAGCACGAGGAGTATAGCGATATAATTAAAAAATGCAGCTTAATTCTTAATTCATCTCCGACATCTAAACATACGTTTATATGCGTAAGCCGTTTCGGTTTTTCGGTTTCGGAGCTTCCCGAGATAGCAAAGCAGGCGGAATATTGCCGCAAATTTGCTTTTTGCTTTCAAACCGGTACAGTTCTGACTTATGACACAATTTCATCGTATATGAAAAAATCCTTTGAAAAAGGTTCATTTTTGTTGCTTGAAGATGATGTAAAGGATTTGCGGATAAAAAATATAATTGAATGGCATTCCAGTATAGACAAGCTGAAGGCCACTCTCGACAGTTTTGAATATTACGATCCGGCTTACATAAAAACGGTTATATATCAAGCGATGAACAGTATATTGTCCAATATGCTGCCGGACCATGCCTCCCAAAGCAGCTCTGATGAGCAGAACAGCCTGTGGGATAATATTTCAGACACACACTCCATAGACGAGCTGTTTGAGCTTTGTCACGGAATCGCGAATGAGTTTAAGGATATTGCAGACGCATCAACCTCACAACGAAGCCTGCTTTTATCCGAGCAGATGAAGCAGTATGTGAGAGATAATTATATGCATCAGATTACTGTGGTCGCACTCTCCAAGCACTTTTACCTTTCTCCTAACTATATGCGGCAGCTGTTTTTAAGCGTAAACGGTATTACCTTTAAAAACTATCTTAAGCAGTATCGCATGGAGAAGGCAAAGGAACTGCTCACCTCAGGCAAATATAAAATATATGAGGTAGCAATAGGCGTAGGATATAACGATATAAAATCCTTCCGCAGTGCCTTTACCGAATATTTCGGTATCTCTCCGTCCGGCATGATAAGCCAGCAGTAATTTGCGAAAACTAAAAACCGCATTAAAGCTTTAATGCGGTTTTTTGATGTTTTTATGTCTCGCAGACTGCAGACCGTTAATCTACAAAAAATTCGTTTTCTATCGCCAGGCATATCGCATGATATACGGGCAGATGCAGCTCCTGGATTTTATAGGTTTCTTTTTCCGGCACACATATGCACACGTCGCTCTGCTCTTTAATTGCTCCACCACCGACTCCGGTAAGTGAAATCACCTTTACGCCCTTCGCCCTTGCAACCTGTGCGGCATAAATGACGTTCTTTGAATTTCCCGATGTACTTATTCCGATAAGTGCGTCGCCCGTTTCGCCGTAGCCGTACACCTGCTGTGCAAAGCATAAATCCGCAGCATTGTCGTTGGAATAAGCCGTTATAAGAGCAGTTTCGGATACAAGTGAAATTGCAGGTAAGGCTCTTTGAAGATTTTTTATAAGATATTCAGGCTCACAGGTTCCGTCTTCCAGCATCGCCTTTTCCTCGCCCTCAATACATCTCGGCTTTACAAACGCCTTCATCAGCTCGCCTACAATGTGCAGTGCATCAGAGGCACTTCCCCCATTTCCGCAAACCAGCAGCTTTTTCTTGCTTTTATACATTTCAATTAAAAGCTCAATCGCAGAAACTATATCCTCCCTGCAGCACTCAAGATTCGTATATCTTAAAAACAAGTCATTTATAATTATTTCGGTGGATTTTTTCATAGCAACTTCATATCCTTTCGCACACATTATTCTATTGTATATTATACCAAAAAAAGCATCTTTCGTCAATGTATTCAGCCATTTCTTTGTAAATCTTTATTTGTGCTTTTCGGAGCTTTAGGGAAAAATAGAAAAATCCACATAGAATACTATCCTTTCACATTTGTACCCAAGAGCGAACAACCGGGCAATGAAAGTATTAAATAAAATCAAATAATGCAAAAAATTCGGGGATTTTTCGGGGATAAAAAATAAGAACCGCATAAAATAGCGGTTCTTAAGCCTATTGGCGGAGAAGGAGTGCAACCAGTCATATGCACAATATGTTAGTTTTGCGCATAGCTGTGCAGTTTCATACCATTTTTACCAATTAAAATCTACTACTCTAACATCTTTACTTCTACAGTCTCTCCTAATTCTTTATACCAAACACGAGCTCTGTCAAATATTTTCAAGATAATATCCTTGTGCTCAGATAATTCATTCGGGATTTCATTAACGCCCTCTAAATATATGATAGCAGGTACTTTTATATCAGAACTCAGCATATCCCATATTGAATCAGGGTTTTTTCCGCACCACTGTGGAAAATCCATTCCTTTTATTATTCTCTCATATAGCTCCGCATATGTCTTGCAACTTCTAAAATTTATTTCGTATCCTTTCATCCTGCTTCCTCCTATACTAATTCATAGAATGTTTCATAATGGTCATATGTGACAAACATAAGACCATCATTTGAATAGATAATTCTGTGTTGATTTCTGTATCCGCCTGTATAATTTATGTCAGCTTCGTGCCAGACTCTCCCTGGTTTTTGTGGCAACTTATTACCATAATCGTAATATACATTTCCTCCTATGGTCGCTCCCGGAACCACTTTTCTAAGGTTCCCCATCAGATTGTTCCATCCTTTTTTCTTGGCATTCTCTTTAGATATGTAGTTCCCCGGCAAAGTTTTGTATAGATATAGCCATTTATCTGCACCAAAACTACCATCTATTGTTGCAGTTCCAATCATTATTGTAACTACTGGCTCTATGTAACAATTACATCTATCGTGTACGGGTATATGTTCTGGAGGACTATCATATTTATATATTTTTCCATTTTGTTCTGCACAATATCTACATGTCCCCAGTCCAAAATTCGTTACCCAATTAATCCATTGGCTACTTTCCGAAGTGATTGGATTATATCCGTCAACCCCCATAATTCTCATTGTAATCGTTGCTAATGTCAATCCTTTACTCATTCATATTCCCTCCTCGTTATTCTGTTGATAATTCTATCACATAATAACGGGACATATGGGACATTTTTCTTGACTCCTTATTATTGTACTACATTATCACGATAATCGCAACAAAAAATCGACAAGTCGAAACTTGTCGATTTATGGCGGAGAAGGTCCTTTGTCCCCTTGTTTCGAATTTTTTATAAATATTAATACTGTTGATGATTTGTTTTTAAAAAGAGGTTTAGAGATAGAAGATTTATGTTTATATAATAAAATTTATTACTAAAAGGTATTTTTAATATTTTGTATAAGAATATAAATATAAAAATTATACAAAAGAGAGGGTGTTTATTAAGATTTAAAAAAGTTGTCTTTATGTCTCTGTCGTTTCTACAAAAGATTTTTTACAAAAGAAAAAGAGGACAGATTAATTCCATTTTATCATACTAAAAGTATGTTTATATATATTTTTTATTTTTGGGATTCGGTTTTTGAATTCTATTGTTATTTTTAACTACTAAACAAAAACCGGTAGAGACAACTTTTCAAAAGACAGAAAATAAAAAATCTGTCTTTTTTCTTTTGTGATAAAATCGGTTAGGTTGTTAAACCTAAACGATTTTATATATACATTATTTTTAAAATAAAATGAAATAAATTATAAAAAAATAAAACAAAAAGATAAAAAATGAAATAATTCATTTTTACATATAAAATTAATTAAAAAAGGGGGTTTTTATGAATTTTTATAAATATCTTAATAAAATCAAAAATAAAGATTTTACTTTAATTGATGGAAAAAATGATTTTGCTATTAATCATTTTAGTGATAGTTTTTATTTTCTTTATTATAGAAATGATATTTGTTATTTAAAAGTTTATAGTGATGAAGATATTAGTAAATTAATTAAAAGATGTTATTTGATTTTTCATAGAAATAAATATAATGATTTTAAATATAGTTGGGAGGTGTTTACTGATGGGAAAGGTAAAAAGTCTTGGTTATCAATTTTATTCTTCATTACAAGAGATAAATATGCAAGATTCGATTAAAAGAACAGATATTTATAATAAGATGAATTCTACTGATTATGAATATGTTGGTAAAAGAGAATTTAAACAAAAAGGTCAAACAAAAGAATTCATATTCAGTAGAAGAACTGCAGAAAATGTAGTTGAAAAATCAAAAACTTTTTCTAAATTCTTAAAAGAAAATTATAATATAAAATATGTCAAAGAAATAACACCTGAAATGGCTAAAGCATTTTTAGATAGTAGAAATACAAATTCACAAAAGACAATAACTGCTTATAAAAATATGTTATATAAGTTAGATGTTGCTATAAAGTTAAAATTTGGTTGTAAAGGGTTCTATAATGAAACAATATCTAATTATAAGTTAGATAAAGAAAACATTGTAAAAACTAATTCTAAAAGGTTATATACAGATAGTCAAATAAAACAAATTTTAGATGTAGATTCTAAATATAGTAAAGAACTAAAATTTATGTCTGTTGTAGGTTGTCGTGTTCATGAATTATGTTCTGTAAGAGTGAAAAATTTTGATTTAAAAAATATGACAGTTTATATAGAAGGCAAAGGTGGTAGACCTTCAAATCGTCCTATTTTGCCTACTGAAATCAATTTTATAAAAGAATTAATAAAAGGTAAAGGTCAAAATGAAAAGGTCTTTAATGTGCCTATAAATGAGAAAGAAACAAGGTCTATAATTGGATCTGAAATTAGAAGAATAACAAAATCTTTAGATCTTCCTATCTCTTCAAAGTGCCATGAATTTAGAAAGTATGCTGCTCAAAACTACTTTAAATATTTGGTTAATAATTGTGGTTATTCTGTAAAAGATGCTGAAGAAATAACTGTATCTAAATTATTAAGTCATGGAGAAAATAGAGAAGATTTGAAAAAAATATATTTAAGGAGTTAAAAAAGTGGTTCATTTTGAATCACTTTTAAATTTTATAAATTTGACTAAATAAAAAAGGTGTTTTAAAATTCTTCTATAATAAGTTAGCATAATATTAAAAAACATTTTTGTTATAATACATTATTTAATTTATTTTATTAAAAGAGGGTGTCTGCCGTTGGTCCTGATAATAAAAGCGGTGTTGTTTTCTGTATTCAACATAAAAATACATACAAATTGAATATTATGGTTCTTAAATGCATCTTTTCTTCCATAATAGAAAAGATAGGAGATGCTACCTCCAACGCTAATTAAAAAAGTGGCCTTCCCTCCATTTTCCACATTTTTTAGGAGGGTCGTATCGGAGGTTTAGACGTTTTGGTATTGTTTTTATTTCCTCCCAGTTCAGGTTTAAGGCTGACACATACATTTAACCGGTGTATGATAAATTAAATAAAATAAACAAGGAGTATGCCTTGAGAAAGCATACATCGAGGAAGCGGGATAAGTTGTTGAAAAAGTACAACGGTGCTATATGTTGCTCCATGGTGGTACCGAGAGGAGTGTTAAAGTATAGTATTAGTTCCAAATGTGGCTGGTCTCCTTTTAGGAGGGTGGAAATCGGGAACCACTAAAAAAAAGTCCTTCTCCCACAGATGAAAATCAAGGAGTAAAAACCAGAAGGAATCTCACCATGTGACATGGTGAGATCTCTAGATTTTTACTCCCAGATGATTAACAAGTTTATTAAAACAAAATTTAAAGAATATTTAATAAAAAGAGTTAGTTTTACAAAATCTTGATAAAGATTTTGTAATTTTTGAAACTTGTTTCAAAAATTCAGGTAAACAAAATTAAACTACATTATTTTTTTTCTTTTGGTTCTTTTCTTTTTATTGAAATTTGACTTTCGCAAATTTCAAAAGGTTTTTTATTTTGTTTATTTTTTGAAAACAGAAATTTTTTGGGGTTTGGGGCGTAGCCCCAACAGGGCCGGTTCATTTAAAGGCCCTGCAGTTTTAGTATAGAATGTAATAAACAAATTTATTATACAAAACAAGGACTTTAAAAACCTATCTATAAAATAATAATATAAACTATTTTATAGGAGGTGTTATATGGAAGATTATAGTAATTTATTTTATGAAGATAATATTTTATCTTTGGAAGATCTGAAAAATCAAGAGGATGAATATGTAAATCAAAAAAATGGTAATTGTTGTTCTGGTGATAGTTTTTATTGTTCTTTTTGTCCTTGTAAGGATGAATGTTTTTAATGGAGGTGTTTTATGGGTGATTTTTTAGAATCTCTTTGTTATCTTATTGGTGTTTTTATTTTTTTTATTATAATTTTTATGTTTTGTTGTTGTTTAGGTGACTTGTTTACTTTTTCTTCTTATGATGAAAAATTAGAATCTTTTTGTAATCAATTTCATGATACTCAATCTTGTTCTGTTGTTTATAAAAATGATGATGTAGTTTTATTTGATACATATAATGGTTATGTTACTATGGAAAATATTTTAAAATAATATGGAGGTGTTTTATGGAGAATAGAAAGTTTATTTTATTTCTTTCTTTTTTATGTACTATTTGTTGTATTTTTTCTTTAGTAGTTTTATTATATATGCTTTATGAATTTGTTTTTTTAGGAATTTTAGATATTTCAAAATATACTTTTTTGGTTTACCCAGTTTTAACTAGTGTTTGTGGTTATGAAATTTTATTTTCAATTTGTCAAAAAGAAGAAAATAAATTAGAAGAAAAAAAGGATTTTTAAAAGTTTCATATAAATAAATAATTGTTAATATATTTCTTTTAAAATTTTTTACAAAAGATATTTCTCAAAATTTGACAAAAGAAAATATATATAATATTATATAAATACAAAAGAAAATTTTATTTCATCTTTGGTTCTTTTAAGAACTATCTCATTTTATGGGACTCGCCTATAGCCTGGGTGTAGTCCCATTTTTTATTTTTATCAAAAGGAGGTTTTAATTATGAGATATGAAAAATACAGAATGACGTTTTTAGAATTAAAAACAAAGACTGTAAATGAAAAAGATTATCATACATTATATTTTTCAGATGGTGAGGCAAATAATGAATCTTTTAAGTTTACTGGCAGTATTACCGATTTTGAAAATATTAAGAAAAATGATTTTGTAGATTTATATTTTAAACTTTACAGAGACAAAGAACGTTATTATGATAATTTTGGACTTTCAGTTTATAAAGTTGAAAAATCATTAGTTCAGGAATAATTTTTTTATGAAAAAAATATTTTGTTTTTTATTTGTTATAATTCTTTGTTTTTGTTCTGTTTCTGTTTTTGCTGAGGAAATTGAAGATAATTCAGTTTCTTTAGATGAAAGTGTTGTTGATATTATACAAGAAGAACAAATAGACGATACAAATAATTCATTAGAGTTAGAAAGTAAAATTGATTATCTAAATGAAACATTAACTAAAATTTATATTTATGTTTCTTTATATTTCTATATATTTTTATTTTTTAAATTTTTTGAATTATATTATCGTTTATTTGATCGAATTGTTTAATATAAAAATTTTTTAGGTTAGGAGGTGCGGTTTATTATGACTACAGAGGCTTTTACAACTTTATTAAATGAAATTGTTGAAGGAGTTACTGCTAATGGTGGTGTTGCTGCTACTGCTGCTGTTGGTTTAATTGGTCTATTCTGGGGTGTTCCTAGAGTTATCAATTTCTTCAAAGGTTTAGCATCTTAATGTGGTAATTAACAAAAAAGAAAGTTGTATCAATGGCTGTGGAATAACTGCCTGATACAACTTTTTTAATTACATTATAGGAGGTGTTTTATGTTTTTAAATAAAAAATTTTGTTTAATTATAATTAGTGTTTTATTCTGTTTATTTCTTTTTGGTAGTTGCTCATCTGTTTATGCGGCAACTCCTGGTAATTCTGAAAATGTTTTTAATAATGTTTATTCTATTACTGAATATACTACTATTCAAAATTTATTAGATGATAGTGGTTTAGCACCATCTGTAGATGTTGTTAATAATTTTCTTTTAGATAAAACATATAAAAATAAATATATTATTAGTTATTGTAATTCTTCTAATTGTGAGGAAGGTGCTAATGCTCGTAGTATTGATTTAATTGCTTTCAATGATGATGTTGATGTTGATTTTATTCAAAATGATAGGCAATTAACTATTAAATTTTATGGTGATTCATCTGCTCAAGTTTATTTTTATGATTATTCTCAAATTTGGAGTAATTCTTATACTGCATCTTTGTCTTATATTGATTACAAGAAAGAATATAACTCTTTTAGAACGGTTGTGCCGGTTTCATATCTAAATAGTGTTGATGATCGTTTAGGTTCTTTATTAGTAGATAATATTTTTGTTAAATTAAATTATTATGTATTACCATTAATTACAATATCATTATTATCACTTGTTTCTATTATTCTTCTTTTTTGGGGTTTTCCTAAATTACTAAAATTCTTTAAGAATTTAGTAAGTTAGGAGGTGTTTTATGAAAAAAAGAGTTTTTTCATTATTACTTATAGTTTTAATTTTAATATTAAATGTTGTTCCAGTTTTTGCTTGGACTGATAGCAATTTTTTATTTACTGGAAATGAGACTATTCCAACTGAATTAGTTTCATTCATGACAGAAAATCCTGGTTTTAATTATTATTATGTTTTTGGTCGCAGAAATGGATCTAATTTTAAAATTTTATTATATTCAGTTTCTAGTTTTTCTGTCTCTCCCAATGAAGAAAAAGATTATTTATTAACATATACAAATAATACTGGAGATCAGATTTCTGTACACTCTACTCTTTCTGATTTTAGTATGATTTTAGAACCTTATCAAGTTTTAGATTTTGACTATGGTGGAGATCGTTGTTATTATTGGGTTGAATATATGGTTTCAAAAAATAATAATTGTGTTAATTCTCAATGGTGTTCTCCAGATGTTTATACTGAAGAAAATCCTGATGATTATGAAGAAGATGGCGTTGTCATTAAGGGTTTAACTGGTTTTTTTAATAATATTATTTCTTCTATTAATGGTATGGTAGATAATTTAATTACAGAATTAAAGAAATTAATAGGTCTTCCTCCAGAGGGTTATTTTAATTCTAAATTTGAAGAAATAAAAACAAATTTAGATAATAAATATAATTTTTCTTCAGTATTTGAAATATTTAATAATTTAAAATCTATTCAAGCACAAAAACCAGTTTTTGATAAAACTTTTAATTTCTCTTTTGATGATATAAACATACCTTTTCATTTTAAGATTGATTTTGATTTTATAGATAGTATAAGAGATTATTTGTTTGCTTTTATTCGTGCTTTTGGTTATTTCTATTTAATTATATATAATATGAATCAATATTATTTATTATTTAGAGGTCAAAGATTTTTCTATGATATGAGAGATTCATATTCTTATACTGATTCTAATGGTAAAGAACATTCACATGAGAGAGGTGAAAAGAAATGGTATTAGAGTTTTTAGATTTAATTTTTAGTTTTATAAATAGTTTTTTAGATATATTACCAAGTCTTGATTTTAATTTTATTAATTTAGATGCTGTTAATGAATTTTTTAAATATATATCTTATATGTTATATTTTTACCCATCAGATTTATTTATTGCTCAAATGACTTGTGTAATTTTCTGGATTGGTGCTCAATTTGCATGGGCTCCTATTGAATTTATTATTAAAAAGTTTATGTTATCATAGGAGGTGTTTAATGCTTATTTTTCAGTTTATAAAATGGGTTTTAATTGATATTTATAGGTCTTTTAAGGAAAAGGACAAAGAACCTCATATTTATGGTATTGAAGGTTTTTTTGGTTTGCCTGGTCATGGTAAAACCATGAGTCTTGTTTATCGTGCTGAACAATATAGAAAAAAATATGGAGATAAAATTTTTATAGCATCTAATTTTGGTTATAAAGATGAAGATTTTTCTATTACTTGTTGGCAAGATTTACAAAAAGATTATGATCGTTCTGTTATTTTTCTTTATGATGAAATACAGAATGAATTTAATAGTAGAGATTATAAAAAATTTCCTGTTGCTCTCTTAACTTTATTAACTCAAAATAGGAAGGGCAAAGGTAAAAAGATTTTATATACTGCTCAGCGATATGGAAGAGTTGATAAAGTTTTTAGAGAGTTGACTAACATTAGTTGGAATTGCCATACTTTTTTAGGTCGCTTGACTATATGCTCTGGTTATAATTCTCAAGATTATGAGGAATATGTAAATCAAACTAATTCAGTTTTTAGAAATAAAATAAAACCTATGAAAAAAATGTCCTTTGTTCAAGACGATAGAATTAGACAATGTTATGATAGTTTTAAACAACTTGAATCTGCTCGTTCTAAAGAATATATGGACAGAGATGAATATAATAAAGTTATAGAAAATTAGTATTTTTAAGAATCTCAATTTATTGAGGTTCTTTTTTTCTGTAGTTTGTTTTGCGTTAGCAAAAGAAAAATTAAATATCCTTAAATAGTGACAAAGTAAAAAGTCCTTATTTTATTTCGTTGAATGCGTCAATAGATTTTAGTTTTAAAGTATGATATAATATAATAAAAAAATGTTGGAGTTGATCTGAATGAATGCTATTGGCTACTGTAGAGTTTCTACTGAAGAACAGGTTTTAGAAGGTTTTTCGCTTGAAACACAAGAGAGAGAAATTAAAAGATATTGTAAAGAGAATAATATTAATTTATTATTTGTTTATGTTGATTCTGGTGTTTCTGCTTATAAAAATTTTTTAAAGGATCGTCCTCAAGGTAAATTAGTAGTAGAACATTTATTTTCAAAAGATATTGATGCTATTGTTTCTATTAGTGATGACAGAATGTTTAGAAATATGGAGGACTCTATTGTAATTAATAATGTTGCTGAAAAACATAATATTAAATTGATTTATACAAGACAACAATATTATGATACTATGGACAGGTTTTCATCTTTTATAATTAAAAATTTTAATGCTATGATGAACCAAGCACAATCCATGCAATATTCTGTAAAAGTTAAAGGTGGTCTTGAAAATAAGATTAGAAAAGGTGAATGGAATGGTCAAGCCCCTTTTGGTTATAAATTGGTTGATTCTCATTTACAAGTTGTAGAAGAACAAGCAAACATTATAAAATTGATTTTTGATTTATATTTATCTAAATGTTGGGGTTCTGAAAATATTTGTAATTATTTAAATGAAAATAATATAACTCCGCCTAAAAATTCTAAATACTGGTCTAAAACAAGTATTCTTTGTATGTTGAAAAACCCTGTATATACTGGAAAAACTGTTTTTAATAGACGTGCTCCTAAAAGGTCAGGTAAAAAGATGAATTCTGTTGATGAATGGTTGATTATGGAAAATACTCATGAGGCTATTATAACAGAAGAAGATTTTAATAAAGTTCAAAGTAATTTAGAAATTAAAAGGCGTAATTGTGGAAATGTTGATAGGACACAAACATCAAAAGCCCCTTTAAGTGGTCTTGTATATTGTTCTAATTGTCATAATTTATATACTTATACTTTTGGTGTTAGTAAAAAAAGAGGTCGAATTTACTATTATCAATGCGGTTCAAAAAGACATGGTAATTCAGTTTGTAAAAGGCATAATATACCTGCTGTATTATTAGAAAAATTTGTTTTGTATAGAATAAGAGAAATTTTAACAAGTGATATGTATAAAGAACGTTTTGAAGAACAATTAAATTTAAGACTTGAATCTTTGAAAGCAAAAAAGAAAGATATTAAAGAATTAGAAAACAATTTATCTAAACTTATAACACAAAAGGAAAAATTATTAAATTTAATTCTTGAAGAAGATAGTAAACAAATTATAGATACATATAAAGAAAAATTAAACTCTGTATTAAGTCAAATTTCAACTCTTAATGATACTATGTCTATGTATTCAAAGATTGATATTGAGGAAGAAGAAAAAGAGATTAGAAAGCAATTTAAACTATCTTATGAAGATATAGATTATAAAGATTTTCAAGAATTAGATAGAGATCAGATAAAAATATTATTTAATACTTTAATAGATCACATTGATATTGAAGAACATACTTTTTCATTTGATAAGCGTGTATGTCTTGCTGTTTCAATTTATTTAAAAATTCCTGGTTATGCCCCTAAATATACATTAGACTTTTTAAAAGGTATGAAAACAGAAGATATAGAAAAAAAGAATTCTCATTTTTTTCAAAATGAGAATTCGAAATTAGATGGCGGAGAAGGAGGGATTTGAACCCTCGCGCCGGTTTCCCGACCTACACCCTTAGCAGGGGCGCCTCTTCGGCCTCTTGAGTACTTCTCCTTAGATAAAAACAGCATACATCAGTAAATTGCTACCGACACAATTTATTAGTATGCCTTACTCCATATGAAGTTTTAAATGGAGGAGAGAGTGGGATTCGAACCCACGGACGCTCGCACGTCACCGGTTTTCAAGACCGGCTCTTTCAACCGCTCAGACATCTCTCCGAACAATATCTTTACAACGTATTTTATTATAACAAAAAATGTTCGGCTTGTCAACACTTTTTTTAAAAATATTTACTGGCAAACAAGTATTTTCAATATTATTTCCTTATCTGCCCTTTTCTATTCCTTTACCGCCGCCTCGCGATATTTTTCCCACTCTGCCTGCCAATCCGTATCACTGCGTACCTTTCCCTCAAAATACTCGGTATTTTCAACAAAAAATTCTGTGAATTTCTCTGCACCGGTCACATTAAGGTGAGTTGCATCATAAAAATCATGCTCCAAATCAAGCTCTATTTCGCTATACATCAGGTTATAGTCAACAAAGCTTACGCCTCGCTCCTCAGCCACCTTCTCAACCGCATTATAATAGTGCTTTTCCTCTAATGTTGCATTAGACGGTGCTTTCACCAGTAAAAGCTCCACGCCGTTTTCTTTGCACAAATCAATAATCTTATGCAGATACGTCAAGTTCTTCTCAGAAAGCTCCGCAGTAGCCTTTTCCTTTGAAACATCGGTATGCACTGCACTGTCATACTCCTGCGTCAAAATATAAAAGCCCTTGGAATAATCCTCCATATTCGCCTTTCTATACAAAAAATCCTGCTTTGTGAGCTCATTCCAACGCGAGTGATACTTCATAAACTTAAACGCCAGATTAAAACGCTCGCCCTTAGGTGCCGACGCCCATACAAGCTCCAGCTTATTTTTAGAAAGAGGCATATTGTCACAAAAAGTGTAATTTACGCCGTCGTCATAATATTCGTCATTTTTGGAAAACATTAACACGTCCATCACCGCAACCTCCGGCGTCTGACGTTCAAATGCGTCTACCATATAGTGATATGTAGCCCAAACAGGCTGCTGCTGAGTTGCAAAAACATAGGACTTTACCCCTGTTTTCTCCCAAACAACCAGTGGATTAAAGCTGCAATAGGTATTTGATGATCCGAAATATATCACATCATACTCGTTTTCGGGACTATTATAAAAACCGTCAATTTTTGCGGTTACATTCCACCAGCCCTCGGTAGATTTCCTGCTTAAAATCCTCTCGGCACACAAAAAGACCGACAAAAATATCAACACAAACGCGACGATTCCAACCGCCCTTTTCATATGCCTCACAACCTTTCATTATCAAAACTGGAAATAAATAAACTGACTCGCCGCAAAGCCCGGTCCGTAAATACCGAAAATCAACACACTGAAAATCAACGCAAGATATATCGGCCATCTTGCAAAAATATGCATAGTCTCAATTCTGTCCCCTAAGGAGCTGCCTTTATGCTCGCCGGAGCTTACAAAAAACAGCACTGCAAGCGACATTACAAGCACTACAAGATTTGCTCCGTCAAGTCCCATCGAGGTAATTCCGCCGCCGTACAAGCTCCACGGCTCAAACGCGGTAAAAATTCTCTTTATTATCAAAAGTGCCTGCGTCAGACTTTCGCTGCGGAAGAAAATCCACGCAAAGCAAACCAATACAAAGGTAAAAATTCTCTGAAACCACTTATAATGAGTGGTATTTCTGTCGATATTTAAAATCGCACACACAAATCTACGCAGGTTTCCGCTCACGCCGCCGGCAATCTGATATACTCCATGCACCGCACCCCATATAACATAATTCCAACTCGCACCGTGCCACAGACCGCTTACCAAAAAAACCGTCATTAAATTAATGTATTTACGCAGACGTCCCTTTCGGTTTCCGCCAAGCGGAATGTACAGATAATCCTTGAACCAGCTCGACAGCGAAATGTGCCATCTACGCCAAAACTCAGCAATCGAGGCAGAAAAATATGGCTGTTCAAAGTTTTTCATCAGCTCAAAGCCCATAACTCTCGCCGCACCGCGAGCAATTATGGAATAGGACGCAAAATCGCAATAAATCTGCACTGCAAACGCAATGGTTGCAAGCACAAGCATAAGACCGCTGTAATTTTCCGCGGCGTCATAAACGGTGTTTACCAAAATCGCCGCCCTGTCCGCAATCACCAGCTTCAAGAAGAAGCCCCACAGCATCATCAAAAGCCCCCTGCGTACACGGTTATAATCAAAATAATGCCGCTCACTGACCTGAGTTAAAAGATTTTTTGACCTTTCAATCGGTCCTGCAACCAGCTGCGGAAAGAAGGACACAAACAGTGCGTATTTGAGCGGATTTTTTTCCGGCTCAAGCTCGCCGCGGTAAACGTCCATTGTATAAGACAGTGCCTGGAAGGTATAAAACGATATTCCCACCGGCAAAATCACGTCAAACCTCGGTGTAAGCACCGACATTCCAAGCAGCTCCCGTATCGCGTTTATATTATCCATCGTGAAATAGAAATACTTAAAATAAAACAGTATCGCAAGATTGAGCGTAAAGCTCACCCCGACGGTAATTTTCCGTGCAAGCGGCGTTTTTCCTCTCTCAATGAAAATTCCGCTTAAATACGTTATAAAGGTCGAGGTCGCCATAAGCAGAGCATACTCCGGATTCCAGCACATATAGAAGTAATAGCTCGCGGCAAGCAGCCACAAATACCTTATCTTATGCGGTATAAGGAAGTACACCAGTGTCACAATCGGAAAAAATATTAAAAATTGAAGTGAATTAAAAAGCACCCGGTATACCCCCTCTCAAAATTATTTTTTCATGCTCTCAAGCCACACTATAAGCACCGAAACATCGCTCGGCGAAACGCCGGAAATTCTCGACGCCTGCCCCAAAGATTTCGGCCGTATTTTATTCAGCTTTTGTCTTGCCTCAAGCCGCAGCCCATGGATTTCGGAATAATCGCAGTCCTCCGGCAAAAGGCGGTTTTCCATCTTTTTGAACTGCTCTACCTGCTGCTGCTGACGCTTGATGTATCCGTCATATTTGATGCGGATTTCCGCCTCCTCGCAGACTGCCGCCGGCAACGGCGTTCTGGTCTTATCGACCTCCGCAAGCTTTTCGTAACTGATTTCGGGACGCTTTAGAGCGTCCGACATACGAAGTCCCGTAGCAACGGGCGTTGTGCCGTTTTTCTCCAAAATCGGGTTGATTTCGGACGGCGGCAGCACAATACTGCAAAGCCGCTCAACCTCTTTATCTATCATTTCCATCTTTTCAAGGAACTTCTTATACCGCTCCTTTGATATAAGCCCCACGCGGTAGCCGATCGGCGTAAGACGCTCGTCCGCGTTATCCTGACGAAGCAGCAGGCGGTACTCACTTCTTGACGTCATCATGCGGTACGGCTCATTTGTGCCTTTTGTTACCAAATCATCAATCAGCGTGCCGATATATCCGTCGCACCGCTGCAGACATACAGGCTCCTCGCCCTTCAGCTTAAGTGCGGCGTTTATTCCTGCAATAAGCCCCTGTGCCGCCGCCTCCTCATAGCCGCTTGTACCATTAAACTGACCTGCTCCGTAAAGCCCATGCCAGTCCTTAAACTCCAGCGTAGGATAAAGCTGAGTTGGGTCGCAGCAATCATATTCAATCGCATACGCAGGACGCATAATCTCCACATTCTCAAGTCCCTTTATCGTTCTGAGCATTTTCAGCTGAATATCCTCAGGCAATCCCGTTGAAATACCCTGTGCGTACATTTCACGAGTGTCGCTGCCCATTGGCTCCATAAAAAGCTGATGCCGCGGTTTATCACTGAATTTTACCACCTTGTCCTCAATCGACGGGCAATATCTTGCACCCACTCCCTCAACTCTGCCGCTGTAGGTAGGTGTGCGGTCAAGATTTTCCATAATAATTCTGTGCGTCTCGCTGTTTGTATAGGTCATCCAGCAATACGCGGTATTCTCGCCCGTGTCCTCGGTTTCAAAGGAGAACGGGACAATATTTTCATCGCCGACCTCCCGCTCCATTTCGTCATAATTAAGAGAATCGCCATGGATTCTCGCAGGCGTTCCCGTTTTAAAGCGGCGAATAACTATTCCCTTTTCCTTTAAGCTTTTGGACAAGCCGTTTGCCGGAAATGTACCGTCAGGACCTGCCTCCTGCTCAAATTCGCCAATCATAATCTTTCCTTTAAGGTACGTTCCGGTTGCAATAATTGCCGCACGCACAGCATATTTCGTGCCTAAATGCGTAACCACGCCGCACACATTATTCTCCTCATCAAGAAGAACGTCCACAATTTCCGCCTGCTTCACCATAAGGTTCGGCTGATTTTCCAGGCGGCTTTTCATTTCGCGGTGATAGCTCTTTCTGTCAATCTGGCATCTTAAGGAATGTACCGCAGGACCTTTTCCTACGTTAAGCATTTTGGACTGGATAAAGGTTGCGTCCGCAGCCTTGCCCATTTCTCCGCCAAGTGCGTCAATTTCGCGTACCAGGTGTCCCTTTGCCGTACCGCCGATACTCGGATTACACGGCAGATTGCCGATTGCGTCAAGGCTGATTGAGAATACTACGGTCCTCATGCCGAGTCTGGCCGCAGCAAGTGCCGCCTCAATTCCGGCATGACCTGCTCCGATTACCGTCACGTCGTAGCTTTCCAAAAATCCCTCCGGCATTTATTCCTCACTCTCCTCATTCTCGGTCGCCTCTTCGGCAACGATAAGTTTACGCTTTATCACCCTTGCGGTGTAGAAATCTATCATAAACCGCATGAGGCTTATCCAGAAAAGGAAGCACAAAAGAATTATCGCAATGGGCGTAAACATGCAGAACGCAAAATAAGTAAATACCGCAACCATTACCGTCAAAAGTAAATTCATCGGCAGCGTTGCAAATGCCATGATAAGCGAATTTTTATATATAGCTCTCAGCTTATTCTCAAAGGTAACACTAAACTGGTAAATATAAAAATGCATATAGGTATAAATCATCATAAAGATTGCCACCATAAACGCCATGTAAAGTCCCAGATTACTTCCGTTTTTCGCCATGCTCCAATAGAAGATAATCGCATTAAGCCCCAAAACCAAAGCAACGATATCAATAAGGAATATTATAATTCCATGCTTAAAATTTTCCTTGATTTTCTCAAAAAAGTCCGAGGTCAAAAAAACGTGCTCTTCTCTGGCAAAATTACGCAGAATAAAGGCATGTCCGCAGGATATCGGTCCGGTTCCCCACAAAATCGCAAATACCGCGGTCACATACAGTGCTGTATGCTGCAAAAGCACAGAATCGGTTTCTGTTTCTACCGGCAGCACCCCTGCAAGTACGCTGAAAAATACAAAGTGATACAAAAGCAATATCGGCAAACTTACCAAGAAGTACAGCATATTTACCTGGAACAGCTTGCCCAGCTTTCTCCACAAAAGCTCAAAAAACAGAAAAAAACCCTTTTTCTTCGGTGCGTCCTTGTCTACGCCCTTTCCCGGCTTATCATAATTAAAAAACAACCCCATTTTTTTCATTCCTTTCAACCAAAAACATAGTTGAAACTATTGTATCATACTTTGAGATGTGTTACAATATATTATCGGCATTTGTTACAAAAAATTAAAAAAGCGAAAAAAAGGAGGAATCCTGTTGAAAGAAATAACCGTAAATAAAAATGACGCAGGGCTGCGTCTTGACAAGCTGCTTACCAAGCTTTGCCCAAACCTTCCGACGGCAATGCTTTACAAAAGCTTGCGAAAAAACTGCGTAAGGGTTAACGGAAAGCACGTAAAGGACGGCTCCTTCAAGGTGAAAAACGGCGACATTTTAACGCTCTACTTAAAGGACGAATTTCTCGATTCCCCCAATCCTGACACAGCTTTTATGAAAATCGAGCCGCAGCTGGATATTGTATATGAAGACGAAAACATAATTTTAGTTGACAAAAAACAGGGAATGTGCGTTCACGCGGACGCAGACGGCAGCACCGACACCTTAATAGAGCATATCAAAAGCTATCTCTATCGAAAAGGCGAGTTTCGCCCTGAGGACGAAAACACGTTTGCACCTGCCCTCTGTAACCGAATTGACCGCAACACAGGCGGCATTGTGATTGCGGCTAAAAACGCCGAGACACTGCGTATTTTAAATCAGAAAATCAAGGACAGAGAGCTTGAAAAGCGGTATCTTTGCCTTGTATGGGGACATCTTGACAAAAAATCGGGGACTGTTAAGGGATATTTGTTTAAGGACGAGCAGAAAAAGCAGGTTTATGTTTATAATTCTCCGAAAAAGGGTGCGAAATCCTTTTGCACGCGTTACCGCGTTTTAAAGGAATATCCGAATTATTCCGAGGTGGAGGCAACGCTTGAAACAGGCAGAACACATCAGATTCGTGCAGGCTTTGCGTCAATCGGGCATCCGCTTTTGGGCGACGGGAAATATGGTACGAATGAGATAAACAGACAGTTTTCGTACTGCGGACAGGCTCTTTATTCATATAAGCTGAAATTTGATTTTTCAAGCGATGCCGGAATTTTGGAGTATTTAAACGGTCGGGAATTTGAAGTGAAAAATGTGCGGTTTGCACAGAAATAGCAAAAAGGCGGACAGAGTCCGTCCTTTTTTTGTTATTCGCACTTACAAGCTATGCAAGGATGTTGCTTTTTATGATATTAATTATGTTCTTTTGTAACCAAAAGAACCAAAAGTTCCGGGGGTTTCGATTCCCCCGTACCCCTAAAACGACTAAAGAGGGAAATCCTTAAAATTTGCAAACAAATTCATATATTACGACATGTTTTTATTTAATTTTTTTGCCTCTCTTATTTTCTTTACTATTTTATTATATTCCTGCAAATAATACTGATATATTGGACATTCCTTATCATTTCCATAAACACAATATGTTTTATACATATCCTCATCTATCCATGTACCTTTTATATTGCACCAAAACCCTTTCTCTCTCCTTTCGCAAGAACTGCATTTGCTCATGCTGTTATCCTCCTTATCAAATTTTCATTTTTATCCCGAAAAGGGATAAAAATATTATACCAAATCGGTATAATATTTTCAAGAGGGATTTATATGAGATTAAAATATTTACGTAAAAAGCGGCATCTTTCTCAAACGAGACTTGCTATGGAACTGAATATAAGCCAAAACACAGTGAGCAGATATGAAACAGGATCACACGAGCCTGACATTAAAGCTCTAATTAGGATAGCAGATTATTTTAATGTTTCCATTGACTATCTCCTTGAACGAACAGACAATCCTGACATACTGAAATAAAATTGAGGACAACCCAAGGTTGTCCTTTTCTTATACACAACAAAAAAGCCGCATGCCACATAGCATACAGCTTTTTTTAATTAATCCTCGTCTACCTCATATCCGTCAACGGTAACAGTAACATCCTTATATGCCTGCATACCTGTACCTGCCGGAATAAGCTTACCGATAATAACATTTTCCTTAAGACCTAAGAGCGGGTCAACCTTACCCTTGATAGCCGCCTCAGTCAGCACCTTCGTTGTTTCCTGGAAGGACGCTGCCGACAGGAAGGAATCGGTTGCAAGAGATGCCTTGGTAATACCCAAAAGCACCGGCGAGCATTCTACCAGATTTTCACTGCCCTGTGCCTTTAACACCTCATTTGCTTCCTCTACCTCAAATCTGTCAACCATTGAGCCGATAAGGAGGTTTGAATCTCCTGCGTCTTCAATCTTAACCTTTCTGAGCATCTGCTTTGTGATGATTTCAACGTGCTTATCGTTGATGTCAACACCCTGCATACGGTAAGTTCTCTGAACCTCACGGGTAATATATACCTGAACCGCCTGCGGTCCGTTGATTCTCAGAATATCGTTAGGATATGCAGATCCGACAGTCAGCTCTGCACCCTGTTCTATAACATCGCCGTCAGCAACCCTGATGGTTGAGCCATACGGAATGACATAAGTCTTAGCCTCGCCGATTTCATCGTTGGTAACTGTTACCTCGCGTCTTCTCTTTGTCTCCGCGATTGTAACCTTACCGCCGATTTCAGAAAGAATTGCAAGTCCCTTAGGCTTTCTTGCCTCAAACAGCTCCTCAACACGAGGCAGACCCTGCGTAACGTCTGCACCGCCCGCAACACCGCCGGCGTGGAAAGTTCTCATCGTAAGCTGTGTACCCGGCTCACCGATGGACTGTGCCGCAATAATTCCGACAGCTTCACCAACATTAACCAGCTTTCCTGTTGCAAGGTTTGTACCGTAACACTTAGCACAAACACCGTTCTTTGTCTTACAGGTCAGGGCACTTCTTATCTTAACTGCCTCAATACCTGCAGCAATAATCTTATCTGCCTGATCCTCTGTAATCAGGAGACCTTCTTTTGCAAGAACCTCTCCCGTTTCAGGATGCAGAATGTCCTCAAGCGAGGTACGTCCTACAATACGGTCCTTCAGCGGCTCGATAACCTCATTGCCGTCCTTGATGGCACGAACTGTCTCGCCCTCACTCGTTCCGCAGTCCTTCTCACGCACGATAACGTCCTGAGAAACGTCAACCAAACGACGAGTCAAATATCCTGAGTCGGCTGTTCTAAGTGCTGTATCGGTAAGACCCTTACGAGCACCGTGCGATGATACGAAATACTCCAGTACGTTAAGACCTTCACGGAAGTTAGCACGGATAGGAATTTCTACCGCTCTACCCTTTGTATCCGCCATAAGTCCACGCATACCTGCGAGCTGTCTGATCTGGTTAACGCTACCACGGGCACCGGAATCCGCCATCATGAATATAGGATTGAAGGTATCCATATGCTCCATCATCGCCTTGGTAACCTTTTCTGTGGTTGCACTCCAAACCTTGATAACTTCGTTATATCTTTCTTCATTTGTCAAAAGACCTCTGCGGTACTTTTTGCTGATTGCATCAATCTGCTTTTCAGCGTCTGCCAAAAGCTCCTGTTTCTTCTCAGGAACCTCGATATCGCTTACCGATACCGTAAGAGCACCCAAGGTTGAATACTTGTAGCCTGTCTCCTTGATAAGGTCAAGCACCTCTGCAGTTCTTGTCGTATCATGGATGCGGATACATCTGTCAATAATCTTGCCAAGCTGCTTCTTTCCTACAACCTCGTCAATCTCCAGGTCGAACATGGTTTCACAGCCGTCTGTTCTGTCAACATATCCCAAATCCTGCGGAATGTTCTTGTTAAATATCAGCTTACCGACCGTTGCATTGATAATTCTTGAGTACGGAACTCCGTGAATTGTCTTTTCCTTACGCACCTTAATCGGCGTGTGCAGACCTACCGCATTATTATAATAAGCCAGCATAGCCTCGTCCTCTGACGAATAATAATGCGGATGCCATTCCTCTGACTGGTCTCTTCCCGGATAATCCTTTCCGCCGATTTCGTCATGCTTAACTATTGTAAGATAGTATGAACCCAAAATCATGTCCTGTGTAGGAACTGTTACCGGGTGTCCGTCCTGCGGCTTTAACAGGTTATTTGCAGAAAGCATCAAAAATCTTGCCTCTGCCTGTGCCTCAGGTGAAAGCGGAACGTGAATAGCCATCTGGTCACCGTCGAAGTCGGCGTTGTACGCTGTACAAACAAGCGGATGCAGCTTTAATGCATGACCGTCAACCAGCTTCGGCTCGAATGCCTGAATACCCAGTCTGTGGAGCGTAGGTGCTCGGTTCAAAAGAACTGGATGCTCCTTTATAACGTCCTCCAAAACGTCCCAGATTTCCGGCTTTACATGCTCAACCATACGTTTAGCACTCTTTATATTATGTGCAAGATTTCTTGCAACAAGCTCCTTCATTACAAACGGCTTGAACAGCTCGATTGCCATTTCCTTCGGCACACCGCACTGATAAATCTTCATTTCCGGACCTACAACGATAACTGAACGTCCTGAATAGTCAACACGCTTACCCAAAAGGTTTTGACGGAAACGTCCCTGCTTACCCTTTAACAGGTCGGAAAGTGACTTCAAGGCTCTGTTGCCCGGTCCTGTAACCGTTCTGCCGCGGCGACCGTTGTTGATAAGTGCGTCAACCGCCTCCTGCAGCATTCTCTTTTCGTTTCTGATAATGATATCCGGTGCACCAAGCTCCAAAAGACGCTTTAAACGGTTATTTCTGTTGATAACACGTCTGTAAAGGTCATTTAAGTCACTCGTTGCAAATCTGCCGCCGTCCAGCTGTACCATAGGTCTCAAATCCGGCGGAATTACCGGCACGATTGTCATTATCATCCATTCCGGGCGGTTGCCCGAAATTCTGAAGGCCTCGATAATTTCCAGTCTCTTGATAATCTTTGCCTTCTTCTGACCCTGTGCTGTTTCCAGCTCGCCCTTTAATTCCTCGGAAAGTGCGTTAAGGTCAATCCTCTGTAAAAGTGTCAAAATTGCCTCTGCACCCATTCCGCAGACAAACTTATCGCCGTATTTTTCGTACGCGTCGCGGTATTCCTTCTCGGACAAAATCTGCTTTTCGCGAAGCTCGGTCTTGCCCGGGTCGATTACTACATATGACGCAAAGTAAAGCACCTTTTCAAGGTTTCTCGGCGAAATATCAAGCGTAAGTCCCATCGCTGACGGAACACCCTTGAAGTACCAAATATGCGATACAGGTGTTGCAAGCTCAATGTGTCCCATTCTTTCACGGCGTACCTTTGACTTGGTTACTTCAACGCCGCATCGGTCGCAGACAACACCCTTATATCTTATCTTCTTATATTTTCCGCAGTGACATTCCCAGTCCTTTGTAGGTCCGAAAATTCTCTCGCAGAAAAGACCGTCCTTTTCCGGCTTTAAGGTACGATAATTGATGGTTTCCGGCTTCTTTACCTCGCCGTGTGACCAGCCTCTGATTGTTTCCGGTGAGGCTAATCCGATTTTTATTGCTTCAAAGCTATTAAATTCTAACATATCTTAACCCCTCCATTAAAAATCATCCGGCGTGAGAATATCTCTTTCGATATCCTCATCTTCCTCATCGTCAAACCCGAAGTCCTCATCATCAATTTCCTCCAGGGTCATTTCGTCCTCAATATCCTCATCAAAGCTCAACGGAACATCGCCCTCTTCCATTGTTTCTATCAGCTCGCTGTCGCGAAGTGCGGAATCGTCATCGTCAAGCGATGCGTCGATATCGATTTCCTCGCCGCTTCTGTCAAGGATTCTGACATCAAGTGCAAGTGCCTGCAGCTCCTTAACCAAAACTCTGAAGGATTCAGGAACACCCGACTTAGGAATATTTTCACCCTTAACAATCGCCTCATAGGTCTTAACACGTCCTACAATATCGTCCGACTTAACTGTAAGGATTTCCTGCAGTGTATATGCAGCACCGTAAGCCTCCAATGCCCAAACTTCCATCTCACCGAATCTCTGTCCGCCGAACTGTGCTTTACCGCCCAGCGGCTGCTGAGTAACAAGTGAATAAGGACCTGTTGAACGTGCGTGAATTTTATCGTCAACCAAGTGGTCGAGCTTCAGGTAATACATCACGCCGACCGTAACGGGGTTATCGAACTTATCGCCCGTTCTGCCGTCATAAACGACCGATTTATAGGTATTCGGAAGACCTGCCAGCTCAAACGCCTGCTTTAAGTCTTCATCATGTGCACCGTCAAATACAGGAGTTGCAATCTTGATATATTCCTTGCCATTTGTCTCCTGCGTATCCTTTGCTTCCAAGATTACCTTCTTATAAGCTTCCTCAGCCGTCATTGATTCAAGCTCCTGACGGGTTTTTAAGCTGAGAGTTCTGTATGCATAGCCAAGGTGCATTTCAAGTACCTGTCCGATGTTCATACGTGAAGGCACGCCCAGAGGGTTCAGCACGATTTGCAGCGGAGTACCGTCCTCCAAGAACGGCATATCCTCCTGCGGAAGTACGCGTGAAACGACACCCTTGTTTCCGTGACGTCCCGCCATCTTATCTCCGACAGAAATCTTTCTCTTCTGTGCGATATAGCATCTTACAACCTTATTAACTCCCGGTGAAAGCTCGTCGCCGTTTTCACGGGTAAATATTTTTACATCTACAATGATACCGTTTTCGCCGTGCGGTACGCGAAGCGATGTATCACGCACTTCTCTTGCCTTTTCGCCGAAAATTGCACGCAGAAGTCTTTCCTCCGGTGTAAGCTCGGTTTCACCCTTTGGTGTAACCTTACCCACAAGAATATCTCCCGCTCTTACCTCGGCACCAATTCTGATTATACCGTCCTCGTTCAGATCCTTTAAAGCGTCCTCCGAAACGTTTGGTATATCTCTTGTGATTTCCTCTGCTCCAAGCTTTGTATCACGTGCCTCACATTCGTATTCCTCGATATGAATAGATGTGAACATGTCATGCTTTACAAGCTCCTCCGAAATAAGAACAGCGTCCTCGTAGTTATAACCCTCCCAGGTCATAAATCCGATAAGCACATTCTTACCCAAAGCCAGCTCGCCGTTGTCCATAGCCGGACCGTCGGCAATAATTTCGCCCTGCTCAACATGGTCGCCTGCAGCAACAATAGGCTTCTGATTTATGCAGGTAGACTGGTTTGAACGTGCGAACTTAATAAGCTTCTGTGTATATTTAGCTCCTGTCTTATCGCCCTTGATAACTATTTCATCAGCAGAAACCTTGATAACCGTTCCTGCCTCCTTTGCAAGCACTGCAGAGCCTGAATCCTTTGCAGCCTTATATTCCATACCCGTTCCCACGATAGGAGAATCGGTTGTTAAAAGCGGAACTGCCTGACACTGCATGTTAGAGCCCATGAGTGCACGGTTAGCGTCGTCGTTCTCGAGGAACGGAATACAAGCTGTAACAACCGAAACAAGCTGTCTCGGAGATACGTCCATGTAGTCAATTCTGTCCGGAGTCACCTCGATGATTTCATCACGGTAACGTGCCGAAACCTTTTTATCAAGGAAGTGTCCCTCGCTGTCAAGCGGCTCGTTTGCCTGTGCAACGATGTAGATATCCTCCTCGTCCGCAGTCATATAAATTATTTCATCGGAAACAATGCCCTTTTCCTTATCTACCTTACGGTATGGGGCTTCGATAAATCCGTATTCGTTTATTCTTGCGAAGGTCGCAAGCGATGTAATAAGACCGATGTTCGGACCTTCAGGCGTTTCTATCGGACACATTCTGCCGTAATGGGTAAAGTGAACGTCTCGCACCTCAAAGCCGGCTCTTTCTCTTGACAAGCCGCCCGGTCCCAATGCGGAGATACGTCTTTTATGACGAAGCTCGGCAAGCGGGTTCGGCTGGTCCATGAACTGTGACAGCTGTGATGAGCCGAAGAACTCATTGATTGTAGCTATTATAGGTCTTATATTGATAAGCGTCTGCGGTGTGATGATTTCAAGATCCTGAATTGTCATTCTTTCGCGGACAACTCTTTCCATCCTTGAAAGACCGATTCTGAACTGGTTCTGCAAAAGCTCGCCTACGCATCTTACACGACGGTTGCCCAGGTGGTCGATATCGTCGGTTTCGCCGATGCCGTTTGCAAGACACATAACATAGTTGATTGACGCAAGCATATCCTCAATTGTGATATGCTTTGGTGTAAGCTCGTCAATTCTTGCAAGAATCTGCTCCTTTGCGTCCTCATCATTCTCGGCATTTTCCAGAATTTCAGAAAGAACGCTTCTTCTTACCTTTTTATAATGAATATCGCTGACGTCAAAATCAACATATTCATCAATATATACCATGTCGTTTGAAAGAACGCGTACTCTTCTTTCATCAACCATAAGGTCGAGGCTGTTTACGCCGGCTCTTTCAATAGCCTCTGCCATTTCGGAAGACAGGGTATCGCCTGCATTTGCAAGGATTTCGCCTGTAATCGGGCTGACAACATCGTCCGCAACCATTTTTCCGCGGATTCTTGCAGCGATGGCAACCTTTTTATCATATTTATATCTACCCACGTGTGCAAGGTCATAACGCTTCGGGTCAAAGAACATATTGGTGATAAGGCTCTCTGCATTTTCTACGTTTAAAGGCTCACCCGGACGCAGTCTTTTGTAAATTTCCAAAAGTGCATCGTTACGGTTGTCGGTAGCATCCTTCTCAAAGGTAGCTGTAAGACGAGGGTCTTCGCCGAACATGTCAAGAATTTCCGCGTTTGTCTGCACGCCCATTGCACGCATCAGAACAGTTACCGGAATCTTTCTTGTACGGTCAATACGAACAGAGAAAACATCGTTTGAATCGGTTTCATACTCAAGCCACGCACCGCGGTACGGAATTACCGTTGATGTGTAAAGCGGCTTACCCGTCTTATCTCTTGTAAATTCATAGTACATGCCCGGAGATCTTACGAGCTGGCTGACGATAACACGCTCCGCACCGTTTATGATAAACGTGCCCTGCTCGGTCATCAGCGGGAACTCGCCCATAAAGATTTCCTGCTCCTTGATTTCGCCGGTTTCGCGGTTAATCAGTCTTACGTTCACTCTTAATGGAGCCGCATACTTTGCGTCCCTTTCCTTACATTCCTCAACGGAATATTTTGAGTTGTAATCGATAGTGTAGTCAAAAAACTCCAAGCTCAAATGTCCTGAGTGGTCGGTTATCGGAGAAATATCGTGGAATACTTCCTTCAAGCCTTCCTCAAGGAACCATTTATAGGAATTTTTCTGCACCTCGATAAGGTTCGGCATTTCCAAAACCTCATTGATTTTGGAATAGCTCAGTCTGGTGTTTTTTCCTAAATGCACCTTGTGTACCATTCTTTTATCACCTCGTCAAAAAACTTTTTTCTACGGGAATTCCATACATATCAAATATTTATCATTCTGCTCTTGAATTTTGCCTTTACCTGTGTTATAATAAATGCCGACAGGTGAGCAGCGGAGACTAATCCCATATTATCACCATAGTACAATATATAATGATATCATAAAATTTCCAATATGTCAACAGGCATATTGACTTTTTTTAAAATTTTTATTACGGAGAGTGAAAAAATGCCTCATTTTTCAAATGAAAACAAATTTATTCCCGTCCCGGCGGAGTTTATCCGGGAGCTGCTTCCGCAGGCAAACGCTACCTTTGTTAAGGTTTACCTGTATCTTTTAATGCTTGCCGACGAAAATTCCAATGCGGAATTTGCCGACATTGCCGAGACGCTCGGGCTTTTGGAAAGCGACCTTATGCACGCAATCAAATATTGGGAAAGCCTCGGAGTTATCTTTAAAAACGGTGACAGCTTCAGCTTTTCAGCAAAAGGCATACCGCCTGTGCAAAGCACCGACGCCGCAGCACAGGATACTTCTGCTCACCCAAGAGTTGAAAATCTTGCAGAAATTATCGAGGGCGATAAAAGTCTTTCGGATATGTTTATGCTGTCGCAAGAAATCCTGGGAAAAACAATCACCGAGCGTGATATGGAGACGATTTATTGGTTCTATTCCGACCTCAAAATGTCGGTCGAGGTTATTCTTCTTCTTTTGGAATACTGTGTTTCCAAGGGTAAAAATAGGCTCAGCTACATAGAAAAGGTTGCGGTTTCATGGAATGAAATGGGACTTAACACATCGGAAAGTGTTGCTCTTTATATAAAAAATGAGGAGCAAAAAACGGGATTTTTGTATTCAATCCGCAAAATTATGGGGATTGCCGACAGAAGCCTCAGTCAGATTGAGGAAAAATATCTTACAAAATGGCACGAGGAGCTTGGCATGAGCGAGGAAATGATTGCCCTTGCATACGAATACTGCATAATTCAGACTGCAAAGCTCTCCTTCCCGTACATGGATAAAATTATTACCAGATGGCATAAAAACAACATTTTCACCCTGCCCGCAGCTGAGGAGGATAACCGCAATTTCAAAAACCGTGCAAAACGCGAGGAAACCGCGTTTTCGGATAACTCTTATGACCATGCGGATTTGGAGAAGCTCACGCGGAACAATTAATTGCGAAAGCTTTTGCGTATTGCGGCTTAAAAAATATATCTTAACAAAAGAATCCACCCTCGAAAGGGTGGATTTTGTGCGTCTAAAATCAAACATTACGAATTGATTTTTATATTGGTAATAGTCGTTTGTTTCGTAATTGAATGTGCAGGAGATTTCCCTATATTAAAAAAGACGCACAGACGAGCCGTGCGTCCGAAAAACGCCGACTCATGTTTTGCAACCATTTCAATATGTGGGAAATCCCAGACTTGAAACCACAAGCTTTCGGCATTTTTTCCTTACCATTCTTGTAGTTTCAAGTGTCATCTGGTACCCAAAAAAAGAGACCCAATGGTCTTAATATTAACTTGTTCATTCCCGTATGTTGTCATACTGAAATGGTTGCTATTATATTATACACCATCTTTTTGAATTTGTCTATATCTGTTTGAAGATTATTTTTCGCATAATCGGACATTTTGCGACATTTGCCGCCATACAGCGACAAAAAACAACGGTGATTTCACGGAAAGAAAAAAATTCTTTCCTATTTTATTAAAAGTGCGGCAACGTTCCATATATTTTGCGTTGCGGTCAAAAAAAGAGGACGACCACAACGTCGTCCCTGTACCGATTATTTTGTCGCAACACCCACTGCCTCTTTTGCAAGTGCGTCCGCCATATCGTTATATTTGTCGCCCGAATGACCTTTCACCTTAACAAATTTCACCGAAACCCTCTGCGAAAGCTCGTCAAACAGCCTTTTATACGCCTTTGTGCCTTCCCTGTTGGTTTTCCATCTGCCCTCTGCCCATGCGGCTATTCCCTCGTAGTCATAATATATCTCGACCGCATCAATACCATGCTCCACGCAGTATTTTATAACAAATTCCGCACCCTTTATCTCGCCGGCAACATTCCGCATCGCGGCAAGCTCTGCGTCCGCAAATTTTTCCGCAAAGGTCAGCATTTCGCCACCGCAAAAAAGCACCGCTCCAAAGGAAAATTCACAGGTCGATATGTTATAGCTGCCGTCCACATACGCCCGAACGGTTGCCGCTCCGCTGTCCTGTGGCTCGGTATCGGCTACTCCCAAATACTCCTCCGCCGCACTCTTTGTCGGAAAGGATTTATATTCAGCACCCGAAAATCCGTCAACCTGTGCCTTGCACTCGTCCCAGCTTTCAAATATTCCGTTTTTTCTGCCGTTTTTTACTGCATAATATTTCATACACTTCTCCCGAAAACTAAACAGGGCGGCAAAGCCGCCCCTTTTTTGAGTTATTATTCCTCTGTTATCTCTTCTGTTTCGCCTGCTGCGTCACCTTCAGCACCTGCTTCGGTTTCTGTTTCAGCATCGTCCGCTGTTTCTGCCTCAGCCGCAGCTGCTGCCGCCTCTGCCTCCTGAGCCTCACGAGCTTCCTTCTGCTTTGTATCAACTATGGCACGCAGTTCTTTCCACTTTGTTTCGCCTGTAACCTCATCGCCAAGTCCATACTCTGCCTTGAAAGAGTCTATGTTGGATTCACCTACATAATTAATAAGTGCAATTTCGCCCTCAGCCTCGCCCCAGGTCGTTTCCTCTGTTACCTCTGCAGGAATATTCAGGGTTGTCTTTAAGGTTTCAAAATCCATTCCGTACATTTCTGCAATCTTGCCTGCCGGAATGCTGTAATAAGCAGCCGCCTCGGTTGTATCAGCCGGCATGTCCTCAGGAAGTCCGTACATCTCCAAAAATTCGGAAAGCTCCATTCCCTGTGCGTCTATCAAATCCTGAACGGTTTTTCCGCTGATGTCAACATAACCAAGTCTGTTGTACTTATTAAATTCCATTGTTGATGTAATCATAGCCACTGCAACAATAACCACTGCCGCAATAACTGCGATTATTGCCTTCGCCTTTGACTTAGGTGCTGCAGCTTCTATAGCAGGCTCTGTTATTTCCGCAGCCTCCTCAATTACTTCTTCGGCAGCCTCTGCAACATCTTCCGCAGCTGCGGCAACCTCGGCTGCAGCCTCCTCAGTTTCCTGTGCAAGCTCCTCGGCTGCTTCTACAGTCTCCTCTGCAGCTTCTGTTACTTCTTCAGTAATATCCTCAGGCATTTTTCCAAATTCATTCAAATTCTTATCCATTTTATCTTCTCCTTGTATTATTCACCATCTGCTTCTGCAGACTCTGTTTCTTCTGTTTCTGCTGTCGCTCCGTCAGCCGCCATCTGCTCCTGAATAGCCATGATTGCTTCCTCGTATGTCATGTCCTCGGTAATACTCTCCGGCAGTCCGTTCTGCTCTGCAAATTCATCAAAGCTCATTCCGCTCTGCTCTGCAATCTTGCTCATCGGAACCAGCATCTGTGCCTCCTGCCAGTTTGTATCGTTGGCAAGCTGCTCAATGCCATATTCAGCCTTCAGCTCATCTGCTGTCTTTTCCTCAAACTTAGCATAGCTGTCAATCGTGAACTGTGCATACATCTCGTCTGCAGTGCTCTCTGCAGTAAGACCAAGCTCTGTCATTCCGCAATTTGCCAAAAGCTCCTCTGCGGTTATTCCGCGGCTTTCTGCCAAATCAGCAATGGTCTGGGTTTCTGCTGCATTGGACGAAGCATCCTCACTCGCAGTCGGAAGCTCGGACTTAATCTTGTCATACGATGCATATGCACCAAGTCCTGCTACCGCAGCAATCACAACCGCAATTACTATGTTTGATAATACCTTCTTAGGATTTTTCTCTGTCTTCTTTATCTCTGATGCCATTTCTTTTCTGTTACGCTTTGCACGTCTTTCGCTCATAAATCTTTCTCCCTTCGTTTTAGTGAAAAACATTACACCTTTAACTATACCACCTTTTTACACAAATTGCAACAGAAATTTTTAAACAGTTTGTTAATTATTGCTTTTTATATACAAAAACTTCTGATTTATAAGGCTCTCTTCACCGTTTTTATATTTTAAAAGCTCGCGATGTGTTTCCTTTAAATCCGCCGCGAGGTACACCGCCAAAAACAGTCCGCACAAGAGCTTTGACGTGCCCGGAAGGCTCAAAATCCAGCCGCGGCACAAGGGATGCAGCACCTTCGCGAAGGCTATATTCAAAAATCCCCAAAGCGTTGAATAAAAGAGGCTCACACCGCCCATAAAATTTATCCGAAGTCCCGAATAATCCCACCATTTTACGCCGTACAGCTTTAAGGAAAGCAGGTAAAACATCAGCTCTACCGCACTCACCGTCAAAAAACCGTTGCAGAAAAGCAGCAGCGGATTTTGGATTTCACCGTTCACCGCGGCAAGCATAAGTGCCGCAATTCCGTAAACAGGGCAAAGCGGCAGATTTAGCAGCGTTCGCTTTGAAATATATTTTTTATGCAGCACGTAATAGTATGCATTTTCCATCACGCACCCGAAAAAGGAATAAAGCACGAACAATAAAAAAACTTCCATAATATAATCCCTCCTGTGGATTATTATGGAAGCTTTCAGCTTATTTTATAAGTGAAAAATACGCGATTACTATAACGCCAAGGGCTATTCTGTACCAGCCGAACGGCTTGAAATTATGCTTTTTCACAAAATCGACAAGAAACTTTATCGCACACATCGATACTGCATATGCAACCACCATACTTGTAATCAGCACCGCGATATCCGTTCCGCCGATTACTCCGTCGTATGTGGCGATTTTTAAAAGACTCACGCCGAACATAACCGGAATTGCCAGGAAAAACGAAAACTCCGCCGCAACCTCACGCGAGCAGCCGATTATCATTGCTCCGAGAATTGTCGCACCCGAACGCGAAGTCCCCGGAATTATCGAAAGCACCTGAAACATTCCTATTATAAGTGCCGTTTTATATGTCATTTCGCTGATTGACGTTACCCGATTTTTCGCCTTTGCGTTTTCCGCAATCAAGAAGCCAAATCCGTATATTATCAGCATTGCCGATACAACCTGCCAGTTTTCAAACCGCTCCATGTAGTCGTTAAGCAAAAGTCCGATTACCGCCGCCGGAACACACGCCGCGATTACCTTAAACCACATCTGCCAGGTTTCCTGCTTTTCCTCCGCCGTTTTTGAGGGCGAGAAGGGATTGAGCTTTTTAAAATACAGCGTCACAACCGCCAGTATCGCTCCCAACTGAATTACATACAAAAACAAATCCGACGAGGTAAACCCCGTGTTTGCGATAAACTCATTCACCAGAATCATATGCCCGGTTGAGCTTATCGGCAGCCATTCGGTTATTCCCTCTACAATTCCCAAAAATACCGCTTTAAAAAATTCAACCATTAGCCTGTTCCTTCTTCATTACAAACGCTTTTATTACCTCTGCCGCACCGTCTGTACCGATAAGCCCGGTATTGATGCACAGGTCATAGCTTGAAAGACTGCCCCATGTGCGGTCGGTGTAATAATTATAATAGGTTTTACGCGTTTTGTCGATTTTTACGATTTTATCCTTCGCCTGCTTCGGTGCAAGGTCGTAAATGCCCGATATACGCTTAATTTTACTGTCCATGTCAGAGTATGTAAACACACGCACAAGGCTTTCTGTGTCCTCAAGAATATAGTCGGCACAGCGTCCCACAAATATGCAAGCACCCTTTGCCGCCAACTCCTTTATAGCCTTGGACTGGTTTATAAAAACCTTATCGTTTATAGGCATATCATACTGCATAGCATCGCTTACGCCTCTTAAGCCTCCGCTTGTTATCAATGAATACAAAAGGCTGTCGGTAGCCTTTTCATCAGCTTTTTTCACAACATCAAGGTGCAGGTTTGAATCCTTTGCCACCATTTCTACAATTTCCTCGTCGTAAAGCGGTATTCCCAAAAGCTCGGAAAGCTTTTTTCCTACTTCCCTTCCGCCGCTTCCGTATTGTCTTCCGATTGTTACTATTGTTTTCATTCTGTTGCCTCCTTTTCTTTTTGTAGAACTGTTAAAATCTGTCTTTATTTATATTATACCTTTCGGCTCTTTTTCTGTCAATATAATTTTTGGTAAACAATCAGCAGCTTTTTTACACGCTGCACATACCTTTTTGTTTCACCGTACGGGATTTCGTAAAGCGTCACGCCGTCTGCCGAATACCTTTTATCACCAAGCCACGAGGACACATTTCCCATGCCGGCATTATATGCAGCAAGTGCGGTCTCGGTATTTTTATAAAGCTGCCTGAGATACGATAAATAGTAGCAGCCCATTTTTATATTGGTTTCGGGGTCCTCCACCATATCCGCATGATATTCAAGCTCCAGCTTTTCGGCAATCCACCTCGCCGTATCATCGGTAATCTGCATAAGTCCCCTCGCAACGCCCGAATGAGCCGCATGGTCAAAGCTGCTCTCGGCACGTATCACAGCCATAACAAGATATTTATCCAGCTTATATTCTTCGGAATATTTCTCGATATACCCCTCGTATTTAAGCGGAAAAAATCTGTCCAAAAGCTTTTGATACGACCACTTTGCAATCGGCACAAGTGCCGCGACTACAGCCAGCAGCAGCAAAAATTTTATAAATTTTCTCATTCCTCAATCCTTTTTAAAATACTGTCGATATCAAACGTATCGCCGTTATTGTAAATCACAAAATCGCAGTTTTCAAGATAAAAGCCGTCCTCCTGCTGTGCATTTATTCTTGCCTCAGCCTCGCCATCAGAGAGTCCGTCACGCAGCATGATGCGTTTTTTCCGAACTGCCTTATCTGCCAGAACGCCCACCAGCATATCGCATTTGATTCCGCTCTCGATAAGCACCGCTCCATCTACACATACGATTTCGCTTTCTTCCTTCTCAATCTTATTATATATGCTTGCAAGAATATATTTATGAGTTATTTCGTTCAGCTTTTTCAGCATTTTTTCGTCCGAAAAGACAATTTCCGCCAATTTTTTTCGGTTAAGCTCGCCGTCCGAAAGAATTTCGCTGCCGAAACATTCCGCAGCCTCTAAAAGACAGGGTTGTCCCTTTTGCATAACCTCGCGTGCGACAATATCCGCGTCAATCACAGGTATTCCTCTTTCCCGCAGAAGTCCGCTAAGATAGCTCTTGCCGCAGCCTGAGCCGCCGGTTATTCCGATAACCTTTTTATTTTGCGTCATACCAGCTATCTCCCTCCGACATATCTACCACAAGCGGCACAGACAGGCTTGCCGCATTTTCCATTTCCTCACGCAGAATTTTTGCAACCTCGTCCTTTTCGTTCTCTGCCGCCTCGATTATCAGCTCGTCGTGTACCTGCAGAATGAGCTTGGACGCAAAGCCGCCCTTTTTGAGCCGTTCATAAATCCGCACCATTGCAAGCTTGATAATATCCGCCGCACTGCCCTGAACAGGCGTATTCAGTGCCACACGCTCGCCGAAGGAACGCGTGTTGAAATTGCCCGATGTGATTTCGGGAATATATCGGATTCGGTTCATCATCGTCGTTACATAACCGTTTTTACGTGCCGACTCCTTGATGTCCTCCATGTATTTTTTAACACCGCTGTACTTTTCAAGATAGCTGTTAATATACTCCTTCGCCTGCTTTACCGAAATTTTTAAATCCTGTGAAAGCGAATACTCACCAATTCCGTAAACTATACCGAAGTTGACTGCCTTTGCACTGCTCCTCTGCTCCTTTGTTACCGCCTCCTGTGGTATTCCCAGAACCTGCGATGCCGTTACGCGGTGAATGTCCTCATTGTTTTTGAACGCGTTTATCATAACGGGGTCGTCTGCGATATGTGCAAGCACACGCAGCTCAATCTGCGAATAGTCGGCGTCCAAAAGAACATATCCCGGCTTTGCCACAAACATTTTGCGGATATGACTTCCAAGCTCGGTACGCGTCGGAATATTCTGCATATTCGGCTCGGTGGAGCTTATTCTGCCCGTAACCGTAACCGTCTGATTGAACACCGAATGTATACGCCCGGTTTCCTTATTTATAACCGCCATAAGACCATCGCAGTAGGTACTTTTTAGCTTTGCAAGCTGACGGTACTCCAAAATCAGCTCGATAATCGGGTGCTGCCCACGCAGCTTTTCCAAAACCTCCGCGTTTGTGGAATACCCCGTTTTTGTCTTTTTTACCGCTTTTAAGCCGAGCGTGTCGAAAAGCACAGCGCCGAGCTGCTTTGTTGAGTTTATATTAAATTCGCCGCCCGAAAGACGATATATTTCCTCTGTAAGCTCGTCTATTCGTGCCGAAATCTCGGCAGAAAACTCCGAAAGCTGTTTTTTGTCAATCAAAATTCCCTGCTTTTGCATATCCGCAAGTACGCGGACAAGCGGCAGCTCCACATCATAATAAAGCGTTTCCTGCCCGTTTTCCTTAAGCCTCTGTGCCGTTATTTCGCAAAGCGGCATAATCGCAAGAGCCTTTTTCGCCGCGTCACTTTCGCCCTCGTCAAAAAGCGAAACCTGACGCTCGGAGCTGAACTCAAAGCCCAAATATTCATACGCCAAGTCATTTATTGAAAAATCGGTGCGTGCGGGATTTAACAGATACGCCGCAATCGCCGCATCATACACTATACCGTTTATGGTGTTTGACACAAGTGCGTCCTTTACGTTTACGCAGTATTTTTTTATATTTTCATTCTCTAAAATTGAGAAAAGCTTGTCCTTCGTCTGCTCGTTTACCTCCACATACGCAGCATAATTGTCCACTGCGATTGCGGCCGCGGCAATTTTACCCGAATCCAGCTCAAAATGGCACGCCGCCTCGCCTTTTTGCGTTATTCTTTCAAAAAGCCTGTCCATCATGGCAGCGTCTGTCACTGTTTCGGCCTGCGTATCCTTTAAAAAGTCCACCGCTTGCTTGGTTTCCTGCTTTTTCACGCCGATGCGTGCAATTACCTTATTAAGCTCAAGCTTTTTTAAAACCTCATAAAGCTCGGTGTTTTCAGAATAATCAAGTATTTTGTTTTCTTCAAAATCAAAGTCAATCGGCACATTTCTGTCAATCGTGGCAAGAGTTTTTGATAAAAACGCCGAATCCTTATCCTGCTCAAGCTTTTTCAGGTTCGCAGGCGTTATGCCCCATACGCTCAAATCCTCGTACAGCTTTTCAATGCTCTTTGCCTTTGCAATCAGCGCCATCGCCGTTTTCTCGCCGATTCCCTTAACCCCCGGAATATTATCCGAGGTATCGCCCATAAGTGCCTTTACGTCTATAAACTCGCAAGGCGTTACGCCATAGCGCTCAAAAACCGCTTTATCGTCATAGCAGTCGGTATCGGTAACGCCTGATTTGGTTACGGTAAGCAGTATTTTTGTCTTGTCCGACGCAAGCTGCAAATCGTCCTTATCGCCTGTGGCTATCAGACATTCCACGCCCTTTTCCTCGCAGATTTTTGACACTGTTCCTATAATATCGTCTGCCTCATAGCCCTCTTTTTCAAGAATATTTATCTTCATTGTACGCAAAATGTCCTTAGCAATCGGCATTTGCGTAACCAGTCCCTCCGGCATCGGCTTTCTTTGAGCCTTATACTCTGAATACATTTTATGACGAAAGGTTGGTGCCTTTAGGTCAAAAGCCGCACAAATATAGTCGGGCTTATTATCATCAATCAGCTTCATCAGCGTCATCATAAACCCGAAAATCGCATTGGTCGGCGTGCCATCGCGGCTGGACAAAAAACGTACACCGTAAAATGCACGATTTATTAAGCTGTTAGAGTCTATTATAAGCAATTTTTTCATGGTTTTGCCATTCCTTTTTTAATTGATTTTTATCTACGCAATACGCCCCTATTGTTGTCCCACATTTTCTATCTGCCAGTCTATCTGCGGCTTATTCATTGCGGTGAGCATATTATTTACCTTTTTAAAATGACCGCAGCCGAAAAATCCGCGGCTTGCCGAAAGCGGACTGGGGTGTGCCGCTGACAGAATTATATGCTGCGGAGCTGTTATAAGCTCCTCCTTGCGGCGTGCGTCATTTCCCCACAAAAGAAAAATCACAGGCTCTTTTCGGTTATTTAAAATGCTCACAATTTTATCGGTCAAAATTTCCCAGCCCTTGCCCTTGTGCGAATTTGCCTCTCCGTCACGCACCGTTAGCGAGGAATTTAAAAGCAGCACACCCTGACGTGCCCACTTTTCAAGATATCCGTTATCGGGAATATAAAGTCCAAGCTCCTCGGCAAGCTCCTTATAGATATTTTTGAGCGACGGTGGAAGCTCTACACCGCGTTTTACTGAGAACGCCAAGCCATGTGCCTGGTTTTCTCCGTGATACGGGTCCTGACCGAAGATTACCACGCGTGTATCCTCGTAGCTCGTCCATTTTAACGCATTGAAAATATCGTTTTTATCGGGGTGAATTATATGCCTTTCATACTCACTCTTCAAAAACTCCTGCAGCTTTTTATAGTAGTCCTTTTCAAATTCGTCTGCCAAAAGTGCGTCCCAACTGTTTCCGATATTAACCATTACTTATCTTCCTTTGCTTTCTGAAATTTATACACAAGTGCCGTTATCACATTGTCCGGCACAAGCCTCATTAAAGCCTTACCGCTTCTTATATGCACGCCGGGAATTATAACGGTTTTCCCTGAAAGCATACCGCGGACAGCGTCGCTTGCCGCCGCCTCGGCACTGATTCCTTTAATGCTCATGGCAAGATTTACGCCTGCAACAGAGCCGAACTCGGTTTTTACAGGCCCCGGGCAAAGTGCGGAAACACTAACGCCGCTCCCGGATTTTTTAAGCTCCTGTGCAATCCCACGCGTAAGGCTCAAAACATATGCCTTTGTTGCATAATACGCAGAAAGCATCGGTCCTGCCGGCATAAATCCTGCAGCCGACGCCACATTCAGTATTTTTCCTCTGTTTTTTTCTTTAAAATCCGCCAAAAAAAGCTTGGTCAGAATATGTACTGCACGTATATTCAAATCTATCATTTCAAGCTCGCGTGAAAGCTCTGTATCGGCAAACTCTCCGAAAACGCCGAAGCCTGCATTGTTCACAAGGATTTCAACATCCTTTCCTCTGCATCTTTCGTACAGGGAATAGCAGTTTTCCTCCTTGGATAAGTCTATCGTTATAATCTCGGCAGGGCTTCTTAGCTGCCGCGAAACCTCGATAAGCCGCTCGCCCCGTCTTGCCGCCAGAATTATGTCGTACCCAAGCTCTGAAAGCTTTATAGCAATCTCTCGCCCAATCCCCGAGCTTGCACCCGTAATTACCGCAAAAGCCATATACTCCTCCTTATTTAGACATCTCCCGATGTGCCATAATCGCCGCCTCGTCACTGATATTGCAGCCCATAAAGAATATCGGCACCTCGGTTAAAACCTTGTCTACATGCGACAGCAAAAGGCTCATTTCCTTTTCCTGCGGCGGTCTTATCGTCTGATTTAACAGCTTCATAACGGCTGTGCCGCCGTCCACACGCTTTATCCAGTTTTGCTCGCTGCGTTCCAAAAAACATATTCCCGCAATCGGAGCCTGAACATTTATATTAAGGTCGGTTTTTCCGCTCCACGGCGTTCCGCAGGCAAAAATTCCGTCCCGCGTTATCCTTATAGCAGGCTTATCATCATTTAAAATTCTTGCCCTCTCCGCTCCGAAAACCTTCTGCCAAAGTCCCGTATGAGTGGATTTTCCCGTTCCGCTTGATGCCGAGAACAAATACGCCCTTCCGTCCATCACGATTGATGAGGAATGCAGCATAAAACCGCCGTAATTTAAAAGTGCCGAATAAAACACACTGCTGGTGAATATGTACTCGCAGTCCTCAAGCGAGAGGTGCGGATTTTCCTCCTGCTTTTTCTGCAGAAAGCCGTCGGACAGATAAATTGTCATGTCCGGGCTTTCCTCACCCTCTATTCTGTACGCCGCCGCCTGTTTGGTCAGCTTTTCGTACTTATATCCCATATCCACCGTTATTCCGGCAATTTTGTGTAAATTCATAATTTCTATATCCTTTCCGACTTAGAAAATTTATTTTTTCCTTTGATATGTGCAAAACCGAATAGTATGCCCATTGTCCTCCTGCGGCTCGGAGGAATATGTCAGCTCCCATTCGGGAAGCTCGTCCAGATTTACCATGAATTTGTCCGCCGGTACCGTCTCCGACACCTTTGTTATATAGCAGGTATCGCAAAGCTCAAGCATACTGCGGTAAATCTCCTCGCCGCCGATTACAAACATTTCAGATTCGTCATAACCAAGCGATAAAACCTCGTCTATACTGCCGCATACAACCGCTCCCTCGCATTTAAAATCCTTGTTTCTCGTGAGAATTATATTGGTACGGTTTTTTAACGGCTTTGCACCCGGAAAGCTTTCAAGATTTTTTCTTCCCAGTACAACTACCTTTCCCAATGTCATTTCCCTGAAAAATTTCATATCCTTCGGAATATTGAAAAGCAAGTTATTGTCCTTTCCGATACCCCAATTTTCCGATACTGCACAAATCAGTTTCACGTTCTGCTCTCCTCTCTAAATAGCTACGGGTATTTTAATATCAAACTCGTTAAACCTGTAATTTTCCATTTTAAAATTATCGGTTGTGAGCTTATAGAAATCGGTCACATCGTCCATAACAAGCTTTGGTGCGTCAAAGGTCGGACGCTTTATAAGCTCCTCGATAATCGGGATATGTCTGTCATAAATATGAGCGTCCGCTATCACATGCACAAGCTCGCCCGGCAAAAGCCCCGAAACCTTTGCAAAAATATGAATTAAAAGTGCATACTGCACCACGTTCCAGTTGTTTGCCGTCAGATAGTCATTGCTCCGCTGATTTAAAATACCGTTCAGCCTTCCGTCCTTCACACTGAAGGTCATGGAATACGCACATGGATACAGATGCATCTCGCTAAGGTCGGCATGAGTGTATATATTTGTCATAATTCTGCGTGAATTAGGGTTGTTTTTTAGGTCGAACAGCACTCTGTCCACCTGGTCAAATTCGCCTTCTTTATATTTGTGCTTCACACCCAGCTGATAGCCGTACGCCTTGCCGATTGAGCCGTTTTCGTCCGCCCACTGGTCCCATATATGCGACTTCAAATCCTTCACGTTATTGGATTTTTTCTGCCATATCCACAAAAGCTCATCAAGTGCCGATTTCCAGTAGGTACGCCTGAGCGTCATTATCGGAAATTCTTTTTCAAGGTCGTATCGGTTTACGATACCGAACCTGCTTATCGTGTGTGCCGGCACGCCGTCCTCCCAGTGCGGACGTACCGCCATATCGGTATCCATTACTCCGTTTTCTAAAATATCCCTACAGTTTTGTATAAAAATCTCATCAGCGTAGCTCATAAATATTCTTCTCCCGTTATCATTCTATAATTTGTTTTCGATTTTGATGCACACAATCAGATTTCATCAATACCAAGAATTCCGGATTTATAAAGCTCAAAATATTTATTAAATCCGTCGACTGTTTCTCTGTCCGGATAAAGCGTTTCCTTTTTCATGTCACAAAACACCTTTGTGTCAAGCCAATCCCCCAACAAAAGGTCTCCCTTATTTATCATATACGCTGCAAGAAGTGCCATTCCCCACGCTCCACCCTCGCCGGCTGTTTCACAAACCGAAACAGGTGTATCAAGAGCTGCTGCAAGGAACTTCTGTGCAACACCCTTGACCTTAAAAAGTCCGCCGTGTGCATTAAAGTTATCTGCAGAAACTTTTTCCTTATCAACAAGTATATTCATGCCGATTTTCAGCACTGCAACTGCAGCGTAAAGCTGCGAACGGAAAAAGTTTGAAAGTGTTAAATTGCTTTTGGGAGTGCGGAAATAGACAGGTTTTCCGTTTTTTACACCGGCAACCGGCTCACTCGCAAGGAAGTTATACGATATCACTTCGCCACAATCGCTTTCGCCTGTCAAGGTGTTTTCATAAAGCATTTTGTAAATCCTTGATTTGTCTGCATCTGCACCAAGCATTGCCGCAAAATCGCCGAATAGCTTAACCCACGCGTCAAGCTCAGAACAGCCATTATTGCTGTGTACCATTGCAACAGGTGACGCATCAGGCGTTGTTACTATATCGATTTCGGGGTACATGCTGCCAAGATTTTTTTCAAGTACAAGCATTGAAAATACCGATGTACCCGCAGATATATTTCCTGTTTTCTTCCTTACACTGTTTGTTGCAACCATACCCGTTCCTGCATCGCCTTCAGGCGGGCAAACAGGCACACCTGCCGCAAGAGTTCCCGACTCGTCAAGGAATCGAGCCCCCTGCTCCGAAAGGCATGTTCCTTCTTCTCCGCAAAGCTTTACGTCAGGAAGTATTTCTTCTATTTTCCATGGCACATTATATTCACTTATATGTTGAGTGAATTTTTTTAGCATATCCTTGTTATAGCCATTTCCGAGAATCGGAAACATGCCGGAGCCTTCACAAACGCCAATCTCCCACTTACCTGTCAAAAGATAGTGAATATATCCTGCCAGGGTTGTGATATGTGCTATATCAGCAACGTGCTTTTCTCCGTTTAGTATTGCCTGATAAAGATGTGCAATACTCCACCTTTGCGGAATATTAAAGTTAAAAAGCTTCGTAAGCTCCTCTGCAGCCTTTTCTGTGGTAGTGTTTCGCCATGTTCTGAACGGTGTAAGCAGATTGTCTTTTTCATCAAACGCCAAATACCCGTGCATCATTCCGGATATTCCTATTGCTCCGAACACTGTCGGCTTGACACCGTATTTATCTACTACGTCCTTTTGGAGAGATATATAGCATTCCTTCACACCCTTATGTATCTTATCGAGCGAATATGTCCAGTAACCACCTTTAAATTCATTTTCCCATTCATAACTTCCATTTGCTATGGGCATATACCCTGCTCCGTCAATAAGGCATGCTTTAATTCTTGTCGACCCCAGCTCTATGCCGAGATATGTTTGTCCGTCAAGTATTCTTTGTTTTATCATATACCCTCCTATTTGTATAAAATTAACTTAACATTAATTATAGAATTAGTGAACGATTTAGATACCAATCTTTAAAGATCCCACATGTAGTAAAGGGAGCTGTCAGCGTGGCTGACGAGGGATTTCCACTCTAAAACTTCTTACAATCCTCTCGTCACACTTTGTGTGCCACCCTCCTTTACACAAGGAGGACTATGAATTGACAACCATCTACAATCAGGAACCATTTTAGTCCTTTTTTCGTTATTCATTCAGTTTTGTTAGTAAATTTTTCCTTTGATACAGATTCAATAATATCAAAAAAGGCTCTTGTGTATGGGCTATAATCAGGATGTAAACCTGGATGTTCTTCAAAGAAGTTACACATTTCTTCCATTGCCTTCTCATAACCACGCATTACTTCTTTATTGAGATAGTTTTTTTCAAATAATTCCCGGCTTTCTATATCTCCACAACACCAATTGCTATGATATCGTTTAACCACTGAATACAAATCACCTTCTTCTATTTCAGACAAACAATCACATTCATCATATAGTTTAATTTGACTATCTAACATTAAAGCGTTGCTTTTATAGAACAATTCATATTTGTTTGGTTTATCCAAACGTCTACCATAGTAATCAGTAACAAATTTTCGATACTCATCAACACGCCAAGAAGATGAAGTCATTTCTTTACTATATGCCAATCCGTTTTCGCTAAAATACTTTAAGAATTCTGGCATTTCAAGCAACTGAAGGAGTCTTTTTTCTGGTAACTCACTCCCTAATTCTTTTGCTTGATAATAATAGAATCCAGCAACTACATAGTGAAAAGTCCGTTTTTGCTCTAAAAAAATTCTATCACCCTTTTCTAAATTTGATAGTATACGATGTTTGTTTTCGATAATAACTTTTTTAAATAATACTATTAGACATATTAACACGAGAAAAGCAACCAATGTTCCTTTCTTCCAAGGCGTAAACAGGCATATTACACCGCTTATAACGCTCAATATCATAGATAAAAAGACTACCAATGCAGCATATGTCTCATGCTCACTATCAAGCTTCAATTCTATTGCTTGTAAGAAATTGTTTGGTATTCGATTATTACTAATAAATTTATATAAATTTTTATATTGAGTAGAATACTCTTTTTTCATATTATCTTTTCCCACCTTATTCCTTTCATCGCAATCATAAGTTAATGACTCTAATTCATGCCGAAGGCAATTCATTGAGTTTGATCTTTTTACGATTAAACTCATTATATCATACACGTCCCCAAAAAACAATATTAATATTATATAAAACTTTTTATAGGAGGTCAGCATGAATTACATTTGGTCAGGACTTTTAATAATCTCTTTTGTTTTTGCAGCCCTCGGCGGCAATCTGCAGGAAACGCTTACGGCGGGGCTGTCGGGTGCCGCCTCCTCCATCGAGGTGCTTTTATCCTTTGCAGGAATTATGTGCTTTTGGTCGGGAATACTGAAAATTGCACACAAAAGCGGTGCGGCACAGTTTTGTGAAAAACTTCTCTCTCCCGCAGTCCGCAGGCTTTTTCCAAGGGTTAAAAACCGCAAAAGCATTACCATGAACATTATCGCAAACCTTTTGGGGATGGGCAATGCGGCAACGCCTGCAGGAGTTGCCGCAATGTGCGAGCTTGACCGCGAGAACGGTCAAAAACCCACGCCCAGTCACGAAATGTCCCGCTTTGCGGTATTAAACACCGCAAGCCTGCAGCTTTTTCCCACAACCATTATCGGAATACTCGCCTCCTGTGGCAGCAAAGACCCGTTTTCGATAATTCCGCTTATATGGATAAGCTCGGCAATATCGCTTACGGCAGCCCTTTTGGCGGAATGGCTGCTTTGGAAAAGAGGTGACTCCAAATAGTTTACGTTATCCCCGTTTTAATCATTCTTGTACTTGCTTGTGCGATAAAAAACGGTGTGCCATGCTACCAGACCTTTATCGAGGGCGTCGAAGAAGGTCTTAAAACCGTCGTTTCAATCCTACCGGCACTTGTGGCAATTCTCTCGGCGGCGGCAATGCTCAGGCAGTCGGGTGCGATTTCGGCAATCTGCGATTTGCTCTCGCCCGTCACCGATTTCTTCGGCTTTCCCTCTGAGGTACTTCCGCTTGCAATAATCAGACCGTTATCAGGCGGCGGCTCAATCGGACTTTTGACCGACACCGTGAAAACCTACGGAGCAGACAGCACTATCGCACGCATGGCATGCATTATGTGTGCCTCTACCGAAACCACCTTTTACACTATCATGGTATATTTCAGGAAAACCAAGGTAAAATATACAAAAAGAGTTATTTTGGCCGCAGTTTTCGGTGATTTAGTCGGAATTTTATGTGCTTTCTGCCTTAGCAAGATAAATTTTTAACAATTTTTTAATTAAAATAGCATAGAGTACTTGAAAAAATTACCGGATTGAGGTACAATATAAATATGTGGGTTTACTCCCGAAAAACAAAAAAATGAGAGGTGTCCAATATGTTAAACAAAAAAAGCGTAGAAGATATTGAAGTAAAGGGCAAAAGAGTCCTCGTAAGATGCGACTTTAATGTGCCGCTTGACGAAAACAGAAACATCACAGACGATACAAGAATTGTTGGTGCATTGCCTACAATTAAATACCTGGTTGACAACGGTGCAAAGGTTATCCTTTGCTCACACATGGGCAAGCCGAAGGGTGAGCCAAAGCCGGAGCTTTCACTTGCACCGGTTGCAAAGGCACTTTCTGCAAAGCTCGGAAAGGACGTTGTTTTTGCCGCTGATGCAAACGTTGTAGGCGAAAACGCTAAGAAGGCAGTAGCAGAAATGCAGGACGGCGACGTTGTTCTTCTTGAGAACACAAGATACAGAGCAGAGGAAACAAAGAATGTTGATACATTCTCAGAAGAGCTCGCTTCACTTGCCGATGTATTCGTAAACGACGCATTCGGTACAGCTCACCGTGCACATTGCTCAAACGTAGGCGTTACAAAGTACATTGATACAGCAGCCTGCGGCTACCTTATCCAGAAGGAAATCGAGTTCCTCGGAAACGCTGTAAACAATCCTGTAAGACCTTTAGTTGCAGTTTTGGGCGGTTCAAAGGTTTCATCAAAGATTTCAGTTATCAACAACCTTTTGGAAAAGGTTGATACACTCATCATCGGCGGCGGTATGGCTTACACATTTATGAAGGCACTCGGCGAAGAAGTCGGCGACTCACTTTTGGAGGCTGATTACCTTGACTATGCTAAGGAAATGATGGCAAAGGCTGAGGCTAAGGGTGTTAAGCTGTTAATCCCTGTTGACACAGTTGTTGCACAGGAATTTTCAAACGATGCTGCTTACAAGACAGTAGCCAGAGGTCAGATTGAAGCCGGCTGGCAGGGACTTGACATCGGTGAAAAGACAATCGCTCTCTACTCCGATGCATTAAAGTCAGCTAAAACCGTTGTTTGGAACGGACCTATGGGCGTATTTGAAATGTCAAACTTTGCAAAGGGTACAAACGCAATCGCACAGGTACTCGCTGAAATCGACGCTACAACAATCATCGGCGGCGGCGACAGCGTTGCTGCTGTTAACAAGGCAGGTCTCGGCGACAAGATGAGCCATATCTCAACAGGCGGCGGTGCTTCACTTGAATTTTTGGAGGGCAAGGACCTTCCGGGTATCGTTGCAATTAACGATAAATAAAATCAGTCAGGCTTTGCGGACTCTGTCCGCACCTGCAAGCATTTTTAAGGCTTGACCGAAACCATGTTTGCGAAACTTACGTTTCGCACAGCTAAATACGGACAAGTCTTGCAAAACGCAAGTTTTGCACTAAAAGTTTTTGCACCCGCCTCCGCTGCGGAGGCAGTACACTAAACAAGGCTGAAAGAAATTTTTGCAGGTTGCCGCTTTGAAGGCGATGGTGCCGTACGCCGCGGTACTGCCCTCGTCAAAAAGCGGTGAGATGCGAAAATTTAATCAGCCGTGATAAAGTAAAAGGAGAGATTATAATAATGGGTAAATATATTATTGCCGGAAACTGGAAGATGAACAAGCTTCCAAGCGAAACTTATGATTATGTAAAGGCAGTAGCCGCTGCTACCGCCGGCTCAAACTGCGAGGTTGTTTGCTGCACACCTTACGTATGCCTTGCCAATGCTGTTGAGGCTGCAAAGGGTACACACGTTAAAATCGGTGCAGAAAATCTTCACTTTGAGGACAAGGGTGCTTTCACGGGCGAGGTTTCTGCAGATATGCTGAAGGACATCGGTGTTGATTACGTAATTATCGGTCACTCCGAAAGACGTGAATACAACAACGAAACTGATGAAACAGTTAATTTAAAAACCAAAAAGGCACTTGAAAAAGGTCTTATTCCAATCGTTTGCGTAGGCGAATCCTTAGAGCAGAGAGAAGCAGGCATCACAATGGATTTAATTGCAATCCAGATTAAAAAGGCTTTTGCAGGAATTTCCGCAGAGGACGCTAAAAAGGTTGTTATCGCATACGAGCCAATCTGGGCTATCGGCACAGGCAAAACCGCAACTGCAGAGCAGGCTGAAGAGGTTTGCGGCGGTATCAGAAAGATTATCGGCGAGCTTTACTGCCCGAAATGTGCAGAGGATTTCACAATCCAGTACGGCGGCAGCATGAACGACCAAAACGCTGCAGAGCTTTTGGCAAAGCCAAACATCGACGGCGGTCTTATCGGCGGTGCGTCACTGGTTGCAGACAAGTTTGCGGCTATTACAAAGGCTTGCTAATTGCAAAATAACACAAGACGGAACTTCTGTTCCGTCTCAGACTGTCGAAAAAGTCGCATAACCGCATAAAATAAGATTATTATCTCTGTTTGTATTTAGAATAGTAACTTTAAATTTATTATATTTTTTATATTTTTTATGGAAAATGCAGTAAAACTCTGCTTTTTCTGTTTTAAAGCCCTACCGTACCCACGTACGCCTACGTGCTTTAAAACAAAAAATTCTGCTTCCTTTTTCGGCATCTGCAAGCGTGCCGATAAGTTTATCGACAC
>JAGASE010000010.1 GCA_017621875.1 Clostridia bacterium
AAATTTATTATATTTTTTATGGAAAATGTAGTAAAACTCTGCTTTTTCTGTTTTAAAGCCCTACCGTACCCACGTACGCCTACGTGCTTTAAAACAAAAAATTCTGCTTCCTTTTTCGGCATCTGCAAGCGTGCCGATAAGGTTATCGACACGCTTAAAGGAGTAATCAAGCGATTACTCCTTTAAATTTTGTAATTTATCTTGCAGGAACAAGACAATTATCTGTTAAGAATAAGCTTTGTAAGCTCAACAGGCTCAACAATCTTGCCGTCCTTATAAACACGCATGTTGCCCGAAGCAATTTCGTCTATAAGAATTACCTCATTGTTGTTATAGCCAAATTCAAATTTTATATCCCACAAATCAAGACCGATTGATTTAAGGTCATCAGCAACGATTTTTGTGATTTTTAAGGTTTGCTCTTTCATGCTTTCAAACATTGCAGGAGTCATTATTCCAAGTGCGTTAAGACCCTCGCCTGTTACAAGGGGATCGCCTTTTTCGTCGTTTTTGAAGGTACATTCAACATATCCGCCTTCCAAAACTGTACCGTCCTCCATATATTCGCCGTATCTGCGGATAAAGCTTCCTGTAGCAACCAGACGGCAGATAACTTCAAGGCCGTGACCGAATACTGTTGCAGGCAGAACCTCCATAGTAGCGTCTTCAACATTGGCTGATACGTAGTGAGTTTTAATTCCTGCCTTTTTGAGAAGCTCAAAGTAGTGAACTGATGTTTCAAGGTTAGCCTTGCCGATACCTTCGATTGTAAGTCCTACAGAGTTTTCGCCCGGGTCAAATACGCCGTCCTTACCTGTGCAGTCGTCCTTGAACTTCAGCATTACATTGCCGTTGTCGAGGGAGTATACGTCTTTTGTTTTTCCTTCATAAATCTTCTTCATGTAAAGCACTCCTTTATATTAAAATTACCTTAAATATTTTATCACAAAATTTTTATCGTGTATATATTTTTTTGAAAAAAATATTTCCAATCTTTTTATTTTTGTGATTTTTCATAATAAAACGTCAAAAAAACAAGGCTGAAATAACAAACTTAAACATAAACGATCGGGTAGAGCGTAAAAAAACAACTTTAAAATTGTAAAATACGGCACAAAGTAGGTAATTTTATGTATATTTTTTTGTCAATATTGACTATGCTTTTTTGAATGTGGTAAAATCAAACCGAGTAAGAAAAATCGAGCTTGTTATACTTTTGCAAAGCAACGGTATACATGGCAGAAAGGTTTGGGAGTTTTGATGAAAAAAATATGTTCTGCAATAATTGCGGCTATGTTGATTTTTCAGTCGGCAGCAGGTGCATATCCTGCAAATCTGATTGATAATAATGTGTCGAGCATAGCATACGAGCGTGATGAATGGGTGCTTGGTATATCAGGCTGGGATATCGATCGACGTGGCGGAGAGGTTATATCAAATCGCTTGTCTCATTATGAAATCAGAGATACAAGCTATGAATATCCGGTGATATTAAAAAGAAAAATTGATTCTGTTTCAGCAGGCGATTTTATCTATGAAAGCTCATTCAATTTTATTGACCTGACCGAGGGCTTTTCCATATCCTTTAAGGATGCAGCGGCTTCCGATGTGATTGTAATTTCGGCAGACCGAAACGGCTGGTACGCAAATGGTGTCAAGGTTTGTGGTATTGAATACGATACCGATTACCGTATCAAGCTTTCGGGAGACGCGGACGCCGGAAAATATTCGCTGATGATAAACGGAGAGCTTTTGGGAGAGCATAGCTTTTTGGAAGACAGTGCGATAGAGGAGCTTGTAATAGCAACTCCTGAGAGCTACGAATGTGAATATCTGATGGGATATACTCTATTGTCACGTGAATACAGGGTGAATGAACGGTTTATGTCAGCTCCGGAAGGGACGCTTTCTGCCGACTGGGAATGTTTATCAGGTACGGCTGCTGCTGCGGTGATTTCAGCGTCGGGAATCGGTGATGATTTGGGACTTGAAATAACCGATGGTGCAGTGAAAACAAGCTTTGAGGAAATAAACGGAGCGGCTGTTTTAGAGCTGGTGTGCCGCGTTGATGAATGTGATTCACTTTCGGCAGAGCTTGGCAATGTAAAGCTTGCGTTAGAGGGTGGAACACTGTTATGCCAAGAGGAGCCCTGCACAGAATATTCCGATAAGGTATGGCAGACGCTTCGTGTTGAGACAAGCGGAGATACAACTGATTTTTACCTTAACGGAAAAAAGGTAAAAACTGTTGCCATAACTGCAGGGGCTGTCGATGAGCTTACCGTTACAGCTTCGGGAAATGCGTATATTGACGATGTAAAGATTTTTGAGAAGTCGGCACTGCCACAGGACTATCCGCTTATGACGGCGTCGGAGGCATTGGGACTTAATGATGATACATATATAGGAATGCAGGCGTGCTATCTATGGCAGAACGGAAGGGGCAGAGGCTGGGATACGCTTACTCCGTATACCGATACCGAGCCGCTTTTGGGATATTATGACGACGGAAATCCCGAAGTTATGGACTGGGAGCTTATGTGGATGGCACAGCATGGTGTGGACTATATTCTGCCGTGTGTTTACGAGCCTGTAAATTATACAAAGTACGGCGGTGGCGTGATTAAACCGACAAATGCCGCTATACATGACGGATATTTTATGTCGGAAAACAGCAAATACGTAAAATTTGCACTCAATCTATGTTCAAGCTACGGAGACAGCGTTGAAAACTTTATAAATTATGTAATTCCGTTTTTCTGCGAATATTATTTCTCCGATGAAAGATATATGACGGTTGATAATAAACCTCTTCTTTATGTCTGGTCACCGGGCATAGGCGGACTTACCGACATTTATGGCACGGACGGAATGGCGGAGATTATAGCCGCACTTGACGAGGCGTGCATCGAGCTTGGATATGACGGAATTTATATGTTTGCCGGAGGAGATTTTGTACATTCGGACAGCGAGATTGACGAGCTTAAAAGTATAGGCTACGACTATACCTTTAATTATACAACCGGCACATTACACGGAGACAGAGAAGAAGTTCAAAAGGCAATTCTTACCGACCGCCGCGGAAAGGCCATTGACGCTGTTGCGAATATCTCAAACGGATATAATCAGCGTGCATGGTACAAATATAAGAAAAATCATGCATGGATGGAGCCAGCGGAATATACCGAGCTTCTGAGGTGGATTAAGGACGAATATATGGCAGAGCATGACGATACAAGTCTTGCTTCAAAAATGCTTACAATAGACAACTGGAATGAGCTTGGAGAGGGACATTTTGTTCAGCCTACAAAGCTTCACGGCTTTGGGTATCTTGACGCAATACGAGAAGCTTTTTACGGCGGGTCGGAGCATACAGATGCCGTACCGAGTGATACGCAGAAAGCACGCCTCAGGGCGGAATTTCCCGAAAAACGCAGAGCTTTGAGGTACATAAGACCGTTTACGGGAGAGGAGATTCCCGAGACCGTCCAGGAGGTATGGGATTTAAAGAATGGAGACAAGGTCGATTTTTCGACAGTTAAAATAAGTAATTTTACGCAGAATGAGCAGGGTGTAAGCGGTACGGCGATATCATCTGACCCGGTCATTAATTCAGACGCTTATCTTGCGGCTAAGGATATAGAGTATATACATATAAGAATGAAGGTATCGCCTGATGATACAAGCATTGTTGAGGATATATCCGAGGTGTTTTTTACAACGGAGGAATATCCTGAGTTCAATCAGGCAAGAGCTGTCGGTGAATATTCAAAATGCGGTGAAACCGTTGATGTATATTATGATATGCGAGAAAACCAGTATTGGAAGGGAACGGTGACAGGACTTCGCTTTGACGTTATGACAACAACCGGAAGCTTTAACATTGAAAAGATAGAATTTTTGGGTGATGACGCGTATACGGCAGTGATAAACGGCGAGGAGTATGAGCTTCCATGCCCGATGCAGTTTGATAGCGAAATAATGTTTGTTCCTGTAGAAAGCATGGGCGGAATTTGCAGTATGCTCGGATTTTATGTGGAGTACGAAAATGACAGCATACTCATACAGGGCGATAAGCCACTGCAAATGACTCTCGGAAAAAACGAGGCAGCTTTAGATGGTGAGGCTGTAACGCTTTCTGCCGCACCGTATCTTTACAGAGGTGCTGCTATGGTGCCTCAGGAGGCATTTGAGTACCTTGGAGTAGAAGTGAGTCGGGACGGAATGGATATCTTGATGTCGCAGCAGGCTGATGAGACAGAAATTCTTCCTGTATTTGAAAATGAGTGGTATTTTGATACTGATACCGAGGGCTGGAGAGCCGGCATCAGCATCACCTTGTCAAAGGTCAGAGAGGGAATATGGCGTCAGCGTAGTGCAACAACCGACCCTACGATATTTTCGCCGGATATCAGCATAAGCGGAGCGGAATATCCGTATGTGGAGGTACGCATGGCAAACCATGACGCAGGCGGAGTTATGCAGCTGTTCTTTAATGCAGACGACAGCGGATTTGGCGAAACCAACAGCGTAAAGCTTGATGTTCGTACCGATACCGAGGGATTTTGCATATATACCTTTGATATGTCGCAGAATGATGCGTGGAACGGAGGAACAATAACAGGTTTGCGGCTTGATCCTGTAAGTCAGCAGGGCAGCTATGATATAGACTATGTACGGTTTTTAAAGAAAAAAGAGGTAACATATACACAGCAGTCGCTGGCAAGGACTGCAGAGTATACAAACCTCGACCGTACCGAAGAGGCAAACAGCGTACGAATGATTATTGCTTTCTATAATAAGCTTACGGGTAAGCTTACAAATGTTATAATGAGCGATGAGCAATCGGTTCAGCCGCGTGAAACGGTTACTTTTTCCGAAAGCTTCACCGCAGCACTTAAAAGAGTTAATAGTGTTAAAACTTTTGTTTGGAAAAACGGAATGATTCCATGCAATGAAATAGATGAATAAGAAAGGGACGAAATAAAATGAAAAAACCAAATCTATCAGAACTGACACTTAGGGAGAAAATCGGACAGACTGCAGCAGTAAAGCAAAATCTGCTGGACCAAATTGAAGATATCCATGCGTACTTTAAGGATAATCCTTACGGCAGTATGTGGGTTGTGGGTGCTGCCCAGATGGATTTTATAAATATGGCGGATAGTGTGAATGAAAACGCGGACGTAGATATCGAGGAAAAGCTCAGACTGTTCTTTGAGGACATAAACACCTGCATGAGAATCCCGATGGCACCGGCTCTTGACGCTGAAAACGGTGCTGCGAGAACCTTCCCGGCATTTAACCATACCACCTATCCGACAGGCTTGGGAGCTGCAAGAAATCCCGAATATGCATATGAGGTGGGAAAGTGCGTTGCAAGTGAGGTAAAGCTTGCCGGCTGTCTTTGGGACTGGGGTCCTGTTGTGGATAATGCCGCACCGCTTTGCTCAATAAACCTTACAAGAACCTATTCAAACAATCCCGAGCTTAGCTGTAAGCTTGTAAAATCACACGTACAGGGTATTCAGGCGGCAGGTGTTGCGGCAACGGTAAAGCACTTCCCGGGTGCGGATAAGGACGAATACCGCGATGCACATATCTCCAGTCAGGCGATTACACAGAGCTATGATGAATGGTGGGAGCGTCAGGGCGTGATTTTCCAGGCAGGAATTGATGCAGGAACCTACAGCATTATGATTGGTCATGTCGCTTTTGAGGCTGTGGACGACACAAGAATTAACGGAAATCTTCTCCCGGCAACCATGTCAAAGAAAATTATAACGGGGCTTTTAAAAGAGAAAATGGGCTTTAACGGTGTTGTAATTACCGATGCCATCGGAATGAGAGGACTTTCGTCCATGTTTAAGCCGGAGGAGGTTTATGTGCAGGCATTAAATGCCGGAAACGACGTAATTTTGGGACCTGCTCATCTTGATTATATCGACATTATAGAAAAGGCGGTAAAGGACGGAGAAATATCTGAGGAAAGAATTAATGACGCTTGCCAAAGAGTGCTTGACATGAAGGAAAAGCTCGGTTTGTTTGATGACGACAGAGAGGAATGGGGTGCAAACAAGCGTGAAGAGGTGCTGGCACATACCAGAAAGGTTAATGAAATGGTGGCACCGCATGCGATTTCATGGGTATGCAATAAAAATAATCTTGTTCCTCTTGATAAAAATAAAATCAAAAAGGTACAGCTTGTTTATACCGGCTATTCTGCAGAGGTTTATAAAAAGCTTAACTTTGTAAAGGACGAGTTTGAAAAATACGGGGCAGAGGTTTGCCTGACCGACCGAATTAAGGATATGGAGGATATTAAAAGAATCGCGACGGAATACGATTTGATTGTCTATTTTGCTCATATCGCACCGCATGCACCGCTTGGCTTCGGTGGATTTTATAATGAAGATTTCAGGCAGTTTTTATACATAATGAGAGAGGGCAAGGAAAAATCAATCGGCATATCAACAGGCTCGCAGTATGTATATTATGACTGGTTCCCGACGGCTGATACCTTTATCAATACTTATGGTGTTGATGAGGAAACCCTGAGGGTTTTGGTACGCGGATTGTACGGCGACTGTGAATTTACGGGAGAACACCCGTTTGACCTGAATCCTCACGCACCGAGAATTTGAAAGGAGTAGGATTTTATGAAAAAAGTTGTAAGTCTGATTTTGGCTTTGTTGGTTATGGGTACTCAGGTAGCTTTTGCCGACCTTATATGGGCGGATATCGGTGAGGAAATTCTGACCGATTCCGAATGTACCGATATTTCACTCTATACCTCCGATGAGGGTACCGTAAGCATTGATTCGGCTTGTGCATACAGCGGTGAAGGCTCGGTAAAGGTTGCAGATACATGGCTGGATAGCGGCGTGATACTGGAGGCAAAAGCCTTTGCAGATGATTTTGAGTATTCAGATGATGTAACATATCATCTTTCGGCATATGTGAAGCTTGCGGAAAATGATAATACATCAAGTCTTCCCTCTGAAATAAAAATGTCTATGAAGGCAGGGTATGTGCAGACAAGAGGAAACGTATCATTGGATAAAAGTACATATTCATCATCAAATATAACATTATCTAATACCGATGAATGGCAGAAAATAGAGGCATATCTTGAAGCACCGGCGGCAAGAACGGGAAGTGCGTACACCTTTACCGGAAACAGCATCATATTTGAAGCTGTATCGGGCTGCGGCGGAATTGACGTTTATTTTGATAAAATCTCCTTATATGAGGCAGAGCAGTATGTGTATGTGGAGCCGTATCAGAATATTGTAAAGGAGCTAACCGAGTCACCTATGTCAGCGTCCGGCGTTGAGGTAAGCAACAGTGTGCTTTGGAACGGAAATCCGACGCTCAAATATGCAAACGGTATGGGCAAAATGTATTCTTATCAAACGATGCTAAAAAGCCCTATGGAGCATGGAAAGCAGTATTATGTTTCAATATGGATAAAGCTTGATATGGGTGGAAATCCAGAAGATGCAGCATATGCAAATTTTGAGCCTTTAGCTTGGATTCGTTCTCAGATATACTATCCTGACGCAAATAATAATGCCGTTCCGGCCGATGCGTGGAATTCCGATAAAAACGCATGTGTACTGGAAAAGAACGAGGAATGGCAGCATATCGGATTTACGGTAACGGGAAACCATGAGAAAGCAATAAGCGGTGATAAAGACACCACGATTGATGAAAGACCTTATATTATTATTCTGACAGAAAATCAGTGTTCGGGTGTAAGCTATTATCTTGGTCAGTTTTCTATACGTGAAATTCCAACGACCCAAACCGAGTACAGCATTGGCATGAAGGGCGGAAGTGCAGAAGGAGTCGGAAACAGCGAGCCGATTGTGCTTAAAGCGGACAGTGAATTTGAAGTATTTTCAGATGCTGACGTAACCGTAAACGGCAAGGCACTTTCAAAGGACGAATATACCGTAACCTGCACTAATGAAAACGGAGAATATACAGCAGAAATTCTGCCTGTCGGCGGCTGGCTCAACAATACAAGCTACAGCGTGGTTATTGATGGTCTTATAAGCGACGTATGGGGCAGAAGCTTGACGGATAATGAAAGCATCAGCTTTACAACAAGAAGCAAGGTAAAGCTTGTAAATCCTGTGAGGGTAAACGAGGACGGCAAGACAAAGATAAGCGTTACAGTGAAGAATAATGAGGATAGTGCGGCATCGGCAATTTTGATTGCGGCTGCATGCACAGGCGAGCATATAGACGAGGTTGCATGGTCGGAGTCAAAAACAGCGGCAAGATCAGGCGAAGTGACGCTTACAGCGGAGCTTACCGAGACCACAAAGTCTATACGTATTATGGTTCTTGACTCGGCAGAGACGCTGAGAGCTTATGATGACATAGTTGAACTGAATTAAGTATGAAAGGGTAAGTGGACATCGCTTACCCTTTTAAATTTTTATTTGGCATTGTAAATTAGTGTAAGATATGGTATAATGATTTCATCGAAGATGAAATCAGCTAAATTCGCCTACGGCAAGCTAAATAGAGCAAGCTCAGCTAAATTGCCTGCGGCAGCTAAATGTGCTTCGCACGCTAAAAATGAATTTAATTTAGCTACTCCGAAGGAGTAATTTAGCTATGCAGCGGAGCGGAATAATTTAGCTTTGAGCTTTAGCTAAAAATGATGTATTCTAAATCGTTCATTGATTTGCTTAATTACTTTAAGGCTATATTATTTGTGATACACATAGTTTGTTTATTGACTTGATAGGCATAAGAAATGGAAGGAAGAAAAGCATGCTTGATACTGAATTTGCGGAAGGAAAGCCTGTTCGCAGATAATGCGGTAAAGTGGTTTCATAAGAGTAGGTAAGGGCAGAAGCTTTAAAAACAGGAGGCGTGGTATGCACATAATAGTTTGTCTTGACGATAATAACGGAATGGCATTTAACAATCGCAGACAAAGCATGGACAGAGTTGTAAGAGAGAAAATACTCTCTTTATGCAAGGGCGACAGGCTATATATGAGCGGTTATTCGTTTGCACAATTTACCGAGGTGGCAGAGAATATTATTGTGGACGAGAATTTTCTTTCAGCTGCCGGAAAAGATGATTTCTGCTTTGTAGAAACCTGCACCTTTTCACCGGATACTGCGGAGAGGCTGTATGTATTTAAGTGGAACAGAGTATATCCGTCGGATTTAAAACTGAGCTTTGATATAGAAAAAAGCGGATTTGCCCTTTTGGAATCGACCGATTTTGAGGGATTTTCGCACGAAAAAATAACACTTGAGATATATGAAAGGGAGAGCATATGAGAAGACTGAATAATTTTTTTACTTTATTAATGTGCGTATTCAGTATCGCAGCCTGTGGTCAGCAGCCGGAAACTTCAGATGCGGATAAAAGCTATAATGAGCTTGTTGCCGAGCTGCAAAACAGCAGTCCGGCATATACAAACGCGGCATATACGCCTATAAATGATAATTCTCCGCTGTTTACTGCCGATGATATAACAACAGAGTCCTTTGAATATTACAGTGAGCTTGATGCTTTACAGCGGTGCGGCGTGTGTATTGCGTCGGTTTCGACAGATATTATGCCGACCGAGGAGAGAGGCAGCATAGGTTCAATAAAGCCCTCCGGCTGGCAGAGTGTAAAATATGATATTGTTGACGGAAAATATCTTTATAACAGATGTCACCTTATCGGCTATCAGCTGACGGGTGAAAATGCCAACGAAAGCAATCTAATCACCGGTACGAGGTATCTGAATATGGACGGAATGCTGCCGTTTGAAAACATGCTTGCAGATTACATAAAGGAAACGAATAACCATGTAATGTATAGAGCAACTCCGATTTTTTCGGGAGATAATCTTGTTGCAGGCGGAGTTCTCCTTGAGGGATATTCCGTTGAGGATAACGGTGAGGGCATAAGCTTCTGCGTATATTGTCATAATGTGCAGCCGGGAATAGTGATTGATTATTCTGACGGCACAAGCAAAGTTGCCGAGGAAAATTTATCGAAAAAAGAAACTACACAAACAGGAAATTCGGAAGAAAAAGGCAGCAATGAGGAAAATAAAGAAAAAACGGACGAAAATCCGCAGACTGTACCTATTGTGACTGAAAATGAGCAAGGCTCTGACGGCAATACCGATACAAAGTATATTCTCAATACGAATACAAAGAAAATTCACCTGCCGTCATGCTCAAGTGTAGAGGACATAAAGGAAGGAAACAAGGAGGAAACCTCCTTGTCAAAGGAAGCACTTCTGCTTCAAGGATATACCCCTTGCGGAAGATGCAAGCCGTGATGAAATATAAAAAACATGCATAAGCGTATGCATGTTTTTTCTTGTATTGAATTTATTCAGATTATGATATCGTACAGAAAGACAAGGCTTATGAGAAAAAGCACGATATGTGCATACACAAGCATATTTATTTTCCCGAAAGCTTCCTCATCGCGAAGTCGCTTTATTGCTTTTAAAAGCACCAGCCCCATTCCGCAGATGATTGCAGGGAAAAAGAAAAATCCCAAAAGTGCACCACTGTTTTCGGTGTACTTCATAATAAAATCCAGAACTATTATAAAATATGCACAGCCGCTTAAAAGTGCAAATATAAGGCTGCCGTATTTTGTATCAAAAATTTTTCCTATACCTTGCATATTAAATCTATCCCTTCTGCCGCAAAAGCGGCTCTTTGCAGTAAACATTTTCAAAAATAAGTATATCATATTTCAAAAATAAAATCAACATATATAAATAAGAGAGGGTGTGCTTTAATGTAGAAAAATGTAAAAAATTATAGAATTTTGATAAAAAACATATGCTGAAAATATTGGTTGTTGGTAAAAATATCTAAATTTTTCTTGACAATGTGCAGGTTTGGTGATATAATAACTTCACAGTATATTTAAAGGCATATTTGCTCATGGTGTTGGAGGATTTTGTGTATGGACAAGGCAGGTCAGGAGTCTTTATACAAGCTTTCGGACGAGGAGGTTGTTGAAAAAGCTCAGGCAGGAGATGATGAGGCTCTTAATCACATAATTGCACGATATCGCAATTATGTTTATTCAAAGGCCAATACTTATTTTCTTGTCGGTGCAGAAAAGGACGATGTGGCACAGGAGGGACTGATAGGGCTTTACAATGCTGTAAAGGAATTTGATGCTGAAGGCGGCAGCTCTTTTAAGAGCTTTGCGGCTCTTTGTATTTCGCGGCAGATTATCACCGCGGTAAAGGCGGCTACGCGTAAAAAGCATATTCCGCTCAATTCCTACATATCCCTGGACAAAACTGACGCTGAAGGAGATGCGGACGAGGCTATTGATGCAGCTTTTGAGATGGGAGAGCAGAACCCGGAGGATATTGTTATCGGTCAGGAGGATTTAAGCCGTATAGAATATACAATTCACAAAACGCTGAGCAAGCTTGAAATGCAGGTGTTTATCTATTATACTCAAGGAATGTCCTATGAGGAGATTGCCAAAGCACTTGCAAAGCCCGTAAAATCCATTGATAATGCATTGCAGCGTATCAAAAAAAAGCTCTTAAAGGAGCTGAAATAACCGCTTATAGCTTAAGAAAAGCATGCTTTTTGCAGATGAGGGTGCAAATCCCTTTGGGCGGAGAAAATTTTTTAACTAATTCAAAGTGAGGGACTAACCATGTACGAAGACAAAACTTTAATCTGTAAGGACTGCGGTCAGGAGTTTATTTTCTCTGCAGGAGAACAGGAATTTTATGCAGAAAAGGGATTCCAGAATGAACCTATCCGCTGCAAGGATTGCAGAGTGGCAAGAAAGAACAGCCTTAAGCAGAATAGGGAAATGTATGAAATTACCTGTGCAGATTGCGGCAAGGTGGACAAGGTTCCATTTTTGCCTAAAAACGATAGACCGGTTTATTGCAGCGAATGCTTTGAAAAGCATAAGGATTAATCTCTTGCTTAATAATGAAACGGATTTTAAGGGGACGCTTTTGGCGTCCCCGTTTTTTATGATATATTTATCTTTCTACAGAGGAGGGCGATTTTGTGGCACTTGCACTGAAAAAAATGATAAAGGCGGCAAGAAGCGTGAAAAACAACACATTAATGACGGAATAAAGCGAGCCCATGCAAAAGCCTGCATCAAGGGCTGCTGCGTTGTTCATAAATACGGACACCTTGGGCGGAAAAATTTTGAAGTATATAAGGGTATAAAGGGCCGCAAGTGTGCCGTGCAGAAGCTTGCCGAAAAAATACGGTATAAGGCTTAGACCTTGCTTTGACACAATTGCGATTACCTGCAGATGTACGCAAAGTCCTGCAAAGCCGACCACAAATGCGGACATGACGAGCTTTTCGGTAAGTGAAAGCGTTGTTTCACTTATGCTCTTTGTTCCGCCAGTCAGCTCCATAATTCCTGAGAAGAATGCCTTTAAAATGTCGTTAACAGGCAGCTGTGAGGTTATTATGCCTGAAATCACGCTGAAAAATATCACAGCACCGCAAACTGTCAGAATACTGTTTAATGAGCTTGCCAAAACCTGTGAAAACACCTCGGAAAAGCTGCGTTCAGGTTGGCTTATTTCATATGCGGGTGCGGAATGCTTTCCGGGAGCATAAAACCGAAAGATAATTCCTACGGTGAGTGCTGCAAGGATATGCGAAACGTACAGCACTATACCGAACTGTCTGCCGGAATAAATTGCAGCACCCACAGCACCGAGAATAAACAGTGGACCTGAATTATTGCAAAAGGCAAGCAAACGTTCGGTTTCGGATTTGGATAAATATCCGGATTCATAAAGCTGGCATGCCGTTACTGCTCCGAGCGGATAACCACTTATTATTCCCAAAACAAGTGCCGCCGCACCGCAGCCGCTGACATTAAAAAGCGGCTTCATAATCGGCTTGCAGATTTGTGAAAGAGTTTTTGAAAGCCCGGAATAAATTAAAAGCCCCGAACAGATAAAAAACGGGAAAAGTGACGGAATTATTACCTCTTTGCATATGTCGATTGCCTGACGTGCGTACATAATCGAATTTTCAGGAAAAATTATCATCATAACGGTAACATAAACCACAATCAAATACGGTATAAGCTTTTTCAGTTTAAGCGTCTTCATTTAAGCACCTCCATAACAATGATTATGACATTGAAGTTAAAAATATAGCATATAATTTTTCAAGAGGTGATTAACTTTGGATATTGCAAGAGCGATTTCGGATTCGATGGAAATTCCGTGCGAGGTTACGCTGGATATTCCTAAAATAACCCTTGTGGGAAATATGAGGGTGCATATAGAAAATTATTTGGCATTGGTTGAATACAAGAAGGAAAATATAAAGCTGAAATATAAAGGCGGTATTATTGAAGTATGCGGACAGGACTTTGATATCAGAACAATCGGAGAGGGAAATATCGTTGTCTGCGGAAAAATTGATGCCGTTAAGCTGATTTAGGGAGGTTTTTTTAAATTGTTTTTAATAAAAATCTTCCATTTTCTCAAAGGATATGTTATACTGTTAATATCGGGGCATAATAAAGAGGAATTTTTAAATTCCATTCTTAAAATCGGCATTAAGCCTATCCGCATGGATTATTGCGATGACGGAATTATCGCAGCTCTTTCGGTTAGTGATTTTTTTCGGATAAGGGAGGCAGATATTCGTGCCCGCGTGCATATTTTGAAAAAACGCGGTGCAGTGTTTGTTGCAAAAAGACTGAAGAAAAGAAAAGCCTTTGTGGTTGGAATGCTTGCATTTGTTATGATGTTTGCGTTAGGCTCGCAGTTTATCTGGACGGTAAGCTATGAAGGTGTGGAAAGCTGCGATATTCAGCAGCTTGAAAAAGCGGTGGAGCTTGCAGGACTTCACGAGGGAATGCTTAAAAGGAATTTAAAATCCGGTCTTGAAATGAAAAATATAATTCTGAATCATACCGACAATATCTGCTGGGCGTGGGTGTATGTTAAGGGTACAAAAGCTGTAGTTAAGGTGAGAGAGGATATTCTTCCGCCGGAGGTGTTTGACCCAAATGTTCCATGCGATATTGTTGCGATGAGAAGCGGAATTATCAAAAGAGTTATAACAACTCACGGAAAATGTGTGGCGGCGGAAAATCAGGCGGTAGCACCGGGAGATACGATTATAAGCGGAACGTACAATTTTGAAAACGAACCGGGATATCAGGTACATTCTGCAGGAGTGGTAGAAGCGTATACCGAACACGTAAAAACGGGGACATATAAGCAAAATTATTGCTATAAAAAGTACAGCGGCAGAAAACGCAGGCTTGTGACGCTTAAATTCTTAAAATGGGAGCTTCCTTTGTATCTTGATGGGGACATAAAATATGAAAGCTATGACAGCCTGCAGCGAGAGTATGACCTAAAGCTGGGAAAGGACTATTATCCCGGTCTTGGCATAAGAGTAGTGACCTGTGAGGAATATGCGGTGGAAAAAGAGCCTATTTCGTACGATGTGGCTGCGGAGCTTGCGATAAAGGAGCTTGAGAAGGAGATTTCGCGAGAGCTTCTGCCCGGCTCAAAGCTAATTGACAGACACGAGGATGTGCAAAAGCTTGACGAGGAAACGATTTCCGTAACACTTACAATGAACTTTATTGAACAAATAGGGACAGAAAAACGAATTGAAGAGGTGACATTTATTGAACCAAAGACAGATAGAACTGCCGCAGGAGATTGATTTGCAGAGCCTGTTCGGTAGCTTCGATTCTAATTTAAAGCTGCTCGAGAAAGGGCTTGAGGTAGGCATAACCTCAAGAGATAACTGCATAAAAATTTCGGGCGAGGAGGAGAATGTTGAAAAGGCAGGAGAGGTTATAACAATTCTTCTTCAGATACTCCAAAAGGGTGAGAGTATTGACGAGCAAAAGATACTGTACGCAATTACGATGGTGCAGGAAAACGGAGGCTTTGATATAAAGCTTTTGGGAGACGACTGCATTGCGGTTAACCATAAGGGAAATCCAATTAAGACAAAAACCCTCGGTCAGAAAAAATATATCGAGGCAATCAACAACAACACGATTGTTTTCGGAATCGGTCCTGCCGGAACAGGAAAAACATATCTTGCCGTTGCAAAGGCTGTTACAGCACTTCGCAATAAAGAGGTCAGCAGAATAATTCTCACAAGACCTGCCGTTGAAGCGGGCGAAAAGCTCGGATTTTTGCCGGGCGATTTGCAGAATAAGGTTGACCCGTATCTTCGTCCGCTGTATGACGGAATGTACGAAATGCTGGGCGGAGAAGGCTTTGCACGCTATCAGGAGCGTGGAATGATTGAGGTTGCTCCTCTTGCGTACATGAGAGGAAGAACGTTGGATAATGCCTTTATTATTCTTGACGAGGCACAGAATACGACTCCTGAGCAGATGAAAATGTTTTTAACCAGAATTGGTTTCGGCTCAAGAGCAATCGTAACGGGTGATATAACGCAGGTGGATTTGCCGGACGGCAAAAAATCGGGACTCAAGGTTGCACAGAGAGTGCTTAAAAATATCGAGGGTATTGAATTTTCGATTTTGACCGATAAGGACGTTGTGCGTCATCCGCTGGTACAGAAGATTATCAAGGCGTATGAGAAATACGATAGCGAACAGGAGAAAAAACGCAGAAATGACAAGGATAATAATAGAGAACGAGCAAGAAAAAATTGAAATCGGTGCGGAGCTGTCAAGCGTCATTGAAAGCGTTGTTCAGGCAACTCTTGATTATGAGGAATGTGATTTTGACGCGGAGGTCAGCATAACTATTGTAGATAATGAAACTATACGAGAAATTAACCGCGAAAATCGGAATATTGACAAACCAACCGATGTATTGTCCTTTCCGATGCTCTATTTTGATGAAAACGGTGATATAATCGATTCTGATTACGACGTCGATGATGAATGTATACTTTTGGGGGATATTGTAATTTCGGCAGAGCGTGCGGCAACGCAGGCGGAGGAGTACGGACACAGCCTTCGCCGCGAAATTGCATTTCTGACGGCACATTCTATGCTGCATCTTTTGGGCTATGACCACGTTGACGACCCGGAGGGGGAGCGGATAATGTTTGCAAAGCAGGAAGAAATTCTGAAAATACTTGGGATAACACGCGAGGTGTAAAATGAGCTTTTATCATGCATTTGAGGGGATTTTTGCGTCGATAAGACGAGAAAAGCATCTTCGGTTTCATATTGTGATTGCAAATTTAATAGCTGTTTTTGCGTATTTTTACGGTATTTCGCGTATTGAATGGGCGATACTGATTATCTGTGCAGCGTCGGTTATTGCGGCGGAGCTGTTTAACACAGCTTTAGAGAGTGCAGTTGATACCGCAACACGTGAAATCCGTCCTGATGCAAAGCTTGCAAAGGACGCGGCGGCAGGTGCGGTGCTTGCACTGTCGGCAGCATCGCTTTTGGTGGGCGTGTGCCTGTTCGGAAATCTTGACAAAATAAAAACAACACTTTTACATATATTTCAAACGCCGCAAATTTTAATTCCGTGTCTGATTTTGGGCGTTTTAGATGTGATATTTTTAATCGGAGGAAAAAATGACAAATAAATTCAAATCGGGCTTTGCCGCAATCATCGGCATGCCAAACGTAGGTAAATCAACACTTTTAAATACAATCGCAGGTCAGAAAATTGCGATAATTTCAAATAAACCACAGACTACCAGAAATAAAATCCTTGCCATACATACAACCGAGGATTATCAGGTAGTATTTACCGATACACCGGGAATCCACAAGCCGCATAATAAGCTGGGTGAATTTATGGTGAAGGTTGCAAAGGAGTCCATGAACGAGATGGACGTTGTGCTTTTTGTGGTAGACGCCACAAAGCCGATTGCACCTATGGAAAAGGAAATTGCGGAGAATATAGGTAAAACCGGAGTTCCGGCAATACTTATTTTAAATAAGGTGGACGCAGTTAAAAAGGAGGATTTGCTCCCGATTATTGCGGACTATTCAAATTTGCACGAGTTTTCGTCGATAGTTCCAATCAGTGCAAAAACCGGCGACGGTGTGGAAATTTTGATGAACGATATTGAAAGCCTTTTGCAGGAGGGTCCGCAGTTTTACTATGAGGATATGGTGACAGACCAGCCCGAAAAGCAGATTGCGGCAGAAATTATCCGCGAGAAAATGCTGTGGCTTTTGGATAAGGAGGTTCCGCACGGTATTGCCATCGAAATTGAAAAGATGGAGGAACGTGAGGAAATCACAAAAATTTATGCAACGATTTTCTGTGAAAAAGCGAGCCATAAGGGAATTGTAATAGGAAAAAACGGTGAGATGCTTAAGAAAATCGGACAAAAGGCAAGAGTCGATATTGAAGAAATGCTGGATAAGAAGGTTTATCTGGAGCTTTGGGTCAGAATTAAAAACGACTGGAGAAATTCTGACAGAATGATAAAAAATTTCGGATATGATGCATAACCAAAAAGTGACAGTATAAAGGCAGGAAAAATTGACTACCCTAAAAATAGTAAATTGAGGGGGTAATTAAAATGAAATTAAAGGATTTTTCCTGGAACACTTTTAAAGAAACAGGCGATATAGACGCATATCTTTTGTATAAAACGGTTGAAAACAACGGTAATCAGAGGGAAAAGGAATGGAAACCTGCAAAACAAGGGGAATTATCACAAGACGGGCAGATTACGGCGAATCAAACTGTATGCTGACTATTCTTACAGAGAATCTGGGAGTGATTTCTGCCTGTGCCTACGGAGTACGCAGCAGGCGGAGTAAAATGAAGGCGGGAACACAGCTTTTGTGCTGCGGTGATTTCGTGTTGAGCAGAAAAAACAGTGAAATTTACCGCGTTGACGCAGTGGAGATTGTGGACGCCTTTTACCCTGTTTGCGAGGATATTGTGAAGCTTTCTCTGGCAAATTATTTGTGCGAGCTTTCGCGTGAAATGTACGGCGACGGCGATGAGCGTATTCTGACACTTCTGCTTAATACGCTCTACGCTTTGGCGTATAAGGATGAAAATCCTGTGCTTGCAAAAGCGGTGTTTGAAGTAAAGCTTGCACAGTATGCAGGATATGAGCCTTGTATGGACAGCTGCATCGGCTGCGGAGAAAAAGAGGATTTGTCTGCATTTGATTTTTCGGGAGGCGTAAAATGCTCATCCTGCCGTGAGAGTGCGGATATTAATATTTCTGATGGTGTATACCGTAGTATTCGGTACATACTTGAGGCGGAGGAAAGAAAAATTTTCTCATTCACCGTTTCGGAGGAGATTAAAAAGGATTTATCACTCCTTGCCGAAGGGTATATTCTTAATAAAAGTGAACGAACATATAAGTCTTTGGACTATTTTAAAAAAATGCTGTGAGCAAGGCACTGCCTGCCTCATGGACTGAAAGGAATGATACATATGGAAAGACGGGACAAGTATAACTATTATCTCGATATTGCACAGACTGTTGCTGAAAGAGGAACGTGCTTAAGACGTAATTACGGTGCGATTATAGTGAAGAATGACGAAATTATCTCTACCGGCTACGTTGGTGCACCAAGAGGAAGAAAAAACTGCAGTGACGTCGGATTTTGTATAAGACAAAAGATGGGGATTCCCCGCGGCGAACGCTATGAAATGTGCAGAAGTGTGCATGCTGAGGCAAATGCGATTATATCCGCGTCGAGAAATGAGCTTATAGACTCAACGTTATATCTTGTAGGGCTGGAGGCTGACGGGAGCGGAATTGTGGCAAACAGCTCCTGCTGCTCAATGTGCAAAAGAATGGTAATTAATGCCGGAATTAAACAGGTTGTTATCCGCGATACCCGTGACGATTTTCGCATAATCGACGTACAAACGTGGGTTTGTGACGATGAATCCTTAGACGGAATTATGGGATATTAAAAAAATTTAAAAATAATGAAAAAAATACTTGCTTTTTTTGTTTGATTGTGGTAAAATAGTTGAGTATTATCTATTAAACTATTCGGAGGTGACTTTTATGCCTAACATTAAATCAGCTAAAAAGCGTGTATTGGTTATTCAGAAGAAGACATTGATTAACCAGATGCATAAGACAGCACTTAAGACAGCTATCAAGAAATTTGACGAAGCTGTTGAAAGCAAAAATGTTGATGAAGCAAAGGTTTTGTTCAACGATGCTGCAAGAAAGCTGGATAAGAGCGTAAAGCAGGGAATTTTGCACAAGAACAATGCTGCAAGAAAGAAGTCTCAGCTTGCTTTGAAGCTCGCTAAAATTGATGCGTAAAACAATTAAAGCCGCTTTTGGGCGGCTTTTTTTGTGGGATTTTGCGTGAGTTTTGTGCGGATTTGTTTCAAAAATCCGTTAGAACAGTTTAAATCTCAGAAAAATATTTTAATCTGATTATATAAAATATTTCTTTTTTGGTAATTGTAATACTATCAGTTGAGGCTTACAATATTTGTAAAATAAATAATTAGGGAGCGGTGTTAATTATGAAAAGGGTAGTAACGATTCAGGATATTTCATGCTTTGGAAAATGCTCGCTTACGGTGGCACTTCCGGTCATCTCTGCTATGGGCGTTGAAACGGCAATTTTGCCTACGGCTGTTTTGTCAACTCATACAGGCGGTTTTAAAAACTTTACCTTCCGCGACTTATCGGAGGATATACCAAAGATTTTTAAGCATTGGGAGGATGAGGGTATTGATTTTGATGCGATTTATACAGGATATCTCGGCTCATTTGAACAGATAGACCAGATGAAAGCGTTTATTGAGGCTCGTCCATCAAAAACTCTTGCGTTTGTTGATCCTGCAATGGCGGATAACGGCAAGCTGTATGCAGGCTTTACGCCCGAATTTGCACGTCATATGGCGACCTTGTGTGCTAAAGCGGATATAATAGTTCCAAACCTTACCGAGGCGTCCTTTATGTTGGGTATTGACTATGTCGAGGAAGGCTATGACAAGGCATATATAGAAGATGTTTTGAGAAAACTCGCGGCCTTGGGTGCAAAAAAAGCAGTTCTTACAGGCGTCAGCTTTGAGCCTGAAAAACTCGGAGTTGCTATGTATGACAGCCAAACCGATGAATTTTTCTATTACTTTAATGAAAAAATCGACGCTAAATTCCATGGCACAGGAGATATTTTCGCTTCCACCTGCGTGGGTGCATTGATGCGTGGAAAAAGCCTTGCTGAGGCACTGCGGCTGGCAGCTGATTACACTGCGGAATGCATCAGGATTACCATGCCTGATAAAGAAAAGCATTGGTACGGTGTTGAATTTGAAAAGGCTATGCCATATCTTATTGAAAGGCTTTAACTTAAAGACAAACTGAACCAATAGTTTTCGTTTTCTGCGGTTATGCGACTTTTTCGACAGTATGAGAGCTTCGCTTATTTTGAACGAAGCCCTTTTTTTGTTGTCAGAACGAGTAGGATAAGCATAATTATGGGGAAAATTGTAGTAAGACCTATGCCGAGTTTGAGTCCGAGCTGTTCAGGTATAATGCCTATATCTGCGGCGTACTGCACTATTTCGGGAAGTCTTTGTGAAAAATCCGACACAGTTCCGCACAGCCATGAGCCGAGTGAACAGCCTATATCACCAAAAAGAGCGAGAAGTCCGAACATAGCAGCACCGCCGCGTGGAATCATTTTTGAAGAATATGAGTAAACTCCGGGCCACATTATACTGACCGAAAAGCCTGTGACAGAGCAGCCCAAAAGAGCGATATACGGATTTTCGGACAGTGCTGCAGTTAAGTAGCAGGCGGTGCAGAGCAGACTGCAGAAGGCAAGAGATTTTTTCAGGTCAAGTCTTGCACCGAATATTCCGTACAAAAGTCTTCCTGTGCCCATTAAAAGGGCAAACAGGCATGGTCCCAAAAGGTCTCCTGCGAATTTATCAATGCCGAGCCCTTTTTGTGCAAACAATGATGCCCATTGCGACATTGTTATTTCTGCAGCACCTGAACAAAGCATTAAAAGACACATTGTAATGAATAGGGAGGATTTTAAAAGCGAGCCGGAGGTGTTGGTTTCCGAGGAATTATCGGTTTTCGGCATAGGTACGGCTGCAAATAGGAATATGTTTACAATAGGAACGACTGACCAGCAAAGAGGAAGTATCTGCCAGATGGTATTTGAAAACAGCTTTATCGCTGTAGTCGAAATAAGTATTACAGCGAGCTGTCCCCAGCAATAAAAGGAATGTAGCATACTCATTCGGGCCGAGCTGTGACCGGTGTCAAGCGAGTCTACTATAGGGCTTACCATTACTTCTAAAAGTCCTCCGCCGAAGGCACAGAAGGCAACTGACAAAAGCAGGCTTATGTACATGGGAAAAATCCTCGGAAGGATTCCCAAAAGAATAAGACCGAGAGCAGCACAAATCTGTGCAAGAATACCGGTTTTGCGATATCCGAGTCTTTTTATTATTTTAATGGAAAGACCGTCCGTTAAAAGCTGAATGGTGAAATTAAGCAGCATAATATTTGCAATTAATGTATATGAAATCCCAAAGCTGTCTTTAAATATTACGAATAATATCGGCATTAAATTATTCACGAGTGCCTGTGTGGTTATTCCAAATTCACAGGCAAGCATGGTGGATTTATATGTCATGTTGCTACCTCCGAAACCGTCCGCCTGTGCAGCGTTAAAAGGCAGTTTTTATGCGGACGGATAATTGTTAATATTATACTATGCCTCAAAAATATAATTGCGATTGTCTTTTTAGCGTGATATGGGTTGAAAAAAGTGCTAAAATTTGATATAATAATAAAAATACAATAATGTATGAGTGTGATAAAATGATAAAAGAAATTACATCAACAAAAAATCAGAAGTATAAGTATATAAAATCGTTAAAAACAAAGAAGGCAAGAATGAGCTTTCGGCAGTATACGGTGGAAGGGATAAAATCGGTAAATGACGCCATTTTGGCGGGAGCAGACATTGATTTTATCGTGGTTTCGGACAAGCTGCAGGGCAGCTTTGATTTTGAAAATATGTATGTTATGCCGGAGACGATTTTTGAGGGCTTGTGCGACACCGAAACTCCGCAAGGAGTTCTTGCAGTGATAAATATGCCCAAGCAGCAAAAGGCGGATTTTGAGGAAAGTCTGTATCTTTTGTGCGACCGTGTGACAGACCCCGGCAATATGGGTACGATTATCCGAATCTGCGATGCAGTCGGCTGTGGTCTTTTGCTCTCGGAGGGGACGGTTGATATATATAATCCCAAAACCGTTCGTGCAAGCATGGGTTCGTTTTTTCATACCAAGGTGACAGATTCTCTGACAACGGCGGATATACAAAGTATGAAGGACAGCGGATTTAAGCTTCTATGCGGTGCTCTTTCGGATAACACTGTGGATTTTCGGAATGCGGACTACAGCGGAAAAACAATTATCGTTGTGGGCAATGAGGCGAACGGAATCAGTGAGGAGATTCTTAAAATGTCGGATTGCTGCATCAAGGTGCCGATTTGGGGAGCGGCCGAATCGCTGAACGTAGGCGTTGCGGCGGCATTGCTGCTTTATGAGACAAGAAGAAAAGAAAAATAATTTTACTGCCCGGTACATGCATTTTCCGGGCTTTTGAATGAATTTTTTCTTCCTATTTAATGCAAAAATAAAAAAAATCTTTGACATTCTGCTGATTTTGTAGTATGGTAATAGATATGGGTATTTTTGTTAAGGGGTGAACATATGGAAAAGCAGAAGCTTTATTGGTTATGGCTTACAACGATTTACGGCATATCCAATGGAGATATAACTGCATTGCTTGAGCAGTTTGACAGTATCGAGGAAATTTATGCCGAAAGAGATTTTGCTGCAGTAGTCAATATAAAGCCATCAATAAAACGGGCACTTTCGGATAAAAGCTTAAAGCGTGCCGAGAAGGTGCTGGAGGCGACACTCAAAACCGATACTAAGGTTTTGACCTATGATGACATAAATTATCCGGATTCCTTAAGAAAGATTGAAAGCCCGCCGTATGGTTTGTATGTTCGCGGAGAAATAATGAATTGGGACAGGCTTTTGTCTATAGGAGTGGTTGGTACGAGAAAGTGCACCGACTACGGAATTGCAGCGGCAAAAAGAATTTCATCTTCTCTTGCAGAAAACGGTGTAACTATTGTAAGCGGAATGGCACGCGGTATTGATACTGTTGCGGCACGTGCCGCACTTGATGCCGGAAATAAAACAATCGCAGTTCTTGGCTGTGGTACAGATATTGTTTATCCGCCGGAAAACAGCGGAATTATGCAGGAAATTATCCAAAACGGAGCAGTGATATCGGAGTATCCTCCCGGCTCACCGCCGTCAGCGGCACATTTTCCATGGAGAAACAGAATAATAAGCGGTTTATCAAGAGGGATACTGGTGGCAGAAGCTCCCAAGAAAAGCGGTGCGTTAATAACCGCTGATTATGCTCTTGAGCAGGGTAAGGATATTTTCGCAGTACCCGGCAGTATTTTTAAGGAAAGCTGTGAGGGAACAAACCGCCTTATATCCTGCTGTGCAAAGGCGGTCTCCTCTGCAGGCGATATTCTGGAGGAGTATACCTTTGAAATAGAGCGGCTCCAGATTGAAAAACCAAAGGGTATTAAGAAAATTTTCTACGGAAAGAAAAAGGAAAAGGTAAACAACGAAATTAAGCTGACAATTGATGACAAAAGATTTTTGGGACTTATGGATGACCATAGAGTAATTATTGCGTTATTGATAGAAAGCAATCTGCATATTGATGATATAAAAAGAAAGAGTGGATTTGATGTCGCAAAGCTGACCTCAATTTTATCAATGCTGGAATTTGGTGGGTTTATTCAAAAACTTCCGGGGAATAATTATAGAATCAATTTGCACTGAATATGCACACGCACCTTATCGGTCCGCTGATAAGGGAAGGCATACTACTTTAGCGGACAGAAAGGCTATGATATTTTAATGTCAAAAAAACTTCTTATAGTGGAATCACCTGCAAAGGCAGGAACAATAAAAAAATATCTGGGCAAGGATTATGAGGTTTTAGCTTCAATGGGTCACATTATCGACCTGCCGAAAAGTCAGCTCGGTGTGGACGTTGAAAATAATTTTGAACCTAAATATATTACAATAAGAGGAAAGGGCGAGCTTTTAACCAAGCTGAAAAAGCAGGCAAAGGCAGCCGATGTTGTCTATCTTGCAACCGACCCTGACCGCGAGGGAGAGGCTATAAGCTGGCATCTGGCAAAGGCACTTAATATTGATGTTGCATCAAGCTGCCGTGTTACCTTCAATGAAATAACAAAGGCTGCTGTAAAGGCGTCCATAAAGGAGCCGAGGAGCATCGATATGGACCTTGTCAATGCACAGCAGGCTCGAAGAGTTTTGGATAGGGTTGTGGGCTATAAAATAAGCCCTATTCTTTGGGAAAAGGTGAAAAAGGGTCTTTCTGCGGGACGTGTTCAATCGGTTGCCACACGCATGATTTGCGACCGTGAGGAGGAAATTGAAAATTTTGTTCCGAAGGAATACTGGACTGTTGAGGCAATTTGTCTCGGCGGCAAGGGGAAAAAGGAATTTACCGCAAAATATTACGGCGAAAACGGCAAGGAGGTTGAGCTTACCTGCCGCGAGGACGCCGATAAGATAATAAATGATACTGCAGGGCTTACGGTAGACTTGGTAAAGGAAAGCGAGGTTGCAAAAAATCCGCCGCCTCCGTTTACCACAAGTACGCTGCAGCAGGACGCGTCAAGAAAAATCGGATTCTCTACCTACAAAACCATGCAGACCGCACAGACTCTTTACGAGGGCGTGAACATCGGCGGAAAGCTCGGAACGGTAGGTCTTATCACGTATATGAGAACCGACTCTCTGAGAATTTCAGCAGAAGCACAAAGAGAGGCTATTGGTTATCTGACTGCGGAATACGGTAAGGAATATGTTCGTCCGCGGCAGTATAAGTCGGGCAGAAATTCACAGGACGCACACGAGGCAATTCGTCCGACAAGTATAAATATAACGCCGGAAAGCATTAAGGATAAGCTGTCGAACGACCAGTTCAAGCTGTATAAGCTGATTTGGGAGCGTTTTGCGGCAAGCCAGATGTCTGCGGCAGTTTATAACTCGGTGAGTGTCACTTTAAGCAGTGCATCACATACCTTTAAGGCAACAGGCTCAGAGCTTAAATTTAAGGGATATATGAAGGTGTATATTGAAGGAAGTGACCTTCAGAAGGAAAAGGATAAAACTCTTCCGACGCTTGAAGAAGGTCAGAGCGTAGAGATTAAAAGCATCGACTCTATGCAGCATTTCACAAAGCCGCCGGCAAGATATTCCGAGGCTGCTCTCGTACATGCACTCGAGGAAAACGGTATCGGAAGACCGAGTACCTATGCACCGACTATAACCACCATCGTTTCAAGAGGCTATGTCCGCCGCGTGAAAAAGCAGCTCGTTCCGACAGAGCTTGGCATGATTACAACCGATATCATGAAAAAGAGCTTTGAGGATATTGTAGACGTGGAATTTACCGCAGGAATGGAAAAGCAGCTCGACGAGGTTGAGGACGGCAAGCTTGACTGGGTAAAGGTTTTGGAAAGCTTCTATCCGGGCTTTGAGAAAAATCTTGAAAAAGCAACCAAGGATATCGAAAAGGTAAAAATAAAGGACGAGGAATCCGATGTTGTCTGCGAAAAATGTGGACGAAAAATGGTTTATAAAATCAGTAAGTTCGGAAAATTCCTTGCCTGTCCGGGATATCCGGAGTGTAAAAATACAAAGGCAATCCGCAATGAAACCGGCGTTAAATGCCCGGTCTGCGGAGGCGAGATTCTTGCCAAAAAGTCGCGTAAGGGTAAAACCTATTACGGCTGTGAAAACAATCCGAAATGTGACTTTATGGTTTGGGATACGCCTGTTAAGAAGGAAAAATGCCCTGAATGCGGCGGCGTGCTTTTGAAGAGAAAGGGTAAAAATGCGAAAACCTACTGCTCAAATGAAAAGTGTAAATTTGAGATTAAGCCCGAAAGGAAATCCAAAAATGACAGTTAAGGTTATAGGAGCAGGTCTTGCAGGCTGTGAGGCGGCATATCAGCTGGCACAGCGTGGAATTAATGTCGAGCTTTATGAAATGAAGCCGAAGAAATATTCACCTGCACATAAAAGTGAAAAATTTTGCGAGCTTGTTTGCTCAAACTCTCTAAAGGCGGACAGGATTGAGAACGCCTGCGGTCTTTTAAAGGAGGAAATGCGTTTTTTCGGCTCGGTGATAATGCAGGCAGCGGACGCATCACGCGTTCCTGCAGGCGGTGCTTTGGCTGTTGACCGTGAAATTTTCGCGGATTTTGCAACAGAGCTTATTAAAAATCATCCATTGATTTGCGTTAAAAATGAAGAAGTGACGGAAATTGACACCGATTGCTATACAATAATAGCAACGGGACCGCTCACCTCCGACGGGCTTTCAAAAACAGTGGCACAGCTTACAGGCAGCGAGGGACTTTATTTCTATGATGCTGCAGCACCGGTTTTAACTCGTGAAAGCATTGATATGGATAAGGTCTTCTACGGTGCGAGATATGACAGAGGTACCGCTGATTATATCAACTGTCCGATGACAAAGGAGCAGTATGACGCGTTTTATACAGAGCTTGTAAACGCCGAAACCGCGGAATTAAAGGAATTTGAAAACCAAAAGGTTTTTGAAGGCTGTATGCCGGTTGAGGTTATGGCAAAAAGAGGGGAGCAGACACTTCTTTTCGGACCGTTAAAGCCTGTAGGGCTTGTGAATCCGAAAACGGGAAAGGACGATGCATATGCCGTTGTTCAGCTCCGTCAGGATGATAGGGAGGCATCTATCTATAACATGGTGGGCTTCCAGACAAATCTTAAATGGGGAGAACAGAAAAGAGTTTTCTCCATGATTCCCGGACTTGAAAATGCAGAATTTGTCCGCTACGGCGTGATGCACCGCAACACCTATATCGACGCACCGAGGATTTTAAACCGTTATTATCAGATGAAAAAATATCCGAAAATTTTCTTTGCGGGACAGATTACGGGTGTTGAAGGATATGTGGAATCGGCATCATCGGGGATTTTGGCAGGCTTTAATATGGCTATGCTGCTTTTGGGGAGAGATATGTTTGAGCCAAGCTCAAAAACGGCGATAGGCGCGTTGTCGCTTTATATTTCAAACGAGGCGACGCAAAAGCTTCAGCCGATGAACGCAAATTTCGGAATAATTGACGGACTTGACAGACGAGTGAAAAATAAGGTTGAAAGATACAATGCTATCGCTACAAGGGCATTGGAAATTGTAGAAAAGCAGGTGAAGAGTTATGAAGAATAAAAAGGGATTTATCGCAGGGGTAATATGCCTTGCGGTATCGGTTTTGCTGATTGCCTTGGTTATAATGCCGCAGGTTAACAAGCAGTCGATGCAAAATGAAGAAAAAACCGTTACCTCCGATAGCGGAGAGGTAGTTAATAAGCCGACGTTCATGTATTTTGTTACAAGCAGCGAGCTTGCGGATAAAAATATCAAAAAGGTGCTTGATAAGTTGGAGGAGGAATATGGTAGCAAGGTGATTTTTGAAATCAAGAATGTTGATACCGATAAAAAGCTGCTTGAGGATTTCCCGGTGAAGGACAATACTCCTGCACTTATCATGCTTGATTCAAACAACGATATTACAAATATTATGTTTAAAACGAGCGAGTATGATAAGCTTAAGGTTGCGATAGACGGAGCATTTTAAGCGACAAAATAAAATTGAAAAGGATAGTTAATATGGATTACAGAGCGTATACGATTGATAAAATAACAGAAATAACCGGGCTTGACAGGGCGGCGATTGCTGCCGTTGTTGAAATCCCTCCGGAGCAGAAGCTGGGAGACCTTGCATTCCCATGCTTTATTCTTGCCAAAACCTTGAGAAAGGCTCCGCCTGTTATTGCAAAAGAGCTTGCGGAAAAGCTTTCGGAGGACGAAAATATCGAAAAGGCTGAGGCTGTAGGCGGATATCTGAACTTTTTCTATAACCGTTCAGGCTTTACCAAGAATGTTGTAACCGAGGTACTGGAAAAGGGCGGCGATTACGGCAAGTCGGATATGGGAAACGGAAAAACCGTTCTTGTGGAATATTCGTCTCCGAATATTGCAAAGCCTTTCCATATCGGACATTTGTTTTCAACCGCTGTGGGTAACTCATTGGAGCGGATTTACAAGCAGCTGGGTTATAAGACAGTAAAGCTGAATCACCTGGGCGACTGGGGTACGCAGTTTGGAAAGCTGATTTGTGCGTACAAAATGTGGGGCGATGACGCGGTAATTGAAAAAGACCCGATAAACGAGCTTTTGAAAATTTATGTAAGATTCCATGAGGAGGCTGAAAAGCGTCCTGAGCTTGAAGATGAAGCAAGAGAATACTTTAAGCTTTTGGAGGAGGGCGACGCAGATGCAACCGCACTATGGCAGCATTTCAGGGATTTAAGTCTTGTAGAGTTTAAGCGTGTTTATGATATGCTTGGCGTGAGCTTTGATTCTTATGCAGGCGAAAGCTTTTATTCCGATAAAATGCCTGAGGTTGTTGAAATACTAAAGGAAAAGAATCTGCTTGAAGAAAGCAACGGTGCACAGGTTGTGGACCTTTCCGAGCTTAATGTGCCGCCGTGTATTATTTTGAAATCGGACGGTGCTACAATTTACGCAACACGTGATATTGCAGCTGCACTTTATCGCCATCGTACCTATGACTTCCATAAGAATATTTATGTTGTGGGAACGCCGCAGGCACTTCACTTTAAACAGATTTTTGCCGTTATGAAAAAGGCAGGCTGGGACTGGGCAGACGACTGCGTGCATGTAGGCTTCGGCTTGGTAAAATTCCCGGATAAAAAGCTTTCTACGCGTCACGGCGATGTAGTATTTTTGGAGGACGTACTGAATGAATCCATTCAGAAAACGCTCGATATTATAACCGAGAACAGCCCTGAAATGGAAAACAAGGAGGAGGTTGCAAAGAAAATCGGTATTGGTGCGATTTTATATGCGTTTCTCAAAAATTCGCGTGAAAAGGATATTGTTTTCAGCTGGGACAGCATGCTCGATTTTGAGGGCGAGTCTGCACCTTATGTTCAGTACAGCTATGCACGCGGAAGAAGTATTTTAAGACGTGCTGATGAGGCAATCGGTGATGTTGATTTCTCGCTTATTACGTCGGACGAGGAATATGCATTGGTAAGCCAGATAAACGCTTTTGGCGATGCTGTGAAGGACGCAGCGGAAAAGAATGAACCGTTCTATGTGAACAGATATGTTACAAACCTTGCACGTCAGTTCAATAAATTCTATAACAGCTGTCCGATTTTGAAGGAGGACATTGAGCCTGATGTGAGAAAGGCACGTCTGGCACTTGTGAGTGCAAGCTGTGAGGTTATAAAATCGGCTCTCGGTCTTTTGGGAATTGAAACGGTTGAGAGTATGTAAGGAGCGTAATTATGGATAGCAGAGTAGCTTTAATAGGCATTGTGGTGGAAAATTATGATTCGGTACAGGAGCTGAACAGCATTTTGCATGAGTATTCCGAGGTTATAATAGGCAGAATGGGAATACCTTATAAAAAACGCAATGTTTCGGTAATAAGCGTTGCGGTAGACGCAAGCAATGACGTCATAAATGCACTGTGCGGCAAAATCGGAAGACTGGATGGAGTTTCATCAAAAACCGTTTATGCTAAGCTTTCGGACGAGGAATAGTTATGAAGGAAACAATTTACACAATACCTATAAACGAAGCCTTTGAGCAGGAATGTGAATGTCCGCTGTGCTTCATCGAGAGGCGGCTTGAGGCGGAGGCTGTGGAATATGCGTTAGGTCCTGCTATGATGGAGCCGGACCACAGGGAGGAGTCGAACAAAAAGGGATACTGCAACAAGCATTTTAACATGATGTTTAAATCCCCGAATAAGCTGCCTCTTGCCCTGGTTTTGGATACGCATCTTGAGGAAATCCGCTTAAATATTGGTAAAATGAAAAAGGTTTCGGGAAAGGGATTTTTCAAGAAGGTATCGGATAAGCCGTCAATGAAGGAGACGATTGATTCCTGTATGGTCTGCGAAAAGGTCGCAAAGACTATGGACAGATATTACAACGTGCTTTTGTCGATGTGGAAGGACGATGAAGCATTTCGGGAAAAATTTGAAAATTCAAAGGGCTTTTGCCTTCCGCACTTTGAAAAGCTGTATTCTCTGTCGGGAAATCCTGACTTCCTCACAGCACTTGCCGAAAAGGAGGAAAAGGAGCTTGCTGAACTTTGGGAGGATATACATAAATTTACGCTTAAATTCGATTACCGAAATAAGGATATGGAGTGGGGAACCGCAAAAAATGCCCCTGTTCGTGCAGTTGAAAAAATTGCCGGATATATTGAGAGTGCGGAAAATGAAGAATAGAAAAAGCTTATGCAAATATTATTTGCATAAGCTTTTTTAAGCTATTGTATGAGTTAAGAAAACCTCATCATATTTTTCCGAAAAACTGTCGCAGGCTTTTTTTGCAGTCGCGTTATCGGGGAAAATGCCGAATACGGTAGGTCCTGAGCCGCTCATTGCAGTGCCTAAAGCACCTAAAGCCAGCATTTTTTCTTTAATGGAGATAACCTTTGGGCAAAGCTCCTGCGTTACCGACTCCAGAATATTTGAAATGTTACTGCAAATTCTGTCGGTGTCGCTGCTTTCTATTGCATGAAGCATTGTGTCTGTATTGGGATGAACGAGAGTTGGGGCAGAATCAATCATTCTGTAAATATCTGCAGTTAAAATGCTTACGGGCGGCTTTACCAAAACTACGGGAGCACCGCAAATCGGCTTTAGCGGCGTGAGCCTTTCGCCGATACCCTCGGCAAGCTGTGTTCCACCGGACAGACAGTAGGGAACATCTGCTCCCAGCTTTAATGCAAGTCTTTCAAGCTCACTGTCGGAAAGCTCTGCGTTGTACAAAAGATTAAGCGAGCATAAGGTTGCTGCTGCATTTCCGCTGCCGCCTGCAAGTCCTGCTGCAACGGGAATATTTTTGTGAATAAGAATTTTTGCTCCGCCGGCTATGCCGGTTTCCTTAAAAAACAGCTCTGCCGCTTTATAAGCTATGTTGCCGTCATTATTCGGCAAAAATTTGCAGTTGGTTGAAATGTTTATTCCGAAATCCTGCTTATCAACTATTACCAAATCGAACAGATTCAGCGACTGCATTATCATTTTTACTTCGTGATAGCCGTTTTCCAGACGTCCCAAAACATCAAGCGTGAGATTGATTTTTGCGTAGGATTTTGAAATGGCACGGCTGCCCTTTATTATAATATCATTATACAGCTTCATATGTTTTTCTCCTATAAAAGCGAGTGTGATTCATCAACAATTTGCTTTATAAATTCCTTTGTTATATTGTCCTCGGTTTCGGTTTTTTTGAGATATGCAAGATATTCAATGTTTCCTTCAGGTCCCTTTATCGGTGAAAAGGACAGTCCGGCAACATAGAAATTCATGTCTCTTGCTTCTTCAAGAACTGTCTCGACAACACTGTAATGCACGTTGATATCGCGTACAACGCCCTTTTTGCCAACCTGCTCGCGTCCTGCCTCAAACTGCGGCTTTATAAGAGCAACAAGCTCTCCGCAAGGCGAAAGCAGGTTATATGCTACGGGAAGAACGAGCTTTAAGGAAATAAAGGACACGTCAATTGAGGCAAAATCGATGCTTTCGCCTATGTCCTCCGGGGTCACGTAGCGAATGTTGGTGCGTTCCATGTTGCACACACGCTCGTCCTGACGCAGCTTCCATGCAAGCTGACCGTAGCCGACGTCAACCGAGAAGACCTTTTTTGCACCGTTTTGGAGCATACAATCAGTGAAGCCGCCGGTGGACGCACCGATATCCATGGTTGTTTTGCCCTCTAAGGTGATTGGAAATTTCTGCATTGCCTTTTCAAGCTTTAGCCCGCCGCGGCTTACGTATTTAAGGGTTTCACCGCGGATTTCGGGAGTTTTTGAAATATCAACCGAAAGTCCTGCCTTATCGCATTTTTGGTTGTCGATATAAACCTGCCCTGCCATGATGAGAGCCTTTGCCTTTTCACGGCTTTCTGCAAGCCCTTTTTCGACCATAAGTGTATCAAGTCTTTGTTTTTCAGCCATTTAGCTTTTCCTCAATTCTTTTAATAATGGATTCTGCGTCCATGCTGTAGTATTTGTCCAGCTCGCTAACCGAGCCGTGAGTAATCGGCACATCGGGAAACGCACATATCAGCATGGGTACGGGTGTACCGCTTTCGCAAAGTGCCGCGGCAGTCAGAGTACCGATTCCACCTGTGCGTACCGCGTCCTCTATCGTGACAACAAGACGCTTGTCCTTTGCATATTCCGAAACGCTTTGCGAGTCAAACGGAATGATTGTAGGCAAAGCGATAAGCTGTGCGTTAAAATGCTCTGCAACCGTTTTGGCAGTGTTAATCATTCTTCCGCTTGAAACTATAAGAATATCACCGCCGTCACGCAAGAAGTGTGCCTTGTTTGGTGTAAATGCAGAATGGTATTCTGTCTGCACATTTCCTCGCGGATAGCGGATTGCGATTGGTCCTGTGTGTGTGTTTACGGCATAGTCCAGCATTGCATCAAGCTCTGAAAAGCTTGACGGGGATAAAATTGTCATGTTGGGCATTGAGGAGAGGTATGATATATCATACATTCCCTGGTGCGTTTCGCCGTCCTGACCTACAACTCCCGCCCTGTCCGCACACAAAACAACATGCAGGTTCTGAAGACAGACGTCATGCAGAATCTGGTCGTATGCACGCTGCATAAAGGTGGAATAAAGCGGAACAACAGGAATATATCCCTGTATGGAAAGTCCTGCCGCCATTGTTACTGCGTGCTGCTCGGCAATTCCTACGTCAAAATAACGCTTCGGATATTTTGCAGAAAACTCGGAAAGCCCTGTTCCAAGCGGCATAGCACCGGTTATGGCAACAACCTTGTCGTTATCCTCCGCAAGACGCAGGAGCGTTTTTCCGAAGGCTGCGGAATAGTCCTCTAAGACTGCACCTGTACTGCCTGAGGAAATTCCGTGATACATTTGAGGGTTTTCCTCCGCCGGCTTATAGCCCTTGCCTTTTTTTGTTCGGATATGAATAAATGAAGATACATTTGTTTTCTTTGCACGCTCAAAAACGACCTTCAAGGCATCAAGGTCATGCCCGTCCACAGGTCCTATATAGTTAAGCCCTAAATTGTCAAACATTGTGGTTGGAATTACCTTTCGGCGAAGAGCACCCTTGGCTCTTTTTGCCGTTTTTGTGGCAGCTTGTGCACCGATTGGCAGACTGCTCAAAAATTCCTCGATTGCGTCCTTGGATTTGAAATATTCCGGCTTCTGACGCATACGCTGCAGATAGTTTGATAACGCTCCGACGTTATGTGAAATACTCATTTCATTATCGTTCAGAATAAAAATCACTTTGGAATTTGAATGACCTGCGTCATTTAACGCCTCAAAAATCATTCCGCCGGTTAAAGCTCCGTCGCCGAAAACAGCGACAACATCATAATCATCGCCGGATAAATCTCTTGCTCTTGCAATTCCCATTGCAGCAGACGCAGAGGTAGAGGAATGCCCTGTATTAAAGGCGTCATAAACACTTTCAGAGGTTTTTGGAAAGCCGCTTATTCCACCAAAAGTACGGAGCTTATCAAAGCCGTCCTTTCTGCCGGTAAGGATTTTATGCACATATGCCTGATGTCCTACGTCCCAGACAAGCCTGTCCTTTGAAAAGTCAAAAACCGAGTGCAGTGCAAGCGTAAGCTCGACTACGCCTAAGTTTGACGCTAAGTGTCCGCCGGTTTTTGATACCGATTTTATTAAGAATTTACGTATTTCATATGCCAGCTGCTTAAGCTGGGGCGTGGAAAGGTTAGATAGCCCCTGCGGTAGCTTTAATTCATCTATGTTCATGGTAAATACCTTCATTTCTTTGTTCTAATGTTATAATACCACAAATTTTTCCATATGTAAAGAATTACAACGGAAAATGGTGGCAGGACACCGCTGTTAATTTTTAAAATAAGGTCTTACTTGTCCTGCTAAATAAAGTGAGCCGCAAACGCACACAAGCTCGTCCTTTTGACAAATTGATAATGCCTTGCTAACCGCATCAACACAATTTTTTATCGGCTCTGCGGCCGTAAATTCGACTGCAAGCTCTCCTGCAGATATACAGCGTGGCATATCAAGCTCGGTTGTAATGACTTTTTTTGCAAAGCCGTTAATAAGTTCGGCACTCTCCTTATAATCCTTATCCTGCATCATTGCTACAACAAAAATTACAGGCTTTTTCAGCTCGGAAAGTGCTGAAATGAGAGCGGAAACTCCGTCGGGATTGTGTCCGCCGTCCAAAATCAGGTTATCCTTCAGATATTCAAAGCGTGCAATCCAGTACGTGTTTAAAAGACCTCTTTTAATATGATTCTCCGAAATGTCCAAAAGCTGTGCAAGCTTTACCGCGACAGCGGCATTGTATTTTTGGTAATCACCCTTTAAGGAAAGCTTATAATTACACGAGGCGTCTGCGATAAAAAGCGGTGAGCCTTTTTTTTCGCACTCGGATTTTATTACAAAGAGTGCTGTATCGGGCTGATTTTTGCAGGTTACAACGGGTACGCCGTTTTTTATTATGCCGCATTTTTCAGCGGCGATTTTCTCAATAGTGTCGCCGAGATATTCGGTGTGGTCAAGACCGATTTTTGTGATGGCACAAGCCTTTGGCGTAGTTATAACATTGCTTGCGTCAAGCCTTCCGCCAAGCCCGGTTTCCAGAACCACATAGTCACAGTCTTCTCGCGAAAAATATAAAAATGCCATTGCTGTAATTTGTGCAAAAACCGAGATTTCAATGCCAAGGCTGTCTATTGTGGCTTTTACCTCAGTTGCGACTTTTGCAAGGTCGCTGTCGGAAATATTTTCGCCGCCAACTTGTATGCGTTCGTTAAAAACCTCAATAAAAGGCGAGGTATAAAGACCTGTTTTATAGCCTGCAGCTTGCAGAATTGACGCTGTCATTGCACAGACCGAGCCTTTGCCGTTTGTACCCGCAACATGGATAAAGCAAAGCTTATCCTGCGGATTTCCAAGTTTTTTCAATAGTTTTTTGAGGTCATCGTTTCCTAAAATTTTAGAAAACTTCGGAATGTTGTTTATATATTTTAATGTTTCGTTATAATCCATACTTATACCTAAAAGGGACAGATAATTTACCTGTCCCTGTTTTGTTTACATATTTTCTAAGCCCTTGATGCTTTCAAGCACCTTTTCCAGCATTTCGCTGTATTTTCTGCCCTTTTCCTTTTCTTCGTCGATTACCTTTTGAGGAGCCTTTGAAACGAAGCCCTGATTTGCAAGCTTGCCCTCGACACGCTTGATTTCGCTCTCTAAGTGCTTCTTTTCACTGTTTAGTCTTTCAAGCTCCTTCTCCTTGTCAACCAGCTCGCCCATCGGGATAAATATTTCCGCACCGTCAACAACAATGTTTACGGCATTTGCGTCAATTCCTGATTTATCCTGTGCGATAACCGTTTCTGATGCGGACGCAAGCTTTTCAAAGAATGCGGTGCATTTTTCAAAGATTTCTGCCTTGTCGGTAACAATTATTACCTTAGCCTTCTTTGAAGGAGGAACGTTCATTTCCGAGCGGCGGTTACGGATTGCCGAAATCGCACCCATGATAAGCTCCATGTTCTTTTCGTCCTCCGGGAAGTCAAGCTCAGGATTATACTTAGGATAATCGCTTATAACTATGCTTTCGCCTTCATGCGGAAGATGCTGCCAGATTTCCTCTGTGATGAAAGGCATAAACGGATGCAAAAGCTTCATTGTATTTGAAAGAACATATGTCAGCACATATTGTGCAGCCTTTGCAGTCGGGTTTTCCTTATCGAAAAGACGCGGCTTTACAAGCTCGATGTACCAATCGCAGAAATTGTCCCATATAAAGTCATACAGCTTTGAAACAGCAACGCCAAGCTCAAATTTATCAAGGTTTTCCGTAACCTCACGGCAAACAGCGTTGTATCGGGAGATAATCCATTTGTCCTCAAGCTGAAGCTCGGCAGCATCTGGAAGCTTGTTTTCAGTAATATCAAGGTTCATTAATGTAAAGCGTGACGCATTCCATATCTTGTTTGCAAAGTTACGGCTTGCCTCAACACGTTCCATGTAAAAACGCATATCATTGCCAGGTGCATTACCCGTTGCAAGTGTGAAACGCAGAGCGTCCGCACCGTATTTATCAATAATTTCAAGCGGGTCAATTCCGTTTCCGAGAGACTTCGACATTTTGCGTCCCTGTGAATCACGCACTAAGCCATGAATGAACACGTGCTTAAACGGTGCTTTTCCTGTATGCTCTAAGGCGGAGAATATCATTCTCGAAACCCAGAAGAAGATAATGTCATAGCCTGTTACCAAAACGCTGGTAGGGTAGAAGTAATCAAGGTCTGCAGTTTTGTCCGGCCAGCCGAGTGTTGAGAATGGCCAGAGTGCTGATGAGAACCAGGTATCCAAAACGTCTTCGTCCTGTTTAACCTTGCCTCCGCAATGCGGGCAGACTGTTATATCCTCTTTTGAAACGATGGTTTCGCCGCAGTCCTGACAATAGAATGCAGGGATTCTGTGTCCCCACCAAAGCTGACGTGAGATACACCAGTCAAAGACATTTTCCATCCAGTTCATATATGTTTTTGAGAAACGCTCCGGCACAAACTGTGTGTCGCCGTCCTTAACAGCCTTAATTGCCGGCTCTGCCAAAGGCTTCATTTTAACAAACCACTGTTTTGAAATTATCGGCTCAACGGTAGTTCCGCAGCGGTAGCAGGTGCCTACATTATGAGCGTGGTCCTCGATCTTAACCAAAAGTCCCTCGCTTTCGAGGTCGGCTATCATTGCCTTTCTGCATTCATAGCGGTCCATACCCTCGTATTTTCCTGCGTAGGAGTTCATTGTTGCATCATCGTTCATAACCTTAATCTGCTCAAGGTTGTGACGCATACCCACTTCAAAGTCATTCGGGTCGTGTGCAGGGGTGATTTTAACGCAGCCTGTACCAAATTCCTTGTCAACATATTCGTCCGCAATAACGGGGATTTCTCGCCCTACAAGCGGAAGAACAAGCATCTTGCCGACAAGCTCCTTGTAACGCTCGTCCTCAGGATTAACAGCAACGGCGGTATCACCAAACATGGTCTCTGGACGTGTTGTTGCGATTGTAACAAACTCATCACTGTCCTTTACCGGGTACTTGATATGCCAGAAATGTCCTGCCTGCTCCTCATGCTCAACCTCTGCGTCGGAAAGAGCGGTTATGCAGTGCGGACACCAGTTGATAATTCTTGAGCCCTGATAGATAAGCCCTTTGTTATACAGATTTACGAATACCTCGCGGACAGCCTTTGAACAGCCCTCGTCCATGGTAAAGCGTTCTCTGTCCCAGTCACAGGAGGAGCCGATTTTTTTCAGCTGATTAATAATTCTGTCACCGAAATGCTTTTTCCAATCCCAAACGCGGTCCAAAAACGCCTCTCTGCCGAGGTCGTAGCGGGTGAGTCCCTCGTTTACTCGCAGATTCTCCTCAACCTTTATCTGTGTTGCGATACCTGCATGGTCGGTTCCCGGAATCCAAAGAGCGTTGTAGCCCTGCATTCTTTTATACCTTATTAAAATATCCTGCAGAGTTTCATCAAGAGCGTGTCCCATATGAAGCTGTCCCGTAACGTTCGGAGGCGGGATAACGATGGTAAACGGCTCTTTATCAGGGTCTACCTCTGCGTGAAAATATCCTTTTTCCACCCAATTTTTATATAATTTATCCTCAAATTCGGATGGGTTATAGGTTTTTGCTATATTTTTATTGTCCTCCATTAGTATTCCTCCTGAATAGTACACATAATAATTCAAGATACATTATCTCATTTTTTTGCATATTTGTCAAGTAAAACAGTAATATTCTTTAAAGTAAGTGAATAAATATAATTTATGAAGTGAGGAAAAATCAAGTATGAATAAATTTCTTTCAGGCTTGATTTTGGGAAAGGAGTTAAAGGTTATAAAAATGGAAAACTATATTGCTAATAATCGGGCAGAGGTAATAGGAACTGTAGCTGATGAGCCGGAATTCAGTCATGAAATTTACGGTGAAAAGTTTTATACATTCACACTCAGAATACCGCGTCTGTCCGGAATAAGCGATAATGTCAAAATCATGGTATCCGACAGGCTTTTGTCTGATATCGCACTGAGCGTCGGTGACCTCATAGAGGTGGACGGACAGTTCCGCTCATACAACAGCTATGAAAACGGCGATAACCGTTTGGTTTTGACAGTATTTGCAAAGGATTTGATGTATGCGGACACGACAGAGGAAAAAAATCCGAACTCACTCTATCTGAACGGATTTATCTGCAAGGCACCCGTCTACAGAACCACGCCGTTCGGCAGAGAAATTACCGACCTTTTGCTTGCGGTAAACAGAAGCTACAACAAATCGGACTATATCCCTGTTATAGCTTGGGGAAGAAATGCACGCTACTGCAAAAATATCAATGTAGGTGATAACATTAAAATATGGGGAAGAATACAGTCGCGTGTTTATCAGAAGCACATCTCCGAGGACGAGGCTATTGAAAAAACGGCGTACGAGGTTTCGGTGAGCCGCATGGAGCTTGTGTAAAAAAGAGGGAATAAAGAAGTATTTACGTAGGTTTTAGGTAAAGCCTGAATTTTTGTTCTTTATCAAATTGTAAGAAACGAAGGAGGATTTTTAAATTGGAAGTTAAGCTACTTGGAGAAAAGCGGGCACTTTTGGTCAGGGTTACCGGAGAGCTTGACCATCATATGGCAGCAAAAATTAAGGAGGAGGTAGACAGCAAAATGCGTTCAAGCAATGCTGTCAGTATTATCTTTGATTTTTCCGACCTGACATTTATGGATTCATCGGGAATCGGTGTAATCATGGGCAGGTACAAAAAAACACGAACACTCGGCGGTCATGTTATAGCATACGGTGTTAACGCACAAATCCTAAGGATTATGGAAATGTCGGGAATAGATAAAATTATCAAGCTTACGCCAACTTACGAAAAGGCGGCACGGCTGCTTGATAAGTAGAAAGGAGAAATCAAGGTGGATAATGTAATGAGTTTGGAGTTTTTGAACAAGTCGGAAAATGAAAGCTTTGCAAGAGTTGTCGCGGCTGCGTTTGCCTCGACACTGAATCCTACCGCAGCAGAGCTGGCAGAAATAAAAACGGCTGTTTCGGAGGCGGTAACCAATGCAATAATTCATGGATATGAAAACTCGGTAGGCATGGTGAGAATGGAAGGAAAAATTTCCGGTAAAACTGTGGAGTTTACCATTTCCGACGATGGCTGGGGAATTGAAGATGTTAAAAGAGCGAGAGAGCCTTTATATACGGGAAAGCCCGATTGCGAGCGTTCGGGAATGGGCTTTTCCATTATGGAAAGCTTCATGGACAGAGTTGAGGTAAAAAGCAGGCTTGGCGAGGGTACGACGGTAAAAATGAGCAAAACAATAGAACTATAAACACACAAGGAGCGGAGATTCTTATGGATAAAAATATGATGCTTCTTGTGCAGTATAAAAACGGCGATATGTCCGCAAGGGACAAGCTGTGCGAGGAAAATATGGGGCTTGTATGGAATATTGTAAAAAGGTTTTCCGGAGGCGGTGTCGATGCCGAGGATCTTGCCCAGACAGGTGCTGTGGGACTTTTGAAAGCGATAGATAATTTTGATGTTTCCTTTGATGTTAAATTTTCTACATATGCCGTGCCTATGATTATTGGTGAAATACGAAGGTTTTTGCGTGATGACGGGCTTATAAAGGTCAGCCGCACGCTAAAGCAAAGTGCGTATAAGGGATATAAGGCGAGAGAGGAGCTTTCGGCAAGGCTTGGACGCGAGCCTACCATGACGGAAATTTCCGAAAGATGCGGAGTGAGCGTGGAGGAGCTGGTGGAGGCATTTGAAGCAACCGCAGTGCCTGATTCAATAAACCGCGAGGCTTATTCCGATTCCGATGAGGAATTTGCGGACAGACTGAAAAGCGGCGATGACGAAGAAAAAATCGTGAATAAAATAGCTGTAGAAAATATTTTGAGCAGACTTGAGCCGCGGGAGAGGCAGATTCTGGTTTTAAGATATTTTAAAGGAAAAACACAGCAGGAAATTGCACCTATCGTCGGAGTGTCGCAGGTGCAGGTTTCCCGTATTGAAAAAAAAGTTTTTGAACGTATCAGAAGTGTAGAGCTTATATAAAAATACAGAAATTGTTATATATTTCAAGAACATGCCTCCTTTTCGGAGAAAAGGGCAGCCAGAGGTCGAAAAGCTTCTTTTTTCTGTTGTTAAAGGCACATACTGCGGCACTGCCGATATCCACGTTTTTAAAGCGTGTTTCGGTGCCGCCGAGTATGTCGGTAAAAAGCGGCTCGTCGTCTATGTAAACTGAAACAGGTACGCTGCTGTAATTTATGATTGACAGGGCAGAGTGCATGAATATATTTCACCTCCGTATTACTTAGGTACAGAAAAATCTGTTCGCTATATAATATGAGGTTTACATAAAAAATGCAACCCGGCTCTTGGTGAGACTGTGAAAGAAAGGCTTTTTATAAAAAATTGCAAAAGAAAAATGTCCCGCAAAAAGCGGGACAGGATTTGTAATTAAAAAACCCCACACAGACCGTAGACAAGACCCGATTTCTTACCTGCAAACGCAGGTGGGTTATCTCCTTCTTGCATTATATGTCCACTGGCAGTTCCGATAGGAAAAGGAGGCGTATACGCCGCAAAAAGAGCCGAAATCCCGTATAAGAAGTGTTGGTAAAAAATGTAGGCTCTATACGTGAATTGCAGGGTGTTTCCTGATGTAACTATATTACCATAAAATCTTGCGTATGGCAATAGGTTTTTTGAAAAAAATTATTCTTCTTCTTCGTATTCCGCAGCCTCAAGACGCAAAAATTCGTCGAATGCAGCCTGAAGCTCATTCTCGTCTTCAATCATAACCAGCTCTGCATCGCCATCAACGCCGTCGACACGCATGATAACAACCTCATCTGATTCCTCTGCACTGCCCTCGATAACCTCTACCATTGCGAAATATGTCGCACCGTTAAATTCATAAACGTTGATTACCATAAATTCGCACGGATTTCCGTTTTCGTCCTCAAGAATTAAAATATTTTCGTCCATATTGTTCTCCTTATTGCTTTAATATTATATTTGAAAAAGGTTGATTTTATACCTCGTATTTATTTTAATATAAACAGGTATATATTGTCAACTATTTTTTTATGCTGTTTAAATAGCCTTCAAGGATAAGACATGCCGAAACGGTGTCAATTACGCCCTTTCTGTCCTTTCCGCGAGTGTTGGTTTCGTTTAAAAAACGTGACGCACCGACGGTGGTTAAGCGTTCGTCCCAAAATATAATTTCGCCGGAAAAAATTGTTTTCAGGCTTTCGGCAAATTCATAGGTCGCCTCAGCACGAAAACCAAGAGAGCCGTCCATGTTTTTGGGCAGTCCGATTACGATTTTTTCGGGATTGTATTCCTCTAAAATTTTTGAAAGCTCGGCTGTCAGCTTTTCTGTACCGCGGTTTTTTATCGTCCCGACGCCCTGTGCAGTCCAGCCCATAATATCGCTTACAGCAACTCCTACTCTGGCATCACCGAAGTCTATTCCTAAAATTCTCATATGCGTATTCTCCTTTGCTCTCAAAAGAATACCACATTACGGAAAAAAAGTCAAATGTGGTAAATTGCACGTAAAACGGACGACAGCCTGAATATCCTATAAAATAATACTTATATCCCTTGCCTTTTTTTGCTTATTATGGTAATATATATTGGAATTTATATATTTTAAATACATAAACGGAGGCTCGGTATAATGCATAAAATAGATTATGGTACATTTTTGGACAAAATTCACGGCTGCTGGTACGGAAAGTGCTTAGGCGGTGCGGCAGGAGCACCTGTTGAGGGCATAAAAAAGGTTATTGAGGTTGGCGATTTTTCTGAGATTTTCAATCCTGACCTTCCAAACGATGACCTTGACCTGCAGCTTTTGTGGATTGATGTTCTGCAAAATAAAGGAACAATTATAAACTCCTGTGACTTGGCAGATGCTTGGGTGGAAAAATGCTGGTATCCTTTCTCAGAGTACGGATATTTTCTTAAAAATTATATGCGTGGCGTAAAGCCGCCTTATTCAGGTATCATTAATAACAGCTTTTTTAAGGAGGGCATGGGCTGCCCGATAAGAAGTGAAATCTGGGGAATAATTTCGGCAGGAAATCCTAAGCTGGCATCGGAATATGCGTATATGGACGCATGCCTTGACCATGCTGATAATTCGGTTTATGCCGAGCAGTTTTTAGCGGCAATCGAGGCGATGGCTTTTGTTGAAAGCGACATGAATAAGCTGATTGATATAGGTATGGAATATGTTCCAAATGACAGCAAGCTCCGTAAGTGCTTTGATATGGTACGAGGACTTCATAAGGACGGTGTAGACTGGCTTTCGGCACGAAAGGCAGTTCTCAATAAATATTCACATCCCGATTTCACCAATGTTGTGCAGAATCTTGGTTTTGTCCTGATTGCACTTTTGTGGGGAAACGGCGATATGCGTGATACAATCAATATCGCTTTAAAATGCGGCTATGATACCGACTGTACCTGTGCATCGGCTGCGTCGATTGTAGGTATTATCAAGGGCTATAACGGACTCGGCAGTGAAATTACCGGGCTTATCAATGATTATTTTATCTGCGGCGTAGATGTTGAAAGAAAATCTGACAGTATCAGAGATTTGGCAGAGGAAACCGCTCTTATTGCACTTAAAACGCCGAACTATGAAATCGAAATAGAAAATCCGCCGATTTCTGCCGAAAGACCGCAAAATTTTGACGGATTTAAGCTTGAATACCCAACGGAGGAGGGGCTTATAAATGCAAAGAAGAGCATAAATCCGATAAAATGGGAGATTTACGGACCGTATTTTGACCAGCTTGACCAGCCGATAAATCCCGATTTCCCAAGTCCGCACGGCGAGGGCTGCGTACTGCCCGACCTTGTGTGCATGGTAAACAGCGAGGCGTTTTTGGACAGGGAGTACATAACGGATTTTGAAAAGGAGACGCCTGCCTGTGTAATAGATGCGTATGAGGACTTTATTGAAATAGATGAGCACCTTACGCTGGAGGGACAGATGTGCTGCTATGCAAAGGCTGTGATAAATTCTCCTAAGGACCAAAAGGTGTGGGCTGTTGTCGGAAACACCGACGGCTTCAGACTTACGGTAAACGGCGAAAATGTGCTGGAGAAGGACGAAATCCGTTTGTGGACTCCGTATAATAATTTCACGCTGATTGACTTAAAAGAGGGCGGAAATGAAATTTTGGTTAAGCTTCTGCGAAGAACGGAAAGTCTTAAATTCTCAATAGGTATGCGTATTTATGACGGAAATCACTGGCACAAGAGCAAGTGGCATACCGACTTATATTAAAATATCAGACCGGCAGGGGTGTTACATGCCCTGTCGGTTTTTGTGTATTTATAAAAATCAGGTAATAATGAAATTTTTTTGTTGAAATATTATTCTGTATATGTTATAATAAATTAAGTATGCAAAAATGTATTTAAGACTTAAGAATTATTTGATATATAATGTAAGGAGATACATACAATGGCTGAGTTTACAAGTGGCGGAATACCTATGACCGACAGAATACGCAGGCTTATTGACAATTTATTTGCCGAGATGCCGCAGATTGAAACAGAGCGGGCTGTTTTGGTTACAGAGAGTTATAAAATGACGGAAAATTTGCCGATTATAAAAAGACGTGCATTGGCGTTTCGTCATATCCTTGAAAATATTTCAATTACAATCAGGGAGGACGAGCTTATTGTCGGAAGTAATACGATAAAACCGAGAAGCTGTCAGATTTTCCCAGAATATTCCTTTGAGTGGCTCGAAGGCGAGCTTGATACGGTGGAAACAAGAAGTGCCGACCCGTTCTATATTTCAGAGGAAAACAAGCAGATTTTAAGAAGTGTTTTTCCATATTGGAGAGGAAAAACAAATTCTGACCTTGCACTGTCATATATGGCACCCGAAACAATTCGTGCCATGGAACACAATGTATTTACACCGGGAAATTATTTCTACAACGGTATCGGACACATTACGGTTGATTATACAAAGGTTTTACATATCGGATTTAAGGGAATTATCCGCGAGGCAGCAGAGGAGCTTGAGGCATGCAAGGTTTATATGCCCGAATACTCCAAAAAGCATGAATTTTTGGAGTCGGTTATAATTTGTGCCGACGCTGCAATAAATTACGCTAAGCGTTATTCTGCATTAGCACTTGAAATGGCGGAAAAATGCAACGATAAAAGAAGAAAGCAGGAGCTTTTGTGGATTGCACAGGCGTGCAGCAATGTGCCGGAAAACGGTGCGTCAAATTTCTATGAGGCATGCCAGAGCTTTTGGTTTGTTCAGATGCTTCTTCAGACGGAATCGAGCGGTCACTCTATTTCTCCGGGACGCTTTGACCAGTATATGTATCCTTTCTATAAGGCTGATTTGGACGCAGGACGAATTAAGCCTGAATTTGCACAGGAGCTTTTGGATTGTATCTGGGTTAAATTCAATGACTTGAATAAGGTTCGTGATGCGGCATCGGCAGAAGGCTTTGCAGGTTATAGCCTGTTCCAGAATCTTTGTGCCGGCGGTCAGACGAGAGAGGGACTTGACGCCACAAACGACCTGTCGTATATGTGTATTCAGGCGTCAATGCATACGCAGCTGCCAGCTCCGTCCTTCTCGGTACGTATCTGGAACGGAACTCCTACAGAGTTTTTATTAAAGGCGGTAGAGCTTACGAGAACCGGAGTGGGACTTCCTGCGTACTACAATGATGAGGTTATTATCCCGTCCATGATGAGTCGCGGAATTACGCTTGAGGAATCAAGGGATTACAATATTATAGGCTGTGTTGAGCCGCAGATTATGGCGAAAACCGATGGCTGGCATGACGCGGCGTTCTTCAACATGTGCCGACCGATTGAGCTTGTATTCTCAAACGGCTTTGAAGACGGTGAACAGGCAAGCATCAAAACGGGCGAACTGTCGGATTTTAAGACATTCGACGATTTCTTTGAGGCTTATAAAAAGCAGATGGCATATAACATCGGACTTATGGTAAATGCCGATAATGCAATAGATGTGGCTCACAGCGAGAGATGTCCGTTGCCGTTCCAGTCCTCAATGGTAGAGGATTGTATCAAACGCGGAAAGAGCATTCAGGAGGGCGGAGCGGTTTATAACTTTACCGGACCGCAAGGCTTTGGAATTGCAAATATGACCGATGCACTTTACGCAATTAAAAAGCTTGTTTATGAGGATAAAAAATATACTCTTGAGGATTTCAAGGAGGCTATGGCGTATAACTTCGGAGAGCCGTTTGACCCGGTTGCAGCTAAAAAGGCGACAACACAGGCTGCTACGGAGCTTGCAAAGCAGGGAAAAGCTGTTTCGGAGATTCAGATTGAAAAAATATTCGAGAGTTTTTTGAAGGGCGTATGTACCGGCGAACAAAAGGCACGCTATGCGGGGCTTAAAAGCGATATAGAAGCCTTGCCGAAATACGGAAATGATATTCCTGAAATCGACCTGTTTGCACGAGAGGTTGCATATACCTATACAAAAGAGGTGGAAAAATACAAAAATCCGCGTGGCGGACAGTATCAGGCAGGACTTTATCCTGTTTCGGCAAATGTTCCGCTTGGACAGCAGACAGGTGCAACGCCTGACGCAAGGCTTGCGTCAACACCGATTGCGGACGGCGTAGGACCATGCTCGGGACGCGATGTCAAAGGACCTACTGCTGCGGCTAACTCGGTTGCCAAGCTTGACCATGCAATCGCCTCCAACGGTACACTGTATAATCAGAAATTCCATCCGTCGGCACTTGCCGGAACGGCAGGAATGATGAATTTTGTTTCCTATATAAGAGCATTTTTCGATCAAAAGGGTATGCATATGCAGTTTAACGTTGTAAGCAGAGAAACCTTGCTTGATGCACAAAAGCATCCTGAAAACTATAAAAATCTGGTCGTTCGTGTTGCGGGATATTCGGCGTTGTTTACTACCCTTTCACGTTCATTGCAGGATGATATCATAAATAGAACAGAGCAGGGCTTCGACAGGTAAGTTATTATGGAAAGTTATATGAATATAAAGGGAAGAATTTTTGATATCCAGAAATACTCTATTCACGATGGACCGGGAATAAGGACTATTGTCTTTTTAAAGGGCTGTCCGCTTCGCTGCAAATGGTGCTGTAATCCGGAAGGTCAGCAGTTCGAGTTTCAGCAGATGGATTTTGCCGGAAAGAAAAAGACTGTCGGTGAAGACATGACAGTTTCGGAAATTCTAACCGAAGTAAAAAAGGATATGCCGTACTATCTCCGTTCGGGAGGCGGCTTAACTCTTTCGGGCGGAGAATGCCTTTGTCAGCCGGAATTTGCAACAGCACTGTTGTACGCCTCAAAGTCAGCCGGCATTTCTGCTGCAATCGAAACAACCGGCTTTGCCGAGTGGGATGTCATAAAGGAATATTTGAAATATACTGATTATGTTTTGATGGACATTAAAAATATTGACAATGAAAAGCATATGCGTTTTTGCGGTCAGTCAAATGAGATTATTCTCGAAAATGCAATGAGAATTGCCCGAAATCATACTAATTTAACTATAAGAGTGCCGGTTATTCCTACATTTAATGATACGGAGCGGGAAATAAGTGCGATTGCTCAGTTTGCCGCAAGCTTACCGGGTGTGAAAAATCTGCATTTACTGCCGTATCACAGACTCGGAAGCGATAAGTATAAAGGCTTGGGACGTGAGTATTTGCTTGAGGATTTGGAGTTGATTCCGCAGGATAAAATGGAAAGGCTGCTTGCTGCGGCAAATAAATTTGGACTTGATTGCAAAATCGGCGGATAATTTAACTAAATTTGGAAATAATATTATTTAAAAGGAGCTTTGATATGAAAATTAAAGATGGATTTATCCTGAGGAAGGTTGCCGGAAATTACATTGTCATAGGCGTAGGTCAGGAGGCGGTTGATTTTAACGGAATGATTACTATTAATGAAACCGGTGCATTTTTGTGGGAGGTGCTGTCTAAAGGTGCTACCAAGGAAGAAATGCTGTCCGCTTTGCTTGCCGAATATGACGTAGATGAAGAAACGGCAAAGAAGGATATAACTGAGTTTTTGATAAAGCTTAATGACGGAAAGCTGTTGATTGTAAATGAATAATGTAAAACAAATTAAACTGGCGGAGCTGTGGCCTGTTATGAAGGAACAGCTTGAGGACGGCAAAACGGTTGTCTTTGCACCAAAGGGAACAAGCATGCTGCCGATGCTTCGTCAGGGAATTGATAATGTTGTAATAAAAAAGGCCCCTGCGGCTTTGAAAAAGTATGACCTGCCTCTTTATTTAAGAGAAAACGGTCAGTTTGTCCTGCACCGTGTTGTCGCTGTGGAAAAAAACAGCTATACAATGTGCGGAGATAATCAGTTTCAAAGAGAGTATGGTGTAAAACAGGAAAGTATTCTTGCAGTTGCGGTAGGCTTTTACCGCGGAGATAAATATATTTCCTGCGATGATGCGGAGTATTTGAGATATTGTAAAAAGCAGGTTTTAAAACAGCGGCTTCGTTATTATATGGTGAAATTGAATAGAATTATAAAGCGTATTCTTCACCTTAATTAGACAATATTTCAATAAATTCAACTTTTTCAAAATATTTTCACAAAACCTCTTGACAAGGGGTAGATAAATGTGTTAATATAAGCAAGCTGTCCGACGGACGGGGTTAAGGAAGTAAGAGAGTGAGTAGTGTGAGCAGAAAGGTATATGCTCGAAGAAAGCT
>JAGASE010000011.1 GCA_017621875.1 Clostridia bacterium
ATATAAAAGTATGCAAATATTGTCAAATCGGCATTTCTAACAGTTTTTATAAAAGAATGGACATCTTTTATAAAACATCGGCAACTGTTTATAAAAGGGTAGAACAGAAATTATAAAACTCCGGAACTAAAATTATAAAAAATTACGGAAGGAATTATAAAACCTTTATACTGAAATTATAAAATAATCAAGCAACTTTTATAAAATGTCAGCATTGGTTTTATAAAAGATTATCCTTAAAATTATAAAGGATGGCGGTAAAATTATAAAAACCCGTCTTTGATTTTATAAAAAGTCGGTTAATGATTTATAAAAGACTAAATATTTTTTATAAATCTTCTGCAATCTTTTATAAAAGAATAGGGATTTTTTATAATCTGTTTTATAAAAAACAAAAGAGATTTTATAAAACTTTTGACAGTTTTTATAAAACCTCCAATATTGTTTATAATGTGTGGAACTTTGCAACACAACCAATTATGCATATAAAAATGCCTTTACAATTCAATTTCTCTTTGAGATTTCAACGAAAAGTCCGTTCCACAGAAAATCGAGTTATAGGTATAAAATTTACTAAAAAAGTGCCTATCGAAAAAAATTCAATTACATGTTTTTTTCATTTCTTATAATGCCAAAAGAAAGGCTACAATTTTTTATTTAAAAACATAGTATGCTCACAAAGACAAACTTTTGTAAATTTATGTACAAATCGGTAAATTCATGCATAAATCAATAATTTTTATTGCATTGTAAAATTCTTTATGCTATAATTATATAAAAATTTTAGTTGCCTTAGCAACAAAAGGAGTACGAAAATGAAAATCAAATATTTAGGCACCGCTGCGGCAGAAGGAATACCTGCACTTTTCTGCCACTGCAAAACCTGCGAACAAGCAAGAAAAAACGGCGGAAAGGATTTCCGCACACGCTCGCAATCGGTTATTGACAACGAGCTTTTGATTGACTTCCCTGCCGATACATATATGCATGTTCTGCAGCATGGTCTTCCGCTTCACAAAATCAAGCATTGTATAATCACGCATTCTCACGAAGACCACCTATATCCTGCCGACCTCGGAATGAGAGCACCGGCTTTTGCACCCGACCTTGGAGAAGATTCCGAACCTCTGCACATTTACGGTTCTAACGCAATCAAAAAAGCAAGTGCTCACACCATGTTTTATTATAACCTCAATAACGTTGTTGAATTTCACCTTATTCAGCCGTTTACAGAGTATGACATCGGCGGCTACAAGGTAGTTCCAATGACCGCCCTGCATGACAAACTCAGCGGACCGTACATCTATATTATTTCAAAGGGTGGCAAGAGCCTGCTTTATGCCAACGACACAGGCTACTTTACAGATGACACATGGGAATATCTCGAAAAAAATCCCGTAAAATTTGATTATGTATCCCTTGATTGTACCGCAGGAGTCGGTCCGATAGATTATGATTCACATATGAATTTTGAGCAAAACATAGCTGTTAAAAACAGGCTTTTAGAAATCGGATGTGCAGGCAAGGACACAGTTTTCTGCATTAACCATTTCTCACACAACGGCGGAAAAATCCTCCACGAGGAGCTTAGCAGAGAGGCTGCCAAGGAAGGCTTCCTTACCAGCTTTGACGGCATGGAATATGAATTTTAATACCCAAAAACGGTGCAAATCCCAAGTAGATTTGCACCGTTTATTGTTTATGTAGAAATTTATTCAGCCTCAGCAGATGCCTCTGCATCATCGCCCGAATCGGCACTGTCCGCATTGTCCGTTGTTTCTGTTGTTTCAGTCGTCTCGGTTTTTTCGGTATCTGCTCCCGTACTGCTTCCTCCGCAGGAAGCCAGCACGCAAACGCTCATAAGAGCAGCAACCGAAAGTGCAGCAAGCTTAATTAAATAATTCTTCATAATAACTTACCTCCTAAAATTTCAGAAACATATGTTCCTTACTACATCAATATATGATGTACCAAGTCGTTTCATTCCGTTTTTAGGAGGTATTATTTTAAAGAACCTTACTTAAAAATTCCTTCGTTCTTTCATTTTTCGGATTTCCGAAAATTTCATCCGGAGTTCCCTGCTCGGTTATTTTACCGTCGTCCATGAACAGAATACGGTTTGCAACCTCACGTGCAAAGCCCATTTCGTGTGTTACCACTACCATGGTCATTCCGTCGTCTGCAAGATTTTTCATAACGTCCAAAACTTCGCCCACCATTTCCGGGTCAAGTGCCGAGGTCGGCTCGTCAAACAGCATAACGTCAGGCTTCATACAAAGTGCCCTAACAATGGCAATTCTCTGCTTTTGACCTCCTGAAAGCTGCGACGGATATGCGTCACTGCGGTCCGCAAGCCCAACCATCTCCAAAAGACGCAGTGCCTCGCGTTCCGCCTCCTCCTTGGTCATTCTTTTAAGCTTAACAGGAGCAAGCGTAATATTCTGCAGCACTGTAAGATGCGGAAAAAGATTAAAATGCTGAAAAACCATTCCTATCTTCTGTCTTACCTCGTTTATATTCACCTTTGGGTCGGTTATTTCCTTACCCTCAAAAAACACCTTTCCCTTTGTTGGCTGCTCCATAAGGTTAAGACATCTTAAAAATGTACTTTTTCCCGAGCCGGACGGACCGATTATTACCACACGCTCACCTTTTTCGATAACCTCATCAATTCCCTTTAGCACATGAATTTCATTGTTATCTCCGAAGCATTTTTCAATATTCTCAACTCTTATCACTCTTACGCAGCCTCCTTTCCATGATTGACAGCAGCTTTGTTAAAAGCATAACTATTGCAAGATATACAATCGCTGTCAGCAAAATAGGATTTATCGAATCATATGTAGTGTTCTTAATCTGATTTGCCGCCTTTGTGAGGTCGGTAACAGCCACATATCCGGCAACGGATGTCTCCTTTAAAAGTGCAATCATTTCGTTGCCGATAGCAGGAAGAACATTTTTGAATGCCTGCGGAAGAATAATCTCCTTCATCGTCTGGATTTTTGAAAGACCGAGTGAGCGGCCTGCTTCCATCTGACCTGCATCAATCGCCATGATTCCCGAACGTATTACCTCTGCAACATACGCTCCCGAATTAATACCGAAGGTTACTGTTGCAACCCATGTTCCGTCCTTTGCCCATACAAATATGATAAAAAATGAAATCAAAAGCTGAACGACCACCGGTGTTCCTCTGATAACCGTAAGATAAATATTACACAAAACGTCCAGCGGTCTCAGTTTCTTGTTATCCGCCGCAAATACCTTGATTATAGCAATGATTGTACCGATTATAACACCAATCAAAAGTGCTCCGAGCGTGATAATCAGCGTTTTTTCAAGACCGCTTATCAGCGTCTTGTAACGGTCATCAACGATGAATGTCCGATACAGCCTGTCAAACCATTTATTAAGCCATTCCATAAAATTAATTTTCCTTCCTGTAATTCAAAAGCGATACAGACACCGCTGTATCGCTTTCTAAATTACTTAATTATTCAGCGTCAACTGTCAATTCGTATTTTTCAAAAATCTGAGCCAGTGTTCCGTCTTCCTTAAGTGCCGCAAGAGCTTTGTTGATTTCCTCTGTAAGCTCATCGTTTCCGAGCTTCATTGCGATTGCATAGCTTTCCTGTGTCAAAGCCTCGTCAAGAACAACTGTCTTGCCGTTCTGCTCAGCTGAAAGTGCCTTTGCAACTGCGTTATCGATAACAACTGCGTCAACCTTACCTGTTGTAAGAGCTGTTATAGCCTCTGAGCCTGTCTTGAAGGACTGAATCTGATATCCGTTATCCAAAAGATACTGCTCGCCTGTTGTTCCCTCCTGACAGGAAACTGTTTTGCCCTCAAGGTCAGCTGCTGCCTTGATTTCGCTGTCTGCATTTACAATGATTGACTGAGAAGCCTTGAAGTAATCATTTGAGAAATTCATATTCTGTCTTCTCTCTTCGTTTGCGGTAATACCTGCAACAGCCATATCATACTTACCTGTCTGTGCACCTGTTAAAGCTGCGTCAAAATCAATGTTTGTGATTTCCAGCTCATAGCCTAAGTACTCTGCAACTGCCTTTGCCATATCAACATCGGCACCTACAATTTCCTCGCCCTCCAAGTACTCGAACGGTGGAAATTCCGCATTTGTTGCCATTGTGAGAGTTCCCTTAGAAGCTGTATTTGATGCGTCGTCTCCCGCTCCGCAGCCTGCAAGTGATGAAACAGCTAAAGCTGATACCATTGCAAGAGCAGCAATTTTCAATAAATTCTTTTTCATTATAAAATTCCTCCTAAAAATAAATTATAATTGACAGTAACATTATAGCAAACAATTAATAAATATGCAAGCATTTTTCATAAAAAATACCGTAACCTGCCAAAAAATGCGTATATTTATGCAAATATGCTTTACTTTCCTACGCAAAAGCTGTGGAAAATTTCGGAAACTATGGATTCCGAAACGGTATCGCCCGTAATTTCGCCCAATCGGTCAATCGCCTCATAAATATCAAGTGCCGCCATATCCTGTGGAAGTCCGCCCGTGATTGCGTCATACGCCCTTTTTAAAGCCGCCCGGCTACCTTCAAGTGCTGCAGCATGCCTCATATTTGTTATGATAACGCTGTCGCATGCTCCTATCTCACCGAGCTTATACAGCTTTTTTATTTCTTTGCAAAGCAGGTCAATTCCCTCGCCTGTTTTTGCCGAAATTGCCAAAGCCCCGTCAAATTCCGCACGCTTTATATCGGATTTGTTGGCAATAATCAGCCGTTTCTTTTCGGCTGTAAGCTCTAAAAGCCTTTCGTCCTCCCCGTCAAGCTCACGGCTTGTATCCAGCATCAAAATTACCAGATCCGCCTCGTCTATTGCCCGTCTTGAGCGTTCCACACCTATTTTTTCAACGGCGTCCGAGGTTTCATGTATGCCTGCCGTATCCAAAAGCCGCATCGGCACGCCGTCAAAATTTACAAACTCCTCTATAACATCACGCGTTGTTCCGGCAATATCAGTTACAATCGCTCTGTCCTCGCGTGCAAGACAGTTTAAAAGTGATGATTTTCCAACATTCGGCTTTCCTACAATCGCGGTTTTAATTCCTTCCTTTAAAACACGTCCGCTGTCGGCTGTAGCCAAAAGCCGCTTTACTCTTTCAAGATTTTTACCGATAAGCTCTGCAATGTCTAAAGTCGTCAGGTCCTCAAGGTCCTCGTCAGGGTAATCAATAGCCACCTGCATTCCTGCCGCAAGACGTACAAGCTCCTCTCTTACCGCATTTATTTCCTTTGACAGTCCGCCCTCTGCCTGCGAAAGTGCGTTTTTTTGCTCTGCCGCAGTTTTTGCGTTTATAATATCTATTACGCCCTCTGCCTGAGAGAGGTCTATTCTACCGTTTAAAAATGCACGCTTTGTAAATTCGCCTGCATCAGCCGGGTATGCACCTGCTTTTATAAGTGCCGCAAGAACACTTTTTGATGCAGTAATTCCGCCGTGAGTGCTGATTTCCGCAACATTTTCACGCGTATATGTCTTAGGTGCGTGCATTACCGTCACTAAAACCTCATCAAGAACATTTCCGTTTTCGTCCTTTATATGACCGTAATGCACCGTATGAGATGCTGCCTCCGAAAGCTTCTGCTTCCCCCGAAAAATTTTATCGGTTATGGCAAGGGCGTCCGCTCCGCTCACACGGATTACCGCAATTCCGCCTACGCCGAAGGGCGTGGAAATTGCCGCTATTGTTCTCTCCTGCATCTTATTTCTCCTCTAAAAGCTCCTGAAGTGCCGTCATAAATGAATATATGTCCGAAAAATGCTTATGCACCGATGCAAATCGTACATACGCAACCTCGTCCAGCTCCTTTAAATGATTCATAACCTTCTCGCCGATTTCGGTGGAGGTTATTTCACGCGTCATCATCTGATAAAGCTCGCTCTCGATTTCATCGGCTATTTTCTCCATCTGTGCATAAGTGATAGGACGCTTTTCACACGCTCTGATAAGCCCGCGTATCACCTTTTCGCGGTCATACGGCTGGCGTGAATTATCCTGCTTTACTACAATCATCGAAATAGTTTCAAGCTTTTCGTAGGTAGTAAATCTTTTTTGACACTTTAAGCACTCTCTCCGTCTTCTTATCGAATTTCCGTCCTCTGTCGGACGGGAATCTATTACCTTACTTTCAGAAAATCCGCAGTATGGACATTTCATAAATTTATCCTCCGTTTTTTCGTTTATATATGTATTATACTGCAATTTTTTTCATTTTGCAAGCCGAACGCGAAAAAAGCAATTCATCGTTCTATTTTTTTACTATAACAAATTCACTGCCTATAGCGATAACCTTGTTCCACGGAACCGTAACGCTTTTGCTCTTCTTTAAAAAGCCCCAAAAGCCTCTGTGCGGTATTGTAACCGACTTTATCCTTCCCGTTTCAAAATCAATATCCATATCACGGATATATCCCATCAGCTCCGCCGTTTCTACGTCTATAACCTTTTTTTGTCTTAAATCAAAGCTTCTCATCATAAAAAATCCCCTCCACAGTATTTTATGAGCAAATTTTTATGATTATTTGCAATTCCTTTAAATATATGTTATACTGTTATTATGCAATTAATTAAATGGTGGGTAAGTTTTACGGAAAGGCTATAGGATTTTTATGGAAACCATTAATTTTAAAACAAGCATAAATATAAGCTCTGCAGGCGGCGGCTGTGCGATGCGTCTCGGCGACATCGACGGCGACGGACGTATGGAGCTTATCATGATAAAGCCGGAGGCGGTGTCCGACAAAAGATATTTTTCGCACAAGGCTGCAGCCCTTACCGCAATTTCGGCAGACGGTGAGCTTTTATGGCAGCTTGGAAATACCGAGGGCGATGAAACATACACGGATTTTGACCTTCCTGTACAGATTTACGATATAGACAAGGACGGAAAAAATGAAGTAATCGCTGTTATGGGCGGTGAGCTTTTAATTATCGACGGAAAAACTGCCGAGATAAAAAAGCAAATTGCACTCCCCGACAAAAATATCGGCGGCTCTGTTACCATTGCCGACCTTGAAGGCTCAGGCTATGCACAGAATATTATTTTGAAAAACAAGTTCAGTCACCTCTGGGCATTGGACGCAAATCTCAACGTCCTTTGGGATTTTGAAGGAAATATCGGGCATGCACCCGTTGTGTACGACATTAACGGTGACGGACGCGAGGAAATTATCGCAGGCTACAATGTACTGTCAGCCACAGGGGAGCTTTTATGGAAGGCGGATATGCCTCACCATGCACACTCGGTCTGCGTTGAATGTCTTTACAAGCCCGATGAGCCTGTTATCCTTATCTGCGGTCCAAGCATTCGTGCATACACAGCAAGCGGCGAGCTTTTGTGGGAGCTTTCGGAGCAGGCAGGGAACATTGTTATAGGTAAATTCCGCGATAATATAAAAGAGCCGGACATTCTGATTTTAGACAATCTTTCACTGTTCGACTCACGCGGCGGATTTTTATATCAGAAAAATGAAACAATATATCTTCCGACACCTGTAACCGGGTTTGACACAAGCGGCAAAACCTACATAGCAGGTCACAAAAAGGAGGACATCTGCACCACGCTGTATGACGGATATATGCGTGCCTGCTACACCTTGCCCACCTTCGGCAATATTGCATGCGGCGACCTGCTTGGCGACGGAAACACTCAAATACTGATTTATAACGATGAAACTGTTGATATATATTCAGCGGCTCAAACCGACCTTACTACTGCGGCACGTCCTTATCCGAGGCAGCAGCCGAAGCAGTATTACAATGTTTCGCTGCATAACACACTTCCGCTTTCACAGCTTTCGCAAGGGTATGTGGTCGATGATTTTGCATCACAGAATATTCTGAAATGGGCGGACACCTACTCAACGCTTAACCGCTATAACAGCTTTGCCAAGGTTTCACGTTCTGAATTTGTGCTGCTGCTTGCAAGCCTTCTTAACTTAAAGGAGGAATTTTCGGAAAACTTCGCCGATGTACCCAAGGAAAGCACATTCTACGAGGCTGTGGGAACCTTTAAAAAGCTGGGAATTTTAAAGAGCGAGGATAACCTGTTCCTGCCGGAGCAGCCAATTACCGTCGCATATGCAAACGAGATTTTAGATAAGCTCAGCATACCTGTAGCCTTTAACTTCAATGAAAAATATGAAATTTCAAAGCAGGATATGGCAAGACTTATTCAAAGCCTTAATTCAGCAAGTTAAAACAGACGTCACAAAAAAGCCAATGTCTGCGATTAGGAAATACGAATAAAATTCTATATGCAAAAATATATGCAAAAATGCAGGAGCTAATAGCTCCTGCATTTTTATCTGTCCTTAGTGGTTTTATCCTTGAACAAAATTCCGATTGCCCACAGTCCCGCAATTCCTACCAAGGTAAAAATAATCCTTGATAAAACAGCGTCCTGACCGCCGAACAATGCTCCGACAATGTCGAATTTAAAAATTCCTATACTTCCCCAGTTTATCGCACCTATAATCACCAATGTCAAGGCAATATTATCAATCGTATTCATTTATTAAATTCGTCTCCTTCCATAAAATTAAATTTTATATCATTATTATATCCACATTTCTCATATTATATAATTGGAATATTTTTATAAGGAATAGGTATAATTATGAATAAATTATATGTTTTGACTATCGCTCTGATTGTCGTTATAACTGTAGGCTTTCTTCTTTTTTACTGCGATGAAAACACAGTGAATAAGCGTTTTTTAGCCACGTACGGCATTGAAATATCTGCCGAGCCGACTGCCTTTGAAGAACTGCAAATCCCTAAGGAATTTGATGAAATGTATGAAAATTACAATTTTTTGCAAATTCAAAGCGGGCTGAATCTTTCGCCGCACAAAGGAAAAAGGGCTGTCCGATACACCTACCGCGTTTTAAATGCTCCAAAAGAGCTTGAATGTGAGCTTTACGCAAATGTAATCTGCATAAATCACCGTCCGGTTGCCGGGGATATCAACTGTCCCGCTTTAGCCGGCTTTATTGAACCGCTTACCTTCCTTCAGTTACATTATTGAAGCAATATAATACCATATTCCGGCAGCAAATGCACTTACCACGCCGTAAACAATTACAGGTCCTGCTATAGTGAAAAGCTTTGCCCCCACTCCCATAACCATACCCTCTGTTTTTGCCTCAATCGCAGGCGATGCGACCGAGTTTGCAAAGCCTGTTATCGGAACTATTGTTCCGGCACCTGCATGCTTTGCAAGCTTAGGATAAATATTAAGTCCCGTAAGCAACACTCCGAGAAAAATGAGAGTTACCGACACCGCTCCGCCTGTCAGCTCCTCGCTCATTCCCATCGGCTCATAAAGTGCAAACAAAAGCTGACCAATTGTGCAGATTGCTCCACCGAACAAAAACGCCTTTATACAGTTTGTGAAAAGCTTTGAGGACGGCGTTTTTTTATCAACTATTTTTTTATATTCCTTTTTATCCAAAAGATATCAAGTCCTTCCTTTTTTAATTCATTCTTAATATCTCCTTTTTTAATCTTTTTATTATTCTTTTTTCAAGACGCGATATGTAAGATTGTGAAATTCCCATCATATCCGCAACCTCCTTTTGAGTCTTTTCCTTGCTGCCCATAAGCCCAAACCGCATACGCATAATATCCTGCTCACGTTTTGACAGCTTTTCCATTGCAAGCGACAAAAGCTTTATGTCCACTTCCTTTTCGATGCTCTGATATGTCACATCATTATCTGTACCCAAAATATCCGACAAAAGCAGCTCGTTTCCGTCCCAGTCCACATTCAAAGGCTCGTCAATGGAAATCTCGGTTTTTGAATTTTGATTTTTTCTTAAATACATCAATATTTCATTTTCGATGCATCTTGATGCGTATGTTGCAAGCTTTATATTTTTATCCGGCTTGAAGGTGTTTATTGCCTTTATCAGTCCGATTGTTCCGATGGAAATTAAATCCTCCACATTAATCCCCGTATTTTCAAACTTGCGTGCTATATAAACTACCAGACGGAGATTATGCTCAATAAGAGTAGATTTTACATTATCATCTTCTGCGATATGCTCTAAAAGCTCTTCCTCCTCCTGTTTAGAAAGCGGCGGCGGTAAAACGTCCTGACCGCCTATATACAGTATTTCATTCACTCCGCAGCATAAATCCGCAAGCCTTTCCTTTAGTCCGTCAATCAGAGTAAGCATATCAAAAATCCTTTCTAAGTCATAATTCCGTTTAAAATCAAATCTTCCGAAATCTCCTCACCGAAGTGACCGAGTATAACATTATCATAGCGTTTTCCGTTAACAACACAGGCGTCCAGTCTTATTCCCAAAATCGCACCTTTTTTTCCGATTGTGGAATACGGGATAAGGCGTATATCCTTTATATCCGCCCATTCCCTTGCCGCCTCCGGCGTAAATCCCGTCCCGAACAGCTTTTCAAAAATCCGTCTGCTCGCAAGAATAACCGGCACTCCGCTATAGGACAGCATATTGCCGCTGTCAAAAAATCCTTCCTCTGTAATTTTTCTGTCGCCGTATATAAGCACTGCCGTGCTTTTCTTACGCTTTACATTTCTTTTTACAATTCCAATCGCCGCACAAATCGGAGCAAGCAAAAAAAGTCCCCAAACAGCCTTTATCTGCAAAAAATTTACCGCTCCGTTAAACACAAAGGATATAATCATAAAGCAAACCCACGCTCCCAGACATTCCTTCGGCTTACATGGCAAAAACACCGCCATCACCATTAAAAGCGGCATTAAAAACCTCGCGGGAGGTGCAAAGAGTATTCCGAAATAAGGGATAAAAGCAAATAACCCTTGTGCACCTCCCAGGCAAGCGGATAACAAAAGTCGCACAGGTGGAATTTTTTTTGAATACAGCCTTAAAAGTATAATTAAAATTTCAATATCAAAGGCAAAATTCATAAAGAACAAAACATCTGCATATACAGTCATATTGCAAACCACCCCTTTGCAACCTTATGCTTGTATTATAGCAAATACCCTATAAATATATTGTCAAATACTGCTGTAGTTTTTTGACAAGCGTTCGACAAAATATATTTGCTTTATCTATTGAAAAAAATTCTTTTTGGCGTTATAATATATTTTGAGGTGATATATCATGAATACAGAAAAGCATATAACATCAATCGGAGGTCAGGCAATAATTGAGGGCGTAATGATGAGAGGTCCTTTCAAAACCGCTATGGCGGTACGTAAGCCGGACAAGGAGATTGAATGTAAAATACAGGAAAACGGCACAAAAAAACGAAATAAATTCTTTCGTCTTCCCATAATCCGCGGCTGCGTCAATTTTATAGATAGCCTTATTGTCGGCATGAAGGCTCTGATGTTTTCCGCCGAATTTATGGATATTGAGGACGATGAACAGACAGAAAGCAAATTCGACAAATGGCTTGAGGACAAGCTCGGAGATAAAATCAAAGATATTGTTATATATGTTGCCATTGCACTCTCACTGGTAATGAGCGTAGGACTGTTTATTCTTCTCCCTACCGCTATCACTCAAGGGCTTCAATGGGTTTTCGGTAAATTCGGTCTTGAAGAATTTTCAGGCACAAGTGCGTTTATAAGCACAACCGAAGGAATTGTAAAAATGATGATTTTTTTGACATATATGTTTCTTGTGTCAAAAATGGAGGATATACGTCGTGTATTTGAATATCACGGTGCTGAGCATAAAACCATTGCCTGCTATGAGGCAGGCGAGGAGCTGACTGTTGAGAACGTAAAAAAACACTCACGCTTTCATCCTCGTTGCGGAACTAACTTCCTGCTGTTTGTTATGATTGTCAGCATAATTCTTTACGCTCTTCTGCCGAAATTTGACCAGGAGACCTTCGGTGCAATCCAGCGTCTTCTTCTCAGAATGGGAACACGAATTTTACTTCTCCCAATAGTTGCAGGAGTATCATATGAAATAATCAAGCTTGCAGGACGCAGCACAAATGCCTGCGTAAAGTTTTTGACAAAGCCCGGCTTATGGCTGCAGCGATTCACAACACGCGAGCCGGACGATTCTCAGATTGAGGTTGCAATACGCTCAATCGAAGCAGTCATTCCGGAGGACAAGGAATCGGATAGATGGTAATTAAAGAGCTTTTACAAAACACAATTAAATTTCTTCGCGAAAACGGAAACGAAAATCCTATTTTTGAGGCTCACCAGCTGGTGCGTCATGTTTTTGGGCTTTCCGCAACTGAGCTGGTGCTGATGCACAGCAGGACCGTCAAAGCCGAACAGGCAGACACGCTTTTAACGCTTGCAAAAAGACGTATAACGGGTGAGCCGCTCCAATATATTTTAGGCACACAAGAGTTTATGTCACTGGAATTTAACGTCACTCCCGACGTCCTGATTCCCCGTGCCGATACCGAAACATTGGTACAGTATGTTATTGATAACACAAAAAATAAAGGCTTTTCACTTTTGGACATAGGAACGGGTACTGGCTGCATACCTCTCAGTATTGCGGCATATAACAAGCGTGCATATGTCCGCGGCATAGATATCAGCAAAAAGGCTGTTGAGATTGCAGAGCAAAACTGCAAAAAGCTCGGTCTTTGTGAGCGTGCAGATTTTGAGGTGTCGGATATTTTAAAAGAGCTTCCGAGAGGAAAATATGATATCATAACCTCCAATCCTCCATACATAGAAAGCGATGTTATTAAAACGCTTCAAACCGATGTAAAGGATTTCGAGCCGCACCTTGCCCTTGACGGCGGCAGCGATGGTCTTACGTTTTACCGCAGAATCTGCGAAATTGCCCCTACCCTTCTAAACAAAAACGGTATGCTGATTTTTGAAATCGGCTATAATCAGGGCGACACAGTTCCACCCCTTATGCAAAGCAGCTTTACGGGAATTGAAGTAATTAAGGATCTCTGCGGCAATGACCGTGTTGTTGTGGGCTTTTTGAAATAATAGGCATTAAATGCTTGTTCGTGTAAGGCTTTGTAAAAGCCGCACCTTTCTAATCTATGGAGGGAAAATGCAATGCAAAAACGAATTTTGAGTATAATTATAGTTCTTAGTATGATTACAAGCCTATTTACAACCATACAGCTCACTGCAAGTGCGGCATCCGGCGGCACTTGCGGAAATAATTTGACATGGACACTTAACAGTAGCGGAACGCTTACTATAAGTGGTACAGGAGACATGACAGATTACGTTCTGTCTTCATATGTGCCATGGTATTCTTCAATCACAGATATAAAGGACGTTATCATCAGTAATGGTGTTACCGCTATAGGAGAATATGCGTTTTACGAGTGCAGTAATTTAATAAGCGTTACAATTTCTGACAGTGTTACCGCTATAGGAGCATACGCATTTTATAAGTGCAGTAGTTTGGTAAGTATAGATATTCCCGCCAATGTAGTTGCCATAGGAAGAGGTTCCTTTCAACATTGTGAAAGTTTAGCAGACATAACAATTCCACAAAATTTAACCAGTGTTGCAGAATATGCATTTTATAATACTAAATGGTATAATGACCAACCTGACGGCGTCCTATACGTAGGAAACATAGCTCATACGTGTAAAGGCAGAGAAATCACAGACATCTCTTTAAAAACAAACACGATTAATATATCCGATTATTGTTTTGAACATCAGTTTAATCTTGTAAGCATAACAATTCCCAACAGCGTAACAAGCATAGGAGCCTATGCATTTAGCGGATGCCGTAGTCTTACTGACATAACAATTCCGGGCAGCGTAACTCTCATCGGTGAATATGCATTTGAAAGCTGCCGAGGACTTACTAATTTAACAATTCCGGGCAGTGTGACGAGCATCGGTACCGGTACATTTGATAACTGTCAAGGACTTTCTGATATAAAACTCCCTAACAGCATAACAAGTATAGGTATATCAGCATTTTATAATTGCACAGGTCTTACTGATTTAACAATACCCAACAGTGTAACAAGTATTGGCGGACAGGCCTCTAACGGCTGCAGTAATCTTAAAAATATAACAATTCCGGGCAGTGTTGAATTTGTCGGTTATTTGGCTTTTGGCAACACCGCCTGGTACACAAATCATTCAGACGGACTTATATACATAGGCAAAACGGTTTATGCATATAAGGGTGAAATGCCTGAAAATACATCTATTGCACTAAGAACAGACACAAAATGTATTACTGATAACGCATTCCAGGATTGCAGCAATTTAATAAGTATAACAATTCCTAACGGTGTAACAAGTATTGGCGGCGATGCATTTAAAAACTGCACGGGTCTTACAAGCATTGTAATTCCTGACAGCGTAGTAAACACCGGCAGTAACACATTTTCGGGTTGTCGAAACCTTGCAAATATCAAATTAGGAAATGGTATAACAAGAATTAATTATTATAATTTTTATTTGTGTAAAATTTCAAATATAACAATACCTAATAATGTAACAAGTATTGAACCATATGCATTTTGTAACTGTACACAGCTTACATCCATTACTATTCCTGATAGTGTTACAGTTATTGGGGACAGTGCATTTTATAACTGCAGTAGCCTTAGGGATGTATACTATACAGGCAGCGAAAGTGATTGGAATAATATAACTATAAATTCTTACAACACGTACCTTAAAAGTGCCACAATACATTACAACAGTACACCCTCGAAAGACTCTACTGAGCCATTCAACCCATATCATGTATCTTTATCATATCCGAACAAGTTTTTATTTATTGATAATACATCATTGCCCGGAACGCCTTCCGAAAAAAAATCAGAATATGCGGCAGAGTTATACGAATGGGCAAAGGAATATGGCTACAGTGATATTATCACTAGTGATAAAGCGAAGGAAATTATTTTAAAATATATGCCAACTGCAGTATATGCTGATGAATCTCTTGCATTAACAGCAGAACAATATACTACACTTGAGGTTATGCGTGATATTCTCATGTTAAATTCTGTATATAATAGTTTAAATCAATGGGAACGTGAATATCTGATTGATGCAGATATTATAGATTTAACAAAAACACAAGAAAAGGCCGCAAAAATCATCCCTGAATATTCTAAATATGCAGAAAACGTACAACGCAATCCAATAGCAACTGCATTATATACTGTTTTTTCCTCAAAAATGGTACAATTAGCCGGTAAATCAGTTTATAAGGTAGCAAAATCACAGCTGAAAAACAATTATATTCCTAACGTTTTAGAAGAAGGAGGAATAGAAGAATTATTTTATTTGATATCCGAAGATATTGCAGCATGGCAGGATAGCGGCATTGAATCTGTTTCAAACATTCCCCAGGAAGTTTGGGATGCTGTAAAAAGCAAATCATTTAAAAAGATTGGCAAGGATACTCTAAAACAACTTATTACCGAAATTTTCACTTACAATGACTCTGCTCAAATGATGTATGACTCTTATAATGAAATCAATTCATATACAAAAAGCTTTAAAGCTACGAGCTTGATTGCACAATTTTCACCGCAAATTCTTTTTCAAGTGCAGTTGTTACAGCTCGGCGAAAAAATTATGCGAACAATATCCGATACAAAGAGTGCACAATATTTTATGATTAACTATTTTTTTAAGCATAATTATCCGGATGTGTACGATTCAATAATAGATGACGACGGAAATATAATTGATTATATTGATTGGATTATGTTAATAAATGATTCCTTTGAAACCGATGGCTTTACAGAAGAATTAATGAACAACTGGTATAACAGCAGCAGTTCTTCTATAGATGATGCCACTCGTTTGGAATTAATGAATTTAGCCGGTACTATATCGATAATACAAGGTGAAAACATTAATTCAATGCGTAGAAATATTGTGGAATACTGGGTAAATGAAATTAACAAAGAAAATGGTATAATATATCAAGTGCAGTATTCTCTAAATAAGGTCGATTCATTTGATATTGTTGACAGTAACAGTAATGTTATCGGAACCTATACAGAAGCTTCGGGGTACCGTGCAAATTCAAGTGAGAGTTATTATACCGTCTCATTAGATCAAGAAACAAGTGCTGTTGTTGTTACAACATTAGATCCCACAGTAAAAATTATAACAAAAACTCAATCTTCTCCTGCTGTTGTTACAGTTATTACTGATGATAATACAGTTTATTCAAAAGCCTATACAAGTGCCGAAATTGAGAATATCACCTATACTATTCAAGAGAACAATATTAACGCAATTGATGCAAGCGGCAAGGTTATTGTTCCCGATGATGAATTTACAGAAGCCGAATCCATTGTTTCTTCTGATTGTGATAGTTTGAAAATTCGATATTCAAATAACGAAACAGCTAACTCTGTTTGTAATAATATAGAATTGGATAACCTTGGCACTTACGGAAGTACAATAACTTGGTATTCTAATAACGAAGATGTAATATCATCAGCCGGCACAGTTACAAGAACAGGCTCAGATGTCAAAGTCACATTAACCGCTGAAATATCTTTCCAAGATATAACTACCACAAAAACATTTGAATTAACTGTACTGAAAACCGAACCAATGCAATTTGAATGTGCAGACTACTCCTTTGAAAACAATACCCTTTCTGTATCTATTACAGTTGATGAAGAACTGCAAGAAAAAAGCGGGCTTGTAATAATTGCTGTTTATGACAGTGCTTCTTTTGTCGAGATGCATAGCATTAATGTAACCGACACAGTTACTCATACCTTCGAAAACCTGCCAAATACTGAAAATGACTATATAGTAAAAGTATTTTGTTGGAGTGATTTTAAAACTCCTCTTCCGCTATGTGAATCAATTTCAACCAAAGACCAATAATCACCAAAAAGCAAAAAACGTATCGCTCATAAAAAAGTGATACGTTTTTTCTTTAACTGTGTTTTTATTGTAATACTATTCCCTGCAAAGCTCACCTGCACGAGCAAGAGCGGCGTCAATATTATCCATAAAATATTCTCCTCCGACCGTATCATAAAAGCCGGATTTTTTCATAACAGCAAGCGGTTGCTTGTTTGCATGGGAGAATAACACATAAGCCCCCTGCTCCCTGCACTGTTCGTACACAGATATCATAGTCCGAAGTGCCGATACATCAAGTGCGGGAATATTTCTCATTCTGAGGATAACTACCTTTATATCCTCCTTAACCGGAATCTGTGCAAACTTGTCCGAGGTTGCAAAAAACATCGGTCCGTTAATCTCAAAAACCTGAGTTTTGGGCGGAATAATTTTAAGGCGTCCTTCATCGGAAAGGTCCTCGTCTCCCTGTACCCAACTGCGGATATGCGTAACGTCCGCCATACGCTTCATAAACAGGAATACTGTCACTAAAAGTCCCACCTCAATAGCTACCACCAAATCAAACACCACAGTAAGAACAAAGGTGAGCACCAAAACGATTATGTCACTTTTCGGTGCAGTTTTGCATATCTCAACAAAATGTCGCCACTCACACATATTGTACGCTACCATAAACAAAATTGCGGCTATAATCGGCATAGGAATCCATGCAGCATATGGCATTAAAATCACCAAAATCAAAAGCAGTATCAGTGCGTGTATCATTCCGGCAATCGGTGTGCGTCCGCCGTTTTTAACATTTGCCGCAGTTCTTGCAATGGCACCCGTTGCAGGAATACCACCGAACAAACCCGAGAAAATATTGCCTATTCCCTGTGCAATCAGCTCGGTATTTGAATTATGCTTATCCTTAATCATTCCGTCGGAAACAACACAGGACAAAAGTGACTCAATTCCGGCAAGCACTGCAATAGTGATAGCACTCGGCATCAGCTGCCTTATTGTCGACAAATCAACCTGCGGCACTGAAAGCTGCGGCAGCGAGCGTGAAATTGAATATAAATCACCTATGGTATTTACCTTCATATCAAACGCCTTTACAATGATTACTCCGGCAATAACCGCAATCAGCGAGCCGGGAATTTTTTTGTTTGTTTTCGGCCACACAATCAAGATTGCAAGACCGATTACACCCACCAGTACGCTTTGCATATTTATACTTGTAATTGATTTAAAAACCGCAGAAAGCTTTTCCATTGTTTCCACAGCATGCGTGCCTTCGGCGAAGGTTAGTCCAAAAAAATCTTTAAGCTGTCCGATTACAATGGTAAGTGCGATACCCGATGTAAAGCCTGTAGTAATTGTATACGGTATGTACTTGATAAGTCCTCCGAATCGGCATATGCCCATAACAATAAGAATCAATCCTGCCATAATCGTCGCAATTACAAGTCCGCTTGTCCCGAACTGTGCTACAATTCCGGCAACAATGGTTGCAAAAGCTGCTGTAGGACCGGAAATATTTACATTACTTCCTCCAAAAAGTGCAATAACAAAGCCCGCAACAATCGCAGTATACAGTCCCTTTTCCGGAGCAACTCCCGACGCAATCGCCAGTGCAATCGAAAGCGGCAGGGCGATAATTGCTACAATAATACCGGCAATCACATCATTTGTAAACTGCTTTACACTGTAATTTTTTAAGGTTAACAGTATCTTTGGTTGAAAAATTTTCATACATTCTCATAGCTGCATGACACAGCTACTTAAGCCCCCTATCTACTTTTTATACTCTTAAATTATAAACCAAGACGGGCCATAAATCAATGAAAATCCCTATTTTATCTCACTTTTGTATGTTTTAAACAATTATTGTACAAAATCAGACAACGAAATCTGTACTATCCTGCAGTTTACAAAAACGCAAACTTTAATTATAAAGCCCTGCCCTGTCGTTAATCACCAATGTCCGCATGAGGCTTTCGGGCAAATTCAAATCATCGTCCGCCGCACCTGCATAGATACCCTTATCAAGCAGCCTTTGTATTGTACCTCTCGCCCAATCCGGCAACTCGGCTGTGTAATGATACACCTTCTCGGCATTTGCCTTTATCTTTGCAACCTCATTTTTAAGCTCCTCAAATTGCTTTTTCTCTTCCGCTGTCATAGCGTCTTCCTCCCATGTTTCAAAAAAATTATCAGGCGTTTTGTACCGCTTTTTCAATACGCTCGCCGTATTACCCCAATCTGATAGCTGAAAATGCGGCATATCGGGGCTTGTCCAGTCTCCGCCCCATATAAGCCCGAGGCTTTTTCCGATTTCTCCGACCTTTTCAAAAAACCGTCCATCGGTGTTATACGCTCCTTTTCCGTCATTTCGATAAAAATCAAATGCCACACCCCACTGATGCATTGATGAATACGTACTGCCCTTAGCATTGGTAACAATATTTCCCGGCTTTGTTCTTCCCTTTGCATAAAGAGCGTCCTGCTCTGATGCGGTCCTCAGGCACTCACCGATGCCGACTGTAAGCCCCTGTTTTTCACAGAGGCTTTTAAATTCGGCAAGCTTCTCCTGCAGCTTCGGGTGTAAATCCTTAATA